>NZ_QOZW01000014.1:0-180458 GCF_008368885.1 Bacillus sp. BPN334 | reverse complement strand
ATATACTATAAAAGATAGAAGTGACCTTGGTGTGAACATAGAGTGAAAGAGAGAGGGAGTTTTAGATAAGAGGTAGAGTAAATAAAAAATAAGACCATCACATAAGAGATGGTCAAGGAAGGGGACAATTTATGTCAATTTAATTAGGGATGGAAGTTGTTCAAGACACTGGGGAATGTCTTATAAATTAGGGAGGAACAACTTCGATATATATACTATAAAAGATAGAAGTGACCTTGGTGTGAACATAGAGTGAAAGGTATGAGAATTTGAGAAATGATACATATAAAATGATTGTTGCGAGAGTTGTAGAGTACGAATAAATATAATAGAAAGTTTCTTGTCATAAAATGAAGTGGAGTTCGAGTATAAATAAAAGTTGAAATCTTTAAAAAAAAGGATTATGCTCAACTATATTATAAGAATATAAGGTTTATCCCGCTATGTAAGGTTTCTTATAAGCCTTTAGTTATGAGGGGAAAAGGGAGTTAGTGAATATGGAAGTAACAAAAAGACAAGGGCTGTATAATCGTTTTATACGATTAAATCCACCACAAATATTAGCATTAGGTTTTTTCTGCTTAATTGTGGTTGGCGGTTTGTTATTAAAGTTACCATTCGCAACGAAAGTACATATTAGTTGGGTAGATGCTTTCTTTACGGCAACGTCAGCAGCAACTGTAACGGGATTAGGGGTAGTAGATACTGCAAGTACGTTTACGATGTTTGGCGAGATTGTTATTATGTTTTTAATTCAAACAGGTGGTTTAGGTCTTATGACAATTGCCATTTTAATTGTTTGGGTATTAGGTAAAAAAATCGGGTTACGCCATCGATTATTAATCGGAGAGGCATTTAATCAGACAAATATAGGTGGTCTTGTAAAATTAGTAAAGCGTGTCTTTATATTTTCAATTTGTATTGAGCTTATTGGAGTCATCTTTTTATCGTTTCGCTTTATTCCAGAGTTTGGTTTTGGAAAAGGTGTATACTATAGTATTTTTCACGTTATTGCATCTTATAATAATGCTGGATTTGCTCTATGGCCGGATAATTTAACAAGGTATGTAGGAGATCCTATTATTAATATTGGGATTTGCTCTTTAATCGTAATAGGTGGTCTCGGTTTTACCGTATTAATTGATATATGGTATAGTCGTAGCTTTCGAAAATTATCACTTCATTCTAAAATCATGATTGTTGGAACAGTAGCGTTAAATGTTATAGCAATGATTGTGATTTTTGTATTGGAATATAATAATGTGAAGACGTTAGGGAATTTACCTTTAAATGAAAAGTTATGGGCTTCTTTCTTCCAAGGTATTACTCCTCGTACTGCTGGATTTAATACAGTTGACTACGGGGGAATGGAAGAATCATCTATATTATTTACGATGGTTTTAATGTTTATTGGTGCAGGAAGTGTATCAACAGGTGGAGGGATTAAATTAACAACTTTTGTTATTTTAGTTACATCCGTTCTTTCTTTCTTTAGAAAAAAAGAGGAAATCGTTTTATTTCAGCGCACTATAAAAATGTCAACAGTAACGAGAGCGTTAGCCATTGCTGTTGCCAGTCAAATACTCATTTTTGCAGCAGTATTTGTATTAATGCTTACAGAAAACTTTAGTTTTATTCAGTTACTATTTGAAACAATTTCAGCGTTTGGAACAGTAGGGTTAACGATGGGGATTACTGCAAAGTTATCAGCGTTTGGAAAATGTATTATTATGTTTGTTATGTTTTGTGGATTAATTGGACCGTTAACACTTGTTTTTTCTTTAGCGCGACCAGCAAAACAAAAAATCAAATATCCATCGGAAGATGTATTTACAGGATAAGGTATCCCGCATAAGCGAGATACCTTTTTCTTTTTAAAAAAGGGAGAACAATAATCCGACAAGTGCTACTCGGAATAAAATTGCAATGAGTGCTGCAATTCCGCCGACAATCGCAGCGATACCACCAGTTACAGTAGCTCCGCGATTATAAGCGTAAATTCCTAGTAATACAGAAACAAGACCAAATAATGTTGGGAAGGTAAAGAGTGATAAGATAGATAAGGCAAGAGCGATAAAGCCAGCAGTTGATCCAGCGGCGGACGATCTTACATCATCTTTATTATCTTTCTCATCGTAATCATAATCAATGCGCTGTGGTGCAACCTCAGCTGCATATTCTTCTTTATAGTCACTATAATCACTATCTATTCTATCTCTTTTTTTATACTCATCAAATTTCTCAGTCAAAGTCATGACTCCTTTCATAACAAGGTTCAATAGTAGTATGCATCTCTTTTTCTTTTTTATCCCGCTATTTGTGGCCCGCAAACGCCCGATTGGTAAGGGTTAATACTTAGTGGGTGATGAACAAAACCTCATTGATTAAAATTTTACTTTATCCGAGCTTGTACAAGGCGTAATTCCACTTAGAAGAGTGGAATTATTTTTTTGAAATAGGAAAAGTTAGTATGACTTCCTCTATTTTGGAAAGTATAAAAAAGAATAATGAGGAAAGGGTGCAATACATAATGGAACATCCAATTGAAAATTTAATGAAAACAGCAATGACAAATTTAAAAGAAATGGTAGATGTAAATACGATTGTTGGAAGTCCAGTTTCAACAGCTGATGGAAATGTAGTATTAACAGTATCTCAAGTGGCTTTTGGTTTTGGTGCCGGTGGAAGTGACTTTAAAGGTGATTTTATTTCCGAAAAACATAATAACGGACAAGGGCAGCATAAAGAGCACAAGCAAAGTCATCCATTTGGAGGCGGAAGCGGGGCTGGGGTTTCTATTAGCCCAGTTGCTTTTTTAGTAGTCGGTTCTAACGGTGTGCAAGTATTACACCTCAATAGTAGTACACATTTAATTGAAAAGGCTTTAAATACGGTACCAAGCACTGTAGATAAATTTGTAAATGGTCGCCAAAAGTGAACTTGCATTTTTTAGGAATTATGATATATTAGAAAAAGTGCGCTTTAAGATGATCGGAATAATTGAACTGTAAATATATATGATGTGTGGAATAAGGGAGAGGAATTTATGATTAATATCAAAAACTTAGTAGTTGGCTTATGTATGTTAGTAAGCGGTTTTGTTGTATATGTAATAAAAGAAAAAGCTCCATTCTAAAACAGACAAACCGTTACTGTCTGTTTTTAATTTGTAAAAAATGTTGACAAGTTATTGTATTGGTGTTAAAATTTTAATTCGTGTCTCGGTTACAGCTAGTATAAAGTAAATAAATCTTATAAATGTAATACGAAAAGTTTGCGAAAGATCGGGTAGTCTTACCAACAACTTTTGTGAACAAACCCTATAAATTATTATTGTAGGCTTTATATGTATACTAGTGAATCAAGGAGCGGTCAGTGGAACCGTAATGATGAGAGAGAGGTAGGGCTTTCATCCAGTATATGTTACTTTCCCGTTAGGTGAATATAAAAAAGAGGACTCCTTTTCAAAAGGAGTCCTCTTTCTTTTTTAAGTGCGGCTCTCAACTTGCTGACAAATTTCATCTGTTGTTAAACCATGAGCTGCAATTACCGATCCCTTAATTGATGCATCTGCAATACCCATCATATTAGAATCTTGCCCAGTTACAACACAACAATCGCACCCTTGTGCATCATGTTCTGAGCCCAGGGTAACAACTTCATGTCCCTGTTGCTGAAGAGCTTGTTGAACATCTGTTAATGAGTTTTCAACGCCAATTCTAGCCATAATTCTCACCTCCTACCATCTAGTTGCTAGTATGCTCTAGTACATCGTATATATTTATGCAAAGACGGTAGGAAGCATATATTTATCCTGCTATTTACGGATAGCTTGATTAAAGTATCACTTTATTTAGTCGTTATATACACCAGTAAGCATTTGACTTACGAATTGATCGTTTAAAGTATCTTGGGCAGAAGAAGTATTTGAATGAATGTCAATTGAAGCAATAAAATTATTATGTTCTTTATTATTTGGTTCTACCTCTACATAATTATCGAATTTACAAAAACCTTTCGTATCCATTAGATCAAATAGTTGAAGCATTTCTACTACCTCTTGTCTCGTTCCTTTAATTTGTACACACGCCATATTGATTTCCTCCTTCATTTTGACAAATTGTTTTTTAAAAATAGGATTATGATTACGAAACGAAAAATATGAATGTTATTTTTAGACAGCGTTATTTTTATTATTTTCCCCCTTTTTCAGCAAAAGTCGTTATATATTCCCGAATTTATAAAAACGGACGTCCGTTTATTGAATACAATAGATTCGTATCAATTGATGAAAATCCTTCTTTTAAACAAATATTTTTTTTAGGGGAAATTGACGAAAAAAATTTTTTGACTTTTTGTAAACGTTAACAATGCTGTTAAATCAATATAATCAAAGATGTACGTACGATTAAAAATTAAAAATTTTCTAAAAATTTACTTGATTTATTTAGAAAGGAGAGTAAACTAGGAAACAATAAAAAATTCATAGAACATAGGAGGCGCTTTCCAGTGAACGAGCAATGGATTTTCTTAAATGGAGAATTTGTTCCAAAAGACGAGGCAAAAGTTTCAGTATATGATCATGGTTATTTATATGGCGATGGAGTATTTGAAGGAATTAGAGTATATAGCGGTAATGTTTTCCGTTTGAGAGAGCATCTTGTCCGGTTATATGAATCAGCAAAATCCATCATGTTAGAAATTCCATATTCTTTAGATGAAGTAACGCATATTGTTGTTGAGACGATTCGACAAAATAAATTATCTAATGGATACATTCGCCTTGTTGTATCGAGAGGAGCAGGAAATCTTGGATTAGATCCTGATTCTTGTAAGAAACCGAATGTAGTAGTAATTGCAGAACAACTATCTTTATTCCCGCAAGAATATTATGAAAAGGGGATTCCGGTTGTAACAGTTGCAACGCGCCGAAACCGTCCAGATGTTTTGTCGCCTCAAGTAAAATCTTTAAATTACTTAAACAATATTTTAGTTCGTATTGAAGCGAAATTAGCTGGAGTACAAGAAGCACTTATGTTAAATGATCAAGGATACGTAGCTGAAGGATCGGGAGATAACGTGTTTATTGTAAAAGGAAATAAATTAATTACACCACCAAGTTCTGCTGGAGCGTTAGAAGGCATTACACGAAACGCTATTTTAGAAATCGGTGAAAAACTTGGATATGACGTTAGAGAAGAGTTATTTACAAGACATGATGTATATGTAGCTGATGAAGTATTTTTAACAGGAACGGCTGCTGAAGTAATTGCTGTTACGACAGTAGATGGTAGAACGATTGGTTTAGGGCAAACAGGTCCACATACGAATCGTTTATTAGAAGAATTCCGAAAGTTAGTTATAGAAGATGGAGAGAAGATTTACGAAGAAAATAAAGTTGGATAACAACTCTTTATAACATAAGAAAGCGTTGAGAGGGAGGAGTAGTTGATTGTGAAGCCTCACAGAGAGTCGGTGGTTGCTGGAAACCGATGGTTCACGTCGACGAACATCGCCCTTGAGTGCTAAGCTGAAGCATTTGTCTAGGCTTAGACGGTAGCTCCGTTATTAGCTAGACTCATTTATGGGTCACTGAGGCAAGAGTATTCTTGCGAAGAAGGGTGGTACCGCGAAATCTTTCGTCCCTTCAGCACATAGCTGGAGTGTGGACGTAGGATTTTTTTTATTGATAAAAGTTTTCAAAAAGGGGGCTTATAAGAACAATGTCTTCAAAAACGGAAGAGAAACTGGCAACTGGTGCACAGCTATTGTTAGAAGCGCTAGAAAAGGAAGGAGTAGAAGTAATTTTCGGTTATCCTGGTGGTGCGGTTTTACCTCTTTATGATGCACTCTACGACTGTGAAATTCCGCATATTTTAACAAGGCATGAGCAAGGAGCTATTCACGCCGCTGAAGGGTATGCCAGAATTACTGGTAATCCAGGGGTTGTCATTGCAACGAGTGGACCAGGTGCTACAAATGTTATTACTGGTCTAGCAGATGCGATGATTGATTCATTACCACTTGTTGTATTTACAGGGCAAGTAGCAACGACGTTAATTGGAAGTGATGCTTTCCAAGAAGCGGATATTATGGGGCTTACGATGCCGGTGACAAAACATAACTATCAAGTGCGAAAGGCTTCAGATTTACCTCGAATTATTAAAGAAGCATTTCATATTGCTAGAACAGGAAGACCAGGCCCAGTCGTTATTGACCTTCCGAAAGATATGGTAGTAGAGCAAGGAGAACGATGTAATGACGTACAAATGGATTTACCGGGATACAACCCTAATTATGAACCGAATTTACTCCAAATAAACAAATTATTACAAGCAATTAGGGCTGCAAACAAGCCGTTAATTTTAGCTGGAGCAGGTGTGTTGCATGCGAAGGCTTCGAAAGAGTTAACAAGTTTTGCTCGTAAATATGAAATTCCTGTTGTGCATACATTACTTGGTCTTGGTGGGTTTCCGCCAGATGATGAACTTTTTCTAGGAATGGGAGGAATGCACGGTTCTTACACAGCCAATATGGCGTTATATGAATGCGACTTACTTATTAATATAGGTGCAAGATTTGATGATCGTCTTACTGGGAATTTAGCTTATTTTGCTAAAAAGGCGACTGTTGCGCATATTGATATTGATCCAGCAGAAATCGGAAAAAATGTGCCGACTGAGATTCCAATTGTTGCAAGTGCTAAGCGAGCGCTGGAAGTATTACTTCAACCAGAAGGAAGGAAAGAAAATCATCATAAGTGGCTCTCTTTATTAAAGAGTAGAAAAGAAAAGTATCCACTATCTTATAAAAGGAATTCGGAAAGTATTAAGCCTCAATACGCAATTGATATGTTATATGAAATTACGAAAGGAGAAGCGATTGTAACAACAGATGTTGGGCAACATCAAATGTGGGCAGCCCAATATTATCCGCTCAAAACTCCTGATAAATGGGTAACTTCAGGAGGATTAGGAACGATGGGCTTCGGATTTCCAGCAGCAATTGGTGCGCAAATTGCAAAGCGTGAGGAACTAGTTATTGCAATTGTAGGTGACGCTGGATTTCAAATGACCTTGCAAGAATTAAGTGTGTTAAAAGAACACTCATTGCCTGTTAAAGTATTTATTTTAAATAATGAAGCTTTAGGAATGGTAAGACAATGGCAAGATGAATTTTATAACAAAAGATATTCGCACTCTTTACTATCGTGTCAACCAGATTTCGTTGCCCTTGCAAATGCGTATGGCATAAAAGGAGTTCGTATAGATGATCCACTTCTTGCAAAGAAGCAAATACAGCAGGCGATTAAATTACAAGAACCAGTCGTAATTGATTGCCGTGTACTTCAATCAGAAAAGGTAATGCCGATGGTTGCGCCAGGGAAAGGTGTTCACCAAATGGAGGGAGTGGAAAAAAGGTGAAGAGAATTGTTACAGCGACAGTTCGAAATCAAAGTGGTGTGTTAAACCGAATTACGGGTGTTATGACACGAAGACATTTCAATATTGAAAGTATTTCAGTAGGTCATACGGAATCATCGGACATATCGCGGATGACGATTGTTGTACACGTCGAAAATGAACAGCAAGTGGAGCAGTTAATTAAACAACTTCATAAGCAAATTGATGTTCTGAAAGTATCAGATATTACAGAAGAAGCGATGATCGCAAGAGAACTTGCACTTATTAAAGTAGCAACATCAGTAGCAAGAGCAGAATTATATAGTTTAATTGAACCGTTTCGAGCCGCTGTAATAGATGTTGGGAAGGATTCCATAGTTGTGCAAGTAACTGGTACGCAGGAGAAAGTAGAAGCATTAATTGAATTACTTCGTCCGTATGGTTTGAAAGAAATTGCTAGAACAGGTGTAACAGCGTTTACGCGTAGTATGAAAAAACAAGATAAGCAAGTTATGTTAATTCAATAACCATTTAAATATAGGGGGAAATGAAAATGACAAAAGTTTATTATGAGAAAGATGTAACGGTAAATGTATTAAAAGAAAAGAGAGTAGCAATCATTGGATATGGCTCGCAAGGTCATGCACATGCACAAAACTTACGTGATAACGGATTTGATGTAGTAGTAGGTTTAAGAAAAGGGAACTCTTGGGATAAAGCGAAAGAAGATGGATTTTCTGTATATACAGTAGCAGAAGCAGCGGAAAAAGCTGATGTAGTAATGATTCTACTACCGGATGAACTGCAGCCAGAAGTATATGAAGCGGAAATTGCGCCAAATTTAAAGGCAGGAAATTCTCTCGTTTTTGCTCACGGATTTAATGTGCACTTTGATCAAGTGAAACCACCAACTAATGTAGATGTATTTCTAGTAGCACCAAAAGGTCCAGGGCATCTTGTGCGCCGTACATTTGCTGAAGGCGGAGCTGTTCCTGCATTATTTGCAGTATACCAAGATGCAACAGGAGTTGCGACTGAAAAGGCACTTTCTTATGCTGATGGAATTGGAGCGACGAGAGCCGGTGTATTAGAAACGACGTTTAAAGAAGAAACAGAAACAGATTTATTTGGAGAGCAAGCTGTGCTTTGCGGCGGAGTAACTGCACTAGTAAAAGCTGGATTTGAAACGTTAGTTGATGCCGGTTATCAACCGGAACTTGCATATTTTGAATGTTTACATGAACTAAAACTAATCGTTGACCTTATGTATGAAGGCGGACTTGAAAATATGAGATATTCAGTTTCAGATACAGCGCAGTGGGGCGACTTCGTATCAGGCCCACGCGTTGTTACGGAAGATACGAAGAAAGCGATGGGTGCAGTGCTAGCAGAAATTCAAGATGGTACATTTGCAAGAGGCTGGATTGCAGAGCATAAAGCAGGAAAACCAAATTTCCATGCGACAAATGAGAAAGAGAATGAACACGAAATCGAAGTAGTTGGACGTAAATTACGTGAAATGATGCCGTTTGTACAGCCGCGAGTAAAGGCAGGGGTTAAATAATATGAAGCAGATTTTGTTCATGGATACGACGCTACGTGATGGCGAACAATCACCAGGAGTGAATTTAAATGAACAAGAGAAATTGCAAATTGCAAGGCAATTAGAGAGACTAGGTATTAATGTCATGGAAGCTGGTTTTGCAGCAGCTTCCGAAGGGGATTTTCAATCGGTAAAACGCATCGCAAATACCATTCAAAATGCTACAGTTATGAGTTTAGCTAGAGCGAAAGAAAGTGATATTCGAAGAGCATATGAAGCCGTGAAAGGTGCTGTATCTCCTCGTCTACACGTATTTTTAGCTACAAGTGATATTCATATGAAATATAAACTTTGTATGTCAAAAGAAGATGTATTAGATAGTATTCACCGCTCGGTTACACTCGGGAAATCATTATTTCCGACAGTACAATTTTCAGCAGAAGATGCGACAAGAACAGCAAAAGCTTTTTTAGTTGAAGCAGTTGAAGTTGCAATTCGTGCAGGAGCGAATGTAATTAATATTCCAGATACAGTTGGATATACGAATCCAGAAGAATATTATTCTCTTTTTAAATACTTACAAGAATCCGTTCCTTCATATGAAAAAGCAATTTTCTCTTGTCATTGTCACGATGATCTTGGGATGGCAGTAGCGAATTCATTAGCTGCGGTTGAAGGCGGAGCGTTGCAAGTAGAAGGAACAATTAATGGAATTGGAGAAAGAGCAGGGAATGCGGCGTTAGAAGAAGTCGCAGTTGCTCTTCATATTAGAAAAGATCTCTATAAAGCGGAGTCTTCTATGACGCTAAAAGAGATTAAAGCGACGAGTACATTAGTAAGCAGATTAACAGGTATGGTTGTACCGAAAAATAAAGCGATTGTTGGAGCGAATGCATTTGCTCATGAATCAGGAATTCATCAAGATGGTGTATTAAAAGAAGTGACAACGTATGAGATTATTGAACCAGAGCTAGTAGGCGAATCTCAAAATCTATTCGTACTTGGAAAACATTCTGGACGTCACGCGTTTACAGAAAAAATGAAAGAGCTTGGTTATGAATTTACAAAGGAAGAACGAGATGCGGTGTTTGAAGCCTTTAAAAAATTAGCTGATCGTAAGAAGGAAATTACTGAGGAAGATTTACGTGCACTTATGCTTGGGGAATCAGCATTTGCGGCTCAGCAATATAACATTACGCAACTACAAGTACATTTTGTATCAAATAGTACACAATGCGCGACAGTTGTGCTAAAAGACGAAGAAGGAAATGTATACGAAGATGCAGCGACTGGTTCTGGTAGTATTGAGGCGATTTATAATGCAATCCAAAGAATTTTAGGATTAGAATGTGAATTGGCGGATTATCGCATACAATCTATTACACAAGGTCAAGATGCACTGGCTCATGTTCATGTTGAATTAAAAGAAGGAACGCATCAAGTATCAGGTTTTGGTGTTGCACAAGACGTATTGGAAGCTTCGGCGAGAGCATATGTCCATGCAGCAGGGAAATTGAAATCTTTTATCCAGCTTGTGAAATAAGTGTTTGATAGGTGAGAGAAGCCTTCCTCACCTATCAAATTAAAGTTCTGAAAATTCAGTTAAAAGGAGTGTTGAAATTGGAAAAACGTATCGTTTGTTTAGCTGGTGATGGTGTTGGCCCAGAAGTTATGGAAAGTGCGAAGGAAGTATTGCATATGGTAGAGAGGTTATATGGGCATCATTTTCATTTGCAAGATGAGTATTTTGGCGGGAGTGCTATCGATGTAAATGGGCAACCATTACCGCAACGAACGCTTGCCGCTTGTTTAGCAAGTGATGCGGTTTTACTTGGAGCGGTTGGTGGACCAAGGTGGGATAGCGCGAAGGAAAGACCGGAGAAAGGATTATTAGCTCTAAGAAAAGGGCTTGGAGTATTTGCAAATGTTCGCCCTGTAACGGTAGAAAGCGCAACGGCACATTTATCGCCATTAAAAAACGCTGATGAAATTGATTTCGTTGTCGTTCGTGAATTAACAGGTGGAATTTATTTTTCTTATCCGAAAGAACGAACGGACGAAGTAGCAACAGATACACTTACGTATCATCGACATGAAATTGAACGGATCGTTTCTTATGCCTTTCAATTAGCGAGTAAGCGGAAGAAAAAAGTAACATCTATTGATAAGGCGAATGTTTTAGAATCTAGTAAACTATGGAGAACTGTTACGGAAGAAGTAGCACTTCGTTATCCAGACGTTGAACTAGAACATATTTTAGTAGATGCAGCTGCGATGGAGTTAATTCGGAATCCAGGACGGTTTGATGTAATTGTAACGGAAAACTTATTTGGGGATATTTTGAGTGACGAAGCTTCAGTATTAGCGGGATCATTAGGAATGCTTCCATCAGCAAGTCATGCAGAAAAGGGACCTTCATTATACGAGCCTATTCACGGATCAGCGCCGGATATTGCCGGAAAAAATAAGGCGAATCCAATTGCAATGATGCGCTCTGTTGCAATGATGCTTGGGCAATCATTTGAATTAACGAGAGAAGGGAATGCAATTGAATCTGCGATATCTGCAGTTCTTAAATTAGGAAAATGTACAGTAGATATCGGAGGAGATGAGACGACAACTTCATTTACGAAGGCAGTTATACAAGAGATGGAAGAGCAAGCGTTAGTAGGGAGAGGGAGATAATGGGAAAAAGGCTGCTAGATAAACTTTGGGAAAGACACGTAGTTACGACAAACGAAAATGGATTAGATTTATTATATATCGATCTTCATCTTGTTCATGAAGTAACGTCACCGCAAGCCTTTGAAGGCTTGCGGCTTACAAATCGAACGGTTCGCAGATCTGATTTAACATTCGCAACGATGGATCATAATATTCCAACGAAAGATGTTTGGAATATTACCGATCGCATTGCGAAACAGCAACTAGATACACTCCGGGAAAATTGTAAACAATTTCAGGTGCCGTTAGCGGATATCGGGGATGAAGAGCAAGGGATTGTTCATGTTATCGGACCAGAACTTGGACTTACACAACCAGGAAAAACAATTGTTTGTGGTGATAGTCATACAGCAACGCATGGTGCGTTTGGCGCGCTAGCATTTGGCATTGGTACGAGTGAAGTGGAGCATGTATTGGCAACGCAAACGTTATGGCAACGAAAGCCGAAAGCGATGGGTATTGAGTTAAAAGGAAAATTACAGAAAGGTGTTTACGCAAAAGATATTATTTTGCATTTCCTTTCAAAGTACTGTGTAGCAGTTGGAACTGGATATGTAATGGAATTTTACGGAGAGACGATTGAGGCTATGGAGATGGAAGAGAGAATGACGCTTTGTAATATGGCAATTGAAGGAGGAGCAAAGGCTGGTATTATAGCACCAGATGAAAAAACATTTGCTTATGTAAAAGGACGTAAATATGCACCGAAAGACTTTGAAACATTCGAGAAGAAATGGTCTGAACTTTATACAGATTCAGATGCAATTTATGATTTATATATTACGATAGATGTGACGGATTTAGCACCGTACGTTACGTGGGGAACCAACCCGAGTATGGGTGTTCGTATTGATGAAAAATTGCCAGAAAAGCAGGATGCAAATGACGAAAGAGCATTTTCTTATATGGGATTAAGCCCTGGACAAAGCACGTATGACATTTCTGTTCAGCATGTTTTCATTGGATCTTGTACAAATTCCAGGCTTTCTGATTTAGAAATTGCTGCATCTGTTGTGAAAGGGAGAAAGGTAAAAGAAGGTGTGCGAGCGCTCGTTGTACCTGGATCGAAAAGAGTAAGGGAAGCTGCGATGCAAAAAGGGCTACATCACATATTTGAAGAAGCTGGATTTGAATGGAGAGAACCTGGATGCTCAATGTGTCTTGGAATGAATCCAGATCAAGTACCTGAAGGAGAACATTGTGCTTCGACTTCAAATCGTAATTTTGAAGGAAGACAAGGAAAAGGGGCACGAACACATTTAGTTAGCCCAGCAATGGCGGCAGCAGCTGCGTTATACGGTCATTTTGTTGATATTAGAAAGGAGAGTTATGATGGAGCCATTTCGTATTCATAAAGGTACTGCCGCAGTACTGATGAATGATAACATTGATACAGATCAAATTATACCGAAGCAATACTTAAAGAGAATTGAAAGGACGGGATTTGGAAAGTATTTATTCGATGAATGGCGCTATGATAATAACCGCCATGAAAACCCTAATTTTCCGCTTAATGCACAAGACAGAAAAGGAGCAAGTATATTAATTACAGGTGATAATTTTGGGTGTGGTTCTTCAAGAGAACATGCACCTTGGGCACTTGCTGATTATGGTTTCCACGTTATTATCGCCGGAGGGTTTGCAGATATTTTTTATATGAATTGTATGAAAAATGGTATGTTGCCAATTGTAATGGATAAAGAAATGCGAGAAAAACTTGCCAAAACTGATGCGAGAGAACAAATAGAAGTAGATTTAGAGAATGAAGTAATTACAACGAGTACGCACAGATTTCATTTTACGATCGAGAAAATGTGGAAAGAGAAATTATTAAATGGTCTAGACGAAATTAGTATTACGATGCAATATGAACAAGAAATTGTAGAGTATGAAAGGAAAATAGCTTTATATTAAGAAATAACGGAATGTTCAAAATGTATTTACATTCAGAATTAAGTATTATATACTATGTAAAAATCAGAGGAGAAGGGGAGTAAGTATTATGAATATCGTGCAATCTATTAAAATGCTTACACAACTACATCATCATACATAAAGCCCTTGAACCTAGCGTGAAAACGTGTAGGCACAAGGGTTATTCCCGTTGTACCTACACTCTACTAAAGAGCCTTGTAGGTATTTTGTCTACAAGGCTCTTTTTATTTTCGGTTTAGGTGAATGAAATGGGCATACATTAGAAAGGGAAAGGTGTGAGAATTTAGATGACAAAATGGAAACGGGCAAACCCAAATGGAACGAGAGACTATTTATTCGAAGAATGTACGTTAATTGAAGAAGTGGAGCAAAAATTAAGACGTACTTTTTTAGGGCGAGGTTATGAGGAAATAAGGACACCTACAATTGAATTTTATGATGTTTTTGCCTTTCAAAATAGACCGATAGATGAAGAAAAGATGTATAAATTTTTTGATGAAAAAGGACGGATTATCGTGTTACGTCCAGATATGACAATTCCTTTAGCGAGAGTGATGGGAACGCAGAGGTGGGATACGCCGCTTAAACTGACGTATGGCGGAAATGTATTTAGGGCGAATGAGTCCCTTACTGGAAAATATAATGAAATTGTACAAAGTGGTATTGAAATTATAGGGATTGATAACGTAAGAGCTGAAATTGAATGCGTCATAAGCGTCATTCAATCACTTCAAAAGGTGAAGGTGCAATCTTTTACAATAGAGATTGGGCAAGTGCAGTTATATAAATGTATTGTAAAAAAACTCTCCATTCATGAGGAAGAAGAGAGAGTACTTAGGACATACATTGAAAGTAAAAATTATGCGGCTCTATCAAATTTTATTAGAGAAAAGAAATTAGATCAATGTGATGAAACAGTAAGATTACTTGAGAAATTACCAAGGCTATTTGGGAATTTAGAAGTGATTGAGGAAGCAGAAAAACTCGCCTCAAGTAATGAAATGAAAATGGCGATTGCAAGAGTGAAAGAAATATATGAAGCAATTGAAAAACTAGGCTATGGATCTTACATATCAATTGATTTAGGTATGATCCAACATTTAGATTACTATACGGGAGTTATTTTCAAAGGGTATATATATGAAATTGGAGAAGAAATTGTTAGTGGCGGAAGATATGATGAGTTAATTGGAAATTTTGGAGAGATGCTGCCGGCTGTTGGACTCGCGGTGCAAGTCAATCAAATTGTGAAGGCGCTGCAAGAGCAACAAGAACCATATGAACGAAAAGGAATAGATATTATTATTCATTATGAGTTAAATAGATTAGCAGAAGCGGAAAGATTACGAAATTTACTTCAAAAGGACGGAAAAAAAGTAGAGCTATCCTTATTCTCTAATGTAAACGACACCTTTCAATTTGCAAGAAAAAATCAAATAGTAACGGTCGTTGAGGCAAAGAACGAATCATTAGTGGAATATGTATGGAAAGAGAAATGGGTAGTCCAGAAAGAAGGAGAAACTTCATGCGTAACATTCAAATTGCGTTAACGAAAGGAAGATTAGAAAAACATGTGATTCCGCTCTTTGAGCAGATTGGGATTGATTGTTCGGAGCTCAAAAATAAAGGACGAAAGCTTGTCTTTCAAAGTAAAAATACAGATATCTCATTTATTTTAGTGAAAGCAGTAGATGTTGCTACTTATGTAGAACATGGAGTAGCTGATATTGGGGTCGTTGGAAAAGATATTTTAATGGAAAATGAGAAAGATATTTACGAAATGTTGGATTTAGGAGTGGGTGTGTGTAAGTTTTGTGTTGCTTCTATTCCTACGTATAATCCGAAGAGCTACCGAAAGAAACGCATTGCGACGAAATATCCACATATTACTTCTAACTATTTTCATGATAAAGGAGAGGATGTAGAAATTATCAAAATAGAAGGTTCTGTAGAAATTGCTCCTATTCTTGGATTGGCAGATGCAATTGTTGATATTGTGGAAACAGGAAAAACATTACAAGAAAATGGGCTCATTGTATTTGAGGAAATGTGTTCTATATCTGCTCGAATGATTGTAAATAAGGCTACATTAAAAACTAAAAAAGACGAAATATTCAGTATTGTAAATATGATGGAGCAAGAAATTTTGTCAGGAAAATAGGGGGACTTGTAATGGAGATAGTTTGTGAAGATTTTCAAAAGGCGTTATCGAAAATAAAATTGCTACGAGAAAACGCTAATATAATAGAAGAAACTGTTCAAAGAAGTGTAAGTGAAATCGTTCGAAATGTAAGGAAGAGTACGGATGAGGCTCTATCTTTTTATACAAAAAAGTTTGATGGTGTGGAGACTAAAGCGTTTCGTGTAAGTGAAGAAGAAATAAAACAAGCGGGTATGTTTGTAGAACATTCATTTTTAGAAGCGTTACAAGAGGCGAAGAAAAACATTATTTCGTATCACGAAAAGCAAAAAAGGCAATCTATATTCGATTGCGCGAGTAAAGGTATCATTAGAGGACAAATCATTCGGCCTTTAGAAAATGTAGGGGTATATGTACCGGGCGGAACGGCTTCGTACCCTTCATCAGTATTAATGAATGTATTGCCAGCAAAACTCGCAGGTGTGAAAAAAATTGTAATGGTAACACCACCAAGGCAAGGGGGAATTGATCCACATATTTTAGTTGCTGCAAGCCTTGCAGGAGTAGATGAAATTTATACGATAGGTGGTGCGCAAGCAATTGCTGCTTTAGCATATGGGACGGAATCGATTCCAAAAGTGGATAAAATAGTTGGACCAGGAAATTTGTACGTCGCTCTGGCGAAACGAGAAGTATACGGAATAGTAAATATCGATATGATTGCTGGACCGTCAGAAATTGTAGTTATTGCTGATGAAGCCGGTAATGCAAAATATATCGCTGCTGATTTATTATCGCAAGCAGAACATGACGAGAGAGCAACAGCAATTTGTATTACAACGAATATAGAGTTAGCAAAAGAAGTAGAAAGAGAGATAAAAAGACAGTTAGAAACATTACCAAGAAGCGAAATTGCACGTGAATCGATAAATAGAAATGGAGCTATCTTTATCGTTCCTTCTTTAGATGAGGCGCTACAATTATCGAATGAAATCGCTCCAGAACATTTAGAGTTACATATAAAAGAACCGATGAATGCTCTAGCTTATGTGAAACATGCAGGATCTATCTTTCTTGGTTCATATGCACCGGAACCGCTCGGTGATTATTTAGCAGGACCGAATCACGTGTTACCGACAAGTGGAACGGCAAGGTTTTTCTCACCGTTATCAGTCGATGATTTCGTGAAAAAATCAAGCTTTCTGTCTTATACGGAGGAAGCGTTAAGAGATGTACAACATCATATTGTAGAACTTGCCAATAAAGAAGGGTTACATGCGCATGCGAGAGCAATTCAAATAAGATTTGAGGAGGAAGAATAATGCGTGAGTGCAGTCAAATACGTGAGACGACAGAAACAAAAATAAAATTAAGTTTACAGCTTGATGAAGGCAAGAACGTTTCTGTACAAACGGGAGTTGGATTTTTTGATCATATGCTAACTTTATTTGCAAGGCATGGAAGATTCGGTTTACAAGTGGAGGCGGAAGGCGATGTATTCGTTGATGCGCATCATACAGTTGAAGATGTTGGAATTGTACTCGGAAATTGTTTGAAAGAAGCATTGCAAAATAAAGAGGGGATTAACCGTTATGGCTCCGCATATGTACCGATGGATGAATCTTTAGGTTTTGTCGCAATTGATATTAGCGGGCGCTCATATATTGTGTTTCAAGGAGAATTAACGAATCCGAAGCTAGGGGATTTTGATACAGAACTAACAGAAGAATTTTTTAGAGCAGTTGCTCATGCTGCCAATATTACATTACACGCTCGCATTTTATACGGAAGCAATACACATCACAAAGTTGAAGCGTTATTTAAAGCGTTTGGTAGAGCGCTTAGAGAAGCAGTCGAAAGAAATGCCAGCATTACTGGTGTAAATTCCACGAAAGGGATGTTGTAATTGATTGCTATTATAGATTATGGAATGGGAAATATTCGCAGTGTGGAACAAGCATTACAATATATTGGAGCAGAGTACATCGTAACGGGTGATAAAGAAAAGATTTTTAGAAGTGATGGAGTAATCTTACCAGGAGTAGGTGCATTTCCGAAAGCGATGGATGTATTGGAAGAAAAAAATTTAGTGCGTGTATTAAAAGAAGTCGGGAGTTCAGGAAAACCGCTTCTGGGCATTTGCCTAGGGATGCAGCTTTTATTTGAAAAAAGTGAGGAACTACAAGACTGTAACGGATTAAGTTTATTGCCAGGTGTTATTCGAAAGTTAAAGGTTCCTTATAAAATTCCACATATGGGATGGAATGAGTTAAAGAAAGAGGGAGAAATAGCACTTTGGAATGGAGTAGAGGACGGTTCTTTCGTATATTATGTTCACTCTTATTATGCAGATTGTCCAAATGAAATTGTGTATGGGATAAGTGAATATGGAGTGAAAGTACCTGGTTTTGTAGCAAAAGGAAATATATACGGCGCACAGTTTCATCCTGAAAAAAGCGGTGACATTGGAATGCAAATGTTGAAAAATTTCAAAGGGGTGGTAGAGGCATGGAAATCTTCCCAGCTATCGATTTAAAAGAGGCGCGATGCGTTAGACTTTATCAAGGAGAGTTTAGTAAAGAAACAGTAATGAATGAAGATCCGGTTGCGCAAGCGATTATATTCGAAAAATTGGGAGCGAAAAAGTTGCACATTGTTGATTTAGATGGTGCAATTGCTGGCGAGTCAGTAAATTTGCTCGTTATTGAAAGAATTTGCAAGGCAATACGTATTCCTGTGCAAGTTGGAGGCGGAATTCGATCACTTGTAGCGGTAGAGAAGTTATTGTCAGTAGGTGTAGATAAAGTGATTTTAGGAACAGCTGCTCTTTATGATAAGGAATTTTTAGAAGAAGCAGTTCTTCTATATAAAGAGAAAATCATTGTTGGAATTGATGCGAAAAATGGTTTCGTAGCAACGAGAGGCTGGCTTGATGTGTCTGAAATTTCTTACATTTATTTAGCGAAGCAAATGGAGAATGTAGGTGTTCAAACGATTGTGTTTACAGACATTTCGAAAGACGGGACACTTGCAGGGCCGAATTTAGAGCAATTGGAGTTACTACAAAAAAGCGTGAGCATTCGTCTTATTGCTTCTGGAGGAGTGGCATCTATTCAAGATGTGAAAAAATTAAATGATATGAATATATACGGCGTCATAATTGGTAAGGCTCTTTATGAGAAAACGATTGATTTAGAAGAAGTGCTAGAGGTAACAAAGTTATGTTAGCGAAACGCATTATTCCATGTCTAGATGTGAAAGAGGGCCGAGTCGTAAAGGGTGTAAATTTTATAGGGTTACAAGACGTCGGTGATCCTGTTGAAATAGCCGCTTTATATAATGAGGCGGGAGCAGATGAAATTGTATTTTTAGATATTACGGCAACGCATGAAGGACGAAAAACAATTATAGATGTTGTAGAAAAAACAGCTTCGAAAGTATTTATTCCTCTTACAGTTGGCGGGGGGATTTCAAGTGTTAAAGATATGTACAATTTACTAAGAGCTGGAGCGGATAAAGTTTCAATCAACTCAGCGGCAGTGGGAAATCCAAAGCTAATCGAAGAAGGGGCAGAACACTTTGGCTCACAATGTATTGTCGTAGCAATTGATGCTAGAAAAGTAGCAGAAGAAAAGTGGAATGTTTATGTGAACGGCGGAAGAGTTGATACGGGTATGGATGCAATCGGATGGGCAAAACGCGTTGCCGAGCTAGGGGCAGGCGAAATTTTGTTAACGAGTATGGATGCAGATGGAACGAAAAACGGGTATGATCTTCGTTTAACAGAAGAAATTTCAAAAAGCGTTTCCGTACCAGTCATCGCGTCAGGTGGATGTGGTCATGTTGATCACATTATAGAAGTTTTTCAAAAGACAACAGTTGATGCAGCACTTGCGGCATCCATCTTTCATTATGGTGAGGCGACAGTGCAGGACGTAAAGAGAAAATTAAGAAATGCAAATGTTGAGGTGCGGTTATGAAACCTAACTTTTCAAAAGGATTATTACCAGCAGTTGTAATTGAAGAAGGGACAAAAGAAGTTTTAATGCTAGCTTATATGAATGAAGAAGCATATGAAAAAACGCTAGAAACGAAAAGAACATGGTTTTATTCTCGTTCAAGACAATCGTTATGGAATAAAGGAGAAACATCAGGAAATGTCCAATATGTGCAATCTCTTTATTTAGATTGTGATCAAGATTCAATTGTTGTTGTCGTAAAGCAAGTGGGACCTGCTTGTCATACAGGAGAGAAAACATGTTTTCACTACAAAATTATATAGGGGGATACATATGGAAAATGCCTTTAAATTACTATTTGAAACAATTGAAGAACGAAAGGGAAATCCACTTCCTGAATCGTATACAAATTATTTATTTTCAAAAGGAGAAGATAAAATTTTAAAGAAAATTGGTGAAGAATGCACGGAAGTAATTATCGCATCTAAAAATAATGACAAAAAAGAATTAGTGAAAGAAATGGTTGATGTATTGTATCACTGCTTTGTTTTATTAGCTGAAAAAAATATATCATTAGAAGATGTTATGGAGGAAGTGACAGAAAGAAATGGGAAGCTTTCGCGAGTAGGGGACAGAAGTGAAATAGATACATTATAAGGGGGAAATGTAGATGAAGGTGGATTATCACATTCATTTAGAAGAAGGGCCATATTCAATAGGATGGCTAGCTAAAATAAATGAAGCATTGCAACATTATGAACCGCTTAAAGAAGAAAAACATTCTATGGAATGGCTTGTGAAAACACAAGAACACCTGCAAAGACGTGTGAAAGAAGGGCCATTTACAACGAAATGGATTGATTTATATTTAGAAGAAGCTTTGCGAAAAGGTATAAAAGAAGTTGGTATTGTCGATCATTTATACCGTTTTTATGAAGCGAAAGAATACTATGAAAGATATGTCGATATAAGTGATTCAGGGCTTGGTCGTTTACAGAAGGAATGGTTAGGTCAAGTAAGGGTAGCGTCACTGCATGATTTTACAAAGACAATTGAAGAGGCGAAAGAACGATGGAGTAAACGAGGCGTGATGCTAAAACTTGGAATTGAAGCGGATTATTTTATTGGTGGTGAACAAGAATTACAATCTTTACTCGCATTAGGAGATTTTGATTATGTAATTGGCTCTGTTCATTTTTTAAATGGCTGGGGATTTGATAATCCAGATACGAAAGAATATTTTAAAGAACATGACTTATATGCTTTATATGATACGTTTTTCAAAACAGTTGAGTGTGCAGTTCGCTCTAATTTATTTGATATTATAGCTCATCTTGATAACATAAAAGTATTTAATTATCGGTTAGATGAAAATGAACAACTTTCATATTATAAGGAAATTGCGCGTGCGTTAGTAGAAACAAATACGGCAACGGAAATAAATGCAGGATTGTACTATCGCTATCCTGTACGCGAAATGTGTCCGAGTCCGCTATATTTACAAGTATTAGCTAAGTATGGCGTTCCAGTTACTCTCTCCTCAGATGCTCATTATCCGAATGATTTAGGAAAATATGTGGCAGAGAATATAAAGACGTTACGTAATCATGATATTTCTCACATAGCTACATTTACGAAACGAGTAAGAACGATGAGATTACTGGAAAAAGAAGTAACAATTTCAAAATGATCACGATTTTTTGATGAAAACCACCTTTTTTGTTCAAAATAAGAAAGAATAAAAAGGAGGGTAAGAAATGGCGAAACAACAAAATAAACAAAATGTACAAGATGTACAAGGTGCACAGCAACAAGCTTATACTTCTGAAACGAATGCTACATCTCAATCAGTTATTGAGGAACAAATTAGCGATACAGTTGCAGAGGGAACGATCGATGCAAAGCTTGGACAAGAATCGCAAGAGAAAGCGTAAGAAAAGGGGAGAGATGGATCTCCTCTTTTCTTATGGGGAAAAAATGTCGATTTTCAAAACTATGATCAAATTCCTTGGTTTTTATAGGTGGATTTCTTACAATGAAAGATAAGAGATATCTTATTTTTTATAGAAGAGGTGTTAGTAGTGGCAAAAATATTAGTAGCAGGGAAAATTCCAGCAATCGGATTAGAACTATTAAAGGATCATGATGTAGAAATGTATGATAAAGATGCGTTAATTTCTTTAGATGAATTAACAGATCGTGTAAAAGATAAAGATGCATTGTTAAGCCTACTTTCTACAAAGGTGACAAAAGAAGTTATTGATGCGGCACCTAATTTGAAGATTGTTGCAAACTACGGTGCTGGTTACGATAATATTGATTACTCGTATGCCGGAGAAAAAGGGATTGCGGTAACGAATACACCGAAAGTATCAACTGAAGCGACAGCAGAATTAACATTTGCACTTCTTTTAGCAGCTGCACGTAGAATTCCTGAAGGCGATACATTATGTCGTACAACTGGATTTAATGGATGGGCACCATTATTTTTCTTAGGCCGTGAAGTACACGGTAAAACAATTGGAATTATTGGCCTTGGAGAAATCGGAAAGGCAGTTGCAAAGCGTGCGAAAGCGTTTGGAATGAATGTTTTATATACAGGACCAAATCGAAAGCCTGAAGCTGAAAGTGAACTGGAAGCAACATATGTAACATTGGAAGAATTAGTACAAACAGCAGACTTTATTACAATTAATTGTGCTTATAATCCGAAATTGCATCATATGATTGATGATGAACAGTTTAAAATGATGAAGAAAACAGCGTATATTGTAAATGCTTCACGTGGACCAATTATGAATGAAGCGGCACTTGCTCATGCATTAAAAACGAATGAAATTGAAGGAGCAGCTCTTGACGTGTTTGAATTTGAACCGAAAATTACAGAAGAGCTAAAAGGATTAAAGAATGTAGTACTTGCTCCTCACGTAGGAAATGCAACGTTCGAAACGCGTGATGCGATGGCTGAAATGGCAGTAAGAAATATTTTAGCCGTATTAAAAGGGGAAGAGCCTGTAACACCTGTAAATCAAAAAGTAGTAGTTACAAAATAAAAAGAAACCTTCCGGAATCGGAAGGTTTCTTATTTTTCTTTATTTGCTCTTTTAGACGGTCTTTGTCTGAGAAATTGAGATAGCATATACAAAATATATAGTGGAATAGCAATGAATAAGAAAACAGAAAAATTACCGAACCCTGTTTGGTACATTGTTATAATGATTCCAACTAGAAATAGTGTAATAATGATGCTATATCGTGGAATTGGTACATCTTTTAAACTTGGGATACGAATGCGGCTCACCATTAAAAATGCGAACGTTACAAATACTGTAATAAGAACGATTTTTGGAATGGTATGTGAAAATAATGTTAAGAAAGCAACAAGCCCTCCCGCTGCTGTAATCGGTACGCCAGTGAAATATTTCATTGAAGTAGAAGATGGTGTTACATTAAATCGTGCTAAACGGTATGCTCCGAAAAGAGGGAATAGTCCCGCTATGTATAGTCCGATGATTCCGTAATTGGAGAAAGATGTGTAATACATGAGAACAGCAGGTGCTGCACCAAATGTTACGACATCCGCCAGCGAGTCAAGCTCTTTTCCCATTTGTGAATCAACACGTAATAAACGAGCAACACGTCCATCAAGACTATCTAACATCATCCCGATAAGTACTAAAATAGCAGCTGATTTATAATATCCTAAAGATGCATAGCCGATTGATAAGAATCCACTATATAAATTTCCGAGCGTAAATAAGTTTGGAATAGCTGCTCTATACAAAATCTGATCCCTTGCTTTCTGTAATAAATTCTTAATTAGTTTATGAAATTTTACTTATTTTATCATACCATAAATTTCTTCCTCATACGAAAAAAATTCCCAATTTGTGAAAGATTTCATAGCGGAATGATTTGAAAAATAAGTAAAAAAAGAAGCAACTTTTATAAAAGTTGCTTCTGGTGCTATTCAAATTTCGTGGTCATTGTTCCGGTTTTATAACGATTGTTAGGGTCGAAACGTAATAAGTCTCCATAAATGAGTTTGTCGGAGAGTTTCAATTCAGTTTTTGCTTTTTCAATATTTGGTTGACATAATGAAATGTCCGCTTCTTCACCTGTATTTCGTTTATAGCACATGTTTTTTGTATAAACATAGTTTTCCGAAACGAAGCTACCATCACGCATTACCATAAGTGGATCTTCTTCTTTAACAAATAGGTCAGTTCCAAATTCAACTGATTGATTTGTTTTAACACCAAGTAAATGAAGTAGCGTTGGTTTAATATCAATTTGACCAGATACTTTAGAAATGACTTTTCCTTCTTGACCAGGTACATGAATAATGAGAGGGACGCGTTGTAATTGCATAGAATCAAACGGTGTAATAGCGTCTTTCCCAAGGAACTGAGCCATAGCTGCATTATGGTTTTCAGAAATACCGTAATGATCTCCATAAATGACAATAACGGAATTATCATACAGTCCTTCCTCTTTTAATTGTTTAATAAATAATTTCAGAGCTTCATCCGTGTAACGAACGGTTGGGAAGTAGCGGTTTACAACACCACTTTCCGAATTAAACTCATCAACATATTGATCTTCTGGATTTAGAAGAAATGGAAAATGGTTTGTTAAAGTAATAAATTTTGTATAGAACGGTTGTGGTAAAGATTTTAGCTTTGGAATCGATTGTTCAAAGAACTCTTTATCTTTTAATCCCCAACCGACAGACATTTGTTCTGTGCCTACGTAATCATTTAAATTAAAGTAACGATCATATCCAAGTGCAGGATACATTACATCACGATTCCAAAACGTTTTATCGTTGGAATGGAAGACAGCAGAAGAATATCCGTATTTTTTTAATTGTTCTGGTGTAGCTGTATATTCATTTGTTGCGTGAGTAAAGAATACAGAACCGCGGTCTAGCGGATAAAGTGAATTTTCAACGATAAATTCAGCATCAGAAGTTTTACCTTGTCCTGTTTGATGATAGAAGTTATCGAAATAAAAACTATCTTTAATAAATTCATTTAAAAATGGAGTAATTTCTTTTCCATTTATTTTTTTATTAATAACAAAACTTTGTGTAGATTCCATTGAAATCAAAATGACATTTTTACCTTTTGCAGCTCCAAATAAGTTTTTATCAACTTGCTTATCTTTTGAGTCTGTATAGTTTTTAATTTCAGAGAACCCGTCACCACTTGCAAATACACGTTCAGCCGAAGATTTAGATTGAAGTGTAATATCAAATAGATGATATGTGTATAAGCCTAAATTTTTCACGACAGTTTGACGATCAAATGAGCGTGAGAACATTTGCGGCTTATAAATAACTGAAACGGCAATTTGTAGTGCTAATAGAGCTGTTACACCGCTAAAGAAAGTTCGCTTCTCAGAGCGAGAAAGTGGCGTCTTGTCGCAAAATGCTGGGAATTTACGTGAAAGAAACATTAAAATAATTGCATCTGCAAATAAAAGTAATGTTTTGTACGTAAAGAGTTCTTTTATACTTGTCCCTAAATCAGCCATATTATTTGTTTGAAATAAAACTGGGAACGTAACGAAATCGTTATAAAACCCATAAAACATTGCATTTCCAAATAAAATAAAGGACAGTATAAAACTGATTCCAACTATAATGCGGTTTCGGTGCTTAGATGCAAGTAAAGCAAAACCGAAAAATAAAAGTAACGCAGCTAGTGGATTAATAAAAAGCATAAATTCTTCAAAGAAGTTATCAATTTTAATATCAAATGCTAGCTTGTACACAATATATGTTTTTATCCATAATAAAACGACTGCAACGAGTGCAAATCGCAGTTTTGGAAACAGACGTTGTAGCATAATATACTCCTCTCCTAAAAAGCAGGACAGTTCTTGTGAGCCGGTTTGATTAGCGCCTCATTTTATATATACGAACAGTCCTTTGTTATTATGTTTATTATACTATGAGTATCATTATACGAAAATAAAAGAGAGTTGTGGACTTTTTTATAATAATTGAGTAGAAAAAGGGCAGTGGGAGACAATAAAACGGAGTTTCTATGTATGATAATTATCGTGCGCAGAAGAATCGTGTAATAATACGGAGGTTATAATGCGAAAATTATTATATTTTATAGTATGCAGTAGTGTTATACTTTTTGCTTCACCGAGTGTGTCGGTAGCCCAATATGATGCACCTCTTATGGAAGATGCCCTTTATTCTGTTTTATTTCCGAAAATAAATAAAGCAATTGAAAAACAATATGGGAGCTTGAAGCCTTATCAATGTCCTAAAATTATTAGTTTAAAAAAAGTGTATAGCGGTACATATTTATTTCAAGCAAGTATTGAAGTAACGAAGTATGAACGAGTTGCTGGGAAAATTGCTCCACCATTTGAGAAGGTAACGATTACATTTAATAATGAAGAAGGCGAATGGGAAGTGTCAAAGATTTCAGTAAAGCGCTTACCAAATGATACGAAATTAAACTGTAAAAAAACAATATAAAAAATTGTTTGACAAATAAAATGGTCCTTTGGTATTGTTAATAGCAACAATTAGATGTTTGAAAATTAAATAGACTTACCTCATCTACTCTCAAAGGTAGAGGCCGCGATAGGAAAGAGTAAGCTATGGGAGATTTAATGGAATCTGTGATCATAGGTTGAAAGGGACTATTGCCGAAATATATGAATAACCACCTTATTCATATATTGGGACTGCATTGAATAAATGTAGTACTGTCATAATATTTATTTTATGGAGAGCTATTTGGAGATGTTGATGCGGTTTCTTATTTTGAGGAGATAACAACTCGTTTATTTTTTCTATATATTTTTCCTAATAAGAAACGCGTGTGAACATTGTTCCGCGCGTTTTTTGTCTATCTAAAAGCGTGCTGCAATGAATAGAAGATTGGGGTTATGAGTTTTAGAGGAAATAAGGGAGGAATTCAAATGTATTTACACGGCACAAGCCGAATCAATGGGCAAGGACACTTAGAAATTGGAGGGTGCGATACGACGCAGCTAGCAAAACAATACGGAACACCACTTTATGTATACGATGAAGAGTCAATTCGAGGAAAGTGCCGTGCGTTTCATCGTGCGTTTAAAGAAAGTGGTTTCTCTTATCAAGTAGCATATGCAAGCAAGGCGTTCTTGTGCATGGAGATGTGCCGAGTAGCTCGTGAAGAGAATATGTCATTAGATGTTGTTTCTGGAGGAGAATTATATACTGCGCTTCAAGCAGGATTTCCAGCATCGCGCATTCATTTTCACGGCAATAATAAAACAGAAGAAGAAATCGTGATGGCTCTGCAGGCGAATATTGGTTGTTTTGTCGTAGATAATTTCTTAGAATTAGAAATTTTGCATGATTTAGCAGTGCAACATGGGAAATTTGTGAACATATTAATCCGTGTAACGCCTGGAGTAGAGGCGCACACACATGAATATATTACAACAGGTCAAGATGATTCGAAATTTGGATTTGGCGTGTCAAATGGTCAAGCGATGCAAGCAATTGAGTTTGCTTTACAAAAATCAAATTATAATGTGTTAGGAATTCATTCACATATCGGATCACAAATATTTGAAACGGCTGGATTTGTTCGAGCGATTGAAGTTCTTCATCAATTTTTAGAACAAGTGAGAGAGCGCGCGAACTATGTAGTAAAAGTATTAAATGTAGGCGGAGGATTCGGAATACGCTACACAGAGTCAGATACACCATTAACTCTTGAGACATATGTGCGAGCTGTAACAAGTGCGGTGAGGGAACAATTTACGGTATGTAATTATCCGCTTCCAGAAATATGGGTTGAACCAGGCCGTAGTATTGTAGGGGATGCTGGAACGACAATTTATACAGTCGGATCTGTGAAAGACATTCCTGGTATTCGGAAATATGTATCAGTGGATGGTGGGATGACTGATAATTTAAGACCTGCTTTATATAACGCTCGTTATGAAGCGATGTTAGCGAATCGAGGGAATGATGAGAATGAGGAACTTGTTTCGATTGCTGGGAAGTGCTGTGAGAGTGGAGATATGTTAATTTGGGATATTACTCTACCGAAAGTTGCTGCTGCCGATTTACTAGCAATTTCTTGTACAGGGGCATATGGGTACTCGATGGCGAATAATTATAATCGGATTCGTAGACCAGCTGTCGTCTTCGCGAAAGGCGGCACATCACAAATTGTTGTAGAGCGCGAAACATATGAAAATATTATTGGGAACGATCGCATACGTATTAAAGAACTTGTTTAAATGAGGAAAAAGGAGTTGTTCGGATGGGCAATTCCTTTTTTATAAAATAAAATAATTAAAATATATCGGAAAACTAGGATTGAAAAAAATCAGAATTGTGATAAAATACAAATACAAAGCTTATCAAGAGAAGCGGAGGGAACTGGCCCGACGAAGCTCGGCAACCTGCTTATAGAAAGCAAGGTGCTAAATCCAGCAAAATGGAATCCATTTTGAAAGATAAGGTAAAATATATTACCGAACAGTCTTTTCGAAATGGGAAAGATTTTTTTTATGAATAAAAAGGGGGGCTGTTCGCGTGAGTGTACGGGAACATTTTGAGGAAGTATCTGAGAAAATTCAAGCGATGCTTGCTGATATGAAATATGGTTCAATTACAATTGTTGTGCAAGATGGGAAAGTCATTCAATTAGAGAAAAGTGAAAAGGTACGTTTAAAGTAAAAAGCGCTGACTAGAAAAACTAGAGGCGGTTTTAACCTATTATATTAGGTTAAAACCGTCTTTTTGCTTTTACAGGGGGAAAGAACATGTTGACGTATGAAACGTGGGAAGAAAATAATGTTTCATTTTCAGAAGAAGATGAAACGAAAGGCGCGCTATCAGTATTAAGTTGGGCTTATAAAGAATATAAAAGTGAAATTGTATACGCATGTAGCTTCGGAGTGGAAGGGATGGTATTACTGCATCTTATAAACCAAGTAAATCCATCTGCTAAAGTTGTATTTTTAGATACAAATGTTCATTTTCGAGAAACGTATGAATTAATTCAAAAAGTGCGGGAACGATTTCCTTCATTAAATATTATAGAAAAACAGCCGGAACTTACGCTTGATGAACAAGCGAAGTTACATGGTGAGAAATTATGGGAAAGTAATCCGAACCTTTGTTGTAAAATTAGAAAAATTTTACCGTTAGAAAAATCATTAGCAGCGGAAAAAGCGTGGATTTCGGGCTTAAGGAGGGAACAATCAGAAACACGTAAGCATACAAAGTTTATAAATCAAGATCATCGCTTTCAATCTATTAAAGTTTGTCCACTCATTCATTGGACGTGGAAAGAAGTGTGGCGATATGTATACAAACATAGCTTGCCGTATAACCCGCTGCATGATGTTGGATATCCAAGTATTGGGTGTGAGAAATGTACGTTACCTGTAGGAGAGGGTGGCAATTCGAGAGATGGTAGATGGGCCGGGAAAGTGAAAACAGAATGTGGTCTTCATTACCAATAAGATGAATTTGAAAATAAAGCTAAGAGAGGGTACTGAAAATGAGTACAAGAAACGAATTAATAAATCGAATAGACGAGACATATGACGTATCACAAATTAAAAAAGAAATTCAACTAGACAACATTGCATTAAGTGATTTAGAGCTATTAGCGACAGGGGGATATAGCCCACTTACAGGTTTTTTAGGAAAGAAAGATTACGATTCGGTCGTAGAAACGATTCGTTTAGCTAATGGGAGCGTTTGGAGTATCCCCATTACATTACCGGTAACAGAAGAAGTAGCAGAGAGTCTAAAAATTGGAGAGGAAGTAAAGCTTGTCAGTGATGGAAATATATATGGTGTCATTCAAATAGAAGATATTTTTGTACCAGATAAAGAAAAAGAAGCGTTACTTGTATATAAAACGACGGATGAGGCTCATCCAGGAGTGAAGAAGTTATATGAGCGACCGAACGTTTATGTCGGTGGAGCTATTATTCTTACAAAACGCTTTGAAAATAATCCGTTTCCTTCTTATCATTTAGATCCAATTGAAACGAGAGAAGAATTTAAAAAACGTGGTTGGAAAACAGTAGTCGGATTTCAAACGAGAAACCCGGTACATCGTGCTCATGAGTATATTCAAAAATCTGCTCTTGAAATTGTAGATGGTCTCTTTTTAAACCCTTTAGTTGGGGAAACGAAGTCGGACGATATTCCTGCTGATGTAAGGATGGAAAGCTATGAAGTATTACTTCAAAACTATTATCCGAAAGAGCGTGTCTTTTTAGGGGTATTTCCTGCAGCAATGCGTTACGCAGGACCGAGGGAAGCAATATTCCATGCATTAGTTAGAAAGAATTTTGGATGTACTCACTTTATTGTAGGACGCGATCATGCAGGGGTAGGAGATTATTACGGTACGTATGAAGCACAAGAAATTTTTACAAACTTTACAGTGGAAGAGTTAGGAATTACACCGTTATTTTTTGAACATAGTTTTTACTGCACGAAATGTGAAGCGATGGCTTCGACGAAAACATGCCCGCACGGCAAAGAAGATCATGTTATTTTATCGGGTACGAAAGTAAGAGAACTATTACGAAACGGTGAGGTTCCGCCAAGTACATTTAGTCGTAAAGAAGTAGTGGAAGTGCTAATTAAAGGTTTGAAAAAAGAAGTAGTAACAGAATAGGGAGAGAATGACATGGACACGAATATTACTTGGCATACAGCATCTGTTTCAAAAGATGAGAGAAGAGTAAGAAATGGGCATCATAGTTTTGTAGTTTGGTTTACTGGTCTATCAGCTTCAGGTAAATCTACGGTGGCGAACGCGGTTGCTCGTAAACTATTTGAAAAGAATATTGGAAACTATGTACTAGATGGGGATAATGTACGCCACGGTTTAAATAAAGACTTAGGTTTTTCTGAAAGTGATCGTATGGAAAATATAAGAAGGATTGGCGAAGTGGCGAAGCTATTCGTAGATCAAGGCACTGTTGTTCTTACAGCGTTTATTTCACCGTTTCGAGTAGACCGAAAACAAGTAAGAGATTTATTAGCAGCAGATGAGTTTATAGAAGTGTTTGTAAAATGTCCAATTGAAGAGTGTGAAAAGCGTGATCCGAAAGGGCTTTATAAAAAAGCAAGACAAGGTGATATTAAAGAATTTACTGGTGTTGATTCACCGTATGAGGAACCAGAGAAAGCGGAATTAATTGTAGAAACGCACAAGTATTCTATTGAAGAATGTGCAGAACAAATCGTGAAGTACTTACAAGAGCGTAGTTTTATATAGGGGGATAAAAAATGAGTTATGAAAAAGTATGGGCTAGCAATGAAAAATTAAATCAGACTGAGAAAAATAAATTAAAAAAAGATGGATTGGAAATCTTTAATGATATTCCTTACTATGCAGAGAATGGCTTCGAATCTATTCCGAAAGAAGAGTGGGACGCATTCAAATGGGCAGGGTTATATTTACAAAGACCGAAAGAAGCTGGTTATTTTATGATGCGTGTAAATATTCCTTCAGGGATTATTACGAATGCACAGGCAGAAGTGCTTGCTTCTATCGCTGAGGATTATGGACGTGACGTAATAGATATTACGACAAGACAGGCGATTCAGTTTCACTGGTTAGAAATTCATCAAATTCCAGATATTTTTAAAAGATTGGCAAGAGTTGGGTTATCTTCAGCAGGGGCGTGTGGTGATATAACGCGTAATATTACAGGGAATCCACTTGCTGGCATTGATGCAAATGAACTGTTTGATACAACTGGTATTGTGAAAGAGGTATATGACTATTTCCAACATAATGAGGAGTTTTCTAACTTACCACGTAAATTTAAAATGTCTATTAGTTCTAACATTTATAATTCAGCAAACGCAGAGATTAACTGTGTTGCATTTACACCTGCTACGAAAGAAATAGATGGTGAGAAAAAAGTTGGTTTTCATATAAAAGTAGGTGGTGGATTATCAGCTCGTCCATATTTAGCTGATGAATTAGATGTATTCGTTTTACCAGAAGAAGTGAAGACGGTAGCGATTGCGATTGCGACGATATTCCGTGATTTTGGATACCGTGAAAAACGTCATTTAGCCCGTTTGAAATTTCTAGTTGCAGACTGGGGAGCAGAGAAATTTAAAGAGAAACTAATAGAGTATACAGGACCATTGCAAAGTAAAGGAGAAAGTGCTCTCAAAGGTTGGAATGCTGGATACTTTTATGGTGTTCAAGATCAAAAACAAGATGGACTTAAATATGTAGGTTTTAATGTGCCGGTAGGACGTTTACATGCAAAAGAAATGTTTGAGATTGCAAAAATTGCTAAGCGGTATGGAAATGGACAGATTCGTACATGCAACTCTCAAAATTTCATTATTCCGAATGTTCCGCCAGAAAATGTAACGGGTTTACTGAATGAGCCGTTGTTTGAAGCAATATCAGCAAGCCCGAAATCATTTATTGGTCATGCGGTTTCCTGCACTGGTATTGAATATTGCAATCTTGCTTTAGTAGAAACGAAAGAAAGATTGCGAAAAATTGCCGAATACTTAGATACACAAATTGCACTCGATGTTCCAGTTCGTATTCATATGGTAGGATGCCCGAATTCATGTGGTCAACGTCAAATTGCTGACATTGGATTACAAGGGGTGAAAATGAAAACGAAGGAAAAAGGAATTGTTGAAGCATTTGAAATATATGTAGGTGGAACGTTGTTAGATGGAGGGGCTTACAATCAAAAGCTAAAAGGAAAAATAGATGGTGAGGACCTACCTGAAGTACTTGCATCATTTATAAGTTATTTCAAAGAGAATAAATTACCAGCCGAAACGTTTTATGATTTTGTCGGTCGTGTTGGTATAGAGACACTACAAAGAGTGTTAAATACCGTGTTAGAAGAAGTAATAGCGTCTTAGGAGGGACAATATGGATTTATATCGATTTGAAGCTATGTTAGTAAATAGTATTGTTCCGATTGTTGTTGTTGCTCAAAGTGAAGAACAGGCGTTTAAGCTCGCGGAGATGGAGCTTGAAAAGCATTTTTTACCGCTGCCAGAAGTAAAGGAGATTTCTCTATTTGAAAAAAAGAAGATTCGAAAAGGTGCGGCATTTGTTATTCATGAGTAGGGAACAGGTAATAGGAAATAATGAAAACTTCCATTCGTATATAAGGATGGAAGTTTCACTTTAATAGTAGAAATGAGGAGAGATGATGGGGAAGGTTTATATCGTTGGTGCAGGTCCTGGTGATCCAGATTTAATTACTGTGAAAGGGTTGAAATGTATTGAGAAGGCAGACGTTATTTTATACGACCGTCTCGTGAATAAAGAGTTACTTTCATACGCAAAGCCTGAAGCAGATTTAATTTATTGCGGAAAACTACCAAATTATCACACGATGAAGCAAGAGACGATTAACACGTTTCTTATTAAATATGCGAAAAAGGGAAAAGTTGTAACGAGGCTTAAGGGCGGCGATCCATTTGTATTTGGTAGAGGAGGCGAAGAAGCTGAAGCGTTAGCAAAGCAAGGTGTACCATTTGAAATCGTTCCTGGTATTTCAGCTGGAATAGCTGCTCCTGCTTATGCTGGCATTCCAGTGACACATCGTGATGCAAGTGCAAGTTTTGCTATTGTGACAGGGCATAGGAAAGAAGGTGTTGAAGAAGAAGTGAAGTGGGAACATTTAGCGAAAGGTGTAGAGACTTTAGCTGTATATATGGGGGTTAGCAATTTACCCTACATATGTGAACAACTGATGAAGCATGGAAAAGACAAAAGTACATCTGCGGCTATTATTGAGCGGGGAACGACATCAATGCAGCGCACAGTTGTTGGGACGTTAGGAACAATTGTAGATGTTGCGAAAAAAGAACAAATTCAAAATCCGAGCATGATTGTAATTGGAGAAGTGGTCCGTTTTAGAGAAAAAATCCATTGGTTTGAGAAACAGACAGAAAGTACGTATCAAGTAAGCGGAGTGTTATAAAATGAAAGCCATCTTATATATATGTCATGGAAGTCGTTTGAAAGCAGCTAAAGAAGAAGCGGTTGCATTTATTACGTCATGCATGAACCGTGTAGAGGCAAGTATTCAAGAAGTTTGTTTTTTAGAGTTAGCGAGTCCAACGATTGATGAAGGGTTCCGTACATGTGTGAAGCGTGGTGCTACAGAGATTATTGTTATTCCAGTTTTTTTATTAGCGGCAGGTCATGTGAAAAAAGATATACCGTTTGAATTGGAAAAGTTAAATAATCAATTTTTGAATGTTAAAGTGACCTACGGTAACCCGTTTGGTGTATCAGAAACACTTGTTAAATCGGTGTATAGCGGAAGTGGCATTGAACAGGAAGATAAGGATGAAGTAACGCTACTTCTCGTTGCAAGAGGGAGTAGTGATCCTGACGTATTAAGAGATATAAACTGGATCGCTTCTTTATTTCAACATGAAGAGAAAATTAAAAAAGTAGAGGTTTGTTATTTAGCGGCTGCCGAGCCAAAATTTGAGGAGAAGTTAAAGGAAGTTGTTGAACGAAAAGAAAAGAATATCGTTGTATTGCCTTACTTATTATTTACAGGTTTACTTATGAAACATATTGAAAAAGAAGTGCGCCAATATGAGTCGGATGAGATAAAAATAAGTCCGTATTTAGGAAAAAATGAAGCGTTTCAATATATGTTAATTCAGAAAACGAAGAAATTATTGAAGGGAGATCAATATGTATCCACTTACAGTGCGAGTTGAGAAGAAACGTGTTGTTGTCATTGGTGGAGGAAAAGTCGCGGGATTTAAAATTATTCCTTTACTAAAACAAGGTGCGGATATAATTGTGATAAGTCCTGAATTGGATGCGAATTTAGTGAAACTAGTGGAAGAAAAGCAAATTCGTTGGTATCAAAGGGAGTATGAAAAAAGTGATATTCAAGGTGCTTTTTTAGTTGTTGCAGCGAGTAGTGATGCCGTATTAAATGAACAAATTGCTGAAGATAGCACAGAAAATCAATTAGTAAATGTTATTACGAACCCGGAAAGTGGCAATGTTCATTTTCCGGCGGCGATTCATCGTGGATTACTGAATGTGGCTGTTTCTACTGGAGGAGCAAGTCCGAAATTGGCAAAAAAAATCCGTGATGATATCGCAAATAAATATGATGAGGCGTATGAATCGTATCTTGATTTTTTATACGAAGTTAGAATAAAAGTGAAAGAATTACAAATAGAGAAAAGAGAGAGAAATACATTGTTGCAAGAAGTATTAAATTCGATATATGTTCAAAATGAACAAAAAAGAAAATTGTTTTTACAAGAATTAGAGAGAAGAGTTCATATAGGATAATGAATAAATTGTACTTTACAACTATAAAAATATAATTTATAATCACAAGTAACTTCAATAAATGAAATCGATGAGCAAGAAGAGTATGTATATTTGATACGTTCAGAGAGCTGGGGTAAGGTGGGAGCCCGGTACGATAAAATATACAGAATGGGCTTGCGAGAGGTATGTTGAACATTGTAGTAGGCAACCCGGGTTCCGCCGTTAAAAGGATAGAGTATCGGAGTTTTCCTGTACTTGAACAAGTGGGATTTATCAATCCAATTGAGGTGGTACCACGGTATTTACATTACATATATCGTCCTCTACATGCATATTTGCGTGTAGGGGACTTTTTTATTTTCTAAAGGAGGTGTGCGAGTATGAAATGAAAGTGTATAATTAATAAAAGTTTAAATATTCAGAAAAGGAGAATTTATGATGAAAGAAACACAGCAATGGACGTCGAAAATAGGCTTTGTACTCGCAGCAGCCGGAGCCGCAGTAGGTCTTGGTGCCATATGGAAATTTCCATATGTTGCAGGTAATGGTGGGGGAGGCGCATTCTTCCTTGTATTTTTACTATTAACTTTATTTATAGGTATGCCTTTACTATTAGCGGAGTTTGTTATTGGACGTAGCACTCAAAAAGAGGCGGTTACAGCTTATAAAGTACTAGTACCAAATAGTAAAGTATATCCTTGGATTGGTCGTATGGGAGTTGTAACTTGTTTTAGTGTACTCTCTTTCTATAGTGTTGTAGGTGGATGGATTTTACTGTATTTATACTATAGTGTTACAGGAAGCTTCTGGAATGGTGTTGTTGATTATGGAAAATTATTTGGTGAAACGATTTCAAATCCAGTAAGTGCGATTGGAGCGCAATTTATCTTTATGCTTTGTACTATTTTTGTAGTAAGTAAAGGTGTAGAGAAGGGAATAGAAAAGGCAAGTAAGTATATGATGCCGCTATTATTTATTTTGTTTATTGCAATCATAGTTCGTGCTTTAACACTTGATGGTGCTTTTGCTGGGGTAGAGTTCTTCTTGAAACCAGATTTTTCAAAGCTGACAGCAGATACGATTTTATACGCGATGGGACAATCGTTCTTCTCACTAACAGTAGGTGCCTCAGTAATGGTCACGTATAGTTCGTACTTGAAGAAAGAAGAACATTTAGCTAAATCAGCAACATCTATTGTAAGTTTAACGGTTTTTGTTACAGTACTTGCAGGATTAGCAATTTTCCCGGCGATTTTCGCATTAGGCGTTAAGCCGACTGAAGGACCAGGACTACTGTTTATCGTCCTTCCGGCAGTATTTGCGAAAATACCATTTGGACAATTTTTCTTCATTATGTTTTTAGTTTTATTCTTCTTTGCAACGTTAACATCTGCTATTTCCATGCTTGAAATTGTAGTAGCATCTGTTGCGAAAGATAATGAGAAAAAGCGTCCGTCAGCATCATTATTAATTGGTATTCTTATTTTTGCAGTTGGAATCCCGTCAGCATTATCGTTTGGAATTATGAGTGATGTGAAAATATTTGGTAAGACATTCTTTGATTTCGTCGATTTTTCGGTAAGTAATGTATTGCTGCCACTCGGAGTACTAGCCATTTCGCTATTCGTACCAAATAAAATGAGTAAAGAGATGTTAATGAAAGAATTAGAAGTTACGGAAACGAAAGGTAAAACATTATTTAATATTTGGTTCTTCTTGCTTCGTTATGTTATTCCAGTAACTGTAATTATTGTATTTTTAAATGCGATAGGCGTATTTAAAATGTTTGCATAATAAAAAGACGGAGATTTCTCCGTCTTTTTATTATGTTGTAGGTGTATTTAATAAACGATTATATGCTTTATAGGCTGTGACGACTGCGATAAATGATCCGATTAAAAATAATGCTGAGCCGCCAAATGTAAATAGCCGGCCGATGTAAGTTTCTCTAGCCTCTTCTATTTTTTGTTGTAATTGTGTATTCATATGATTCACCCCGTAAAATATAGGCGTTTAGTTGTAGTCTATGTGGAATGCCTATATTGTGTGAAGGGTATAGAAAAAACTCGGTGTGCACCGAGTTTTTTTCTATAATCCGATATAAGGAGATGGATCAACTGCATTTGTCTTGCCGACATTCCATTCTCCAAGGTGAAGTTCGAAGTGTAAATGTTGTCCGTATGATTGGCCAGTGTTCCCCATAAATCCAAGTTGAGTGCCTTGTTTTACGGTTTGTCCATTTGATACAGAACGGCTACTCATATGAGCATATACTGTCGTATATGTTTTTCCGTTTATACGGTGAGATAAATACACAACGTTTCCGTAACTAGATGATAATTCCGAGCGGATAACAACGCCGTCAGCGGCGGCAATAATTGGAACGGTTCCTGAAGCTGCGATATCGATTCCTTTATGGTTATCTATAGAGCGCACACCAAAGCCAGAAGTTTTTGATCCAGCTGCTGGCTTAATAAATCCGCCAATATTTGTATCGTGTGGTGTTGGAGCTGCTTGAGCTGTTTGAGCAGATGTAGTAGCTTGTTTACGAGCTTCTTCTGCCTTGCGAGCTTCCTCAGCTTTACGAGCCTCTTCGGCACGCTTTTCTTCTTCAATTGCTTTTTGAACAGCTTGACGCTGATTTTCTAGAATACCTTTGGATTCTTCTAACCCTTCAATCTCTGAATCTACTTTTGCTACTTTCGTATGTAGATCGCTAATAAATGTTTGCTGTTGTTGTTGATTCGTTTGCAACTCTTGTTGTTTTTGAACTAATTTCTGTTCAGCGTCTTTTAGTTGTTGCTCTTTTTTCTCAACAGCCTCTTTTTCTTTCGTCACAGCATTTTGATCAGTTGTTTGTTTTTTCACAATATCAGTATCGTTGTTTAAAATTAAACTTACAGAGTACATATTATCAACAAGATCAGCAATGTTTGTAGAAGTTGTTATTACCTCTGTAATGATATTTGTACGAGGTTTTTCTTGCATAGATTGTAAACGTTGCTTAATAACTTCCTGACGCGTATCTATGTTTGTTTGTAATTGCTCTATATGTTTCTTTTTTTCAGTAATTACTTGTTGTGTTTTGTTAATTTCTTTTTTTGTATCGTTTAATTCAGCTTCGTTTTTATTAATAGAAGTAGTTAAGTCGTCAATTTTCTTTTGTAATTCTTGAATTTCTTTTTCTATTTGTTCTTTCTCAGCTGATTTATTTTGTAAGTCATTTTGTTTTCCTTCTAATTCAGATTGAATATTAGATAATTTATCTTGATTCGTTTCAGCGTATACGGGTGAAAGTAGTGGAGAAACAAAAATCGTTCCTACTGCTAAAACACTAAACGCCGCAAATTTCTTTTTCATAGTTGTCTGGCTCCTTTCCCTATGAATGTTATATATCATAAGAAGAAGAGTGTCTATCGTTGTAACCATAATGTAAAGAAAATTTTATAAAATTGCTAAGTTTTGTCGGAAATTATCATTTTTTAATGATAATTGTCATGTTGGATGCGCTTTTTTATTCGTTCAACAAGGATGTATTTTTTGGATTTTGTTGTAAAATAAAGGAAAAATATATTTGTTTTATATAGTGAAATAGTAGACAGGAATCCAATGAAACACTGATAAGGAATCGTTCTCATGTGAGGTTTTCTGACATGGGTTTTGTTTTTGTCAAGAAAATTATTTGCATTCGGGCAAAGTTATTTTGTTGTCAGATTTTAAATTTTGATTTATGATTTTTAACAGGGACAAAATGTAGTGAATTGTCGAATAATATGTAATACTCTTAATTTCGAGTTTTATAGAGATAGAATGAGAGATAGAGTGACACATCGAAGAGGGGGTTACAACAAATATGAAAAGAATAGGACTTGCATGGCAAATATTAATAGGACTTGCGCTTGGTATTGCAGTTGGGGCGATTTTCTTTGGCAATCCGGCAGTGGTGAGTTACTTACAACCAATTGGTGATATTTTCATCCGATTAATTAAAATGATCGTTGTACCGATTGTTGTAGCAAGTATTGTTGTTGGGGTTGCTGGTGTTGGCGATGTTAAAAAATTAGGTCGACTAGGCGGAAAAACAATTCTTTATTTTGAAATTATTACAACAATTGCAATTATTGTCGGTCTATTGATTGCGAATATTTTCCAACCTGGAAAAGGCGTAAATATGGAGCAGTTAACAAAGACAGATATTTCGAAATATACACATACGACAGAGCAAGTGCAAAGTCATTCCTTTGCAGATACATTTGTAAATATTGTTCCAACGAACATTATGAAGTCATTAGCTGACGGAGATATGCTTGCTATTATCTTCTTCTCTGTACTATTTGGTTTAGGTGTAGCAGCAATTGGTGAAAGAGGAAGACCGGTTCTTCAATTTTTCCAAGGTGTAGCTGATGCAATGTTTTACGTAACGAACCAGGTTATGAAATTTGCACCATTTGGTGTGTTTGCGCTAATTGGAGTTACAGTTTCTACATTTGGTCTCGCTTCATTAATTCCATTAGGGAAATTATTAATTGTAGTATACGGAGCAATGATTTTCTTCGTTGTAGTCGTATTAGGACTTACAGCGAAAATATTTGGAATTAACATTTTCCAATTCTTTAAGATTTTAAAAGACGAGCTGATTTTAGCATATTCTACAGCTAGTTCAGAAACAGTTTTACCGAAAATCATGGAGAAAATGGAGAAGTTCGGTTGTCCGAAAGCAATTACATCTTTCGTTATTCCGACAGGTTATTCATTTAACTTAGATGGATCAACTTTATATCAAGCAATTGCGGCTATTTTCTTAGCGCAAATGTACGGTATTGATTTATCTATTACACAACAAATTACATTATTACTTGTATTGATGGTAACATCAAAAGGTATCGCAGGCGTACCGGGCGTATCATTCGTTGTATTATTAGCGACACTTGGTACAGTAGGTATTCCACCTGAAGGTTTAGCATTCATCGCTGGTATTGACCGTATTTTAGATATGGCTCGTACAGCAGTTAACGTTGTAGGTAACTCTTTAGCAGCTGTAGTTATGTCTAAGTGGGAAGGTCAGTATGACGCTGAAAAAGGACAAGCCTACTTGAAAGAAATTTCTAATAAGCAAGCAGCTTAATTATAATTTGAACAAGCTCTCACATAATATGTGGGGGCTTTTCTATATAGAAGGGGAGCGGACGTAATGAAACGTAAATATGGTGACGGTTCTTCGTGGAAGCGACTAATAGAGAAGAATTATACGGTTAAGCAAGTAGAAGAAGGAATGCTAGGAATATTAGAAATAAAAAAGGTAAGAGAACCTAGTTGTAAAGAATATGATGGTAAAGAACTTTGTATCGCAGGGAATCAATATACGTGGATTCAATATTTCATAGACGGGAAAAACTTTGCGATTACAGCTATGTTAGATGATCAGAAAAAATTAGTGCAATATTATATCGATGTGGCGAAAGAATATAAAATTGACGACCGTGGTTTACCGTATTTTGATGATTTATATTTAGATGTAGTGTTATTACCGAACGGTAAAATGTATATATTGGATGAAGATGAGCTAGAGGATGCTTATAAAAGTAGCGATGTTACAAAAGAAGAGTATGAGTTAGCTTGGTACACTACGAAATGGATAATAGATGCAATAAAAAATAATGAATATTATTGGATTTCAATATTGGAAGAAGAAATCAAAAAGTTAAAATGATTGTTGTATTCAAATTTTTGCATAATTACCAAAAAAATCTATACAAAAAATAATTGACTTTTGTTTTGTAAGCGAGTAAAGTTAGGGAAGAAATTATTATTAAAAAATAAATATGAAACCTTCTTATAAAGAGAGGCGGAGGGACTGGCCCTACGATGCCTCGGCAGCGGACTCGATTTCAGAGTGCTGTGCCAAATCCAGCAAGCATGTGCTTGAAAGATGAGAAGAGTGTTTCTTATAGATGTATAAGACCTCTTCTCATTGGAAGAGGTCTTTTGTTATTCATTAGAAAAAGGTTGAAACTAGGGAGAGATGGTACTTTGAAAGAAACGAGAGGAAATGGTTTGGCTTTATTACCGCTTGGGATATTTTTGGCGCTATTTATTGGTTCTGGAATTATTACAGGTGATTTCTATAAATTGCCGATACTTGTAGCAATTTCAATTGCTGTAGGGGTCGCTTTAGCAATGAATCGTAAAGAAAGCTTTAATGTAAAAGTAGAACGATTTGCTAAAGGTGCAGGGAACCCAGATATTATGATTATGGTTCTAATTTTTGTGCTTGCAGGAGCATTTTCTGAAACGGCAAAAGGGATGGGCGGCGTTGATTCTACAGTTAACCTAGCGTTATCAATTTTACCGCAAGGGTTTATCGTAGCTGGAATTTTTGTTATAGGGGCATTTATTTCATTAGCGATGGGAACTTCAATGGGAACGATTGCTGCATTAGCACCGATTGCTGTAGGTATTAGTGGGCAAACTGATATCTCAATTGCACTTACGATGGCTACCGTTGTTGGCGGAGCGATGTTTGGTGATAATTTATCATTTATTTCAGATACAACAATCGCAGCTGTACGTTCGCAAGGAACAGAAATGAAAGATAAGTTTAAAACGAACTTTTTAATTGTATTACCAGCGGCTATTATTACAATTGTACTATTAGTAATCATTACTTTAGGAAGCGATACGCAGATTAAAGCGCATAGCTTTGACTGGATAAAGATTTTACCGTATGCAGGAGTACTTATTACAGCATTGCTTGGTTGGAATGTACTTATTGTGTTAACTGGTGGAACTGTACTATCTGGCGTTATCGGTCTTTTAGATGGAAGTTACACGTTAGAGAGTTTCTTTAAAAGTGTAACGTCTGGAATGGGCGGTATGATGGAGTTAGTATTACTTGCTATTTTAATTGGTGGTATGGTCGAACTGATTCAATATAACGGTGGCATTCAATATTTAATGAATCTTTTAACGCGTAACATTCGTTCGAAAAAAGGAGCAGAGTTCGGTATTGCTGGCTTAGTGAGTCTGACGAATATGTGTACAGCGAATAATACGATTTCTATTATCTTTACAGGTCCACTTGCGAAAAACATTGCAGATCAATATGAAATTGACCCTCGTAAATCAGCGAGTGTATTAGATCTTTTCTCATGCTGTGTGCAAGGATTAATTCCGTATGGTGCGCAAATGTTAACGGCAGCAGGATTTGCGGCGTTATCTCCGATTGAATTGTTACCATATGCGTTTTATCCAATCTTAGTTGGAGTATGTGGAATCATTTCTATATTAATTGGTTTCCCGAGGTTTTCTAAAGTAGCGGGAAAGAAAGAGTATCACAAAACAGCATAATTTAAAATGAAGTTTATGAATCGTAACGAAAGCCGTACAGAGAATGTTCTCTGTACGGCTTTTTATGTGCGATAAAAGAGTGAATCATCCTATCCTACCGCATATTTTTACAAAAGGCTGAATGCAACTCAGTCTTAAGTCTGAGTCGAAAACGGTTCTTAAGCTCGTTATGGAAAAGTGAAAAAATAGTTAAGATAAGAGTATCAAATCGAAGGGAGGCAAGCACAAGATGAAACAATTTCTAGCGTTTATCGCGGCCGGTATTTTGGCTTTAATTGCTCTTGGTAGTCTTGCTGGTATTGTAGGATTCGCAATCGGAGCAGGAGTTGTGTACTGGAGCTATAAATCATTTGTGCGAGCACAATCATTTTTTGGAAAGTTAGCTTGGGGTATTGTAGGTTTGATCGGCTTGTCCATCGCACTTTCGCACTCCCCAGCATTAATCGGTATCGCAGCATTAGTAGTTTTATACTACGGATACCGTGAGTGGAAAAAAGAAAAAAATGTAGTTGTTGATTCTGCACCAGAAAGTTCTAAACCATATAGCAACTTTGAAGATGAGTGGAACAAGTTAATGAAAAACTAATAAAAAATTAATAAAAACCAAATCAAATTGATAAAGTAGAAGAGAGGAAGATTATAATGAAACAATCTTTATTCGGACGTGTACGCGATGCAATTTTAGCAGATTTTCATAATGTGTTAGATGAGAAAGAAAGAAAGAATCCAATCGCGATGTTAAACCAATATTTACGCGATAGTGAGCGTGAAATAACAAAAATTGAGAAGTTAATTGAGCGCCACAAAACATTAAAATCTAATTTCGCTCGTGAGCTTGAGCAAGCACGTTATTTCGTTAATAAAAGATCAAAGCAAGCGATCGTCGCTCAAGAAGCAGGCGAATTACAACTACATGAGCGTGCGTTAGAAGAAGTAGCGTATTATGAAGGGCAAGTAACTCGATTAGAAGAAATGTATGCAGGTGTTGTAGATCAAATTGATGAGTTAGAGCGTCGTCTTGCTGAGATGAAAAATAAATTAAAAGAAATGCATGCAAAACGTATGGAATTAATGGCACGTGAAAATATGGCACATGCAAATCGTCGTATGAATACAGCGATGCATAAAATGGATGAAAATAATCCGTTCTTACGCTTTGAAGAAATTGAAGATCATATTCGCGACTTAGAATCTCGTATAAATGAGGAGCATGAACGTGACACATTTGATATGAAGATTGCAAAGCTTGAGCGTGAAATGAAAGAGAAGAATGATGTATCGTTAACGAAAGAGTTAACAAAATAATAGTAGTATATTATAAAACAGGCTTATGATATAGTGATAGGAGAAAAGGTGTTGGAAAGCAATGCCTTTTCTTCTATGTATATGTGACAAGAAGGGGGGAGCTGAAATGAAGAAGCATTTTTCAAAAACACAATTAATGGGGATGCTCCTCATCATATTTGGATTCGGTCTTTTTCTTGATATGATACTTGGACATTTTGAACCAGGTGGTCTCATTTTTGCATTTATTATGCTTATGTTTGGAAGGCATTATCGTAAGAAGAATCGTTACGTACGGGGAAATGTATTTTTATTTGTTGGTGGTATCGTATTTCTATTCTTCTTATTTTCATCAGCAGCATTTGTTCTTGTCGTATTTGCTTGTTTAGCTTTAGTTGGTTATCAACTGATTCAACAAGGACATCAGCAAAAAGCAATGAAGGTTGAAATTAAAGAAAAAGGGATTATAGACGAAGAGAAGCAAATATATCGCACAGAACCATATTTAAAAAATATGTTTGTAGGGAATATACGAATGATGGATCATATTTATGAACTTGAGGATATTAATGTTCAATATGGTGCTTGTGATGTGGAAATAGATTTAACAACTGCTATGATCCCAGAAGGGGAGACGGTAATTGTTATTCGAGGTGTCGTTGGTAATATTCGTTTATATGTGCCATATGATATTGAACTGTCTTTAAATCATTCTGTTATTGTTGGACGTGTGATCCTGCCAGGTCATGAAGAGACAGGGTTTAACCGCAATGTTACATTTAGAACAGAGCAGTATAAAGAAGCTCCTCGTCGTATTAAAATAATTTCTTCGCTTGTCGTAGGCGATACGGAAGTGAGGAAAGTATAATGAAGAAACAAAAAAATATTTCGTGGATGTATATTCGTTATTCTATGTTGTCTTCTGTTAGTATCGCACTCATTTGTACAATTGTATACGTATGGAAAAGCGAGCAACAAGTGTATGATTTATTATGGAAGGAATCCATCGCTTCTGTTCCAATTGGCTTGTTTATTATGACTACAAGTTTACTTATCGGGGGAATTGTAGGATATGCAATCGGTTACTATATAGAGCAGCGTATACAAGGGTTAAATACTTTTCTATTTGAAGTGGAGCGAGGGAATTTTCCGAGCGATGTTTCGTTTACTGCAGATGATGAATTTCATGAAGTAGAACGAAAAGTAATCGGTCTTGCTCGTCGATTAGAGGAGCAAGCTGGACTCTTTCAAAAAGTAACGAATGAACGAGCTCATTGGAATGAAGAGATGAGACAAGAAGCGATATCCCAAGAAAGGCATCGATTGGCGAGGGAGCTGCATGATTCTGTAAGTCAGCAGCTTTTTGCAATGTCGATGATGATGTCGGCTATTAATGAACAAGTAGCTGAAATTCCAGAAACGACAAAAAAGCAGTTGCAGCTCGTTGAAAATATGGTTGTAAATGCACAATCAGAAATGAGAGCATTGCTTCTTCATTTACGGCCTGTACAATTAGAAGGTAAGAAACTGACACAAGGTATAGAGGAATTATTAACGGAATTATCGCGAAAGCAACATATGAAAATTGAATGGCTAATCGAGCCAATAGAATTGAAAAAAGGTGTAGAAGATCATTTATTTCGTATTGTGCAAGAAGCTTTATCCAATACTTTACGACATGCGAAAGCGAAGAAAACGGAAGTACGTCTTCGGAAAATTGATCAATATGCAATTCTAAAAATTATTGATGATGGCGTTGGATTTGAAGTCGGAGTGAATAAGGCTGGTTCATATGGTTTAAGATCAATGCAAGAGCGTGTTCATGAGATTGGTGGGACATTAAAAGTACTTAGTTTCCCGGCTAAAGGGACACAAATAGAAGTAAAAGTACCGATTATGATTGAGAGAGGGGGAGAATCATGATAAAAGTGTTACTTGTCGATGATCATGAAATGGTTCGAATGGGTGTATCAGCATATTTATCAACGCAGCCAGATATAGAAGTAGTTGGAGAAGCTGAAAATGGAAGAAAAGGTTCAGAGTTAGCACTGCAATTAAGACCAGATATTATTTTGATGGATCTTGTCATGGACGAGATGGATGGGGTTGAAGCAACACGTGCTATTATTCAGGAATGGCCAGAAGCGAAAATTGTAGTTGTAACGAGCTTTTTAGATGATGAGAAATTGTACCCTGTTATTGAGGCTGGAGCGACAAGTTATTTATTAAAAACATCAAGAGCAAGTGATATAGCAGACGCTGTACGAGCTACTTATGATGGAGAAACGGTATTAGAGCCAAAAGTTACTGGTAAAATGATGTCTCGTATGCGTCAGAAGAAAGAACAGCCTTTGCATGAGGAGTTAACAGAAAGAGAGTCTGAAATTTTGTTATTAATTGCAGAGGGGAAAAGTAATCAAGAGATTGCAGATGAATTGTTTATTGCCCTCAAAACAGTAAAGACACATGTGAGTAATATTTTAAATAAGCTAAATGTAAGTGACCGGACACAGGCGGTTATTTATGCGTTTAGACATCAATTGACGAAATGATAAAGTGAAACTTTAATCAGTGGGGGCTATCCCACTGATTATTAGTTAACGCCAAATCTTTTTATTGACGTTAATAAATGTGAGCGTTATCATTGATTTGTTAACAGTACATACAAAGGGGAGAGAGTGTATGTTAGTTCAAACGATATTTGGCATGGATAAGTCTAAAAAATTAGGGGATTATGTGAACGCATTACAAGCGCTTTGTGCACAATATAATGTTGAAACAGATAAAATTGCAATTGTTGAGGCGACAGAAGAGTACTATTTATTTTTAGTAAAGCAAGAAGATTGCTACGATGTTGTCAAAGTAGAAACAGTGGATACAAATATCGAATATTATACGAAAGCGTATAAAATAAGCAGTTTTAATCATACTGCTTATCAAAAGTAAAAAAACTCCCTTTCGGGAGTTTTTTAGGATGCTTTTACTTCGCGGGAATCGGTTATTAAGGGAACTTTTTTCGCACCGCTTAACTTAGCGATTGTAAGGCCGATAATAGCCCCGGCTAATGCTGGTATTAACCAGCCTATTCCTTCCTTATATAAAGGGATAAATTCAAAGTATGGTGTGATAAATGAAACTGAAATACCACCTTGCTTTAATCCATCAAATACGCTTACGATTGCTGCTCCAATTAAAGCACCTACATAAACAGAGCGATATCCACCGAAATATTTATGAAGTAATGATAGGAGAACGAGTACAATTGCAATTGGATATACAACAAGTAGAATTGGAACAGAGATGGCAATAATTTTCGTTAAACCTAAGTTGGCAACTAATAATCCTAACGCACAAATGATAATCGCGAACATTTTGTATGAAAATGTAGTCAATAATGTTGAGAAATATTGACTACACGCAGATACAAGTCCAACACAAGTCGTTAGACAAGCGAGTGTAACGATTAGAGATAATAGAAGTAAACCGTATGGACCGAATAATTGCTGTACGATAACAGTAAGTAATTGTCCGCCATTTTGTGCATATCCGAGCGAGACGCTAGTTGCACCGAGCCAGCCAAGTGCACCATATACAAGTACGAGACCAGTAGCGGCAATAAGTCCTGCTTTCGCTGTTGCGATAGCAATGGATTTACGATCTTTCACACCTTTAGAGCGAATGGCATTTACAACGATAATTCCAAATGCAAGCGCAGAAATGGTATCCATCGTTAAGTATCCTTCCATAAAGCCTTTGAAGATTGGAGAAGTTTGATACTCTTGCATTGCTGGTCCTGATTGCCCGAGTGGTGTAAATACACTTTTAACAAATAGTAAGAAAATAGAGAGTAATAAAATAGGTGTTAAAATATTTCCGATGCGATCGACAAGTTTAGATGGATTTAAACTAAGCCAAAATACGATAGCGAAGAAGATGACCGTGTATAAAAATAAAGCTAGGTTACTAGAGCGAATTGTTTCCGGTAAGAAAGAACTAACACCCATTTCATAAGCGACATTTGCAACGCGTGGAATTCCCATAGAAGGACCGATTGCGATGTATACAACTACAGTAAAGAAAATTCCGAATAATGGGTGAACATGACTTGCAAGTTGTTGCATACCGTTTCCTGATAAAGAAATTGCAATAACAGTTAATAATGGTAAACCGACTCCTGTTAGTAAAAATCCAATCATTGCCGGCCAAAAGTTTTCACCTGCATTTTGTCCAAGCATGGGAGGGAAAATTAAATTACCTGCCCCAAAAAATAAAGAAAATAGCATAAGACCCGTGAAAAAAATATGTTTTTTTGATACAGTGTTCATTGTTTTTCCTCCTTTTTTAAATTCATTTGTAAGAACACAAAAAACTCGTCCCTAAAGAAAGGGACGAGTTATATTTACCCGCGATACCACCCTAATTTATACATGTAGAAATTAGTCTATATGTATACGGCTTTACAACGTACAACATGATACGTGTTCCTTGTAACGGGGGACAGCCGGTAAGAACTTACTGTGACATTCGGTTCTACTTCTCGGAGATGATTTTCGGCTACGCACTGAACGTTGGCTTTCAGCAAATCGCCAACTCTCTGGGGGACAGTCCTATAACGTACTCGTTCTCGTCAATGAATTTTTATTCAAGTATTCTGAAAGTATTGTCACATGTTTTTTTTTGAAAGTCAATATTTTTTTGAAAGATATATGTATATACGGAAATATTGAATGTGATATTCGTTGATGTAAAGGGAATGGTGGATTGTAAAACGGGAGTGAAAATTTGTAGAGAATTGTAAAATTTGTAGAGAAAGTTGATATTTATAGGAGTAAAGAAGGTATTGTTTGAATTTACAGAGAATAATACAACAATCCACTTGCTGGAAAGAACAAACCAAAAGAGGTGACTGAAATGCTTGCGATGGGAGTATTATTTGGCATTATTGCTATAATTGGTTTTATGTGGTTATATTATTCGCGTTCGTTTAAACAAGCAGAAGTTTTACTCTTTCAAAAAGGTAGTTTGTTGACAAATCAGTCTAGATATTTAGTATGTCCGAAGTGTGGAAGTGCACAGGCCAGAAGTGGAGGCTATCAAGAGTGTTGCAAAATTAGATTATGAAAGAAGGAAGCCTCACATTATGTTGTGAGGCTTCCTTCCTTACAATTTCATGGCGCTCCAAATTGTCCACCGATCTCTTTCGATAATAGGAGAGATGCTTTGTAGTGCGGTCTGGACTTGTTGTAGAAGTTGAGAAAGTTCATGATCTGTTAATTCATATAGAATGGATCGACCTGTTCGAGGTGATAAATCTTGTAGCAATGCTTCTACAGAATCATGTATTTTTCGTACTTCCCATTGTGTTTGAGAGGGGAACACGTGAAGAAAATGTTTTTGTAATTCTTGCTGTATCGTGGTGGTTTTTGGCCGCCTTTTTGATTCTATTTCAATGAGTTTTGGAAAGATAGAGAAAAAATATCCACGAATGTGTTCGGGGCTTCCAGGAATTGTACAATCTTCAATGGTTCGGTCTTGTACAATAAGTACACCGTTTTTCTTTAATATACGAGAAGCTTCACGTAGAAATGTAGGAATGTCTTGTAAATGATGAATCACTGCGCGCGAAATAACAATGTCGAATGTATCATTAGAATATGGGACGCTATGTGCATCACCGTGAATGAATGAAATATTTGGAAAGCCGCTACAATTTTCTTTTGCAGCTTGTAATATTTCTTTTGAAAAATCAAGTCCAATGACATTTTTTGCCCCCATAAGAGCAAGTTCTTTCGTATAAATCCCGCCACCACAGCCAATATCAATTATTTGTTTGTTTTGTATATTTGTAATACTTTTTATCATTTCTCCCCAAGAAATATGGGCGTTTCGCTGTGCGTATGTGTATTTATTATTTGCATCGTGAAAATTAATGGACATGAAAAAGACCTCCTTTCAATACTTAGTATAGCGTATTTTATAGTGTGTCACGTTTTTGTTTTTTATATGAAGAGTATAAGAATTTCTTATTGTAAGAGGAGGATTAAGTTGAAAAGGAAATATGTATTGTTGTTATTTGCTATGTTACTAGCATCTTGTGGTCAAGTAGAGCAAAAAAAAGAAACAAAAAAAGTGGAAGAGACGGTGAATGAAGTGAAAGAAACAATAGGGGCAACCGTTATACAAAAAAAACATAAAGAGAAAAAGTTACAGGAATCAGAAGCTAAGTTAGTAATAGACATTATAGATAAAGCGGAAAAACAAGAAGTAACAGGTAGTTTTGGTGAACCGGAATATGAAATACAAATTAATAGGGATGGAAAAAAAGAAACATATTATGCATGGCTAAGAGGAGAAGACAGACGAGGATGGGTACAATATAAGAAAGCTATGTATATGCTGAATAAAAAAGATACGGAAAAGCTTTTGGCTATATTTCCAAATGTTTCAGAACAAAAAGAAGATGAGATGCAGGTAGGTCCTTTAACGGAAGTAACAAAAAAAGATTTGCAGATTACTGCGTTTCATATTAAAGCAGGCGATCAAAAAGTGAATTATACGGTGCATTATACGATTTCACAATCACTATACAACAAGTTAGAGAAGGAACAAGAATATTATTTACAAGTCGTTTTCCCAGAAAAAGTTCAAAAATTAATTGGAGCAAAAGAGAGTGAAAAAATTTCAGGTGAAAAGGTAAAGGAAGGGTATAAACAATATGAATTGCATGCTACTGTGCAGGTAAAAGATGCTTCAGAATCACAATTAAAGTCATTAGAAACATATTATGAAAATTATGATTTGATAATATTAAATAGTAAAAAAGAAAAAATAGGTGTTTTTCAAAATATCATTCAAATTGTTAAAGAGTATGGTGAAAAAATGGATTTACAAAGATAAAATGAAACTTTAATTAGCCCTTACGGATCGGGATGAATGTAAAGTCTATATGACCTTTCCTAGGAAATGATAATAGAGAGGGGAAAACACCCCTCTCTATTATTTTGCTTTTGCAGATGGCTCATTCATTGATTTTCGTGTAATAAGAAAAGAAATCATAAGAGCGGAAAGGATGACAAGGGCAATAAATACGTGATTGGGCAACAAATCTAATAATAATACGTAACTAACAGTATAAAAAATAAGAGTTGAAGCTAAAAACGATAGAGCGCCTATTATGAGAGATTGTAAATTCATTTGCAAACACCTCCTTATATTTATATTTTTGGCTAAAAATGGATTAAATAAACATTATTTCTAACGATAGAAAAAAATATGTCATAATAGAGAAAAGAATAGTTTTGATGAATGAATATGATTCATTAATGAGAGATAAAGGAGAGAAATATGAAAAATAATAAAAAAGGATTATGGGGAATTATAGTTGCAATAGGGCTATTTTTACTCTCTAAGTTAAAGTGGGTATTTGCAATTTTTAAATTAGCAAAGTTTTCAACGGTATTTAGTATGTTTATATCACTTGGTGCATACGCAGTTATATATGGTTGGAAATTTGGGGTAGCGCTCATTTATTTATTGTTTATTCATGAAATGGGCCATTTATGGGCTGCGAAAAGAAAGGGGATACCAACATCGCCAGCAATATTTATTCCGTTTATGGGTGCTCTTATTGGGATGAAAGAGATGCCAAAAAATGCAAAAGATGAAGCTTATATCGCCTATATGGGACCTCTTTTCGGATTGTTGTCATTTTTACCTGCGATTCCACTTTATATAATAACGAAAGAGCCATTTTGGGCATTAATTATTTTACTTGGAAGTATGATTAACTTCTTTAACTTGATTCCGGTTTCTCCATTAGATGGTGGACGAATTATCTCAGTTGTAAGTACAAAGATTTGGGGAGCGGGTCTTATTGTATTGCTCGGTTATTCCATTTACTTTAAAAGTATTTTGGGAGGATTTATTTTTATTATCGGCTGTATGGAATTATATAGAGTAATAAAGAGAGATGAGCCAATTAAGGAATTAGGATATAGAATTGATGGAATGAAAGAATATGTTGCAAGGCTTGAAGAAGAGTTAAAAGAAACAGGTGCGGTGCATCGAAATATATATATGATGCAACATGAAATAAATATATTAAGGCAAAAAGAAAGAGAGAAAGAATTAAAAGTAGGAGAACTTCAAAAGATTGAAGTGTTAGAGCATCTTTTACCAAAGTTTGAGCCGCTTGATTACGTTCCATATGAAGATGAAAAAGAAACGCATACAATTCATATAAGAGAAGCATTTGAAATGTCAGAAAGAAAATTACAGGAATGGGAGACAGAAAAGAGACAACAGGAAAACTATTATAAAGTTGATATGAAAACAAAATGGACAGTCTTTGCTTGTTATATCGGATTAATGGCTATACTCGGTTACACAGCTTATGAAGGGTACATTGTTTTACAAGAACATTTACCAACGAGAAATGTATAGAAAAATATTGTCGAAATGATAGGAAGAATTTATACAGGAATTATATTTCTACGAGAGAATGTTACAAGTATAGTTATACATTGTAATATCTTTAGTAGAGAAGGAGTTCTGTATATGAAGAAATTGTTAATTGTATTCGGGAGTATTATCGTAATGATCATTGCGAGCTATAGTCTTATGAAATTGCTATTACATTATGCGAATAAGCCTGCTGAGGTAAGTACAATAGCTCAAATAGAAGATGTGCAAGAAGAGACAAAAGTGCTAGATTTTATTCGTATGACGCATGAAAGTTATAATAATTTCTTAAATTACGGTAAAGCAGAGAATTATACAGAAGGGGACTGGAACCAATTTAAACAATGGTTTCAACAACAAGAATCGTCTTTAAAAAATATACATACAGAAATAAAGAATGAAAAAATAAAACGTGATGTAAATAGAAGCTATGAAATTGTAAAAAAAGGTGTGGAACTTCAAAATATTGAGTATGTAGTTTATGCACATCGTGTATACCATGACTTAGATATTATTGTAAATAAATATAGAGGTGAAACGAACATCTGGGGGTATACAGAGTTTGGAGAGGGGAAAGATATAAGGGTAATTGAACAAGCTATACAGTCCAAATAATAAGCTAGCTAGAATTCTAGTTGGCTTATTTTCTTTTGTAAGTGCAATGTTCATATATTATTCACAAAAACACCGTGTTAATAGTGATTAAAATCACAATATGTACTATACAATTCAGTTAAACTAAAAACAGTTAAGGAAATAGAGGAGTGGGATACAATGTTAAGTGCAAAAACAATTGAAATCGTAAAGTCAACAGTACCATTATTACAAGAAAAAGGCGTTGAAATTACAACGAGATTTTATCAAATTTTATTTTCGGAACATCCGGAGTTATTGAATATTTTCAACCATACAAATCAGAAAAAGGGAAGACAACAACAAGCGCTAGCGAATGCTGTTTATGCAGCTGCAACGTATATTGATAATTTAGAAGCTATTATTCCAGTTGTAAAACAAATTGGTCATAAGCATAGAAGTTTAGGTATTAAAGCAGAGCATTACCCGATTGTAGGTACATGTTTACTACGTGCAATTAAAGAGGTCGCAGGTGCACCTGATGAAGTTTTAAATGCATGGGGAGAAGCTTATGGTGTCATTGCTGATGCATTCATTAGCATTGAAGCAGAGATGTATGAAGAAGCGGCACATAAAGAAGGTGGATGGAAAGATTTCCGTAACTTTGTGGTTGTTAAAAAAGTGAAGGAAAGCGACGTTATTACATCATTTTATTTAAAACCTGAAGATGGAGGGCAAGTTTCTTCATTCATCCCAGGACAATATGTAACGATTCAAATAAACATAGAAGGTGAAACGTATACACATAATCGTCAATATAGTTTATCAGATGCTCCTGGAAAAGAATATTATCGTATTAGTGTAAAGAAAGAAAAAGGTGTAGATACACCGGACGGTAAAGTATCTAACTACTTACACGATCATGTAGAAGAAGGGGATATGTTACCAGTAAGTGCACCAGCAGGAGATTTCGTATTAAATATGGATTCAACATTACCAGTTGTGCTAATTAGTGGTGGAGTAGGTATTACACCAATGATGAGTATGCTAAATACGTTAATTGAACAAAACTCAAAACGTAATGTATGTTTTGTTCAAGCAGCGATAAATAGTAATACACATGCAATGAAAGAACACGTTGAGGCAGTAGATAATGAATACGAACAAGTTAAAGCATACACTTGCTATTCTGCACCAACTGAAAAAGATTTGGAAATGAAGAACTTTGATAAAGAAGGTTTCATTGAAGCTGAATGGTTACAAACTATTATTCCGACAACTGAAGCAGAATTTTATTTTTGTGGTCCCGTACCATTTATGAAGCATATAAATGCTGCACTAACTAATTTAGGTGTGGAACAAGAGCATATTCATTATGAATTTTTCGGTCCAGCAGCAAGCTTACAATAGATGAAGTTTGAAATAAGTAAAAAAACGAGGTATTATTTTACCTCGTTTTTTATTTGTTCTCGTAACAGCCGATTTACCGTTTCACGGCGTATACCTATGAGTTGACCGATTTCAGTTTGTGTTAATATTTCATATATAGGAATGTCACCTAAATATAGTGTGAACCATTCTTGTAAACGATGTAGACGTTCTTTCGGAGAGACGGTTGTCAATTGATCGATACGCTGTTGCATCATTCTTAATTTTGATTGTAGTTGCATAGCAATATTTGCATATGATGCAGGATTTGCCTGAAGCTGATCGTACCATTCATTACTAATTATAGGTTCAACTTCTGTTTTCATTAAAGCGATTGCTGTACCGTGATATTCCTTCGGTGAAATTAAAGAATGGTGAGGTATCGTTTCACCTGGAACGATAATGTTGAATAGAAATGGTGTTCCATCTTCTTCTATCCGTACTACTTTTAATAAACCTGTTTTTATAAAATATAAAGGACCGTCCTCGCCTTGACGGAATAGTACATCTCCTTTGTGTAGAATCAATGTTAGCCCCCCATTTAAACATTTCTATTTCTTCTATTTTAGCGTATATGTATAAAGACAATATGCTTTTAAATAGCAATTTCATTGACGAAATATATGCTATTACAGTAGTATACTATTTAGTGTGTAATAGTACTAGCAATGAATACGCTGTAGGGGGTTTAGTATATTGTTAGATGCGATAAAAATGACGGATATGAGAATTCCGGCGAATGCTATCATTCATGTAGAAGAGATGAAAGGTGGAGTCGTGTTATCCGTTGAAGTAGACGGCCAAATTATTTATACGATGGCTTATGATGAAGAAACAGATAGTTATGCTGAATTATATGATCGAAACGATAAGAGGGCGTGCCAAGTACATGAGGATTTTATGGGATGGTCACTTCTTCACTAAAAAAGATGTCAATATGACATCTTTTTTTATTAAAACGATAGAATATACAAAGAAATGAAATATAAGGATAAAATTTGTAATAAATGATTTTGCATTGTTAGCACTTTGTAACTGCAAGTGAATTATTTTTTCGCTATCATAAAGATAACAGTCGCAGTTATAGGAGTGGTCAACTTGAAGAAAGTACATATTTCCAATTATATGTTATTATGTGTTTGTTTAATTTTATTTGTTCTCTTAGGAGGATTTTTATATTCATGTGTATAAGAAAAACGCATCCTAAAAAGAACGCGTTATAAAAAAGAAGTGATGATTAATCTAGTTCCGAGAATAATTAATGTGATACGTAATAAATTAATTACGGCATTACCACTTAATTTTGTATTAATATAAGCCCCGATTTTTCCGCCAATCCATGCACCAGGAATAAGAATTAATGCGTAAACCCAGCTGACATTTCCAAGGGAGATGTGAGTTGCAGAACTTACAATTGCTGATAAAAATACGATAAACATCGAAGTTGCTACAGCAATATGTGCTGGGAATGCAAAAAGTAGCATCATTGCTGGAACAAGTAAGGCACCGCCGCCAATTCCAAATAATCCAGATATAAAACCAACTATAAAGGCGATAAAGATAGCGAGAAGCGGTGGGAATTGATAGTGTACAGTGTTTCCTTCGTTATCTGTAAAAGAACGCTTAATTACCGTCATATTGGATAAAGAAAGGGGGTTTAATTTGTCTCGTAACATAAGAAGAATGGAGACAAAAATAAGGAAAATCCCAAAATATAAAGAAAATGTATCTTGGTTTAAAAATTTGTTTGCCCACGAGCCGATGATACCACCAGGGCCACTCCCGATAAATAAAATAAGTCCACTTTTGTAATCTACTCGTTTATGCTTCATATAAGTAAGGGTGGAAGATAGTCCTGTAAAAACGACTGTTACCATTGAAGTTCCTACTGCAAGTTGTGGTGATAGACTGTGTAATCCAATTAATAACGGAACAATAATAATTCCGCCACCAAGCCCGACTAGACTCCCGACTGTCCCGGCGATTAACCCGATGAAAAGTAACATGATGTATTCCAAAATTTCCAACTCCTCTATATAACTTATCCACCAATTATTATACACGCTTTTTAATAAGAAAAAGGTTTGTTCACAAAAAAGTCGTCTTCCTAGAAAAATAAGGAAGACGACTTTTAATTAAAAGATTAAGTGTAATAAAGCGTAAAATAATGCAGCTAACGAAGCTGAAATAGGAAGTGTAATAACCCATGTAATTAACATACGTTTTGCAGTTCCCCATTTTACACCTTTCACACGATGTGAAGCACCAACCCCTAAAATAGAAGAAGAGATAACGTGCGTTGTACTAACCGGTAAGTGAATGAATGTTGCGCCGAAAATAACAAGTGATGATGATAAATCAGCAGCTACACCATTTACAGGACGAATTTTCATAATTTGTCCACCGACAGTTTTAATAATTTTCCATCCGCCGACAGAAGTACCAAGACCCATTGCGATTGCACAACATAATTGTACCCAGAACGGGATGTCGTCAGAAGTATGATAGTTATTGGCCATAAGAGCCATCGTAATGATTCCCATTGCTTTTTGTGCATCATTCGTACCATGTGTATAAGCTTGTAATGCTGCAGTGAAGATCTGGAATATACGGAAGTTTTTGTTCGTTTTCGTTAAATTAAAGTTTTTAAAGACTACTTTAAAAATACTGTATACGATATAACCAATAACAAAAGCGATAATCGGTGAAATGATTAAAGCTTCAAGAATTTTTATGAACCCTTTAAGATTTAATGAGCTAATACCGGCAGCAGCGATAGCTGCACCTGCGATTGAGCCGATAATTGCATGCGAAGAACTACTTGGAATACCGTAGTACCAAGTAATTAAATTCCAAGCTATTGCCGCAAGTAAAGCAGCTAAAATTACAAGAGAACCATTTTGCAAGGCAAATGGATCAACGATATCTTTTGTAATCGTTTTTGCTACACCTGTAAATGTCATCGCACCTAAAAAGTTCATAATAGCTGCCATAATAATTGCATGTCTAGGCTTTAGAGCTTTCGTTGAAACAGCCGTTGCAATAGCGTTTGCTGTATCGTGAAATCCATTGATAAAGTCAAAAGCTAAAGCGCAAATGACTACTAAAACGGTCAGTATCAAGAGTGTATCCATGATCAAACTCCTTACGCGTTCTTCATAATAATTGTTTCTAATACGTTTGCAACGCTTTGGCAGCTATCCGCTACTTCTTCAAGCTCTTCGTAAATCTCTTTGTATTGAATAATCTTAATCGGATCTTTCTCACGAGAGAATAAGTGCTTAATCGCATGACGGCGAATATCATCACATTGTGATTCGTAATCCTTAATCTTAATCGCGTTCGTACGAATGTCGACTAACTTCTTTTTAGACAGTAGTTCAACAGAATTTGCAATCTCAATCGCACATTGATTAATTGCTTCAACGAATTTAATCATGTATTCATCAGCTTCTGTAATAGAATACATTTCGAATAGACCAGCACTATGATCTAATCCGTCTAATACATCATCCATACTCATTGCAAGTTGTAGGATGTCCTCACGTTCAATTGGAGTAATAAACGCTTTGTTTAGCTCCATAATGATTTCGTGAATAAATGAGTCACCTTTTGACTCATACTCTTTCATGCGCATAGAAAACTCTTTTAAATCGCTAGCATTTTTAATTTTATACTCCACGAAAAACTGCGCGCCTTCTTTTAAATTTTCGGAAACATTCATTAACATTTCAGAAAATTTATCTTTTTTTGATTTAAATACCATTATTAGTTACCCCCACAAAAGTAATATATGTAAAATATATTGGCTAGTCAATTCTAACAAAAAACTGTCGTTTTTTAAAACATTTTATCGAAAAGTTTACAAAAACTTAACATAACTCTCATTGTTGTATTAATAATATTAATAATCAATAGTGAATATCTTACTTGTAGAATGTCCTTTTCTTGCAAAAAGTATGAATGTGAAAGAAAAGCTTTACACTACAGGAAAGACTACGTTATTATAATAAATTTAAAAGGAGGTATATTCTTCCTTTTGAAAAGAAGAGTGTAAACAAACGAAGGAAGTGAACGAATGAAATTGAAGAACACTCACTTAAAAAAAATGCGGGAGTGGTTCAACAAGAGGAAGAAACTTCGTAATTCATTAATTGTATTAGGAAGTTTACTTGCTACTCTATTTATTGCTATAAATATAATAATTTCTATTCAAGACATATCTGAATTGAAACAAGCTGTTCCGCAACCGACCTTAATTTATGATGCAAATAATGAAGTTGCGACGAAATTAGCTTCTTCTAAAACAGAAGGTGTTAAAAGGAAAGATATTCCTGACATTATGGTTCAGGCAATTGTTGCAGTAGAAGATAAGGAATTTTTTAACCATCACGGTATTTACTATAGTGGAATTATAAGTGCAGTTTTTAAAAATATTACAGCAGGAGAAGTCGTGGCGGGGGGAAGTACAATTACACAACAACTTGCGAAAAATGTATTTCTAACACAAGACCGCACATACTCTCGAAAAATAAAGGAATATTTTTTAACAAAAAAAATAGAGCGTACGTATACGAAAGATGAAATTATTGAAATGTATATGAACCAAATTTATTTTGGTGAAGGTGCTTGGGGCATAAAAAGGGCAGCTAAATCTTATTTTGATAAAGATGTAAAAGATTTAACAGTTTCAGAAGCTGCAACGATTGCTGGCTTGATTAAAGCACCGTCTGCATATTCGCCTTATAAAAACTTTAATAAATCAATCGAACGACGTAATGTTGTATTAAGTTTAATGAAAGAGCAAGGATATATCTCTGACGAACAGTATAATAAAGAAAAAGAGAGCGGTCTTGTGTTAAAACGTGGTGTGGATGATAAATACAAGGGGAAATACTCTCAATATGTAGATTATATTGTTAGAGAAGCAATGGACAAGTACGAATTAACACAAAATGAAATTTTAGCGGGTGGTTATCGTATTTATACAGAGCTTGATCCGAAAAAACAACAGGCTGTGGAAGACGTTGTGAATAATGAGAGTTATTTCAAAGATAATGGCTCAGACCAGCTTATGCAAACGGGTGTAGTTCTTATGAATCCAAAAACAGGTGGCGTACCAGCTTTAGTTGGAGGAAGAGGGCCGTATCAGTTTTTACAGTTTAACCATGCAACTCAATTAAAAAGACAACCTGGCTCAACCTTAAAGCCCTTGGCTGTATATGTACCAGCGTTAGAGCAAGGGTATGAAGTATACGATATATTGAAAGATGAACCATTTAATATTAAAGAATATAAACCACAAAATAGCGATCACACTTTTCACGGTGATGTGACAATGTATGAAGCTGTGGCAAAGTCGTACAATGTTTCGGCTGTTTGGCTATTAGAACAAATTGGATTGGATAAGGGATTGAAATCTTTAGAGCGATTTGGTATTCCATTAGTGCCAGAAGATCGTACGTATCCGATCGCTTTAGGCGGTATGCATGTGGGGACATCTCCATTTGTAATGGCTCAAGCGTATAGTGCATTTGCAAATGACGGTGTCCAAGTGGAAGCTCATGCGATTAGAGAGATACAAAATGCTGAAGGTGAAATAATTGGAAAGTGGTATAAGAAAGAGACACGAGTGACGAGCGAGAAAATTGCTCAAAAGATGACATATTTATTAAAAGGTGTTGTCGAAAAGGGAACGGGCGAAAAGGCGAAAGTTAATAATGTTGATACGGCTGGTAAGACAGGAACGACTCAAATTGTAAATGGACCAAGCACCGGTGCAAAGGATTCATGGTTTGTTGGATACACACCAGATTTAGTAGGTGCGATTTGGGTAGGATATGATAAAACAGATAGTGATCATTATGTTCCGGGGGGAAGTCAAATTACGACGACAATGTTCCGGGATATTATGAAAAAAGCGAATGCCAATCCAGCTCAAAAAGCATTCCAGTTATCGCTCATATCTGAGGCTGATTATAAAAAACAATTGAATACAATAGAAGAGGAAAAACGAAGAAAAGAAGAAGAGAAGAGAAGAAAAGAAGAGGAACAACAAAGAAAAAAAGAGCAACAAGAGTGGATTGATAAAGTGAAAGAATGGATTCCTTCATTTTGGTAAAAGAAAGAGGCGAATAACGAAATTCGCCTCTTTTTCGTATGAGAAATTAAGTGAACTTTTAATCGGTGGGAGGAGCTGTATCTATCTCTACGAGTTGTTAGCCCATATCAATTGGGATAAATAGTATTACTCGTTAAGTGTAACATTTGTACTGCCAAAGGATTGAGAATCGTATGTGATGATTATTTTTCCTTTACTAATAGGCTCGTAAAGTAATTCTTCTTCGTAATTACCATTATTTTCATTGTGGATAGAAAGTGTGATTTCATCGATTTTTTTATTTGTATACTGATCTTTAATCGTTTCAGCAATTTGAAGTAACGCTTCGGAACTAGAAGCTTTCGTAATAAGCATTCCTTTTATAACCTTTTTTTCATTCTTTGTGGTATTGGAATAAGGGATGTTGCTTTGTTTTGTATACAAAAGTTTGTATGGAACAGTTTTTCTCTCTGCTTTTGATATAGTGGAATATTTTAGAGTTAAAAAAAATCCTACACATAAAATAATGCATACCATAAGAGCAAACCAAATGCGTATTAGTGACATAACTCTCATCTTCATCCCTCTTTCATATCTTTGACTTCACTATTTATCATACAAAATGAGGATTAAGACAGAGTAAATTTGAGGTAAAGAAACGTAAAGAAGGAGCACTTATCCTCCCAAATAAGTGCTCCTTTCTATATAAAGAGAGATTTAATGCACGGTTAAACGATACATATTAGTATAAATCTATTTATTGATTGAAAATTAGTAAATTCGGAATACGGATAGTGTTGCAGTTGTATCACCTGTGTTAGGAATAGAAATAGTGTTTGCTGTAGGCTGTATAGAAATCGTTGTACCAGCTTGTAAAGTAACGATTGTAGAGAAAGAAACAGCACTACCGATAACGTTAGTTGAGAAATTACGAGTAGGTGGTTGACCATTGAATGAAATACCGAATCCAAATGGTGAAGATCCTGGGAAAGTTGTAGACGCTGAGAAACTAATATCATATACGCCTGTTTCTAAAACTGTTAGAGTATCTGTAGTGTCATTAAAATTAATATTATTTATTTCAAAAACTTGATTGAATTGGATATTAATTCCAGGTGATATAATTTGAGCATTGGAGTTTCCAATTGCAGCGATAGTTACAGGAATTGGAGTACCCGCTGGTCCTGTTGCGCCAGTAGCGCCTTGAGCACCAGTAGCACCTTGAGCACCAGTAGCGCCTTGAGCACCAGTAGCACCTTGAGCGCCGGCTGGACCTTGAGCACCGGCTGGACCTTGAGCACCAGTAGCACCTTGAGCGCCGGCTGGACCTTGAGCACCGGCTGGGCCTTGAGCACCAGTAGCGCCGGCTGGACCTTGAATACCTTGAGCTCCCTGAGGTCCAGTAGTGCCTTGAGCACCCGCTGGTCCCTGAGCACCTTGAGGACCTTGAGCACCAGTAGCACCTTGAGGTCCAGTAGCTCCTGTTGCTCCTCCTCCAAGGCAACCTGATCCGTATTGAACTAGGATAGTTTGAATCTCTGTTATGAGTTTAACTAATTTGTCGATCGTACAACAATCTACTTTGAATAACTTAGCGATATACAATAAATAATTAAGCAGGCTTTGTAGTTCAACGTACAATGCTCCGCATGAGAAAGGGTTGTTCTTAAAATAGTTAATAGATTAGCAATAATAGAATTTCCAATTTGTTTTTGTGCTGGAGATAAATCTAAGCAATTGAGGAATTTTTGTAAGTTATTTAGGGCAGCGATTAAGTTATCGATATTATTTTGAGAAGGGTTTTGAAAGACAGCTTGAATAGCTTGGCCAAGAGCTTGAAGAAGTCTAACGAATTCTGTAAGTTCGGACTTAGAAATGTTAATATGACTACAAGCTCTGACTTCGCAACAATCATTCCCATAAAATACTTTTCCTTTATTTTTATTGTTCATCTTTTCATTCCTTTCTTTCATAGAATCAATAGTCATTACTATATATTAAAATGAAGTTCATACTAAATTCGTGATGGACAAACTACCATTTCTAAAAAAATAAGAAATTGGCCCATCTAGCAAAAATAAGTAAGATATAGAGAAGGGTTTATATAATGTAAAGAAGAAACGTGCAACATAAAAAACTGCATGCCAATTGTTGGGAGTGTTTAACAATTGGCATGCAGTTTGTGGCTTGGTCCTTTATTTGCATTGATTTAATTTTTCAAGGGCTGTTTTAGGTAAGATTGGAATTGAAATAGTGAAAGTTGTACCATCTTCAGTACTAGTCATTTTTAATGTACCGTTATGATTTTGAATGATTTTCTTCGTTACGGACAAGCCAAGCCCTGTACCTGAATCTTTTGTTGAGAAGAATGGATCAAAGATGTATTCTTGAATGGCTGGAGGAATACCAATCCCATTATCAGTGAAAGTAATACGAACAAAATTATCTAGGCGATAACTAGTAATTTGGATAGAAAGTTTTTTTTCACCTTGGGCATCGAAAGCGTTCTGAAATAGGTTTAAAAAAACTTGCACAAGTTCGTGACGATCAATATGGACCAATACATCATCTAATTCGGTAGAAAAATTATAATCAATTGAAATGTTATGTAAAAATACTTCACTAGCTAGTAACTGTTGAATATACTCACGTAAAAATGTATTAATAGGAAACGGTTCTCTTGTAAATTCGCGTGTTTTTGAAATAGATAAAAATTTTGTAATAATACTATTTGCACGATCTAATTCAGGAATAAGTAAGTTTTTAAATAGTTCTTTATTAGATGGAGAAACAGTTTCTTGTAAAAATTGTAAATAACCTCGTACGGTTGTAAGAGGATTACGTACTTCATGTGCAATACCGGCTGCGATTCGTCCTGCTAACGAAAATTTTTCTGCATCACGTTCTGTGTTTAAATAATGAAAGACACTAATAACTCTAAAAATCTCTCCGTTATAATCACGAATAATTCGGTTATTTAAAATGCCATAGTTTTTGTCTAAAACTTCTTCATTATATATTTCTGTTCCCGTTCTTAATGTTTCAAGAGCTTTAATTTTTTCTTCTGGTAATTGTAGTAATTGTTGAATTGGCTTTCCGATTATATCATTTCGTACTACACCAAAATCATCTGCTGCAATTTGATTACATAATGTTATATTTCCTTTATTATCAACAAAGGTTACATGATGTGAAAAAGCATCAAAAATATGAACAAAGTATGTTTCAAGTTGTTTAAATAAAAATAATGAATCGCAAGTAAGTTGAAAATCAGCCTCTCTATTCTCTTTTTGTATGTTTTGAATGGAATGAGTCGTTCTCGTTTTCTTTATTTGTAAACCAATATGTGGATTTTTGTATGTGAAATGATGTGGTAATTGATTCACAAGTTCTTCATAAAAACGTACTTTATTTTCTAATTCTTCTATTCGTTTTTCATGAGATACAATATCATCGTTTGGAAGCATAAATAAATAACCCCTCAATTTAAAAATTCTTCCATCTAGTATATCATATTTTTATACGGATACTCTTAAAGAAGGGGCTACTTAATAAAATTGATTAGCTGAATTGTTCGGGAAGTGAGTAGAATGAATAGAAGGTGAAGTGAAAAAGGGAGGGATATATTTGCTTTTCATTGGAGTGACAGGGTGGGGAGATCATGATTCTTTATATATAGATCCCTATGAAAATAGAAATAAATTACGAACATATAGTGAGCATTTTCCTATTGTGGAAGTAGATAGTTCATTTTATGCGATGCAACCTGCACGAAACTATACAAAATGGGCAATGGAGACACCGAAAGGTTTTTCTTTTGTCGTAAAAGCATATCAAGGGATGACCGGACATATGAAAGGTGAAATCCCTTTTTCTACGTTCGACGAGATGTTTGATGTGTACAAACAATCTATTCTGCCTTTAATAGAAGCTGATAAATTAAAAATGATTTTATTTCAATATCCACCATGGTTTGATTGTAAAAAGAAAAATGTGGATTTTCTTCGATATACGAAAGAAAAAATGGAAGGTTTACCGTGTGCTATAGAATTTCGGAACCAAACATGGTTTTATCCGGAAATGAGAGATAAGACGCTACAGTTTTTGGAACAAGAGAAATGGATTCATACCATTTGTGATGAGCCACAGGCCGGGACAGGTTCGGTACCGCTCGTATTAGAAGTAACGAATGCAGAGATGGTGTTAATACGTTTTCATGGTCGAAATGTTCATGGCTGGCTTGATAAAGGAGAAAATTGGAGAGCGGTTCGTTGCTTATATCGCTACAACAATAAAGAATTAGAAGAATGGGTAGAAAGACTAGAGCAATTAAAAAAGAAGACAAAGGACATATATGTACTATTTAACAATAATTCGGGCGGAGATGCAGCGGATAATGCGAAACAACTTATGAAAATGATGGACATTACATATGGTGAGCCGAAGCCCGAGCAATTAAATTTGTTTGAATGATAATAAACAAGAAAGGCACTGTACAAACAGGGGGAATGTACAGTGCCTTTCTATATGAAAAAGAGGGGTAACAATGTTACTGAGCGTTTGGTTGATTCATCAATTGTTGGCTTCGTAATAAATGATAATGGTTATCATTATCAATGTCAATAGTTTTCCGAAAAATAAATAAAAAACTTTTTATGAGACATTAAAAGTAGATAGATTTCTAAAAAAGTGTGGCTGATGCAAAGAAGTTTTTCGGGGTATCCAGTAAACCATTGATAAAGTATCAAAAAAAAGAACAGCAATTAATGCTGTTCTTTTCCAGTGATGAATTGTTGTAAATCAAAAGGAGTTATCGCTTGGATAAACTCTTTTGAGATAAGTGTTTGAACAAGAGTACTCTCAGAAATGGAAGCACCTGTTTTCTTTTCATAAGCTTGTTTTAATAAATCAAGTTTTTCAGCCGTTTCTTTCGGTAATTCAATTGTTAATGTGTTCATAATTTCTCCCCCTTACTATTAGAGTACCACTACAATATAGGAGAGACAAGACAAGAAAAGAGAATGTGAAACATAAAAAAGGTTACCATTTATAAATGGTAACCTTTTTTATGTATAAGAGTTATTAAGCAATACCGATATACTTTAAAGTTTTTGATGGAGTACTATGATCAAAGAAGTGTTGTAAAAATGCGATATCAACACCTGATTTGTATGCACAATATCCCCAAGTTTTTCGAAGTGTATGTGAGCTAATCCCTTCTAATCCAACTTCTTTTGCAGCTTTGTTTAAAATGTACCATGCATGTTGTCTCGTAATAGATTTCGTTCCTTTTTGAGACTTTAATAATGGTTCATTACGTTTCCAAGTTTTACGTTCTTTCATGTAGTCTTCGATCGCGTGCTGTAAGTCTTCATTTACAGCAAACCATTTATGTTTTTTTACTTTTTCATTGTAAAATAAAATGGAATGGCGAACATTTTCATTTTCATCAATTACATCACTAACTTTTAATTGTAAGATTTCACTTACTTTTAAGCCAGAATTTACAGCTAATACGAATAATAAGCCATCACGTTTCGAAGATTGTAAAAGTATATTTTTGATAGTTTCTAATTGTTTTTCATTTTGAATAGGTTGTCCTGCTTGTTTCATTTCACGCACTCTCCTCTTTTATGTGTGTAAAGGAAAGGATTAACTTGTTTCTTACTATAAAGGGAGAGTGTGAATTTCATGTGAACTCCTAGTGAAATTAAGACAAATTATTTGACTTCTTTTACTTTTTGTAAATTAAAGTAGAATACAACACTATTAGTCGTGTTATATACACCGTACTCGGCATGGTGGAGGTCTAAAATGTTTTTTACAATAGATAACCCGAGACCGGTACCTCCAGTATGACGGCTACGAGATGCATCTAAACGGTAGAAACGATCCCAAATTTTTTCAAGACTTTCTTCAGGGATAGGGTTTCCTGTGTTTTCGATTTCGACTTTTACTGTATCTTCCATTGCTATAACGGAGACTTGTATTTTTTCTCCATCTGGCGTATAGCGAATTGCATTGCTAAGTAAGTTCACAACTACTTGCTCAATACGACTACGATTCGCTTTAACAAATATCGAAGAGTCTACATCTATGTTCACTTGTAAATGCTTTTCCTCCATGCTAAATAATAACTTTGTATAGACTTGTTGAATTAATTCACCGATTGAGAATGTCGTCATATCTAGTTTGTACGTACCTGATTCTAATTTTGCTAATTCTAACATTTCAACAATAAGTCTGTTCATGTTTTCGGTTTCTTCTAAAATAACATCTGTGTAATATGTCGTATCTTTACTAACGCCATCTTTAATTCCTTCTGCGAAACTTCTAATTACACTGAGTGGTGTTTTTAATTCATGTGATACACCAGAAATGAATTCTTTTCGCGTTTTTTCCAATTGACGTTCACGTTCAATATCTTGTTGCAATTTTGTATTGGCAACATTTAATCGATCGATTCGGTCTTTTAAGTTTACAGATAACGTATTAATACTGCCGGAAAGCCCACCAATTTCATCGTCTGCTGTTACAGGTAATTTCTCACTAAAATCAAAATTGGCCATTTTCTTTGTAACGCGATTCATTTTAATTAATGGTTTCACAATGATTTTTGAATAGTAGAAGGATAATAAAATAATTACGAGAAAAACGATGATTAAGGCATAGACATAATAATCCTTTAAAACGAGCATTGCTTCATTAACAGGTTGCAAAGACGCTATGGCAAAAGCGTATTCTGTAATTTTTCCATTTTCCACAATAGGTTTTACAAAGATACTATTTTTTATATTCTCTCCACCATCTATTATATAAGTGTTTAATTGGTGCGAGTTAGCAGTGCCATTTCTAATAATGTCTGCAAAATATTGAACGGCTTGTAATGTTTCAAAATCATTTGCAAGACGAACCTCGGCTTTTGATGGAAGCTGTAATTTAGATACAATACCAGTAAACTCAATTTGAGTCACAGTTTTGGAGCGGTTTGTAAGTCTATTTTTAGAAGAGTTGCCATTAATGGATTGAAAATCTGAATTGAAACGTTCGTTTTGCCATCGATTATAATTTGTTGTCAATTCTAGTGGTGTTATCGTTTTCCCTCGTACCAAACCGACGACGTTTATCATGCCATCTTTTTTCAATCCTAAGTTTTCGAATTTCTTATATTCTTCAGGCGTTAAAAGATTATTGAGTGGAATGAAATATGTTTCATTATTTTTAGGATTAATTACATCAATGTAGTAATTGTTGTCACTTTTAATAATGCCCTCAGAATTTAAAAATTGCATATCAGCATTTGTTTTATCATGAAATTCTTGTTTTAGTTTTCTAACTTCCTCAGGGTCTTTTTCGCTTTTTTCATAATTAGCTACGAATTTTTCAAAAGCAGTTTGAACTGTTTTTACTTTTTTATTAATATAAAATTTCTCTAAAAATAGAGATTGTCCTAAGAAAAAAAGGAGGAATATGATTGTAAATAATGTTGATGTTAATAAAAATAGTTTAAAGACGATACTTCTGTTTTTCACTGCGTCACCTCTTGTGAGAAATACTGTAAATGATTTCTTTATTATAACAAACGTTACAAAAAAGTAGAGGAGAAAATCTGTCTCTTCCGAAAGTAGTTTTTAGTAAAAAGTCACATAAAAAGAACTCGACAGACGTATGACGAGTTCTTTAATGTATTATTGTTGAATTGCTGCATCTAAAGCGATTTCAATCATTTCGTTAAATGTAGTTTGACGCTCTTCAGATGTTGTTTCTTCACCAGTGAAAATGTGATCGCTTACTGTTAATACAGATAACGCATTTACACCGTATTTCGCCGCTAATGTATAAAGAGCAGTTGTTTCCATTTCTACTGCTAGTACACCATAATCTCCAAGTTTTTTAACCATGTCCATGCTTTCGCGGTAAAATACATCTGCTGTTAAAACATTACCAACACGAACGTGTAAGCCTTTTTCAGTTCCAGCATCGTAAGCTTTCTTTAAAAGGTCAAAGTTTGCAGCTGGTGCAAAATCAAAACCTGGGAATGTTAAACGGTTCATATTAGAATCCGTACAAGCTGTCATTGCAATAATAACGTCACGTACTTTTACGTCTTTTTGAATCGCACCGCAAGTTCCAACGCGAATTAAATTTTTAACTCCGTAGCTTTGGATTAATTCGTTTACATAAATAGAAATAGAAGGAACACCCATACCTGTACCTTGAACAGATACGCGTTTTCCTTTATAAGTTCCAGTGAAACCTAACATACCACGCACGTTATTATAGCAAGTAACGTCCTCTAGAAATGTTTCAGCGATATATTTTGCACGTAATGGATCACCAGGTAATAGAATAGATTCAGCAATTTCGCCTTGTTTTGCTTCAATATGTACACTCATGAAAAGTCCTCCTTATAATGTATCGATAGAAATCAATATCATTTGCATTATACACTATCAATCCTTTCAATTAAAATCTTTTAATTATTTGTAATATGTGCAAAGCAGGAGGATTTCATAAATCATAATCTAGAATATATATGTAAGAAGTTTTGTATGAACAGAGACAATAAAAATGGTAGGTGATGTTTTGAAAAATCTTGTCATTGGACTTGTTGCTTTGCTATTTATTGTAGTAGGAGGATTTTACATAAAAAAGTATCAGGAAACTACAGAGACTGTAGGTGATGTTCAGGAAGTAAAATGGGATGTGTCAAATGGAAAAGGAAATGAGAAAGTAGATATTTTGTTTCAATTACTAAATAATAAAAATAACGAAGTTCGTGGTGTGAATGATCAAATTCGGGCAGTTATTGTAGACGGACAATTAAAGCATGTACAACAAATGAAACCTACATTTGCAGGAAATGGATCCTATAAGGTATCTTCCAAAATAGCGAAAGATGAAGGGTATACAATATTTTTATATGAAGACAAAAATAAATCTGTGAAATCATTTGCGAAGAAAGATTTTGGGAGAGAAATAGAGGAGAAAAATAAGAAAAAAGTAAAGTTTCCAATCGATAGTGTACTTACAAAAAAAATAGGGGAGTATGAAGTTTCTCTTTTATTTGGTGCATTGCATCCGAATGAACCAGCGACGTTAACATTTCAATTCCAAGCGAAAAAGGGTGACAAATTGAAATTACATTCAGAGAGAGGAGAAGTAGAGGCGCTCTATATCGTGGACGAAACGAGAGAAAACTTTTTATACGCAATACCTGTTGATACAGATGAGCAATTACAATATCGTATTACATTTCCTATAGAAGGAACGTATAAAATATGGGGAGATTTCTATATAAATGGTAAGAAATATGAAAAAGAATTTATTGTACAAGTTCAAAAACGAAAAAACAGCTAAATGTTTAGCTGTTTTTTCGTTTTCCTATTAATTTTGTTACAGAGAGCATTGTAATTGGTAAAGAGTGATTCTTTCTAAATGCTAAATATTTACCGCTCCATGCTGGTTTATATTTTTCTTTAAAATGACGTAGCCCGCTGAAACTATACGTATAACGAACATTATTAAAGATGGCAGCAGCAACTCGTTCAGACCAGAAAGATTGTGTCGATAAACCTACATTTGAAAGTGGGGCCATACCAATATTAAAGGAGTGGTATTCATTTTCTTTTGCCCACTGGAATAGGTGGATGAAAATTGCATCCATAATGCCGCTAGGCGCATCTGGATAATAGCGCATTAAATCAACAGACAATGATCCGTCTTGATATACGGGCATAAAGGTCGTGAATGCAATGATTTTTCCATCCGCATCACATAATGTAGCGATAGGAGCACGGCTAATATATTCACGATCAAAATATCCGAGGGAAAAACCTTTCTCTTTTTTTCCGCCGAGCCACGCATCTGAAACTTTTCTTAATTCTTCAAATAATTCGTTTGAGAACGGTGGCTGGTGAATAGAGAATGTATAGCCTTCTCTTTCAAAACGGTTGAAAGTTGCTCGCATACCGGCGCGTTTTTTTCCTGTTATTGTAAATGTGTTCAAATCAACGACAGCTTCTTCACCAAGTTTAAAGAAGTTATAACCAAAATCATGATATAAACTCATCCATTTACTTTCTATTTGGTAGAATACACAAATGTATCCAAATCGATCAGCTTCAGCTAAAAACTCTTGTAACACAGTACGGTAGGAGGAAGGAGCCCCAATTGGATCACCTAGCACAACGAGACGTTTTCCAGTTATAGAGAAGAGAAGGAGCGCTTTCCCATCACTACTGAAGAAGAATTGTTTATCTCCTAAAAATCCTAAATGACTAAGTACATTACCATCATGTTCATCTAAAAAGTTTTGCAATCTTTTATCATTAGCTGGTTGCCCGGGAAATTCATTTCGATAACGATTGGCAATGAGTGAGCCAATCAGTAAAAATGTAGGAACGAAAAAGGCAGCTGCTAATGCACTTCGTTTCACTTGCGTAATATTACGAACGACAAAATCAGGTTTAAAAGCTTCTTTTGCACCTGCAAATAAAATACCTAAGTTTTTATATAAATATAAAGTGATGAGTAAGAATATAAAAACTTTTACCATATCAGAAAGTGAGACTTCCATTTTCTCGCGTACAAATCTTTTACGAAGCATATATAATACAGCGAGTACGATTAATAAAATAAACGTCTCTTCAATATCAATCCCTTTTAGCGTATTAAAGATGGCTGCTCCGATTAAAGAAATAATCGTCATATAGTAAGAACGTTTTGTTCCATAATATATGCCTCGTGAAAGGATTAGGAGGAGAATACCAAATGTTAGTGATAAGCTAAAAGAAAATTGAATAAGATGTTTTGGAGCTAGAATATGTAAGGCGTGTGCTCTGTTTATACTTGTCGGTAGAATGGTCGATAAAATAACCATTAATCCAGCAAATACTGTTAAAGCAGCAGAGGCCCATGAACCTAGTTTTCCTAGAAAATCACGCTGCAAAGTCCATATAACACCAGTTGTTTCTAATGCAGGCGCAATAAAAGGTTTATCTTCAAACTTTTTAATGGCCACGCCTGTCATTTCAAAAGCTGCAAAAATAAGACCAAGGCAGAAAGGTAAAATGTAATAGACGAGGCGATATAATAACATGGCAGGTAGTAATACGCCTGTATCAATGCCATATTGTCCGAGCCCAGTTAAAAAGACAAGATCAAATGAACCAAGTCCACCAGGAACAAGACTAACAACACCAGCTAAAGCAGCAATTACATACACACCTAAAAACTTTTGAAATTCGATATCGATACCAAATAATATTAGTATGACGTACATAACAATACCGGCAGATACCCACTCAACTAATGAAACTAATGAGTATAAAACAGTTGGATTTTTCTCTTCTTCCCCCTCTTCTTGCTCTTCGGTTTGCTTTGATTTTCTATTTTTTAGTTTAGAAAAGCCAATGTATATAGGGACGAAAAGGGCGAAGAAAATAAGAACAGGCCATAGCCACGGTTTTTCATGCAAAATAAAACTTGTGTCTAATATTCCAATAAGACCGAGGAAAGAAAGAATTGCGAGTCCGTTAATAAAAGCGGTTGTCATCCAGGCAATACTTTTAATAAGTTTGCCATTTTCTTTTATGTATGGACGATAAAGCATTGTGCGTACACCAGCTCCAACGAGACCACCAAACCCAATAAATCCATTTAAAGTATTAGCAATCCATGAGATACGAAAAATCTTTTGGACTGGTATATCAGCTTTTAAATAACGAAGCATAACATAGTCATAAAAAAACATTGTTGATACGGCAAATGCACCAAGTGTAATTGCTAAAAAAACTCCTCCGGTTGGAATGTTTTTAATTGTATTGATTGCTTCTAAAAAAGAAATGCCTGCTAATTCTTTTTTTGCTTGAAAGAATACAATTGTTAATACAACAAATGGGAAGATAATTTTCCCGATTTGTAAGAAACGTTTCCATGAAAACGACATAAATACAACTCTCCTTGTATAAGAAAACTGAGACAATAATATTATTATGACAAACTTCAAGAAAAATAAAAAGGTAAATTCCTGTATAGGGAAGCTATTTTTTATATGGGTTATATTTAAAAGAGTATTTTGTTTGTCAGAAAATTAAGTTAAAATGAATTGAAAGAAGGAAGAGAGGGGAAGTAGATGATTATAATAGGTTATGCGGGATATGAGTTAGAGAAAGCGAAACCTAATACATCAGAAGATTTCTTTAATAGATCTGAAGTGACATATATATTAAATAATAAAGAAAGAACTTTTTCCGTTTTATACGTTCGATATTTTGAAGAAATTTTACAAGAAATTACTCCTTTTGAAGGAAATCCAGTATGTAAAGTAGAAGAACAAGACATATATTTACGAGATATTGTAGCGATATGTTGTTTATTGAAAGAGAATGAGCATCGCATGCAAAAACGTTTATATTTAAATAATATAGAAGCATTCCAACAATATTTTGATGAGGGAACAGTGGTGAAAGTACAAGAAATATTGGCTGAATTACATAAAAATAAAAGAGTAGAAATAGCGTGAAATGGCAAAGGAGAGGGAAAAAATGTCTAATCTGATGGTTGAAAATCAAACAGAACAAGTTTCTATGTTTTTAGAAGATGTTATTACTTTGATAACCAATTATGTAAATTATCATACGTTGCCTTCTTTATTAGAAGAAACACCAGCAGGGAACGAGCAATATTATAAAGGGTTATTAGCATCAATGAGACGTCTTCTCGTTTTTTGTGAAGAAGGACATGATGCATGTTTTGTTTTGTTAAATAGCCAGCCATTTCGAAAAACAGCAGCTGAGAAAATTTTATATAAAATTTATCATCAAGTAATTGCAGAGTTTTTCTCACCAAAGAGTGATCATTGGTATGAAAATAGTCGGTCTGCCTATACAGGGAAAAACTCCATCGTTTTTCAACAAACGCCACCAGCATCTATAGAGCAAGTGATGAAGAGTTTAGAAGGTAAATTTCAATTGATGCGAGAAGAACTAGAATATTATGAGACGGATTACCAAACAAAGATGTTACACAAATATTAATTGCGAAAAAGAAGCTAAGGGGACTTAGCTTCTTTTCCTTTTGTAAAGTTATATAAGGGATTTCCTTTGAATATATTTATGGGGATAGCATTAAGGAGGTGTAACATGAGTCAGCAAGGTGTATTTACAGATTACTTTCATGAAGTAGAAAGCTGGTGTGAAAGTGTTCTTCACGTATTGGATAGCCGTGCAATGGAAGTGTATGATGTCCATATGCTTGCTTATAAAATTCAAACGTTATTAGATCGTATGAAAGAGCATGAGTATGATACAGATGCAGAGTTTATGTATGAAATAAGTGATGATGTAGAACATATTCAGCATCATTTGCAGGAAGTATTCGTGCAGGGAGAAGAGGAATATGAACTATATGAAAGAGGGGATAGTGAACGAGCTGTTCCAATTGGAGGGCATACACTTCCACCATTACCTTATCCGTATAATGCGTTAGAACCGTATATTTCTAGAGAAATTATGATGTTACACCATGATAAACATCATCGCAGTTACGTGGAAGGATTAAATAAGGCAGAGAAGATGATGGAAGAAGCGAGAAAAACAAATCAATTTGATTTAATTAAGCATTGGGAAAGAGAAGCGGCTTTTCATGGATCAGGTCATTACTTACACACGATATTTTGGAATAACATGAAAAAAGATGGTGGCGGAAGTCCAAGAGGGGCTCTTTCACAACAGATTGAACAAGATTTTGGGAGTTTTTTACGTTTTCAAAAACATTTCACAGAAGCAGCTTCTAAAGTGGAAGGATCAGGCTGGGCGCTTCTCGTTTGGGTACCACGATCTGGAAGATTAGAAATTTTGCAGAGTACACTTCATCAATTATTTACACAATGGGATACGATACCGCTCCTCGTACTAGACGTGTGGGAACATGCGTATTATTTACAATACCAAAATCGAAAAGATGAATATATTAAAAACTGGTGGAATGTTGTAAATTGGCCTGATGTAGAAAAAAGATTTGAAAGTGCGAAACAAATTGAATGGACACCGTATTAGACGCAGGTTCTCTGCGTCTTTTTTATTAGAAAGAGAAAGAGATTTCGTTCATATTTTAAAAGGCCAAGCATACACTTGTACAAAAAGTGCCAAAAGGACGTGGGGGGAAATATGAGACGAATTTGTGTAATAATCACGCTTCTTATTATGTACGCAAGCGTTATGCCAATTCCTACATATGCAAAGATGAACAGTAATGTCAGTGCTCGAAATGCTGTATTAATGGAGCAACAGTCCGGTCGTGTATTATACGGAAAAGCAGAACATGAGCCACAAAAAATTGCTAGTATAACAAAAATTATGACAGCCTTGTTAGCTGCTGAATCAGGAAAAATGAAAGAAATGGTATCGGTTAGTAATGAAGCGGTGAGAGTAGAAGGATCAGCAATTTATTTAAAGCCTGGACAGAAAGTAAAGTTAGAGGATTTAGTATATGGACTCATGCTTAGATCTGGTAATGATGCAGCGCAAGTAATTGCTGAAAATGTAGGAGGAAGTATAGAAGGATTCGTATATTTAATGAATGAAAAGGCGAAACAAATTGGAATGAAAGATACTCACTTTTCAAACCCACATGGTTTGGATGGAGATGGATCCCATTATTCATCAGCCTATGATATGGCACTTTTAACGAAGTATGCAATGGGGAACGAAACCTTTAAGAAGATTTTTGGGACGAAAACGTATAAATCAGATTCGTGGGATTATCCGTGGAAAAACAAACATAAACTTGTGACGTCTTATTATGAATTTGCGACAGGAGGAAAAACAGGTTTTACGAAGAAAGCAGGGCGGACACTTGTTACAACAGCATCAAAAGATGGACTAGATCTAATTGTCGTAACTTTGAGCGCTTCTAGCGATTGGGATGATCATATGAATTTATTTGATAAAGGTTTTGAACGTTTCAAGCAAACGAACGTTGTAGGACAAGGAGCTCTTGCTGAAATAACAGAAAAGAAATATGCCAATCATGTTTATATGAAAAATAGTTTTGCGGTGCCTTTAACTGAGCAAGAAAGAAAGAATGTCATATTAAAAGTTGAACTCGATAAAAGTGCAAAACTTAAGGATGGAGTAAAAGTTGGAAAGACAGAAATTTATGTTGGCAACGAGAAAGTTGGAGAACGGAATTTATTTTATAGTAAACGAAAGTTAGTAGCTACGACGGGAATGTATTGGAATAATGTGAAAGAAATTTTTTCTCATATGATAGGTGTTGGGAGCGATGGTTAATCTCGTATGGGTAGCGATGGCAGTCATAGGGATTGTATATGCCATGATAAATGGGACGATGGAAGCAATAAATAAAGCCGTATTTGACGGAGCCAAAGACGCAGTAACAATTTGTATAGGACTTATTAGTGTATTGGTATTTTGGCTCGGTTTAATGAAAATTGCAGAGGAAGCAGGGTTGTTAAAAAAGTTAGTGGCACTTTTTATGCCGATAGTAAAAAGGTTGTTTCCAGAAATACCGAAAGATCATCCGTCAATGGGATTTATTTTATCGAATATGATGGCGAACTTTTTTGGGCTAGGTAATGCAGCAACCCCTCTTGGTATTAAAGCGATGGAACAATTGAAAGAGTTAAATGGAGGAAAGGATTCGGCGAGCCGTTCTATGGTGACGTTTCTCGCGTTAAATACATCAGCGATTACTTTAATTCCTACTACTGTCATTTCGATTCGAATGACGTATGAATCAGCGAATCCTACTGAAATTGTTGGGGTAACATTCATTGCACAAGTACTCTCTATGATCGGAGCGATTTGGATTGACCGCTATTTTTACCGAAGAAGGAGTAGGAAGGGGCGGAAAAAATGAGTATTGTAAATACAATTTCATTATGGGTAATCCCTTGTGTAATTGGTTTTATCCTTTTATATGGCACGATAAAGAAAGTACCAACCTATGAATCGTTCGTTGAGGGAGGAAAAGAAGGAATTCAAATTGCAATCTCCATTTTACCGTTTATGGTTGGAATGCTCGTATCTATTTCTATATTTCGAGCTTCAGGTGCATTAGATGCAATGATATCAGTAATGAAGCCGATGTTAGATTTAATTCATGTCCCAGCAGAAATTGTTCCACTAGCACTTATACGCCCTATTTCAGGATCTGCTGGTTTAAGTATTACGACCGATTTAATTGCCACATATGGGCCAGACTCGTTTATTGGAAGATTGGCTTCTACGATGCAAGGGAGTACGGATACGACTTTTTATATTTTAACAGTATACTTCGGAGCTGTTGGAATTAGAAAAATGGGAGATGCATTAAAAGTAGGACTTTTTGCCGATTTAATCGGGATTATTTGTTCAATTGTGTTTGTTTCTTTAATGTTTAAGTAAGGCGGCTATTCATTTTTTATGCTATTTCGCTTATAATACGTATACGACCACTATTAAGGTGTTGCTTAATAGTGGTTTTTTTATGCGGTATTTTTGACAAAATGATGAACTTTTATTGTGAGCAATATGAAGAATATGGACAATAATAAAAGGTAAAAACATGATTTGCCCTTTATATGTTTATTATCATCGCTATGTTGTTTAAGTAAGATGAAGCGAAAAGCCGTCAAGCGTATGCGGTTGCCAAGTCTTTCTAATGTAAGGTAAGATAAATTCGAGGTGAAAAAAAGAAATGGAACGATTACAAAAAGTGATTGCGCAAGCAGGTATTGCATCGAGAAGAAAGGCTGAGGAATTAATTCAGCAAGGAAAAGTAAAAGTGAATGGAAAAATAGTGAAGGAGTTAGGAACGAAAGTAACTCCTCAAGATAAAGTAGAAGTAAATAACATCCCTCTTGAAAAAGAAGAACCTGTTTATTTTTTACTATATAAACCAACTGGCGTAATTTCAAGTGTATCAGATGATAAAGGAAGAAGTGTTGTAACAGACTTTTTCCCTGAAATTAGACAACGTTTATTCCCAATCGGACGCTTAGATTATGATACGTCTGGCGTATTATTGATGACAAATGATGGGGAATTTGCAAATGTATTAATGCATCCGAGATATAAAGTTGAAAAAACATATGTTGCAAAAATTAAAGGGCCATTAACAGGTGAGAAAATTCGCATGTTAGAACGAGGTGTTGCATTAGAAGATGGGAAAACAGCACCAGCACAAGTGAAAATTATTTCTTGGGACAAGCGTAAAGAGACTGCGATTGTACAATTAACGATTCATGAAGGACGTAATCGTCAAGTACGCCGCATGTTTGAAGCGTTAGATTGTAAAGTAGTGAAACTAAAGCGTGAACGCTACGCCTTTTTAGAAGTGGGTAACTTGCGACCTGGTGATGCGAGAGAATTGTCACCACATGAGGTGAAACAATTACGTGCATTGGCTTCTACAAAGCCGCGCTAATCGATAGTGTGAAACTTTCACCAGTGGAATGCTCCGCTGGTGATTTATTAAAAAATACATATATTTATCACTCGTCGAAGAGAGGGGAGACAATATGAAAAAAAATCGCTTATTATTTCGCGTTATTATTCTGCTCATTTTAAGCGGTGCTGTAGGATTTACACTTTATCAAGGATTTTTTGCTGATAAAGAGAAAATGCAAATTGGAAAAGAAGCACCTAACTTTGTTGTGACAGATTTAGAAGGAAAGAAAATTGAACTGAAAGATTTAAAGGGAAAAGGTGTATTTTTAAACTTTTGGGGCACTTGGTGTAAACCGTGTGAGAAAGAAATGCCTTATATGAACGAATTATATCCAAAGTATAAAGAAAAAGGCGTTGAAATCATTGCGTTAGATGCAGATGAAACAGATATTGCTGTTAAGAACTTTGTGAAACAATATGATTTGAAATTCCCAGTTGCTATTGATAAAGGAACAAAAATCATAGGCACATATGGGGTAGGACCATTACCGACAAGCTTTTTGATTGATAAAGATGGAATAGTAGTCGAACAAATTATAGGTGAACAAACGAAAGAACAGTTAGAAGAATATTTAAAGAAAATTACTCCGTAATAAAGAAAGCCTTTACATATGAGGTGCATACTTATAGTGCCTCTGATTTAAAAATTCTGAGTATTGCGGTAACTTGAGGTTAGAATATACAATAGTACATATAGATATAGGGGCGGTGAGAGTGTTGAAAGAAATTAAGTGTGAATGTGGACATGTTAATCCAATAGGAACTGTTTTTTGTGAAGCATGTGGGAAACCATTTGAAAGTAATGAAAATATAAAACTATTGGATATGCGCTATGAGGGGAGTGCTCGGAGATCTCTCACACAAACAAAAACGATAGTCGATAAAATTTGGAGCTTTTTCTCTTCTGTAAAAGTGGGTGTCTGGCTCATTGTAATCACTTTAGCTGCATCAGCGATAGGAACTATTTTTCCGCAAGAAATGTACATAACTCCAGGGATTGCACCAGCTGAGTATTATAAGCAAGAATATGGGTTTTTAGGGCAATTATACTATCAATTAGGATTTAATAATTTATACGGTTCGTGGTGGTATATGATTTTAATTGCTTCAATAGGTATTTCACTGGTGATATGTAGCTTAGACCGTGTTATACCACTTTATAAAGCTTTAAATAAGCAAGGGGTGAAAAGACACCCTAGCTTTTTAAAGAGACAAAGATTATACGGGACTGGTACACCACAAGATGGTGACTTGGAAAGAGTGCAAAAGAATTTAAAGAAAGCAAACTATAATGTGAAAGTGGAAGACGGTAACATTCTAGCTGAAAAGGGACGGTTTTCACGCTGGGGTCCATATGTGAATCATATCGGTCTCATTATCTTTTTATTCGGTGCAATGCTCCGTTTTTTACCGAGTATGTACGTAGACGAAGCGCTTTGGTTACGTGATGGTGAAACGAAAGAAATACCAGGAACGGATGGTCAATACTATTTAAAAAACGAGAAATTTATAAAGGAAGTTTATGATAAAAGTAAGGACAAGGAAGTTTTTGATGAAGCAATTGACCGTGTAGGTGATAAAATGATTGCGAAAAACTTCCAAACGAATGCTGTATTATATAAAGCGGTCGGCGAAAATATAGCAGGACAAAAACCGAAATTAGAAAAAGTAAAAGAAGCGGAAATTCGAGTGAATGAACCGCTGAAATTTGATCAATTTGCTGTATATCAAGTGGATTACAAAGAAAGTGAATTTAAAAGCATGTCATTCCATTTGCAAAACAAAGAAAATAATCAAAAGTGGGGACCGATTAAAGTAGATTTAACGAATCCTACAGAAAAATTTGATTTAGGAAATGGTTATTCTTTAGAACTATTAAGCTATTTCCCTGATTTTTATTTTGACGAGAATGGAAGACCAAATACGAAAACGAAATTACCAAACAACCCTGCATTTGTGTTTAAAATGTTTACGCCTGAAACACCAGATGGTGAAGTGAGTTTTGTTGGTATTCAGCAAAATATAGAACCAGATGGGAATAACAAATATAAAATGTCCTTTGCAGGTGTTGAAATGCAAAATGCAACAGCACTTACTGTAAGGAAAGATTTAACGCTTTGGATTCTCGGTATTGGAGGATTTATATTTATGGTTGGTGTCATTCAAGGGATGTATTGGAATCATCGCCGTATTTGGATACAACGCGTTAATGATGAATGGTGGATTGCAGGACATACGAATAAAAATTGGTTCGGTTTAAAGAAAGATATTGAAAGAGTACTAGAAGGTACAGCAATTCCACAGCCAAGCGATAAAGTAGTGGATAAAAAAATTAGTTAAGGTGGGGAAACGATATGGTGCAAATAAGTAGTAACTTTCTCTTTACCGCATTTATTTTATATTTAATTGCAACTCTATTTTTCGGGGGAGCAATTAAAGAAAAAGGTCATAAATGGGCAAATATAGGAATAACGATTACAATTTTAGGGTTTATTGCACAAATAGTATATTTTGTTACGAGATGGATTGCATCAGGACATGCACCAGTTAGTAACTTTTTTGAGTTCGGTACGTTTTTCGGCATGATGCTTGTCGGAGCATTTATTGTCATGTATTTTATGTATCGCGTAAGTATAATCGGACTCTTTGCATTACCAGTTGCGCTTTTATTAATTGCCTATGCAAGTATGTTTCCGAGGGAAATATCTCCGCTTATTCCTTCTTTGAAAAGTAATTGGTTACATATTCACGTGACGACTGCAGCAGCAGGACAAGCAATTTTAGCAATTAGTTTTATTACGGGTGTTATGTATTTATTGAAAAATGTAGATCAATCAACGAGAAGTAAACGTACATTTTGGTTAGAAACGGTAGTGTTCACACTTGTTTGTACAGTTGGTTTTATTGCAGTGACAACGGTATTTTCTAGTATGAAATATGAAGCGAAGTTTCAATGGATTGATAAAAATGAACAACAAGTGGAAATGAAGTACAATCTTCCGGCTTTAGTAGGACCGCACGAAGGAAAGTTATTGACAGAAAATAAATTAGAACCGACAGTTGAAGTTCCAGCGATTGTAAATGCGAAAAAATTAAATACTGTTATTTGGTCAGTGTTAGTTGGGACATTACTTTATATTGTATTAAGACTTGTTTTACGCAAACGAGTATCGGCAGCACTTCAGCCGTTAGTAAAGAATACAAATAGTGATTTACTGGATGAAATCGGATATCGTTCTATTGCAATTGGATTCCCAGTTTTCACATTAGGTGCATTAATTTTCGCCATGATTTGGGCACAAATAGCGTGGACGCGTTTTTGGGGCTGGGATCCAAAAGAGGTTTGGGCGCTTATTACTTGGCTCTTTTATGCGGCGGTATTACATTTACGCTTATCAAAAGGGTGGCACGGAGAGAAGTCAGCGTGGTTAGCGGTAATTGGTTTTGCAATCATTATGTTTAACTTTATTGTAGTAAACTTAATTATCGCGGGTTTACATTCATACGCATAGAGAAATAAAATAGGAGAGTGAATGTCACTTTCCTATTTTATTTTTGTCAACTTTTCTTCTTTTTTGAGAAAAACATGACAAAGTAGCGGTTGATTTTGTAAAATGATGTCGAGGACATTATGTACTGTTCAAAAAAAATACATAGTTTTGGAAAAAAAATGAACAAACTTTATTATTCTTGTGAAGCATAATATGGGAAGTGAAACATTTAGAAGATTGCTTAAATAAACGAGAATAGCGCAACATACTAGTGTAGAAGGGTAGGTGTAAACCGTTGTGGTAAAAGTACGCAACGGGTAGAAATGGAAAATGAATCAAGAATTTTAATTGTAGACGATGAGGATCGTATTCGTCGTTTGTTGAAAATGTATTTAGAAAGAGAACAATACACAATTGAAGAAGCGGACAATGGTGATACAGCTTTAGAAATGGCGTTACAAAATGATTACGATTTGATCCTATTAGATCTTATGATGCCAGGTAAAGATGGTATTGAAGTGTGTAAAGGGGTTCGTGAGAAGAAAGCGACGCCAATTATTATGTTGACGGCAAAAGGTGAAGAAGTAAACCGAGTACAAGGGTTTGAGGTAGGAACTGATGATTATATTGTGAAACCATTTAGCCCACGTGAAGTAGTGCTTCGTGTGAAAGCGGTCTTACGCCGTTCTGTACCAACAACGTTCTTTACACAAGATACAACGACAAAAGATGTTACTGTGTTCCCTCATTTAACAATTGATAATGATGCACACCGTGTTACAGCAGATGGTAATGAAGTAAACTTAACACCGAAAGAGTACGAATTACTATTATTCTTAGCGAAAGCGCCTGATAAGGTATTTGATCGTGAGCAATTGTTAAAAGAAGTATGGCAATATGAATTCTTTGGAGATTTACGTACAGTTGATACGCATGTAAAGCGTTTACGTGAGAAGTTAAGCAAAAAATCACCAGATGCTGCGAAGATGATTGTTACCGTTTGGGGCGTAGGTTACAAGTTTGAGGTTGTGAACGACTGATGCTTTGGAGAAGTGTAGTAGGGAAGTTATGGATGACCATATTACTTCTCGTTTCGTTTGTGCTTGGATTTGTTGCGATTTTACTTTCACAGTTTTTTAGAACATATTATGTTGATATGAGTGAAGCTAGGCTTCAAAAAGTTGCAACAAGTGTTTCAGAGTTAATTGAAGAAGGTGCCGATGTAAAAACGATTGAGAATATCGCGTACAAATTCTCTGATCCACTTTCAAGGATCATTATTGTAGAAGATGGTAAAGAAATATCTTCTTCGCCGAAACAAGAAGGATTAGTCACTCTTACAATGGATGATTTGAAAGAAGATAAAGAATTAGCGGCTGTTTTTATAGACAAAAAAGAAATTAAGAATAACATTAGAAAAGCCTCTAATAGTAGAAAGAATAAAAACACTGAAAATGATATTATGATTGTCGGAAAACCAATGCATTCAAAAAATCAAAGTGCAGTGTTCGTATACGAATCTTTACAAGTACCGATACAAGGTATGGAGAGAACGACTGATTTTATATTCTTATCAGCAGGGATAGCGATTATATTAACAACGTTCTTTGCATTCTTCTTATCTACTCGAATTACAGCACCACTCCGTAAAATGCGTGAGGTTGCCTTTGAGGTCGCGCGTGGGAAGTTTGATGCGAAGGCTCCTATGGTATCTCAGGACGAGATTGGTGAGCTTGCAACGGCCTTAAATCAAATGGGGAAACAGTTGAAGTTTAATATGAATGCCCTGCAGCAAGAAAAAGAACAGTTAGCTAGTATTTTAAGTAGTATGGCAGATGGGGTTATTACGTTAAATCAAGAAGGTGAAGTCGTTGTAATTAATCCGCCGGCTGAACATTTCTTACAAGTTTGGCAAGAGGAAAAGGAAGTCGAGCTCAGTAAAAAACTACCTTCTGAACTTGTTGAACTATTCCATCTCGTTGTAGAAAGCGAACAACAACAAGTGGTTGAAATTAATTTACAAAAAGGGAACTATGTAGTTCTTATGACTCCGCTGTACAACCAAACGAAAATTCGCGGTGCTGTAGCTGTATTACGTGATATGACGGAAGAACGCCGTCTTGAGAAGATGCGTCAAGACTTTATTGCGAACGTATCACATGAACTTCGTACACCGATGGTAATGCTTCAAGGGTATAGTGAAGCGATTTTAGATGATATTGTGCAAACGAAAGAAGAAATTAATGAGTTTGTTCAAATCATTTATGATGAATCCGTTCGTTTAGGTAAACTTGTAAATGAATTATTAGATTTAGCGCGTATGGAAAGTGGTAATGTAGAGTTACATATAGGTGAAGTTGATATTCATCCTTTCGTTGAAAAAATAGGTCGTAAATTCCAAGGGATTGCAAAGGACAAAGAAGTCGCATTAACGGTTGATTTCCAAAATCCAATTGAGCAATACCCGTTTGATGCAGATCGTATGGAACAAGTATTGACGAATTTAATTGATAACGCAATTCGTCATACGAATGCAGGCGGACATGTAACGCTTGTAATCGATACGAAAAATAATGGTCTTACTTTTGAAGTACAAGATTCGGGCGCTGGCATTCCAGAAGAAGATATTCCATTTTTATTTGATCGTTTCTACAAAGCTGATAAAGCAAGAACACGTGGGAAAAAAGGTGGAACAGGGCTCGGGCTTGCGATTGCAAAAAACATTGTGCAAGGCCATGATGGTAAAATTGCTGTTTCAAGTGTTGTTGGAGAGGGAACTACATTCTCTGTATATTTACCGAATCGTATAATTTAGATATACGTTTTTAAAGTTGATAATGAATAAAGTTCTACTGTTTTTTATTTTTTTGTAAAATCAATTAAATAAATAATAGTAGAACTTTTTTTCTATCTCAGTCGAATGAAGAATAATAAGAGGGGTGTCGTGAAGTGATGAAATTATACACGAAAACAGGAGATAAAGGGACAACAAGTGTAATAGGCGGTAGAGTGGATAAAGATAATATGCGAGTTGAAGCATATGGCACGATAGATGAGGCGAATTCTCATATTGGATATGCAATGACTAAGCTACAAGGCGGGCCTTTTGGAGATATTTACAATGAACTTGAAAATATTCAACATGAACTATTTGATTGCGGGGGAGACTTGGCGATAGTAGAGGGGAAAATACCTTATAAAGTAACGATCAAAATGGTTGAAAGCTTAGAAAGAAGGATTGATTCGTATATAGAAGAAGCACCGCCGTTAGAGCGTTTTATTTTACCGGGTGGAAGCGAGTCGGCAGCTGCTATTCATATTGCACGTACAGTTGTAAGGCGAGCAGAACGATGTGTAGTGTCCTTGCAAAAAGAAGGGGAAATAAATGAAGTTGTTCTAAAGTATGTAAATAGATTATCTGATTATTTGTTTGCGGTAGCTAGAGTAATAAACGCTCGATTACAAGTAAAAGATGTGGAGTATAATCGCAGTGCAATCGTTTTTCGTGATAAAAACGAGAAGGAAGTGGAGTGATTCACTTTCTTTTTTTGTATACTTTTTTCTGTAATATACCAAAATAAGAGAAGGTATGGTGTTAATTAGAAAACGGAGGATGTATATGAAAGTGTTAAAATATGGCGTCATGTTATTGATGGTATTGTTTTTATCTCAATTACATGTGTACGCAGAGGGAAATCAATGGACATGGCCTGTTGAAGGGCAGATAAGTGATTATTTTGGGACAAGGCATGGAAAACACTACGGTATAGATATAGCGGCACCGATTGGCACGCCTGTGGCAGCTATTCAAGAAGGTAAGGTAACAAAGTCTTATTATTCAAGTAGTTATGGAAACGTTGTATTTATTAAACATGGAGAATATGAGGCTGTGTATGCGCATTTAAATAAGAGATATGTAGTTCAAGGGGATTATATTTCAAAAGGAGAAATAATTGGAGAAGTAGGAAATACAGGAGAATCGAGAGGTGCACACTTACATTTAGAAGTTCATCAAGGAAGATGGACGATGGCGAAAAAGAATGCGATGAATCCATTGCTTGTTCTAAATGAACAGAGAAATGAAGTTGTTTCCTCATCCTTATATGTCGTCCAAAAAGGGGACACTTTAGTTAGTATTGCACGGAAATTTAGTATGTCAGTTAAGGAAGTTAAAGATAAAAATGGACTGCAGCAAGATTGGATTTATCCAAATCAACAATTATACGTAAAGTAAAAAAAGAGCTAGTTAAACTAGCTCTTTTTTTTACCAAAAAATAAAGACACATATAAATCCAGAAATAGCTAAGTAGCTATATAAGTAAAATACTTTCGTTCTTGTTTTTTCGTTCGTTCGAAATAGTACAATAGTCGGTTCAATTAAACCGATTGTCAAACAAAGTAAACCAAGAAGCATACAACCGATTGAAATGGAGTACAGGGCGATTTGTGGCGCTTGAAATGGAATCATCCATTTTAATAAAAATGCAATAAGTGCAGTGTAGCAAATGCTGCCGATGTATTTATTCAACGGTGCATTAGAACGGAACCCTGGAAGTTTTTTCAAGAAAGAACGGGAAACAACTTCAGTTTGTAAAGATGTGTGCTCTTCAATTATTTTTTGAGCTTCTTTTCCTTTTTGGAAAAGGGATAATATCCAGTTTCGCTCACCTTGAAAAATAAATTGAGAAGTTGTCAAATAATGATCCACCTTCACTTTATTCCAACTCTTCCACGGGTGACGCTCACACAGTTTTAATTTACTCTCTGTTTTTTTATCATACTGATAAATACTGATGCCATCTTCATCGAAAGCAGCATAGTATGTCTCGCTTGAGAATGTGCCTAAATCAATTGGACAGTAGAAAAGTAATTCTTTTTTTAAGTAAAAGTATTCTTTTCTTAAGTTTTTTTTCATTGCTTCTCGAATAGAGTGTCTCTTTTCTTTTTTCATGACATTTCCTCCATAATCCAGAAAATGTTCTTATCTTAACAATTCAACATCTTATCACTTTTCATTATATATGACTAGGGGATTCATAGGGGAAATGCCGAATACTAAAAAATCTGGGGTGTATTGTAAAATATAGTGATTGGTTTTGATTATATAAAATTAATAACTTATTTTTAATAAGTTACACTTTTTTTGTTCACAATACGATTATGTTGTTGTATAATAAAGTGGAAAATAGAATATCGGTCTATCTTCGGGGCAGGGTGAAAATCCCGACCGGCGGTGATGAACAGTATGTAATTTTGTTCTAAGCCCGCGAGCCGTTAAGGCAGGATTTGGTGTGATTCCAAAGCCGACAGTATAGTCTGGATGGGAGAAGATGGAGGTTCAAGCGTTCAAAAAAGATATGGATTTGAACGTCTGTTTGATGTGCCTTAAATTCTCCCTTTGTGTAAAACACAAAGGGTTTTTTCGTTCTATGAAAAAGTAGGCATAGCAGAACCTTTCCACTTTCCATGAGAAGATCGATGGAAAAGGAGAGAGAAAGATGAAACAAAAAAACAGTGTAGTGCAGATGGTGAGTGTAGCGATGCTAAGTAGTATTGCATATTTACTGATGATGTTGGATTTCCCGTTTCCAGGGCTTCCGCCATTTTTAAAAATTGATTTTAGTGATGTACCAGCTCTAATTGCAGCAATTATTTTCGGGCCAGTTGCAGGGATAATTGTAGAGGCGATAAAGAATATTTTACATTACGGAATTCAAGGGAGTTTAACGGGAGTGCCAGTTGGAGAAATTGCTAACTTTATTGCAGGGTGTTTATTTATTGGACCGGCAGCTTTCTTATTTAGAAAGTATCGTACTGTTAAGAGTTTAACGACAGGATTAATGCTAGGGACAATTACAATGGCGCTCATTATGAGTGTATTAAATTACATCATTATATTCCCAGCTTACACTTGGTTTTTAAATTCACCAGCTATGTCTAGCGAGGCTATAAGAACAACGGTTGTAACGGCAATCTTACCATTTAATTTGATTAAAGGAATTGTTGTGACAATTGTATTTGTAGCGTTATTCTCACGCCTGAAAGTATGGGTGTTTGCAAAAATGAAAAATGCATAAAATATAAAATAAAACCATTAGTAGTATGGAACTACTAGTGGTTTTTTATTAAGTAGAATGAAAATAGAAAACAAAAAATATCCCTCATATTAATGAGGGATATTTTTTGAAGTTAATAAAAGACTATTCGAATTTTAAAGAGTCGCCATCAAATGATTCATCAGCAACTTTAATTGAGTCAGTTGGACAACCTTCGAATGCATCCATCATATCTTCAATCAATACATCTGGAATTTCAACGATACCTTGGTTATCGTCTAACGTTACAAATGCAATACCTTCATCATCATAATCATAAATGTCTGGTGCAGCAGCGCCGCAAGCACCACATGCGATACAAGTATCTTTATCAACGATTGTATATTTTGCCATCTTTTTTCCCTCCTGATAATATGTATGTGAAAAGCTCGCCATAAAAATTATAACCTTATTGTAAAACGGTTTTTAAAACTTTTCAACATAAAATTATAATGATAATCCTTATCAATTAGAGTGTCAACTAATTTTTGCATTATGTCATAAGATTTTCAAAATACGTAAATGTTATTTCGTTTGGTACAATATACTATATACAAGTACATAGTGCCGATATGATAAGTTTAATGAGTAACATAGAATGGTGCAATCATACTAAAAAGTAATTAAGCTAGATTGAAAGGTGGAAGCGGTAATGCAACTACAATATACTTTATTGTATTGTTTAAAACAATTGAATGGTGAAAGGACCGTTTCTTCTATTTATTATTTATTAAAAGGAAAACGATCTTCGCAAACGTTACAAGATGGAAATATGTTCCGAATTTCATTTTTGTTTGGAATATATAAATCGTTAAATAGAACAGACTATGATCGGGAAGTTGCAAAGTTGTTGCAAGTAGATTTGATTCGAGAAATACATGAAAATACATATTTGTTAACATCTAAAGGTAAAATGCAGTTACATACATGGGAGGAAGTGTATGCTTTTCCCGCGCATTTACATGGTTTACACTATGGTGAATTAGGTGAAACATTTTGGAAACGATTATCATTAATTATTCAAACTATATCTAATTTACAACAGAATAATACGAAGTTTATTCCCATTCAACAAGATACAGAAATAATGATGTGGGTAAAACGTTTTTTAACAGGTATACCATATAGGCGAAGTGAATTGGCTAAAAGATTATGGAAAGAAATACATAATCTTTTAGGAAAAGGTGATGTGGTAGAAGCGACGATTGTAACATATAGATTAACAGGATATGAACGTATCGGTTGTACATTGCAGCAATTAGCGGAAATTACGAAACAAGATATATTCCGGGTGTATTTTTTATTTTGGGGTACAATTCACTTCTTTATACAAGAAGTTCGCGATAAAGAAAATGAATTTCCTCTATTAGCTGAGATTATCTCTTATCCAAATGAGAGAGCTGAATTATTTAGTTTATCAACGAAAAAAACATATAATTTTTGGAGACAAGGACGCTCTTTAGATGAAATAGCGACAATTAGAAATTTAAAGGTTGCAACGATAGAAGATCATTTTGTTGAAATTGCTTTGCGGGAAAAAGAGTTTTCAATCGAGATGTTTATGGAAAAAGACAAAATAGATAAAGTGACAAAAGTAATTGAGGCATTACAAACACGTAAGTTGCGTGAGTTGAAACAAGCGGTTGGAGAGGGTATCTCTTATTTTGAAGTTCGTCTTGTATTGGCGCGGATGGAGGGTATAAATGAAGCTTGAGGAATATTTATATAGATGGTTTGGATATTCTGAATTTCGTCCAGGACAAAAAGGGGTAATTACAGATTTGTTAGAAGGAAAAGATGTTATAGCAATGCTCCCGACTGGAAGAGGGAAGTCTATGTGCTATCAACTTCCTGGGTTAATGCAAGAAGGAACCGTGCTTGTTGTATCACCATTATTATCTTTGATGGAAGATCAGGTTACACAATTAAAGTATGTTGTGAAAAACCGAGTAATAGCATTTAATAGTTTTCGGACATTACATGAAAAAAGAGAAGCGATGAAAAAATTAGCTTCATATAAATTTATTTTTGTTTCACCAGAGATGTTGCAGTCGGAAGTGTTAATAAGAGAATTGAAGAAAGTTCATATTTCATTGTTTGTTGTGGATGAGGCTCATTGTATTTCACAATGGGGTTATGATTTTAGACCAGACTATAAAAAACTAAATGTAGTCATTGAGAATATCGGGTCTCCTACGGTGCTAGCATTAACGGCAACAGCGACAAAAGATGTACTCCGGGATATAGCAGAAAGTTTAGATTTGAAGAAAGTGACGCAGCATGTATACTCTATTGATCGTCCAAATATCGCAATGGAAGTACAATTTGTGGAGACGATAGAAGAGAAGAAAGAAGCGCTTTTGGACCAGGTGATGTATTTACAAGGGCCAGGGATTGTATATTGTTCAAGCAGAGCGTGGACAGAACGTTTAACGGAATATTTAAGAGGAAAAGGCGTGACTGGTGTCGCTTTTTATCATGGTGGTATGGAACATGAAGAGCGTATGTTAATTCAACAGCAGTTTATGAATGACCAGTTGCAGCTTGTAATATGTACAAGTGCTTTTGGTATGGGAGTAAATAAGTCGAATACGAGCTATATTATTCATTTTCATTATCCGACTAATGTAGCTTCCTATTTACAAGAAATCGGAAGAGCTGGAAGAGACGGTGAACCGAGTATAGCTATCTTACTATGTAGTCCGTTAGATCACGATTTACCAATTTCAATAATTGAAGATGAATTGCCAAGTCAGTCGCAAATACAATTTTTATTCTCTTTACTACAAGAAAGAATGTTTCCAACGAAAGAATTACCAATAGAAGAGGTAGAAGAAATTTGTTATAATGCAGCAAGATTTAATGAACAGTATTGGCGTTTCATCCGCTATCATCTCGAACAGCTTGGAATCATACAACAGCGAAAATTAAAATTAGAGAGCTTGTCAGATGAAATTATGAACAGATTAATAGCTGAAGTAGAAATAAGGCTACGTAATAAATATAGTGAGCTAGAAAACATGAAATCGTGGATACAAGTGAAAGAATGTAGGCGTGAATATTTGTTGCAACAGTTCGGTTATAGAAAAGAGAACGAGTTGAAAAATTGCTGTGACTATTGTGGTATTACAAAAACAGATTATAAAAAAAGACAAGCGCAACAATCGGATTTCGACTATAATTGGGAAACAGAGTTACAAAAGCTTTTCGGTCTAGAAAAGATGGGGGAATGATGAACATTCAAAGGCATAATATTGAAGATATGAGTCCGAAAGAAATAAGGCTGAATCTGTATATCACACAGTTCATTATTATCGGTATCGGTTGTTTACTAGCATATATATTATTCCGAGATATAAAATCGGTGTATAGTCTGTGGAAGTGGGAACCGGTGTCTATACTTATAATAGGTGGCTTGTTGGCGATTGGTATTGTGTTATTAGATTATGTTGCAATGCGAGTATTTCCAGAGTCTTGGTTTGATGATGGTGGTATTAACGATAAGATGTTTCAAGGAATGTCAGTTATGCACCTACTCGTTATTACGTTCATTATCGGCTTTGCAGAAGAATTTTTATTTAGAGGTGTAGTGCAGACGCACTTTGGAATTGTAATAGCCAGTTTAGTATTTGCAGTGTTACATATTCGGTATATAACAAAGCCATTTTTGTTTTGTTTCGTCTGTTTCATTAGTTTTGTCTTTGGTTATGTATTTGAATGGACAGGGAATTTGTTTATAACAATCTTTGCACACTTTCTTGTTGATTTTATAATGGGACTCCAATTAAGAAAATAAATGGAAGGTGGTGGTGAACAACATGAGAAAACGAATTCCTGATTTCGAAGAGGAATTAGAAGTTGAGCGAGTGGAAGAAAAAGAAAGTTTACCGCCGCGTAGTGAAATTCATAGAAATAAAGAGAAAAAAGAAAAGTTTAAAATGAATCATATTTTCGTCCGAGTTTTAACATTTCTATTCATATTACTACCAATTAGTATCTTATGGTATACAGATAAATATATTCAGGTGAAAAGTGATGGTAATAACGCTGGGAAAAGTGCGTTTGAGGTCATTTTCTTTGATTCAGCTAAATCTGATTCTGAGGCAACATCTGAGAAAGTAGTAACGCATACAGTGAAAGAAGGAGAAACTTTAGAAAGTATAGCGAAGCAATATTTTTCAGATGAAACTGGGATTGAAGTGATTAAAAAGTATAATGATTTACAAGAAGATGAAGTGAATGTAGGTCAAGAAATAAAAATTCCGATAAAAGATAAGTCCGCAAAGCAGGATAGCTAGTAACATACCTACTATAAAAACGGAGGATTATCTTTATGAGGAAGGGAGTAAAAAATATATGATATGGATTATCTTATTAAGTGCTCTCATATGTATTGGTATTATATTTCTTCTTGTAATGTATACAGAAGCGATGCGTAATACTGTGTTAGAACATACTTTACTTTTTGAAGAATTTCCGAAAAGTTTTCAAAAAGTAAAGGTGTTTTTTATTTCTGATATTCATAGAAGGGTCATTTCAAGTTCATTAATTGAACAAGTAAAAGGAAAAGTAGACCTTGTAATTATTGGCGGTGATTTAGCGGAAAGAGGCGTCCCTTTATCGAAAATTTCTGCAAATATACAAAAGTTAAGAGCGATAGCTCCTGTATATTTTGTATGGGGAAATAATGATTATGAGATTGAATATCATGAATTAGATGCTTTGTTATTAGAAAATAATGTGAAAGTTTTAGATAATACAAGAGTTGTATTTGAGTCTGAACTAGGAGAAAAAATTTGTTTACTCGGTATAGATGATGTTGGTTTGAAGCGTGATCGTTTAGATTTAGCGTTGGCTGATTGCAAAGAAGATGGTTTTCGCATATTAATTAGCCACAACCCTGATATAATAAATAAAATGTCTGGAAAAGAACAAATTTCACTTGTGTTAAGTGGACATACACATGGAGGACAGATTCGATTATTCCCATCTAAAAAATATTTAAAAGGTGGCGTATATAAGCATTCAAATATGACTCTTTTTGTTAGTAATGGGTATGGAACAACGTTGATTCCACTTCGCTTCCGAGCACCTGCTCAAACACATATTATTACGTTATGCGGAGGGAAATGATGCCAACTCTAAACGGGAAATATAACATAAAAGCTGTTTCGAATATAATTGGAATTCAGCCGAGTACGCTTCGTGCATGGGAAAGACGATATCAAATTATTGCCCCAAAGCGGAATCATGCGGGGCATCGATTATATACAGAAGAACATATTCAAATTTTGAAATGGTTAATGGACAAGGTTTCTTCCGGCATGATGATTGGACAAGCAGTTCAATTATTAGAAGAGAATCGTTTGCAGAGTAATGTTCAAAAAGAAATACATTACGATAGAGAAGTTGTTTTAGTGGACGATTTACTGCAAGCTTTGTTAAAATTTGATGAAATTACAACTTCTGCATTGTTAAACGAGGCTTTCAGTATTTATGCAACAGAAAAAGTCATAGCAAGTATTGTTCTTCAAGTGTCAAATAAATTGTTAACGTTAAAAAATAATAATGAAGTTACAATGGTGCAATTCCAATATGTCGTATCATTTTTACAAACTCGTCTAGGAATGGTGTATCATAATGCATCATCATTTTCTTCTATACACAAAGTTGTCGTGTTAGAAAATAATATGTTGAAAGGGTTTGTTTTCTCAACGTATTTACGCTTAAAAGGATATGAGGCGATATATATTAGGTTAAGCTTAGTGGAAGATGGTATTTTGTTAGCTGTTGAGCAAATACAACCTACATATGTAGTAGTCTCTTTTAATGAGGAACGAGAACTTAAGAACGCGATGAAAGACATGAATTTGTTGCAAGAAAAAAGTGAGAAACTTTCTGTTGGATTTATAGGAGAAATAGGTGCTCGAGATCAGTTGAACATTCAAACATGCCTAATTGGTGATACGAAAGAAGAATGGGATGATTGGTTAAAAATGTTAGAATAGTTGTTCGAAAAGAACCATCTATTTTCTATTTCATATAATAAAAATTATATTCATTGGTTACGTAGGGAGGGTATGAGATGAGGCTGGAACGATTAAATTACAATAAGATAAAAATTTTCTTAACATTTGATGATTTATCTGAACGAGGGTTAACAAAAGAAGATTTGTGGAGAAATGCACCGAAAGTACAGCAATTATTTCGTGATATGATGCAAGAAGCAAATAAGGAACTAGGGTTTGAAGCGGATGGCCCGATTGCAGTTGAAGTATTTTCTCTACAAGCGCAAGGAATGGTCGTAATTGTAACGAAAGAACATCAAGATGTGGATACAGATGATGAGTTCCGTGACGAGTTTATTGAAATGCAAGTGACTCTAGATGAAAGCGAGCATATACTTTATGAGTTTGCTACACTAGATGACGTAATTAACCTGTCGAATCGTTTATATAACCTTGATGTAACTGGCGGAAAACTATATACGTGGGATGGGCGTTTCTATCTTTGGATGGAAGAAGAGGAGCAAGTTCAATTACTGAAGGCAGATTTTATAGCTATTTTAGCGGAATATGGTAATCCGTCTACAGCAACTATTTATCGTCTAATGGAGTATGGTAAAGAATTAATGGCTTCTCAAGCAATTGAACAAATACACAATTACTTTGTGAAAAAACAAAACCTTAGCTAATATAACAAAGCTAAGGTTTTGTTTTTTATTTGGAGAAACCTAAAATGTTGGTCTGAAAATGTCAAAACGATTAATGGTATAGCGGGAATCATAAATATTTGGGTGCTCTTTACTATACTTAAAAATATCTTCTTAAGTTGTTATATATAAGTAAAATAAAAAATATTTAAATATTTAAGTATTTTACTTTTCTAAAAGCGATAAAAGGACTATAATGATAGTGAAAACGCTTGCAACAGGAAATAGTTTGTATATATTTGTTAGCGTTTTCTATTGCATTCCAAATTTAACGGTGTATACTAGGCAATGAAGGTTTACTAAACAAGTGAAATTACAGGGGGTTTACTTACTATGGTAGCCGAAAAGGGAACTCAAACAAAAACACAACAACAAAGGGAACAACATTTTGAACTATTGAATTCGACACAAATTGTTATTAGTGAAGCATTAGAAAAATTGGGTTATCCAAACGAAGTATATGAATTATTAAAAGAACCAATTCGTATGATGACAGTGAAAATACCAGTTCGTATGGATGACGGGACTGTTAAAATATTTACAGGATATCGTGCACAACATAATGATGCTGTTGGTCCAACGAAAGGTGGAATTCGCTTCCATCCGAATGTAACAGAAAATGAAGTGAAAGCACTTTCAATTTGGATGAGTTTAAAATGTGGTATTGTTGATTTACCATACGGTGGAGGTAAAGGTGGAATTATCTGTGACCCACGTGAAATGTCATTCCGTGAGTTAGAAAGATTAAGCCGCGGTTATGTACGAGCAATTAGCCAAATCGTAGGACCGACGAAAGATATTCCAGCTCCAGATGTATTCACAAACTCTCAAATCATGGCATGGATGATGGATGAATATAGCCGTATTGATGAATTTAATTCACCAGGATTTATTACAGGTAAGCCACTTGTATTAGGTGGATCACATGGACGTGAAACAGCAACGGCGAAAGGTGTAACAATTTGTATTCGCGAAGCTGCAAAAAAACGCGACATTGATATTAAAGGTGCACGCGTTGTTGTTCAAGGATTCGGTAATGCTGGTAGCTTCTTAGCTAAATTTATGCATGATGCAGGCGCGAAAGTTATTGCAATCTCGGATGCTTACGGTGCATTGCATGATCCAAACGGATTAGATATTGATTATTTATTAGACCGTCGTGATAGCTTCGGTACAGTAACAAAACTATTTAATAATACAATTTCAAACAAAGAATTGTTAGAACTGGATTGCGACATTTTAGTTCCAGCTGCAATTGAGAACCAAATTACAGAAGAAAATGCTAATAATATTAAAGCGAAAATCGTTGTTGAAGCTGCAAATGGTCCAACAACATTAGAAGCAACTAAAATTTTAACAGATCGCGGAATTTTACTTGTTCCAGACGTATTAGCAAGTGCTGGCGGTGTGACAGTATCTTACTTTGAGTGGGTACAAAATAACCAAGGTTACTACTGGACTGAAGAAGAAGTAGAACAACGTTTAGAAAAAGTAATGGTAAGATCATTTGATTCTATTTATGAAACAGCACAAGTTCGTAAAGTGAACATGCGCTTAGCTGCGTATATGGTCGGTGTTCGTAAAATGGCTGAAGCAAGTCGCTTCAGAGGTTGGGTATAATATTATATCGTGAGAAAACGTGATTCCTTTCGAGGGAATCACGTTTTTTTGTTGAAGTATTAGTGTGAGGTGTTGTATATGGAAAATGAAATGATGGAACGAGTAGAACAATTAGAAGAAAAGGTTAAGAGGTTAGAGGGAGAACTCTCAAGAACGATGAAAGGCCGAAAAACAAGTAACGTTCGGATGTTCGGAGAAGGACTACTGTTTTTAATATTTGGTGCAGTTGTAGTAGGGCCGATTATCGCTTTTGTAATCTCGATTCTTACTTGGATTGTTGAAAAATAAAATAAAAACAAAAAAGAACGCTTGTTCTGCACGAACAAACGTGCTATACTTTCCTTAGATAAACAAAACGGAAATGATTTTAAGGAGAGATAAATGATGAAAATGACAGTAGACCAAAGATTTATGATGCCAGCAGATGTTGTAGAACGAGTGGAAGTATTAAGAAACAAACAAAGTAAGCGCGGCACATTATTACAATCTGTAAATAAATTTTTCGGTTTAGATACGAAAGAAGATTGTGTTTGGTTTTACGGTTTTTATGGAGTTGCTGTAAGTATTTTATTATTTATGGTGTTCACATCAAATATTTTCGATTTTCTCTTCGCGTAAGAAATATGCGATAAGGACATTGCTACCGAATACATATATAAAGAAGTAAGGTAATCTTCTGAAGTGGGAGTTGGTAGTAATGGCGATGTTTCCTATAGAGCGTAACTATATTGGGTATGGAAGTTCACGACCGGGAATTCCTCTTTCTAAAGTAAGGTTTATTGTAAGTCATGATACGGGGAACCCTGGTAGCAATGCGATAGGGAATCGGGATTATTTTAATGAAATACAACCGAAAGCTTCGGCACATACATTTATAGATGATAAAACAATATTGGAAATTGTTCCTATAAATGAAGTTGCCTATCACGTTCGATATGGTGTGCCGACAGATAATGACTTATATGGTTATGATGCCAATAAGGCTGCCATTGGAGTGGAACTTTGTTATGGCGGTGATGTTAACTTTTGGGAAGCATATACCCGTTTTACGTGGTATCATGCGTATTTATGTCAAAACTTCGGCTTGAATCCGAAGAAAGATATCGTATCACATAAAACACTTGACCCAGCTAGAAAGATTGATCCTGAAAATGTATTAGGGAAACAAGGTATTAAATTTCAGCAGTTTTTAGCAGATGTCTATCGGATGTACGTTTCGTTTAGATGACAAATATATGAAAAATGAATACAATAAAGATAGGTGCCTACTGCTGTAAGTAGGTTTTTTCTTGTTTTTATAAATAGCGTATTGGTAGAAGACTAGGAGTGAGCTGAGTATGCAGAAAGAAACAGCTATCATAATTGGAGGCGGTCCGTGCGGATTAGCAGCAGCAATTTCGTTGCAAAAGGTAGGGATAAATCCGTTAGTAATTGAAAAAGGAAACATTGTAAATGCGATTTATAATTATCCAACTCATCAAACATTTTTCTCTTCTAGTGAAAAATTAGAAATTGGTGATGTAGCTTTTATTACAGAAAATCGTAAGCCAGTTCGAAATCAAGCGCTTGCGTATTATCGTGAAGTAGTAAAGCGTAAATCTGTACGTGTAAATGCTTTTGAGCGAGTGGAGAAAGTACAAAAAGATGGAGAAGTTTTTCATGTTGAGACAACAAAGCGTGACGGAAGTAAAGAAATATATATAGCGAAATATGTTGTTGTAGCAACTGGATATTATGACAATCCAAATTATATGAATGTTCCTGGCGAGGAACTGAAGAAAGTAGCTCACTATTTTAAAGAGGGACATCCTTATTTTGATCGAGATGTAGTAGTTATAGGTGGGAAAAACTCGAGTATAGATGCCGCGTTAGAACTTGTTAAAACCGGTGCGCGTGTAACGGTTTTATATCGCGGAAGTGAGTATTCACCAAGCATTAAGCCGTGGATTTTGCCGGAGTTTGAGGCGTTAGTACGAAGCGGCACAATTCAAATGCATTTCAGGGCTCATGTGAAAGAAATTACTGAACATACAGTAACGTTTACAGTCGATGATGAGGCATATACAATCCAAAATGATTTTGTATTTGCGATGACTGGTTACCATCCTGATCATAGTTTCTTAACGAAGATGGGTGTTCGGATTGATGAAGAAACAGGACGTCCGATTTATGCAGAGGATACAATGGAAACGAACGCTGAAAATATTTTCATTGCAGGTGTAATTGCTGCTGGAAATAATGCAAATGAAATATTTATTGAGAACGGTCGATTTCATGGGGATGCGATTGCGCAAACCATTGCGTCAAGGGAAATATAAAAAGAAGCTGTCGAAATAAACTTCGACAGCTTCTTTTTAATTGTGCATAAACATATTTTGGATTGTTTCATGAGAATTTGTATTCTCTAATGCAACTAATAATTTAATACGTGCTTTTTGAGCATTTAAACCGTATGTGAATACAATACCCATATCTTTTAATTGTTTGCCGCCACCTTCATATGAATATACATCTTGCACGATGCCATTGAAACAGCGAGAAACTAATACGACAGGAATTCCTTTGTCGATTAATCGTTCTAGACTAGGAAGTGTTCTTGGAGGTAAATTACCTTGTCCAAGTGCTTCAATAACAATCCCATCTACTGGAAGGTTTTCAATTGCTCCTAACAATGTATCGTCCATACCAGCGTATGCTTTTAGAACAACTACGTTTTTAGAAACCTTATTTACTGAATATGTTTCATGGTGTACTAAAGCGTGATGGAATACAACGCCGCGCTTTGTTACCATACCAATTGGTCCATACTGTGGACTCTGGAATGTTGCCACGTTACTTGTATGTGTTTTCGTTACATTTGTAGCGCAATGGATTTCGTCGTTTAATACGACTAAAACACCTTTTTCAGCAGCTTCACTACAGCTAGCTACTTTTACAGCCGATAAGAAGTTATATAGACCATCAGCACCTAATTCATTACTAGAACGCATTGCACCTGTTACAACGATTGGAATAGTTGCTTGCACTGTTAAATCTAAGAAATAGGCTGTTTCTTCTAATGTATCCGTACCATGCGTAATGACTACGCCATGAATGTTGTCTTGTTTTACTCTTTCATCAATGATGACTTGTAATTGTAACATTTCGCTCGGTGTCATATGAGGAGATGGTAGATGGAACACGTCTTCAACGATTAAATCAACATCGCCTTCTAAATCAGGAATAAATTTTAAAAGAGGATTTTTTTCACCTGGTTGTACGACCCCAGTTTCTTTATCTTCCTCCATTGCAATTGTTCCACCTGTGTGTAAAACTAGGATTCTTTTCAATGCTTATACCCCTTTCAAGTTGAAAAATACATTTAGAACATAACATGTTTTGAGTAAATTCGACAATGGAAATGTATAAAAGTATGCCTCGAAAATGACAATAAAGTTAGCTGCTATATATACGATGTATAAAATCACGAAACGAAATGTGTAAATGTAGGATAGGAGGGAGCAATTACATTGAAAAAGATGGAGAAAATTTTTATTCGTATATTAGTAATACAATTCATTTGTCTTTCTGTTGTGCAATTGTTATTTATACATAAGTCATCAGTGAAATATTTATCTAAAATTGTTTATTATGAAGGTGTCATGGTAAAAAACAAAGCAGAAATCTTACAGGTGAATAGGTAGTTTTCATTTTCTTCTATGGAGGATTATGCTACAATAATTGAGGATTTAATGACGTGAAGCAAATGAGAAGAAGCAGGAGAATACCTGCTTTTCGTTTTGTTTTATAAGTGAAAAAATGAGGTGTTACAATGGATAAACGAATTTCAATTGCTATAGATGGTCCAGCAGCTGCTGGAAAAAGTACGGTTGCAAAAGTTGTGGCAAAGAAACTTTCTTACGTTTATATTGATACAGGCGCAATGTACCGCACGATTACATATGCAGCCCTTGAACAAAAAGTGGACATTGAAAATGAAGAGAAGTTAATGGAAGTTGTAAAGAATGTAAATATTGAGTTTCAGCAAGGAGAAAATACACAACTTGTATTTTTAAATGGACAAGATGTTTCTGAAGTAATTCGTACACCTGAGGTGACGAATCGAGTATCTATTGTGGCGAAACATCGCCTTGTTCGTGAAGAAATGGTACGTCGTCAACAAGAGTTAGCGGAAAAAGGCGGCGTTGTAATGGATGGCCGTGATATTGGTACACATGTGTTACCAGATGCTGAAGTGAAGATCTTTATGCTTGCTTCTGTTGAAGAAAGAGCAGAAAGAAGACATTTAGAAAATATAAATAAAGGTTTCGATTCTAATTTAGAGCAGTTAAAAAAAGAAATTGCTCAGCGTGATAAATTAGATTCAGAACGCGAAGTTTCTCCTCTAAAGAAAGCTGATGATGCATTGGAATTAGATACAACTTCTTTATCAATTGAAGAAGTTGTCCAAAAAATTATGAGTATTGTTTCAGGAGTGTTTACGAAATAAAGAAAGGGGATAACCTCTTTCTTTTTTGTTTATATAGCAATGTAAAGGATGCGTGAATTGTGAGTCTCTTTCCTTGACAAATGATCGGATTTGTAAGAAGTTAGTAAAAGAAGGATAAAACTTTCAGAATATATTCGCTATTATATTTCAAAACATACTTTCTTCAAGATGATTTTGCTGTATACTATTTATATAGGTTTAATATATTTTCTAGTGAAATGTATGAAAACTGAGTATGTGATGATAAATTCTTAAACATGCAAATGAAAACATATGTTTTCATTTCGTATATACATAAAAATGCTTTGTCAATTCTGTAGGGAGGTATTTCCATGGTAGAGAAAATGAATGAAGAAGTTATGGATTCAAAAGAATTACAAGTTGGTGACGTTGTTACAGGTTCTGTAACGAAAGTTGAAGAGAAACAAGTGCTTGTAAATGTTGGATACAAAACAGATGGCGTAATTCCAATTAGTGAATTAGCTAACGTTCATATTGAAAAAGCAAGCGATGTTGTAGAATTAGATCAAATACTAGAATTGAAAATTATTAAATTAGAAGAAGATGATCTTGTCTTATCTAAACGTGCTGTTGATGCAGAAAAAGCATGGGTAGAATTACAAGAGAAATTTACTTCTGGTCATGTGTTTGATGTTACTGTAAAAGATATCGTGAATGGTGGATTAGTTGTGGACCTTGGTGTTCGTGGTTTTATCCCAGCTTCACTTGTAGAAGTACATTATGTAGAAGATTTTACTGACTATAAAGGCAAAACATTAGCCGTGAAAATTGTTGAATTAGACCGCGAAAAAAATCGTGTAATCCTTTCGCATAAAGCAGTAGTAGAATTAGAACTAGATTCTAAGAAAAAAGAAGCGATTTCTTCATTAAAAGAAGGAGACGTTGTTGAAGGAACAGTGCAACGATTAACGGATTTTGGTGCTTTCGTTAACGTTGGTGGTGTGGACGGTTTAGTTCATATTTCACAAATTTCACACGAACGTGTAGAGCAACCTTCTGAAGTATTAGAGCAAGGTCAAAAGGTAAAGGTAAAGGTATTATCTGTTGATGCTGATACACAACGTATTTCTTTATCAATTAAAGCAGCTCAGCCAGGACCTTGGGAGAATGTTGCTGGCGAAATAAAAGCTGGAGATATTCGTGAGGGAGTAGTAAAACGTCTTGTTACATTCGGTGCATTCGTTGAAATTTTACCTGGCGTTGAAGGTCTTGTGCATGTATCTCAAATTGCAAATCGTCACGTGAAAAATCCAAATGAAGTATTGGAAATGGGACAAGAAGTAAAAGTGAAAGTGCTTGAAGTCCATGTTGCAGAGAAACGTATTTCTTTAAGTATAAAAGAAACGCTTGAGGAAAATAATGTAATTGAGGATTACAGTCAGTATGAACCAAATGCTGATTCTGCTACTTTCCAATTAAGTGATATTATTGGTGAACAACTGAAAAAATTAAAGAAATAAAGAGGGGTACAAGTGGTAAGGGCAAAACGTAAATTAGATCATATTGAATACGCTCTTTCTACTGGTCAGTCTCGTACGCATGGCTTTCATGATATTGATTTTGTGCATCAAGGATTGCCAAATTCAAGTTATGACTCAATAACATGTGAAACAAAAATCGGCGAACTTTCACTAAGTTCGCCGATTTTTATCAATGCGATGACTGGTGGTGGGGGAGAGAGAACGTTACATATTAATGAGCAATTAGCATATGTAGCGAAACATCATAATCTTGCTATGGCTGTAGGGTCGCAAATGGCGGCGTTAAAAGATGAAAGTGAGGCTGCTTCTTATAAGATTATCAGAAAGGTAAACCCGAATGGTGTTTTCTTTGCTAATTTAGGTAGTGAGGCAACTATCGAACAAGCAGAGCGTGCCGTTAATATGATTGAAGCGAATGCATTGCAAATTCATTTAAACGTCATACAAGAGTTAACGATGCCAGAAGGAGACCGTGACTTTACTGGTGTACTTCAGCGCATTGAGAAAATTGTATTAAATAGTAAAGTTCCTGTCATTGTGAAAGAAGTTGGATTTGGGATGAGTAAGGAAACCGTACAACAGTTAGCGAGCATAGGTGTAACGGCAATTGATATTGGTGGACAAGGTGGTACAAATTTTGCTGCTGTTGAAAATGAAAGAAGACAGCGAATGCTTTCTTATTTTAATAACTGGGGCATACAAACAGCAACCTCGATTATTGAAGCAACCTCTACAAATAATAACCTCTCTTTTATTGCATCTGGGGGTATACAAACAGCGCTTGATGTAGCGAAAGCAATCGCATTAGGGGCGAATACAACTGCGTTTGCTGGATATTTTTTACGTATTTTAATGCAAGATGGTATCGAGAAGTTAGTGGATGAAATTGATCTTTTACATACAGATTTGAAATTTATTATGACAGCTCTTGGTGCAAAGACGATAGAAGAGTTACAGGCTGTACCTCTTGTTGTAAAGGGCGAAACGTATCATTGGTTAACGCAGCGTGGTATTGATACGACGCATTATAGTAGAAGATAAAAAATCAACCGTTTGGTTGATTTTTTTGTTTTTTGTTCGTTTTAGTAATTTAAGGTGAGGAATGGAATTAATATTCTATCAAAATAAAATTATTCCTATATAAACACTATCTTGTGCAAGTTGCGACTGAAAAAGAGGCTGGAAAATGTAGATAGTTTGCTACTGAATTATTGGGGAGGGTTTAATTTCGCAAAGGAAAAAATAGGTGGAGATAAAAATAAACCATAGAAAAATTCGGATGTTAAATGTTATTTTGATATAAGTAAAAATCATTAAAATAATTATGTAAAAGACGGTTTCGTACAATATCGAAACCGTCTTTTTGTGTTCATTAGTGCTGATTTTGTTTTCGGGCTTGCTCTGGTGTATCCAGTCCAGTTGCACCCGGATATTGTAGTGATTGGTCACGATCAGATTCAACGCGTCGTGATTCTCTTAGTTTTCGTTCTTGACGATCTTTACCCATAATGAATAGCACCTCCTTATTAAAAGTGTTGCTGTTATATGAAAAAACTATGCGCGAAGAAAGTGGATTAACTTTCATAAAAAGTTCCCATAATGGAAAACATAGGAGGTGAAATGATGGAAGGGAGTACTTTTTATTTTTTAGCTTGGATAGGGTGGATCGTTGTAACTTTTTTTATGAAAAAAGACTCTATGCGCTGGAAGATAAGCGTTTGTATATTGATTTTTATTATTTGCTCTCCGTTACATGTAACGATTGCTTCATTCACGGTATCAGTAAATGCACTTTTGCTTTGTATTGTTGCTTTTATAGGAATCGCACTATATTCTATTTGGAAAAAATTATATAGCTTACTTTCGGCACTTATTATTGCAATGTTATATACAAGTTTTCATTTGTTAGAAGTATATGATCCGATTTGGATTGTGGTGGACAGGTTGTTTTTGTTAAGTGGTGCTCTTGTGTATGCATCGGTTTTATTGCATGAGGATCGCATATTGCGATTATGTTCTCTTTATATAGGAATGTTACAGGGGGAATTGTTAGTGACACTTATTTTTCGAAAACTACATTTCCCTTATGATTACGGAAGTTTAGCGTTTTTTGATATCGTCGCCGTTGCTACATTTTTCATGGCAATTTTGTTTTGGATTGCAAAAGCATCAGTATACATGGAACAGTTCAAGAGGAAAGCACGTAAAAGAAAGGCGAGGGTAATACATGATTGAATATACACCGGCCATTTTATGCGGAGTAATAGCGGGGACAATAACGAGAGTGCTAATGCTCCGGACAGATACGCGTCAATATCCGACGAGGCTCCACGGAAAAATTATTCACGTTGCGATGGGGTTAATTGCAGCGGCTTTAGGAGCGATTGCGATTCCGTCAATTTTGAAAAAAGATTTTTCTGCTATTACATTTCTTACATTAGCAGCAACACAGTTTCGTGATGTGCGTAATATGGAAAGAAATACCCTTCAACAATTAGATGGATATGAGCTCGTACCGCGTGGAAATACATATATTGAAGGGATTGCGTTAGTTTTTGAAAGTCGAAACTATTTGGCGATGTTAACGTCGTTTGCAACGACGTTTGCGTATATAGGATTCCATTCGTGGATTGCTGGAGTAATTATGGCTATAATCGCATTTATTATCGCGAAAAAATTAATGTCTGGCAGAAGGTTACATGATCTTGTTGATATCGAGCATGTTCCACTTCGTTTTGAAGGAGCGGGGCTGTATATTGATAACATTTACATTATGAATATTGGATTGCCAGCAAGGCAAGAGGAAATTATGAAATATGGAATGGGCTTTATTTTAAGGCCGAAAACAATTGATGCGATGGTGACAATCTCAAACTTAGGACAACGACAAGCTATTTTACATGATGTTTCTGTTGCTTTAGGGATTTATAGAGATTCTGGTACGCCAGCGCTTGTGCCGTTGGCAAAGCGTGATTTAGAAGATGGTAGGGTTGGGATTTTTGTCTTGCCACAAGATCAAGATGCAGAGAAAGCGATAGGTGTCATAGGGAATGTGCCGACGTTAGAAAGTGCTGTTCATATGTCATCGGAAGCCCCGAAAGGAAGGGGAGATAAAAGATGATGTTAGAAAGTGTGATTCTCGCGGTTATTACAACAACGCCGGAGAAATTTGCTGGTGGTGCCCCTTTGTTTACTTGTGAATCGACAGATGAGTTAGAATTTGTTGCAAATAATTTAGAGGCAATTTTAGATGGTATTGCGCATCGCTTACAAGAGAATGTATATATTATTGTGAAACATTAGTAACGTGTGGTATAATGTGAGGTGTTTTGATACGCTGAGAAATATTCTGGAATGCAAATCCCTTCTTGCACAAAGAAGGGTTTTTTACATAATAAACAGAAGCAAGTTGAAAGGATGAAAGTATATGCCGAAACCAGTAATAGCAATAGTAGGCCGCCCGAACGTAGGAAAATCTACTATTTTCAATAGAATTGTTGGAGAAAGAGTTTCAATCGTAGAAGATATACCAGGTATAACACGAGACCGTATTTATAGTGCGGGAGAATGGTTAAATCATGAATTTAACATTATTGATACAGGTGGAATTGATATTGGAGACGAGCCGTTCTTGACACAAATTCGTCAACAAGCGGAAGTAGCGATTGATGAAGCAGATGTTATCATTTTTATGACGAATGGTCGCGATGGTGTAACTGCAGCAGATGAAGAAGTTGCTAAAATTTTATATCGTTCTAAAAAACCAATTGTACTTGCGGTAAATAAGGTTGATAATCCAGAAATGCGTAGTGATATTTATGATTTTTATGCATTAGGATTTGGCGAGCCATTCCCGATTTCAGGTACACACGGTTTAGGACTTGGTGATTTGTTAGATGAAGCTGCAAATCATTTTCCAAAGATTGAAGAAGAAGCGTATGATGATGAAACAATCCGTTTCTCTTTAATTGGCCGTCCAAATGTAGGGAAATCATCACTTGTAAATGCACTTCTTGGTCAAGAACGTGTAATTGTAAGTAATATAGCGGGAACGACACGTGATGCTGTTGATACACCATATAGTAAAGATGGTCAAGATTATGTAATCATCGATACAGCTGGTATGCGTAAAAAAGGGAAAGTATACGAAAGCACAGAAAAGTATAGTGTACTTCGTGCGCTTAGAGCGATTGAACGTTCTGACGTTGTTTTAGTCGTTTTAGACGGAGAAGAAGGAATTATTGAACAGGATAAAAAAATTGCTGGATATGCTCATGATTCAGGACGTGCTGTTATTATCGTCGTAAACAAATGGGATGCAGTGAAAAAAGATGAAAAAACAATGAAAGCATTTGAAGAAAACATCCGTGCTCATTTCCAATTTTTAGAGTACGCACCGATTGTATTCTTATCTGCGAAAACGAAAAAACGTACACAAACATTATTACCAGTTATTAATGAAGTAAATGAAAGTCATAGTATCCGTATTCAAACGAACGTATTAAATGATGTAATTATGGATGCGGTAGCGATGAATCCAACACCAACTCATAATGGTAGCCGTCTGAAAATCTTCTATGCGACACAGGTTGCGGTAAAACCACCAACATTTGTTATATTTGTAAACGATACAGAATTAATGCACTTTTCATATGAGCGCTTCTTAAAGAATCGTTTACGTGAAGCGTTCGGTTTTGTAGGAACGCCGATTCACATTATCGCTAGAGCAAGAGACTAATGGAGAGGATGTGATTTTATGACAAAAATCACAGTAGTTGGAGCAGGTAGCTGGGGAACAGCGTTAGCGATGGTATTAGCTGACAATGGACATGATGTACGTATTTGGGGAAATCGTTCTGAACTTATGGATGAGATTAATACAAAACATGAGAATAGTCGATACCTTCCAGGAATTACATTGCCAAGCACAATCGCAGCCTACTCTTCTTTAGAAGAAGCATTAGTAGATGTAAATGTAGTACTTCTTGTAGTACCAACGAAAGCGTATAGAGAGGTATTACAAGATATGAAGAAATATGTAGCGGGTCCGACTACTTGGATTCATGCAAGTAAAGGGATTGAACCTGGTACGTCAAAACGTATTTCGGAAGTGATTGAGGAAGAAATTCCAGAGGGCTTGATTAAAGACGTTGTTGTACTGTCTGGACCGAGTCATGCTGAAGAAGTCGGTTTACGTCAAGAGACGACGGTTACGTCTGCAGCAAAGCGTATGGAAGCTGCTGAGGAAGTACAAGATTTGTTTATGAATAGTTACTTCCGTGTATACACAAATCCGGATATTGTTGGGGTTGAGCTTGGTGGTGCGTTAAAAAATATTATCGCATTAGCTGCTGGGATAACTGATGGACTTGGATTAGGTGATAATGCGAAAGCGGCATTAATGACACGTGGTTTAACGGAGATTGCTCGTTTAGGAAGAAAAATGGGCGGAAATCCATTAACGTTTGCTGGTCTAACTGGTATGGGAGACTTAATTGTAACTTGTACAAGTGTTCATAGCCGAAATTGGCGCGCTGGAAATATGCTTGGAAAAGGACACTCTTTAGAAGAGGTGTTAGAAAGCATGGGTATGGTTGTAGAAGGTGTAAGAACAACGAAAGCTGCTCACGAATTAGCAGAGAAAATGGAAGTTGAAATGCCGATTACAGCTGCTTTATATGACGTGCTGTTCAATGGGAATAATGTGAAAGATGCAGTAGGCTCATTAATGGGACGTGTTCGAAAACATGAAGTGGAAGCTATACCTGACTTACTTTAAAGAAAAGCGACAGAAGTACATTTGTACTTCTGTCGCTTTTTATTTTTATGGGTCTTTTCACCATTTTTTTAATTTTGCATAGGATGAAGAGTAACTTGAGGAGAGGGTGAAAAGAATGGATAATAACATTTTTAATAACATTGAAAAAGAAGCGAAAGTGAATAAAGAAGATATTTTTAAATTAGCATCATCTGTACAGAATGCGAACTTACGTGATGAGACTGTGCTTCGTCAATTGATTCATCAAGTGGCTCTTATGGCAGGACGTGAAGTGCCGAAAGAACAAGAGGATCAAATTGTAAAAGCGATCATTAACAATAATATGCCCGCTGATTTTGGCTCGTTAAGCAAAATGTTTAAAAAATAAAATATAAGAAACAAAGAGTTTGTAGATTGCATATGATAGCCATGAAAGTATGGGAATAGAGCTGTTTTGGGCATATTTGGTCAACCGAAGCGAGAGATATACTCGCTTCGGTTTTATTTTTATCTAGATTAGTGGAAGATGCGAAAAAACCTGTTGATTAAAGTTATATATTCGTAATTTGTAGTAAAATGTTCTTTTTGTATTTGTTTAAAGATTTTAATTTGTTAAAATAGTATAAAAATAGATTAATAAAAAGGGGTGTGTATATGTCAGAAGGGCTCATAAAAATGTGGTTTGCTTTAGGAGCAATTGGATTTATGTTTTTTGCAGTAAGTTTTATTTTACTAAGTAGATACAAAATAAAGAATAAATTTTTGAAAGGGATTACAGCGTTAGTAGCGTACACCCTTATGATTGTGTCAGGAATTGTTATTTTTCTTGTTGTATTTAGTGGACCTGTACAGCAGTAAAGGGAATGGTCTCGAAAATGCTACATACGGAGCAAGTTATATTAGTATGAAAAGGTGATTGCTAGTGAAAAAAGTCCATATTATTTTAATATTTTGTTGTATGAGCCTTTTAACAGGATGTCTGTATCCGAAAGAAAATATGAAACAAAATGCTGTTCCTTATGAAGATCAGATACAGGTTGTTCAAAAAGCTATAGTGACATTTAAGGAGCAAAATGGGGGTATATTGCCAATTAAGACGCGGGATATGAGTACGCCTATTTATCAAAAGTATCCAATTGATTTTCAAAAGATTGCTCCGCGCTACATACAAGAAGCGCCAGGAAATGCGTATGAAAGTGGAGGAGTATACCAATACGTATTAATAGACGTTGAAACAAACCCGACAGTAAAGTTAATTGATGTTAGGATGGCTGAACAAATCCAGGAATTATCATTAAAGCTTAGGATGTATCGAGATGAACATCAATATCCACCTTTTAAAAAGGTAATTTCAGATGGTGTGTATGAATTAGATTTCAAAAAACTAGGATATAAAGATGTACCGCAAGTGACAAGTCCGTATTCTGGTAAAGGGCTTCCTTTTGTAATCAATGAAAAGGGAGAAATTTATGTTGATTATCGAATCGATTTATATGAAGCGTTGAAAAAAAATGAAGGGCAATTTAAGGAGGGGGAAGATATTCGGAATATACTTTCGAAAGATTCTCCATTTGTACCTGCGTATTCTTTACCGTATACGGTAAAGAATGGAGAACCAATTTTTTTAAAATCATAAGTCATGAACCTTTCTTTTAGTGAATAAGTTCTAGAAGAAAGGTTTTTTATGTTACACAACTTGCGATGCAAACAAAAGGTATTTTTTAATAGTCATATGAAATTGGACAAAATTATATGATATATTGTCCGAACTTCTAGAATACCATTATATTATATCAGATATTATAGGCAACGTTAGAGAAGGTATTAGTTGACTATAAATGTGGAATTATTCCCAAAAATATTGAGGGAGGGAATCACTTGGAAAAGGTAGATATTTTTAAAGATATTGCGGAACGCACAGGCGGTGATATTTATTTTGGAGTTGTAGGAGCTGTTCGAACAGGGAAATCAACATTCATTAAAAAATTTATGGAACTTGTAGTTATTCCTAATATTGAGAATGAGTCTGACCGTCAAAGGGCGCAGGATGAACTGCCTCAAAGTGCTGCTGGTCGTACAATCATGACGACGGAACCGAAGTTTGTTCCAAACCAAGCGGTTTCTATCGAAGTAGATGAAGGTCTTGAAGTGAATATTCGATTGGTAGATTGCGTTGGATATACGGTTCCAGGAGCAAAAGGCTATGAAGATGAGAATGGCCCACGCATGATTAATACTCCTTGGTATGAAGAACCTATTCCATTCCATGAAGCTGCAGAAATCGGAACACGTAAAGTAATTCAAGAACATTCCACAATTGGTGTTGTAATTACAACAGATGGAACGATTGGTGAAATTCCAAGAAGAGATTATATAGAGGCAGAAGAACGCGTAGTAAATGAGTTAAAAGAAGTCGGAAAACCTTTCATTATGATCATCAACACTGTACAGCCGTATCATCCAGATACAGAGCAATTGCGCCAAAGTTTATCTGAAGAATATGATATCCCAGTCATTGCGATGAGTGTAGAGAGTTTAAGGGAAACAGATGTGTACAATGTGCTTCGAGAAGCTTTATTTGAGTTCCCTGTTTTAGAAGTGAATGTTAACCTTCCGAGCTGGGTGATGGTGTTAAATGAAGGACATTGGTTACGCCAAAGTTATCAAGAAGCTGTTCAAGAGACTGTGAAGGATATAAAACGTCTTCGTGATGTGGACCGTGTCGTTTGGCAGTTTAGTCAGTATGAATTTATTGATCGAGCGAGCCTAGCTGGCATTGATATGGGGCAAGGTGTAGCAGAGATTGATTTATATGCACCAGATGAATTATATGATCAAATTTTAAAAGAAGTAGTAGGAGTAGAAATTCGAGGGAAAGATCATTTATTGAAGCTTATGCTCGATTTATCTCATGCGAAAGTAGAATACGATCAAGTGGCGGATGCTCTGCGTATGGTAAAGCAAACAGGATATGGTGTAGCAGCGCCTGCGTTAGCTGACATGAGCTTGGATGAGCCGGAAATTATTCGTCACGGTTCAAGGTTTGGTGTAAAATTAAAAGCTGTAGCTCCGTCTATTCATATGATTAAAGTAGATGTGGAGTCAACGTTTGAGCCGATCATTGGTACTGAAAAGCAAAGTGAAGAATTAGTTCGTTATTTAATGCAGGATTTTGAAGATGACCCATTATCAATTTGGAATTCTGATATATTCGGACGTTCACTTAGCTCTATTGTTCGAGAAGGCATTCAAGCGAAACTATCTTTAATGCCAGAAAATGCGAGATATAAATTAAAAGAAACGCTAGAAAGAATTATTAATGAAGGATCTGGCGGATTAATTGCGATTATATTATAAGAAAAAATCCCTCTCATCGTAGAGGGATTTTTTTGATTTTCGCGTATAGAATAGAGAAATAAACAGTCATTATCTAATATATTGTTGTAAATTGTCAAGTTTCATCAGATTTTCACATTTTAAGAGTAACAATTTCCTTAAAAATATTGAATTATAAAGGAGAATCGTATAATATAGGCGTTGATAATGATTTATCTACATCTTTGTAGTATAGAATTTGTAAAAATTGCCTACAAATGAAAGTAAGACTCATTTTATGATCATTATACAGTCTTATCTTTGGGAGGAGGTGAATGGCATGAACAAGACAGATTTAATCAATGCTGTTGCAGAAGCAAGTTCCCTTTCTAAAAAGGACGCAACAAAAGCAGTAGACGCTGTTTTTGATTCTATCTTAGAAGCTTTAAAACAAGGTGATAAAGTACAACTGATCGGATTCGGTAACTTCGAAGTTCGTGAGCGTGCGGCTCGTAAAGGTCGTAACCCACAAACAGGTGAGGAGATTGAAATCGCTGCAAGTAAAGTACCTGCATTCAAACCTGGTAAAGCGTTAAAAGATGCGGTTAAATAATCCTTACATATTAACAGGGAAGAAGAGTTTCCTTTTTGGGAACTCTTCTTTTTGCTTTTAAAAACATAAATATGCTAGAATGTGTTCGTATCACTTTTAGGTTTTCGGGAGGGCTAGCGGATGGCAAAAGTTAATTTAGAACAAATTGAACATGCAGTACGCCTTATTTTAGAGGCAATCGGAGATGACCCAAATCGTGAGGGAGTACTTGATACACCAAAGCGTGTGGCAAAAATGTACTCAGAAGTGTTCGCGGGTATGCATGAAGATCCGAAAGAACATTTGCATAAAGTGTTCGGAGAAGATCACGAGGAGCTTGTATTAGTAAAAGATATACCGTTTTATTCGATGTGTGAGCATCATTTAGTTCCATTCTATGGAGTTGCTCACGTTGCATATATTCCGCAAGGCGGAAAAGTGACAGGGTTAAGTAAATTAGCTCGAACTGTAGATACAATTGCACGTCGTCCACAACTGCAAGAACGTATTACATCAACAGTAGCGAACTCTATTATGGAAGTACTAGAGCCGCATGGTGTAATGGTAGTAGTAGAAGCGGAACATATGTGCATGACGATGCGTGGTGTGAAAAAGCCGGGCGCGAAAACTGTAACAACAGCAGTACGTGGTGTGTTAGAAAATGATGCAGCGGCACGTAGTGAAATTTTATCTTTTATTAAAACAAAGTAAAGAAAAGTAGGAAACTGCTTTTCTTTTTTTTTTATGTAAATAAATGATATAGTTTTAGCAAGGCAGAGTGAGAATAGAAAGACTACTAAAAAGAATGGAAGATGTTATTTAGTTCGGTGGAAGTTTGGAAAGAGTAGTCAAGTTTTGGTTATAGAAAATAGAATGTATGTGTTATAATAAGTTTTATGAATTAGAAAACAAGGGTGATTTTTGTGTGTGACATCTACGGAGGGTATGCGGGTATAAGAGAGAAATTGATGGAGAAATTACGCCATCCTTATTTTATAAACTATATTGAAGAACCATTTATTGATGAAGAAAAAATAGCATTGTTATATGGTGCTTTAAAAAGTGAAAATTTACATATAGAACAAATTGAGCATTATGTAGTAACGATTATGCTTGTGCAAATTGCGCTTGATACACATGAAAGAGTATCAAATAAAGCAGGGGAAGAAGCGGTTGAATCGCATAAACGTCGCCAGTTAACAGTACTTGCTGGTGATTACTATAGTGGGTTATATTATTACTTATTGTCTATGAATCGTGATATTGTTTTAATTCGCGCGCTTGCTGAAGGAATTAAAGAAATTAATGAACACAAAATAATGTTATATCAAAAAGCGCATGAAACGATGGATGACATAATGGAAAGTGTAGTAACGATTGAGTCTGCACTCTTGCAAAAAACATGTGATCATTTTCATGTATCGCATTGGAAACCATTTATAACGTATGTACTAGGAAAAAACCGTCTTCAAAAAGAATGTGAACTGCACGCTGATAAACAACATTCACCTGTTTTTCAAGCAGTTCAAGGGATTATGAAGGATAAAGCGGAGGTAGAAACAGTTATTCATGGATGGATGATGGAACTCAGAAAGAAAGAAAATCAATATTTGGAAAACCACACAGATATAAGCGAAATAAACTCTGTGTTAAGAGATAAATCGAAGACATAAGCAATTTTACATTGGAAGAAGGTACGAGCATGCAACAATCAAAAGAAGAAAGAGTACATGATGTATTTGAGAAAATCTCTGATAAATACGATGTGATGAATTCTGTCATTAGTTTTCAAAGACATAAAGCGTGGCGTAAAGAGACGATGCGCATTATGGATGTAAAACCAGGTAGCAAAGCTCTTGATGTATGCTGCGGGACAGCGGACTGGACAATTGCGCTAGCTGGGGCGGTAGGTGAACAGGGCAAGGTTGTTGGTTTAGACTTCAGTGAAAATATGTTATCTGTCGGTAAGCAAAAGGTAGAGGCGTTACAATTAAAACAAGTAGAACTTTTACACGGGAATGCAATGGAGCTTCCATTTGAAGATAACACATTTGATTATGTAACGATTGGATTTGGTTTACGTAACGTACCGGATTATATGCACGTATTAAAAGAAATGACACGTGTAGTAAAACCAGGTGGAAAAGTAATTTGTTTAGAAACATCTCAACCAACAATGATTGGTTTTCGACAAGGGTATATTTTATACTTTAAATATATCATGCCGTTATTTGGAAAGTTATTTGCGAAAAGTTTTAAAGAATATTCATGGCTGCAAGAATCTGCTAGTACATTCCCAGGTATGAAAGAGTTGGCTCATATGTTTGAAAAAGCTGGACTTGAACATGTACAAGTGAAGCCGTTTACTTTTGGGGTAGCAGCGATGCATTTAGGTATGAAACCAGAATCAAAATAGAAAAAAAGAAAAAAGAAGTTTTAGGTTAAGGTGAACAATATGAAGTTACAACTTATGTACTCTTTTTTACGATCGGATATTAATGTGATAGAAAAAGAATTAAAAAAGACAGTTGCTTCTGAACAGCCATTGGTAGAAGAGGCGGCATTACAACTTATTGAAGCTGGTGGGAAGCGAATTCGTCCTGTATTTGTGTTGCTTGCGGGAAAATTTGGAGATTATAAGTTAGATGCAATTAAGCATGTAGCTGTTGCGTTAGAACTTATTCATATGGCTTCTCTTGTTCACGATGATGTTATTGATGCTGCATTTTTACGACGTGGTAGTGCAACTGTGAATGCGAAATGGGGAGATCGTATTGCAATGTATACAGGGGACTATTTGTTCGCTAAGTCTCTTGAATGTATTACAAATATTGAAATTCCAGAGGCGCATCAGGCGCTATCGCATACCATTTTAGAAGTGTGTAAAGGTGAAATTGAACAAATTAAAGATAAATACAATTATGACCAAAATTTACGAACGTATTTAAGAAGAATAAAGCGAAAAACAGCATTATTAATTGCTGCGAGTTGTCAACTAGGAGCGATTGCTGCTGGTGCTAATCGTGATACGGTAAATCGACTATTTTGGTATGGGTATTTTGTAGGAATGTCGTATCAAATTATTGATGATATTTTAGACTTCGTTTCCACAGAAGAGAAGCTTGGAAAACCTGCTGGCGGAGATTTACTACAAGGGAATATTACGCTTCCTGCCCTATACGCTATGGAAGATCCAGTGCTTCGTAAGAAAATCATATCTGTACATGAAAATACAACAGCGGACGAAATGAAAGAAATTATTGAGGCTGTAAAGAATAGTACCGCTATTGATCAAGCATTTGCGTTTAGTGAACGTTATTTACATAAAGCATTAGAAATTATAAAACCACTCCCACGTGGACAAGCGAAGTATGCATTACAAAATGTAGCAAAGTATATTGGAAAACGAAAATTTTAGTGTTTTTTCTAAAAAATAAAATAATCTCTCTATTTCAAAACTATTGCACAATTGTGATAAGGGTGTTAATATGTGTGTGGGGATATACAATTACATACATAATTCAGAAGTGGAGAGATTTTTTATGGAAAAAACATTTCTAATGGTAAAACCAGACGGTGTACAACGTGCCTTCATTGGGGAAATCGTAGCTCGTTTTGAGAAGAAAGGCTTTCAATTAGTTGGTGCAAAATTAATGCAAGTCACTCCGGAAATTGCTGGACAACACTATGCTGAGCACACAGAAAAACCTTTCTTTGGTGAATTAGTTGACTTTATTACATCTGGACCTGTATTCGCAATGGTATGGCAAGGTGAAGGTGTAGTAGATACAGCTCGTAACATGATGGGTAAAACAAGACCACATGAAGCAGCTCCTGGAACAATTCGTGGAGATTTCGGTGTAACTGTTGCGAAAAACATTATCCATGGTTCTGATTCGTTAGAAAGTGCAGAGCGCGAGATTGCTATTTTCTTTAAGGAAGAAGAATTAGTTGACTACTCAAAATTAATGAATGAATGGATTTACTAATTATTTTGAAATAATTTGTAAACGCTTTAATCACTGTGATAATAGTAGAAAGTGCAAGGAGAATAGGGGTATTCTTCTTGCACTTTTTTTATTTCAATTAGTTACGAAGTTAGAGCTGTTATGATATATTGATATGTAAAGTAAAAGGCCTATCGGAGAATAAGCGAATGGCTGATCAAATATATAATTTCTTTCATATTTTTAGAGTAAGGAAAGATAATATCATTGCTTAATATAGCGGGATAAATACATATACGAAAAGAGGAATAACGTATGCGATATATTACAGCTGGTGAATCTCATGGTCCACAACTTACAACGATTATAGAAGGTGTTCCGGCAGGACTGCCTTTAGTAGCGGATGATATAAATGAAGAGTTAGCTAGAAGGCAAAAGGGGTATGGGCGTGGTAGACGCATGCAAATCGAAACAGATCAAGCGCAAATTGTAAGTGGTGTTAGACATGGAGAGACATTAGGTTCTCCAATTGCACTTGTTGTTGAAAATCGTGATTTTGCACATTGGACAAAAATTATGGGCGCAGAGCCTTTAACGGAACAAGAAGAAAAAGAAATGAAAAGGAAAGTAACAAAACCAAGACCTGGACATGCTGATTTAAATGGTGCGATTAAATATGGTCATAGAGATATGAGAAATGTACTTGAGCGTTCTTCAGCACGCGAAACGACAGTGCGTGTAGCTGCTGGTTCGGTTGCTAAAAAAGTGTTAGCAGAACTTGGTATTACAGTGGCTGGCCATGTAATTGAAATTGGCGGTGTTGAGGCTCAGGAAATTACGTATAGTTCAATTGAAGAATTAAAAAGTATTACAGAAGCATCACCTGTACGTTGCTTAGATGAAGAATCAGGTAACCAAATGATGAAAGCAATTGATGATGCGAAAGCAAATGGTGATTCAATCGGTGGAATCGTTGAAGTGATTGTGGAAGGAATGCCAATTGGGATCGGTAGCTATGTGCATTATGACCGAAAACTGGATGCAAAATTAGCAGCCGCAATTATGAGCATTAATGCTTTTAAAGGCGTCGAGATTGGAATTGGTTTTGAAGCAGCGCATAGACCGGGAAGTGAAGTTCATGATGAAATTCTGTGGAACGAGGAACATGGATATACACGAAGAACAAATAATGCAGGTGGATTAGAAGGCGGTATGACGACTGGAATGCCAATTGTGGTGCGAGGTGTGATGAAACCGATACCTACACTATATAAACCTCTTCAAAGTGTAGATATTGAAACGAAAGAGCCTTTTACAGCGAGCATTGAACGTTCAGATAGTTGTGCTGTGCCAGCAGCTAGTGTCGTTGCAGAAGCGGTTGTGGCTTGGGAATTAGCGACAGCTTTAATAGAACAATTCGGATTAGATCGTATGGACCTTATTCGTGAAAATATTGAGAAACATAATGAATATGCGAGGGGATTTTAATGGGAAACATACATATTCAAACGAAATCAAAAGAATATGATGTACATGTAGGAAAAGAATCGTTGTCACATTTGACAACAATCATTCAAAACATGCAGCCATCTGTATCAAATATCATGATCATTTCAGATGAAGCTGTTGCATCTTTCCATTTACAGACAGTTGTAGATGCATTGCAAATAGAGCAAAACGTATTTTCATTTGTCGTACCGAGTGGTGAAAAAGAGAAGTCTTTTGAAAATTTCTATGCGGCTCATACGTCAGCTCTTGAAAATAAATTAGATAGAAATTCTTTAATTATCGCACTTGGAGGCGGGATGATTGGAGATTTAGCTGGTTTTGTTGCTGCGTCGTTTATGCGTGGAATTCGCTTCGTTCAAGTTCCAACGACTTTATTAGCTCACGATAGCGCTGTAGGTGGGAAAGTAGCGATCAATCATCTGTTAGGTAAAAATATGATCGGTGCATTCCATCAACCGGAAGCAGTTGTATATCATACGCCGTTTTTACAGTCACTTCCTGAAAAAGAGTGGCGTTCAGGTTATGCAGAAGTGATAAAACATGCTCTTATTGGTGATGTAAAGCTGTATCATTGGCTAAAAGAAGAAGTGCAAACATTAGCGGATCTTCGTGATGAGAAGTTAATCCATATATTAACGAAGGCAATTCCTGTAAAGGCAAATATTGTATCACAAGATGAAACAGAAAAAGGTGTACGTGCCCATTTGAACTTTGGACATACGTTAGGCCATGCTCTTGAAAAAGAACTAGGATATGGAAATATTACTCACGGTGACGGAGTAGCGGTTGGAATGTTATTTGCCTTGTTTTTAAGTGAGCAAGTGTACAAAGTTGATCTTTCTTATGAAGAGATGAAGCAGTGGTTCTTAAAGTACGGCTATCCAAAAATGCCAAGTGATTTGAATGTAGAACGCCTCGTTCAATTGATGAAACAGGATAAGAAAGCGAATGCTGGAGCAATTCATATGGTGCTAATGCAGGAATATGGGGTAGTGAACGTCGTATCTATTCCAGATGAGACTGTTCATCTTGCGTTAGAGGCATTTCAAAAGGATATGGCTTAAGAGGTTGCGAAGTGCTTGTTTAGAGGTATTCTCGTAATAGTGACGGTAATGATAAACGATTATAGTAAGGGATTATAACCGTATTGTAATTGAATAAAATGACTGGGGGAAGAAAAATGAGAGTGAAAGAGCAATTGTTAACTTTGAGAGCATATGTACCTGGGAAAAATATTGAAGAAGTAAAAAGGGAATATGGATTATCAAAAATTGTGAAATTAGCATCGAACGAAAATCCATTCGGTTGCTCAGCACGCGTAACAGAAGCATTAACTTCTTTAGCGAGTCAATACGCTCTTTATCCAGATGGATATGCATTTGAACTTCGGACAAAAGTAGCAGAGCAGTTAGGTGTCAAAGCAGAACAACTGTTATTTGGTAGTGGATTAGATGAAGTCATTCAAATGATTAGCCGTGCATTACTACACGAAGGAACAAATGTTGTAATGGCGAATCCAACATTCTCGCAATACCATCACCATGCTGTTATTGAAGGAGCAGAAGTTCGTGAAGTACCACTAAAAGATGGCATTCACGATTTAGATGCGATGTTACAGCAAGTAGATGATAAAACGAAGATTGTATGGATTTGTAACCCAAATAATCCGACAGGTACATATGTAGAGAAACAAAAATTACTTTCATTTTTAGAATCAGTTCCTAAGTCAGCGCTCGTTATTATGGACGAAGCATACTATGAATATGCCGGAGCAGAAGACTATCCGCAAACATTACCACTTCTTGAAAAGTATGAAAATCTTATGGTTTTACGCACGTTTTCAAAAGCATATGGTTTAGCTGCTTTCCGTATCGGATATGCGGTTGGTAATGAGAAGTTAATTGGGCAACTAGAAGTAGCAAGGTTACCATTTAATACATCGACTGTAGCGCAATCTGTAGCACTCGCTGCATTAGAAGATCAAACGTTTTTACAAGAATGTGTGAAAAAGAATGAAGAAGGATTAAATCAATATTACGCATTTTGTAAGGAATATAACGTATTCTATTATCCATCTCAAACAAATTTCATTTTCTTAAAGCTCGGTGTTCCTGGTAATGAAGCTTTCGAACGATTAATGAAAAAAGGCTATATTGTTCGTTCTGGTGCTGCATTTGGTATACATGATGGTATTCGTATTACTGTAGGTTTGAAAGAAGAAAATGATGAAATTATAGAATTATTGAAAGAGCTTGTAAACGAGCAAGTAAAGAAAGAAGAAACATACTCTTAAGAGTGTGTGAAGGCTCCTATATAGGAGTCTTTTTATTTAAATAAAGATCGAAGTGGAGAAGGCCTGTAAAGCTTGATCCGTGTGTGTTAATAATTAATAAGGGAAGTTATTTGCACGGTAATGAAAGAAAACGGTACAATAGAAAGTAGTAATGCGGTATCGGTGTCATATTCGAATGTTATCAGTGAAAGTACAAGAAGAAGTATGCTCATTCTAAAGGTTGCGTTCGTACACATAGTTGCTTATGATAAAGTGACACTTTAATCAGTGAGGGGATGCTCATTCTCTCACTGATTATTAGTCCGCACCAATCGGGGGTAAATGAACAGAAAAGAATATTTTTTAGAATTAAAGGAGACGTTTATGCAAAAGTTTGAACAAGCTGTTTCATATATTGAAAATGGTGAAGCGGAAAAAGGATTACAATTATTAAAAGAGCAATTAAAAGTTGCGAATGATGAAGAGAAATATGATATTGCTCGTTACTATCATACACTTGGATTTACGGATGAAGCGTTAGCGATTACAGAAGACTTGCGTTTATTGTATCTGGAAGAAAGTGAATTCACTGTATTTTTAGCAGAATTATATATTGATCTAGACAAAGAAGATGAAGCAATTGAAGTGCTTCATGATATTCCAGAAAATGATGATTTATATGTCCAATCGTTATTACTTGTTGCAGATTTATTCCAAATGCAAGGTTTCGATGATGTAGCAGAACAAAAACTATTAAAGGCGAAAGAAATGATGCCTGACGAACCTGTTATTACGTTTGGATTAGCAGAGTTATATAGTAGTAAAGGTGAAGAACAAAAGGCAATCACTCATTATGAGTCGCTATTAGCGGAACATAAAGTAATGGGTGGAGTTGTCATTGCACTTCGCCTCGCAGAAACGTTAAGTGCGATTGGGAATTGGGAAGAAGCGATCTCTTACTACGAAGCAGGTTTAGAGGAACAAAAAGATATCCACTCATTATTTGGATATGCCTTCACATTATACCAAGGTGAAGAATACCAAAGAGCAATTGGTGCTTGGCAAGAACTAAAAGAATTAGATCCGGAGTATGCATCGCTTTACATGTATTTGGCGAAAAGCTATGAAAAAGAAGGAATGCTTCAAGAAAGCTATGAAACACTTCAAGAAGGAATTAAAGTAGATGAGCTTTCTGTACCATTTTATGTAGAATTAGCGAACATTGCGGCGAAATTAGGAAAAATAGCGGAAGCAGAGGAAGTGCTTCAAAAAGCGCTTGAGTTAGATCCAGGACATTTAGGTGCGATATTAAAATATGCGTATATCTTAAAAGAACAAGAAAAGTATGAAGAGTTAATTGCAGTTGTAGAGCGTGCGATTGATAGCGGAGAACCAGATACACAACTACTTTGGGATCTTGCGTTTGCAAAAAAACAATTAGAAATGTATTCGGATGCATTAAAACACTATGAAAGTGCATATACTTCTTTTAAGAATCATCCAGACTTCTTGGAAGAGTACGGTTATTTCTTATTGGAAGAAGGTATGCGAAAAGAGGCGAAAGAAGTATTTACTCAGTTAATACAACTAGACCCGACACAAATTCATATTGAAGAATTGTTATATAATTTAGAGGATTTTTCATAAGTTGGAAGGAAACTGAATGCCGCTTCTTGAATCTAAAAAGAAAAGAGAAAGACAGAGGAGGGACTTAATTGCTATGAATACCCCTGTTTCTGTAAACGAGAAGAAGGATTTTGTAAAATGGTTTTTGAATAATTACCAACTGAAACAGCGTGAATGCGTATGGATTTTGAATTATTTAATGAGTCATGACCAATTGATGCATAAAGTCCACTTCGTAGAGCATGCAAAATATTGTCCGCGTGGTTTAGTGATGTCCGCGAATTGTGTGAAGGACACACCATTTCACTTTTTTAAACAAAATGTTATGACAACAGATGCTGAAAAATCGTTTCATGATATTCGTTTAAATCGAGATGAAGATATTTATATTCAACTCAATTTTAAATCATCGTTTCAAAATGCCAATTATGTAGCTGTATTAGAAGAAAACCCGTATTTACCAAAGCATATTGAAGTAAATGAAAAAGATCGTTTACTTGCAGAAAGATTTTTAGAAGAAAGTGTATTTTCTTTTAGAAGAGAACGTCTTTTGAAACAAATTGATGAAGCGCTGGATAAGCAAGATAAGGAAGCGTTTCATAAGTTAACAGCTGAGTTAAAGATGTTATAGAATTCATTTGGATTCATAAAATTTTACAAATTTCAGACTTTTTAAGAAAAACTACCTTAATATAGGTAGTTTTTCTTTTTTTACCTCTTTTAGTATGGTTTAATATATATAAAGTGAAAGTTCTGTAATTTGTAGATGAAGGGAGGGAAGACATTTGAAATGGAGTGTAAAAGATGTGGAGCAGTTTGAGCAAGCAAGAGAGTATGTAGATACCGGTGTTATACCACTTTTATCAATTTCGGCAGCAAAAGAAATGAAAATGGTAGTAGAACAAGGTGAATTTATCGAATTGTTGAGTATGGAGTTGGAAAGAGAATATAAAGGAAGAGTACTTTTACTACCTGCATTTACGTATTTAGTAGAAAGTCAAAAAAATGAAAAAGGTCGTTTGCAAGAATGGACAAATCATTTGCAAAAGCAAGGTTTTAAGCATATTGCTTATGTTACAAGTGATTTTTCATGGAAAGAAGATATGCAAGAGTTACAAGGAGATTTATTTTGGTTTCCTTCATTAGCGTTAGAACAATTTAGTGATCAAGCGAAAAGAGAAGTTATTCATGCACATATAAAAAATATAATGGTGATGTTAGAAGAAAAATGGGGAAAGTGATAATAAACAGAAAGTTCTTATTATTATGAGTAGTATGATATTGACCTGTACCTAAGCGTATTATATCATGATAGTGTCCTAGTTTTTATTTTTTATATAATTTATCACGAGGGGACAATTTCTGATAGAGGGGGGAAATTTTCGTGAGCGAGAAAGAACATCGTGTATCAAGAAGACAGTTTTTAAATTACACCCTTACAGGGGTAGGAGGCTTTATGGCAGCGGGTATTTTAATGCCGATGACGCGATTTGCGCTTGATCCGGTGTTAAGAAAAGAAGCGGGAACGGATATGGTTGCTGTTGCACAAGTAAAGGATATTACAACAGAGCCGAAACGTTTCGACTTTAAGGTGAAGCAGGTTGATGGTTGGTACAAGTCCGAAGAGCCAAAATCAGCTTGGGTTCATAAAGATGAAAGCGGAGACATTGTTGCGTTCTCTCCGGTATGTAAACATTTAGGGTGTACAGTTAACTGGAATTCGGACAAAGCACATCCGAATCAATTCTTTTGTCCATGTCACGGGGGCCGTTACACAAAAGACGGGATGAACATTAAAGGCACGCCGCCCCTTGCTCCGCTTGATGTATACGAGTCCAAAGTAAAAGATGGAACGCTGTATTTAGGAAAAGCGAAGCCAAAAGGGGGTGCAAAGTAGATGCTAAATAAAATTTATGATTGGGTAGATGAAAGGTTAGATATTACACCAATATGGCGTGATATCGCTGATCATGAAGTACCTGAACATGTAAACCCGGCACATCACTTTTCTGCATTCGTTTATTGCTTTGGAGGACTTACCTTTTTCGTTACTGTAATTCAAATTTTATCAGGAATGTTTTTGACGATGTATTATGTGCCTGATATTAAAAATGCTTGGGAATCGGTTTATTATTTACAAAATGAAGTTGCATATGGGCAAATTGTTCGTGGGATGCACCACTGGGGCGCTAGTCTCGTCATTGTAATGATGTTTTTACATACACTTAGAGTTTTCTTCCAGGGTGCGTATAAAAAGCCTCGTGAGTTAAACTGGATTGTTGGTGTTCTTATTTTCTTTGTTATGTTAGGTCTTGGTTTTACCGGATATTTACTACCGTGGGATATGAAAGCATTATTTGCTACGAAAGTAGGGATTCAAATTGCAGAGCAAACGCCACTCATTGGTCCTTATATTAAAACATTACTCGCTGGTCATTCCGAAATTGTTGGCGCTCAAACATTAACTCGCTTCTTTGCTATTCACGTCTTCTTCTTACCAGCAGCACTTCTAGGTTTAATGGCCTTCCACTTCATCATGATTCGCAAACAAGGTATTTCCGGTCCGCTATAAGAGATTGCTAAATTAAAGGGGAAAGAACTAAAGGAGGGAGATTATGCATCGCGGCAAAGGGATGAAGTTTGTAGGAGATTCTCGGGTACCAGTAGCTAGGAAACCAAATATTCCGAAAGACTATTCTGAATACCCAGGAAAAACAGAAGCGTTTTGGCCGAACTTCTTGTTAAAAGAATGGATGGTTGGTGCAGTTTTTTTAATCGGTTATTTATGTTTAACAGTGGCGCATCCGTCACCACTTGAGAGAATGGCGGATCCAACTGATGCCGGATATATACCACTTCCAGATTGGTATTTCTTATTCTTGTATCAGTTATTAAAGTATTCTTATGCTTCTGGTTCATTTACTGTAATTGGAGCGTTTATTATGCCAGGGATTGCGTTTGGCGCATTACTATTAGCTCCATTTCTTGATCGAGGACCAGAAAGACGCCCGTTAAAGCGTCCTGTAGCAACTGGATTTATGCTTTTAGCCATTGCATCAATTATCTTTTTAACTTGGGAATCTGTAGCACACCACGACTGGGAAGCTGCAAAAAAACAAGGAGCAATTGTAAAAACAGCACCAGTTGATAAAAATGATGACGGCTATAAATTAATGCAAAAAAATACTTGTTTAACGTGTCACGGTGACAATTTACAAGGCGGGGCAGCAGCACCGGCACTGCAAAATTTAACTTTAAAGCCAGAAGAAATTGCTAAAATTGCGAAAGATGGAAAAGGTTCAATGCCTAAAGGCGTATTTAAAGGTACGGATGAGGAATTGAAGAAGCTTTCGGAATTCATTGCTAAGTATAATAAAAAATAATAAAAAGCTGACTACAAAATTTGTAGTCAGCTTTTTATTTTGATGAAAGAAAGTTTACTATATAATAGAGTAGAGTTTGAGGAAAGAATGACTTTGTTTGAAAGGTGTTGGACATGCAGCTTGGTTTATTTGTATGCAATGTTAAGACAACGCTCTGTATTATTATTTTTATTAGTTGTTAACATATTAGGTACAATATACGGATTTATATGGTATGGAAATCAATTAAAAGAGACCTCACCTATATTTTGGCCGTTTGTACCTGATAGCCCGATGGCGAGTCTCTTTTTTGTCTTTGTTTTAATTGCTTTTTTAAGAAAGAGAAATTGGGGGTTAATAGAGGCGTTAGCGATTGTTACTTTAATAAAATATGGTATATGGGCTGTTGTTGTAAATGCAATTATGATCTATGTAAAAGGTCCCATTGGTCTTATCGGATATCTGTTAATGTTTTCGCATTTTGCGATGGCAGTACAAGGGTTGTTATATGCACCGTTTTACCGTATAGAAAAATGGCATTTTGCGGTAGCGGCTATATGGACATTACATAATGATGCAATTGATTATTTATTTTGGCAAATGCCGAGATATGGAATTATGCATTTGTTTGTAGAAGAAATTGGTTACTTTACGTTTTGGCTAAGTATCACCATACTATGTATTACATATTATTATTGCTTGCGTGAGAATCGAAAACAGTTTTCTTTATGATTGTTAGAACATGTAGGGGGAGAAAATGAAGAAAAATAAGAGTGGTACAAAAATATTGGATCGATTGATTACTATAGTTGTTTCATATAGCATAGCATTTTCTATATTTGCACTCGCAACAACGGCGGTTGTATACGGAAAATGGCTATATTATTTTGAAATTGATTTTTTAAACATTCCAGATTTAGCGGATATGACGAAGGATGATATTAAAAGAAATTATGATGTGCTTATTACATATTTATCGCCGTTTTATGATGGAGCATTGCAGTTGCCAACATTAGATATGTCTACAAATGGCCGTATTCATTTTGTAGATGTTAAAAATATTTTAGTAAAGATTCAATATGTAATGTATGCGACAATTATGATTGCAATAATAGGCGGCATTTATTTATTAAAAAAGAAAAATGAAAAGTTTTTACTGCACGGATCAATTTTAACAATTATCTTACCGATCGCGCTCATGTTACCGATCGCTATTAATTTTGAAAAGAGTTTTGTATTATTCCATAAGCTTTTATTCAGTAATGATTATTGGATGTTTGATATTGAAACGGATCCAATTATATTAATGCTACCAGAAGAATTCTTTATGCATGCTGCGTGTGCAATTTTATTATTTATTTTATGCGGCAGCATACTTTGTTACAGCTTGTATAGATATTTCGTAAAAAAGAAAAGGATTTCAAAGGAAAAATTCTCTGTTTAAAGAGAATTTTTTTGTTTGTAAAACGATAATATATTTTTCGGTCCAGTACTGTTCTATTCTTGTCCAAATTAACATATTTTGTACTAGTAGTTATAGGGGGGACCGTGATGAAGAGAACATTAATTGGATTAATAGTATTTCTAATTATAATGTTTCCGTTACGTATATATGCTGAAGAGTGGAGTGAACTAACAGGGTTGTTAGACGACTCATTACAATTAGTGAAGCGTAATGAAGATGAAAAAGCAGTACAAGTATTACAACATTTCTCCGAGCAGTTTGTTATAAAGGGGAATGAAAAGAAGCAAGAAGTAACGCCAGATCAAGTTAGAGTTATTTCTTTAGCTTACGACAAGGCGAAACAATCTCTCTCGGAAACAGATTTAGGTAAACAAGTTAAAATTGATAATGTGTTAGCCCTGCAGCTCGCTGTTGATGCGCAAGTGTCGAAATATCAACCACTTTGGATGGAAAGAGAAAGAAAAGTAATGGGTGCCTTTTCTCAAATGGAAAAAGCGATGAAAAAAGAAGATACGGGACAGTTTCAACAAACGTTAAACACATTTTTACATGAATTTAATATTATTTATCCAAGCTTAATGATCGCCCTGCCAGAAAATGAAGTGCAGCGTGTAAATGCCCATTTATCTTATTTGGATGAATTTCGTAACGTTATGTTAAATACGAAAGGGGGGCAAATGCAAGTAGGAATCATTAAAGGGGATTTGCAAAAAATATTTCACACAGTAAAAAAAGATGAAATTGCACCCTCTCTCATTTGGTTTATGACAATTACTGGAGGTCTTATTTTATTCACATTAACTTATGTTGGATGGAGAAAGTATAAAGGAGAGAGAGAAAAAAGAAAAAGTAATGTACACTCTAAGAATAGATAATGCAATAAATAAAGATATGGATTGTAAGGTTTATTCATTGACAATGATGACAGAAGAAAATAGAATGAGAAGTACTATAATTAAAACTTCAATGGAGGTTCATGATGTTTTATTTAATTTACTTCGCGATCATAATGATCATACCGTTGTATGCACAGTCAAGAGTACGTAGTGCTTATAGCAAGTATTCACAAGTTTATTCAACATCAGGTATGACAGGAGCGGAAGTGGCTCGAAAGATTTTAGATGAAAATGGATTATACAACGTAGCTGTAGAAGAAACACCAGGTCATTTATCAGACCATTATGATCCAACTGCCAAAACAGTTCGATTATCAACAGATAACTATTACGGTCATTCAGTTGCTGGTACAGCAGTGGCAGCACACGAAGTAGGACACGCAATTCAAGATGCAAAAGATTATAACTTTATGCGTATTCGTCATTCGTTAGTGCCTGTGGCGAATTTTGGATCGAATATATCATGGGTATTTATTATGATTGGTATATTTGCGACAATGTCAAAACTATTGTTATTAGGAATTATTTTAATGGCAGCAGGTGTTGTGTTCCAACTCGTTACATTACCAGTTGAGTTTGATGCATCAAAGCGTGCAATGCAACAAATTGAAGCGTTAGGTATCGTATCAACAGATGAATATGGCCAAGCTCGTAAAGTATTAAATGCGGCGGCATTAACATATGTAGCGGCTGCAGCTGTAGCGGTATTTGAATTATTACGTCTCGTATTAATGTATACTGGTATGCAGCGTAGCGACGACTAAAGACTATCAATTTTGATAGTCTTTTTTGTTTTGTGGATTGAATTATATAATGTATTGCAAATAGAAATAATAGAAGGAATAGAAATAATGCGGAAAGGCGGTGGGGGAAGTGAAATATCCAAGTCATATAGTAAAACAAGTGAAAGAACAAAGCGCTTCTTATCAGTTAGAAGGCTTTTTAAGTGGACAAGGTCCTGAAAATCCAAAATTTATGCTGTTAGGAGAAGCGCCTGGTGAAAAAGAAATTCATAATGGGATTCCGTTTAGCGGGAGAGCGGGAAAACAATTAATGGTTTTTTTAGAACGGATTTACGTTACAAGGGAAGAAGTATATATTACGAGCGCTGTTCGGAGTAGACCTTATAAGTGGCGAGAGAAAAAAGAACGAAATGGTGAAATCATACAGAAAAAATATAATAGAACGCCAAATCAAGGAGAAATACTTGCCCATGCACCTTTGTTAGATTATGAATTAGAGAAAATAAACCCGAATCTTATCGTCACACTTGGAAATATCGGCCTTCAACGTTTAATAGGAAAAAATAAAAAAATAACTGATGTGCACGGACAATTATTAAAACAGCCTATTCAAAAAGTAAAGGATATGCAAAGTGCAGAGTTTACATGGTCAGAGAAAGAATATCATATTTTCCCGACTTTTCATCCTGCGTCCATTTTTTATAATCGGAGTTTATTGGAGCTTATTTATGAGGATTTAGAGAAACTTAAAAAACATGTAATAAAAAACTAGAAAAGCTAGAGAGCTTTTCTAGTTGCGTTTATGTATGTAACGGATTTTTATTTTCATCTAACGTAAAACCTTCACCAACTACATCATGTACATCACTTACTGCAACAAAAGCATGAGGATCTACAGAAGTAATAATATTTTTTAATTTCACGATTTCATTTTTAGCAACAACGCAATATAATACGTTCCGTTCCACTTTTGTATACGATCCAACAGCTTTTAAAAAAGTAGCTCCGCGTTCCATATCAGATAAAATTTTGGCAGCAATTTCATCGTTTTTATCTGAGATAATAGTTGCTCCTTTCGCCGCATAAGCTCCTTCTTGCATAAAATCAATGACCTTAGCACCGATAAAAACAGCAACTAACGTATACATGCCCTCGCGGTATGATAAATATGTAAGAATCGAGACGATAATGACGATAGCATCAAACATAAACATCGTTTTCCCCATACTCCAGCCAACATATTTATGAGCGAGTCTCGCGATAATATCTACACCGCCAGTAGTCCCGCCGTATTTAAATATTATTCCAAGACCGATACCAATAAATGCCCCGGCGAATAGAGCCGCGAGTGTCATATCATTTTGTAAATTTAAATGTAAGTTCAGAACATCGTAACGCTGAAAAATCCATAGAAATAAAGATACGCTAAAGGTGCCGATTAGTGTATATAAAAATGTCGTTCTTCCAAGTAACTTCCAACCAATAATAAATATAGGGATATTTAGAATTAAGTTTGAGTAAGAAGGGTCAAACTTAAATAGAAAATACAATAATAGTGTAATACCGGTAAATCCACCTTCTGCAAGGTGATTTTCAATATTGATATTCACAATACCGAAAGAAAAAATAGCGGAACCGATTAAAATGAAAATGATATTTCGAATCTTCAAATTTGATGTCATATAGAAATCCCCCTAATTATGTAGATTGCATTGCTCCGCTGAAACGGTAAAACATAATGATAAGTAATTTCTAGTTGTTAGTAAAAATAGTGAAGGCTAAAAAAATCCGATTGGTTCAACTAATCTTTTGCGAAAAGCATGCAAAAGAAGTTTCACTTTATTATAGTCTATCCAAAAAAGGGGCGCAAATAGGTGTTTTGCGGGGAATAATATTTGTCAAATCGCGATGAATTGGCTAACATGAAAGAGGAAGGATTAGAGGTGAATTGTATGGAAGCAAAAACGATGAAGGATATGCAGAAAGAAGTAGATGCATATATTGGTCAGTTTAAAGAAGGTTATTTCAGTCCACTTGCAATGATGGCTCGTTTAACGGAAGAAATGGGGGAGCTTGCAAGAGAGGTTAATCATTATTATGGTGAGAAACCGAAGAAAACAACTGAAACAGAACGTAGTATTGAAGAAGAGCTTGGAGATGTATTATTTGTTATGATTTGTATGGCAAATAGTTTAAATATTGATTTAGAAACAGCACATAACATTGTAATGAATAAATTTAATACTCGCGATAAAGATCGCTGGACACGTATGGATGAGGGAGAGAAAGAATAATGAAAGAAATTAAAGTAATTATCGCTGGACCAAGAGGACGTATGGGACATGAAGCAGTCCTTCTTATGGAAAGAACGGAACATTTTAATTTAGTAGCAGCAGTGGATTATAAGCATGGTGGAGAGAAAATCTCTGATTTACCGGGCATGCCAGCGTTACAAGCGCCAATTTACGCGGATTTACATACTTGTTTAGAGGAAGTAGAAGCAGATGTGTTGTTAGATTTAACAACGCCAGAAGTTGGAAAACAACACGTTACACTAGCAGTTGAGCGTGGACTTCGTTCTGTTATTGGTACAACTGGATTTACAGAAGAAGAACTAAAGCAATTAACAGAGAATGCGAAAGAAAAAGCAGTAGGAACAATTATCGCTCCAAACTTTGCAATTGGTGCAGTTCTTATGATGAAATTCTCACAAATGGCAGCGAAGTACTTCCAAGATGTTGAAGTAATTGAATTGCATCATGATCAAAAATTAGATGCACCATCTGGTACAGCTGTAAAAACAGTAGAATTAATTCGTCAAAACCGTGAATCAAAGCAGCAAGGTCACCCGAATGAAGTAGAGCAACTAGAAGGTGCTCGTGGTGCAAATGTAGACGGCATTCACATTCATAGTGTACGTTTACCAGGACTTATTGCACACCAAGAAGTAATGTTTGGTGGAGATGGACAAATGTTAACGGTTCGCCATGATTCATTCAATCGTGCATCCTTTATGTCAGGTGTAAAACTATCAATTGATACAGTAATGAATTTAGATCATCTTGTGTACGGATTAGAAAACATTATCGACTAAAGGGGAGACAACGGATGAAAATTGCCTTAATCGCACATGACAAAAAGAAAAATGACATGGTTTCGTTTGCATACGCATATAAACCAATTTTTGAACAACATGAATTGTTTGCAACAGGGACGACAGGACTTCGTATTATGGAGGCAACTGGTTTAGTTGTAACAAGATATCAATCGGGTCCTCTTGGTGGTGATCAAGAAATTGGTGCCATGATTGCGAAAAATGATATGGATATGGTGATTTTTTTCCGGGATCCACTAACTGCTCAGCCGCATGAACCAGATGTAAATGCATTGCTTCGTCTATGTGATGTATATGCGATTCCACTTGCAACGAACATGGCAAGTGCTGAAATGTTAATGCACGCATTAGAGCGAGGAGATTTAGATTACCGTAAGTTTAGAAAATGAGGGGAACAATTATGAGTGGATTACATATAGTAGCGTTTGGTGCTCATGCCGATGATGTTGAAATCGGCATGGCCGGTACCATTGCTAAATATACGAAGCAAGGGTATGAAGTAGGTATTTGTGATTTAACAGAAGCTGATCTTTCTTCTAATGGAACAATAGAATTGAGAAAAGAAGAAGCAAAGGCGGCAGCTCGTATAATGGGAGTAAAAACGAGACTGAATTTAGCGATGCCAGACCGTGGTTTGTATATGAAAGAAGAGTATATACGTGAAATTGTAAAGGTGATTCGTACATATAAACCAAAACTAGTTTTTGCGCCGTATTATGAAGATCGTCATCCAGATCATGCGAATTGTGCAAAACTTGTGGAAGAAGCTATTTTTTCAGCGGGAATTCGTAAATATATGCCAGAGCTTCCACCACATCGTGTGGAGTCTTTTTATTATTATATGATTAATGGTTTTCATAAACCGAATTTTTGTATAGATATAAGTGAGTACCTTTCTATAAAAGTGGAAGCATTAGAAGCATATGAAAGTCAGTTTTCAACAAGTAGTGATGGTGTGAAAACGCCGTTAACAGAAGGTTATGTTGAAACTGTGGTCGCTCGAGAGAAAATGTTTGGAAAAGAAGTTGGAGTCTTATATGCCGAGGGATTTATGAGTAAGAAACCGGTTTTATTACATGCTGATTTAATAGGGGGATGTAAATGAAATTAAAAATAGGTATTACATGTTATCCTTCTGTAGGTGGTTCTGGAGTTGTTGGAACAGAATTAGGAAAGCAATTAGCGGAACGCGGGCATGAAATTCATTTTATTACATCGGGTTTACCATTCCGGTTAAATAAAGTGTATCCAAACATTTATTTTCATGAAGTGACGGTAAATCAATACTCTGTATTTCAATATCCACCATACGATTTAGCGTTAGCGAGTAAAATGGCAGAAGTTGCACAAAGAGAAAACCTAGATATTTTACATGTGCATTACGCAATACCACATGCAATTTGTGCTTATTTAGCAAAACAAATGATTGGAGAGCGTATTAAAATTGTTACAACCTTGCATGGAACAGATATTACTGTGTTAGGTTCCGACCCTTCGCTAAATAATTTAATTCGTTTTGGTATTGAGCAATCTGATGTTGTGACGGCGGTCTCGCATTCATTAATTAACGAAACGCATGAGCTTGTAAAACCAAATAAAAACATTCAAACGGTATATAACTTTATAGACGAACGTGTATATTTCAAGCGTGATATGTCTCAATTAAAGAAAGAATACGGTATAAGTGAGAGTGAAAAGATACTAATTCACATTTCAAATTTCCGTAAAGTGAAACGTGTGCAAGATGTTGTTCAGGCATTTGCTAAAATTGTTACAGAAGTAGATGCGAAGTTGCTTCTTGTTGGAGATGGACCAGAATTTTGCACGATTTTACAGATAGTGAAAAATCTACATATTGAAGATCGCGTCTTATTCTTAGGGAAGCAAGATAATGTTGCAGAACTACTTGCGATGAGTGATTTAATGTTGCTTCTTTCAGAGAAGGAGAGTTTTGGTCTTGTTTTATTAGAAGCGATGGCGTGTGGTGTACCTTGTATCGGAACAAGGGTTGGAGGTATTCCGGAAGTCATTCAACATGGTGAAACAGGATATTTATGTGAAGTTGGCAATCCAACAGGAGTGGCAAATCAAGCCATTCAGCTATTAAAGGATGAAGAACTTCACCGTAATATGGGAGAGCGAGCAAGAGAAAGTGTTTACGAGCAGTTCCGCTCTGAAAAAATCGTCTCACAATATGAAACGATTTACTACGATGTACTAAGGGATGACAAAAATGGAAAGATTTAAAAAAGCTAGTTCTATTATTGAGACTTTAAAGCAACAAGGACATGAGGCTTACTTTGTCGGTGGAAGCGTACGAGATCTTATTATCGATAGGCCAATTGGTGATATTGATATTGCGACATCTGCTTTACCAGAAGAAGTGATGGCTATATTTCCAAGACATGTTCCTGTTGGTCTTGAGCATGGAACTGTAATTGTGGTAGAAAATGGTGAACCTTATGAGGTAACTACTTTTCGAACAGAGAGCGAATATGAAGATTTTCGAAGACCTAGTAGTGTTCAATTCGTTCGTTCATTAGAAGAGGATTTAAAACGTCGTGATTTCACAATGAATGCAATTGCGATGACAGAAGAAGGCAAAATGGTTGATTTATTTGCTGGACAGGAAGCGATTCAAAAGAGAGAAGTTGTGACGGTTGGAAATGCTGCGGATCGTTTTCAAGAAGACGCCCTGCGAATGATGCGTGGTATTCGTTTCGTAAGTACGTTAGGTTTTTCTTTAGAAATGAAAACGAAACAAGCAATTGAAACATATGGACATTTGCTAGAACATATTGCAATTGAGCGAATTACAGTGGAGTTTGAGAAACTGTTAACTGGTACATATTGTGTGAAGGGCTTGCAAGAATTAGTAGAAACGAAGCTATTTTCTCATCTGCCATATTTACAAATGTCAGAAGAGAGATTATTAAAAGCTACGCAGTATAACTGGGATTCTTTTGAAACGGACATTGAGGCATGGGCATTCTTCTTATATTGTATTGGGGAAGAGCATCCATCTGTCTTTTTACGTCAATGGAAGTTTTCGAATAAAAAAATAAAAGATATCGTCGCAGTTTTATTAACAATTCGTACGAGAAAGGAGAAGGATTGGGATACAGTTCTTCTTTATAAAACGGGACTTCATATCGCTGAAATGGCCGAAAGAGTATATGAAGCGATGATTGAAAGCTATGATCATACATCTGTTAAACGAGTACAAACGTTGTTTGAAGTATTGCCAATAAAGAGTCGCCAAGAAATGAATGTGACTGGGAATGATTTATTAAACTGGGCAAATAAAAAGCCCGGTCCGTGGGTTGCTGAAATGATTCAAAAAATTGAGGAAGCAATCGTACAAGGAAACGTAGGTAATGAGAAAGAGTGTATAAGGGAGTGGCTGCAAGAATGCAATCTACTATAAGAAAGCAGTTATTGCAAGTTTTTTCGGAAGCGGATGGCGCGTTTGTATCTGGCCAAACGATTAGTGATAAACTTGGTTGTTCAAGAACCGCTGTGTGGAAACATATGGAGGACCTTCGGAATGAGGGATATGAACTTGAAGCTGTGCGTCGATTAGGTTATCGCATTGCGAGTAAGCCAGACAAAGTAACTGCTAATGAAATTCAGTTAGGGTTACAAACGAAACATATTGGTAGAACGGTATATTTTGAAGAAACTGTCGAATCCACGCAGCATATTGCAGCAAAACTTGCTTATGAAGGTGCGGAAGAAGGAACGATTGTTGTTGCAGAAGAACAAACAGCTGGCAGAGGTCGTTTAAGCAGGAAATGGCATTCACCAAAAGGAACAGGAATTTGGATGAGTATTATTTTACGTCCATCAATCCCGGTTCATCATGCACCACAACTTACTTTATTAGCGGCTGTTAGCGTTGCACAAGCAATTGAAAAGTGCACGGGTGTAAACGTAGGAATAAAATGGCCGAATGATATTTTAATTCAAGGTAAAAAGGCTGTAGGTATATTAACAGAAATGCAGGCAGATCCTGATAAAATTAATGCTGTCATTATGGGCATTGGTATTAATGCGAATCAAAAGCAAGAACATTTTGATGAGGAAATTCAACATATTGCTACTTCTTTAGCGATTGAATCCGGTGAGCCAATTGTTCGTGCAGAGCTTATGCAACAAATCTTTTTACAACTAGAAAAATTATATGAAGAGTATTTACAAAATGGTTTCTCTGTCATTAAAATTCTTTGGGAAAGTTACGCTGTGAGCGTCGGGAAAGAAATTACCGCTCGAACGATGAGAGAGACAATTACAGGGGTAGCAAAAGGAATTACAGAGGATGGTGTATTGCTTCTGGAGGACCATGAAGGGAAAGTACATCACATTCATTCTGCGGATATCGAAATTAAGTAAAAGAAGTTCCAAAAAGGAACTTCTTTTTATTTGACTATTACTTTGCCTTCCATTCCTTTAAGAAGATGGTACCGGCATATTAATTCATATGTACCAGTATTTTTAGGTTTCACAGTGATGTTTTTTTCTTTTCCTGACTCGACTACGACGTCAATTCCGAGTTTTTTTACTGTAAAGGTGTGCTCGCTTTTACCTTTGTTTTTCAAAAGAAATGTTGTGGATTGTTCAATCGGAATCGTGATGACATTAGGGTTAAAGTAATCATCATTCAGTTCAACTTCAATGACTTTCGTTGCATCGATAGGTTGTGTTACGACGTTAACTGAGGCAAATGCATGGAAGGAGCTAAAAGTTATCATCCCAACAATCATCACAAGCAGACCAGTGAATCGAAATAACAATTTGTTCATAGACATTTGCAATTCTCCTTTTGTAAGTATGTTTCCTCCATTAACCTGCATCATTATTTGAAGGGTTATACTATGCATGTAAATTCAGCTATTTATCTTTCTATAATTGAGTGATGTGAAAAAATTTCACATACCGTAATGAGGATAAAAATTATTTTTTCAAAAAAATGTAGTAATTCCTTTTTGGAGTTTGCTATAATTAGTTCGAATGTGGGCAGTATCAGAGCGAACTGCACCATGATTCGAAGCAATACGAAAAATAATAACTTGGATTCTGCCTTGATCCAATAACGGACTGGGACAGAGGGATGAATAATGCCGACTAACACACAACCCTTCTGCCCTTTTATGGCCAGAGGGGTTTTTTATATGATTTCGGCCATCTCCTCTCTCCTGTATAAAGGAGGAGTAGTTTTTGAAAACAAAAACAGATTTTTTGAAGATGAAAGAGCAAGGTGAGCCGATTACGATGCTAACGGCGTATGATTATCCATCTGCTAAGTTAGCAGAAGAAGCTGAAGTTGATATGATTCTAGTTGGAGATTCCCTTGGGATGGTTGTGCTCGGCTACGATTCAACAGTACCTGTAACAGTAGAGGATATGATTCATCATACGAAAGCTGTACGCCGAGGAGCGAAAGAGACGTTTATTGTAACTGATATGCCATTTATGTCGTATCATGTGTCGCCTCAAGATACGATGGTGAATGCACGCCGCATTGTTCAAGAGAGTGGTGCTCATGCACTGAAGGTAGAAGGTGCAGGGGAAGTGGTATCAACTATTCATTACTTGACGAATGCGGGAATTCCTGTCGTGGCACACTTAGGCTTAACTCCTCAATCTGTAGGAGTACTAGGTGGGTATAAAGTACAAGGAAAAGATGCTGAAAGTGCAAAAAAATTAATAGAAGATGCGAAGAGATGTGAGGAAGCTGGTGCGATAGCGCTTGTGTTAGAATGTGTGCCAATGCAGTTAGCGGAATTAATTTCGAAGCAACTAACAATTCCGACGATTGGAATTGGAGCAGGGAAAAAAGTAGATGGGCAAGTACTTGTCTATCATGATCTTATCTCATACGGCGTAAATCGTGTTCCAAAATTTGTGAAGCAATATACGTCTGTTCAAGAGGAGATTGTGCGAGGGATTTCACAATACGTTACTGAAGTAAAGACAGGACAATTTCCAGAAGAAAAACATTCATTCACAATGAAAGAGGAAGAATGCTTAGCGTTATACGGAGGAAAACAATAATGAAAATCGTAACTACAGTGCAAGAGATGCAGCAAATTGCAAACGAACTTCGTATAAGTGGAAAAAGTATTGGTTTTGTTCCAACGATGGGTTATTTACATGAAGGTCATGCGACTTTATTACGTAAGGCAAGAGCAGAAAATGAAATTGTAGTTTTAAGCGTGTTTGTCAATCCACTACAGTTTGGGCCGAATGAAGATTTAGATCGATACCCTCGTGATATTGATAGAGATGAAAATGTAGCAAAAGAAAACGGTGTAGATTATTTATTTTATCCGAGCGTAGAAGAAATGTATCCAGCAGAACAAACGACAACAGTAGCAGTTGTGAAACGTACTGATGTATTATGTGGCAAACAAAGACCTGGTCATTTCGCTGGAGTTGCGACTGTACTAATGAAACTATTTAATATTACATTGCCAACGCGTGCTTATTTTGGTATGAAAGATGCACAGCAAGTTGCTGTCATTGAAGGATTTGTCGCTGATTTTAATATCCCGGTTACGATCGTACCAGTGGATATTGTGAGGGAAGTAGATGGATTAGCGAAAAGTTCTCGTAACGTGTATTTATCACAAGAAGAGCGTGAAGAGGCTCCTCATTTATACAGCAGTCTATGTAAAGCGAAAGAAAGAATTGAAGCAGGCGAACGTAATGCAGAAATCATTACAACTCTTGTGAAAGAGTATATTGAGACGTATACGAAAGGCACTGTAGATTATGCTGATTTATATGCCTATCCTTCACTACAAGTAATAGATAAAATTGAAGGACGAATGATTTTAGCAATTGCAGTTAAATTTGAGAATGTACGATTAATTGACAATATAACATTAACGGTTAAATAAGGGGGAGCATCTATGTTTCGCACAATGATGAGAGCGAAGTTACATCGCGCTACGGTAACAGAAGCAAATTTAAATTATGTAGGTAGTATTACAATTGATGAAGATTTAATGGATGCAGTAAATATTGTAGAAAATGAAAAAGTACAAATTGTAAATAACAATAATGGTGCTCGCTTAGAGACATATGTTATTAAAGGAGAACGAGGTAGCGGTGTTGTTTGTTTAAATGGTGCAGCTGCAAGGCTTGTACAGCCAGGGGATAAAGTTATTATTATTTGCTACGGTTTAGTGGCAGAAGAAAATATTCATAACCAAGAGCCGAAAATTGCAGTATTAGACGATGATAATCAAATTATCCAAATGTTAGGCGCTGAAAAAGCGGGTACGATATTATAAGTAAGAAGGCTATCTCTATTACGGAGATAGCTTTTTTGTGCATCTTTTCATTAAGATGAGATAAAACGTGGTATAGTAACATTATATAATTTTGTGTTTGATAGGTAAGAAATTGAGGTGTTACATATATGAGTAAACGTTATGTCGTTGTGGATTTAGAGACGACAGGGAACTCCTGGAAGGACGGGAAGGATAAAATTACCCAAATCGCAGCTGTTGTAGTGGAAGATGGAGAGATACTAGAGATTTTTTCATCTTTTATTAATCCGAAGAGAGAGATTCCGCCATTTATTACAGAATTAACAGGGATTGATGAGAGTATGGTTAAGCAAGCCCCGTTATTTCAAGATGTAGCCCCGATGGTTGTTGAGCTATTGCAAGGTGCAGCTTTTGTTGCACATAACGTTCACTTTGATTGGAATTTTTTAACAGAAGAATTAAGGCGTGCTGGATATACAGAAGTACATTGTCCGAAAGTTGATACAGTTGAGTTGGCGCAAATTCTTTTGCCGACGGCTGATAGTTATAAATTACGTGATTTAGCTAAACAACATGAATTAGAGCACGATCAACCGCATCGTGCGGATAGTGATGCTCTTGCAACAGCGGAATTATTTTTACAATTTTTAAATGAAATTGAAAATTTGCCACTTGTCACCTTGCAATCGCTTTATGAATTGAGCGATGTTTTTCAAAGTGATATAGCGGATGTACTTTCTGAAAATATTTTAAAGAAAATGATGCATGGTAGAAAAGCGGCAGAGGGGTATGAAGTATATCGAAATATTGCGCTTCGAAAACGAAATTATGCTTTAAATCTCAGTGAAACATGTTCATCTAAATTTGATGCTTTCTTGCATAAGGCAATCGATAAACTTGAATTGAATATGCCAAAGTTTGAAAAAAGAGAAAGCCAACAGATTATGATGAAGGAAATATATACAGCACTAAGAGATTCTAGGTTTTCACTAATTGAAGCAGGAACAGGAACAGGGAAGACTCTTGCATATTTACTTCCAAGTATTTATTTTGCAACGAAAAAAGAAGAACCTGTCATCATAAGTACCCAAACAGTACAACTGCAACAACAAATATTAGAAAAAGAAATTCCATTATTACAGAAAATAATGCCATTTTCATTTGAAGTAGCTCTTTTGAAAGGAAGAAAGCATTATCTTTGTCTACATAAATTTGAATATGCTTTGCAAGAGGAAGAGAAAAATTATGATATGGCGCTCACAAAGGCAAAAATTTTAGTGTGGTTATTGCAAACAGAAACTGGCGATCGTGATGAATTAAATATTCCTGAGGGCGGAAAGTTACTTTGGAACCGTATTTGTAGTGATGTACATAGTCCAGGCGGGATGCAAAGCAACTGGTATAGCCGTTGTTTTTATCAACGAGCAAAGAATAAAGCATTATTTGCAGATATCGTTATTACAAATCATGCGTTATTATTTCAAGATTTTTCAAGCGAAGAACCACTATTTGCTTCATGTGAACATATTATTTTTGATGAAGCTCATCATATCGAGGAAGCGGCGAGTAGAACATTAGGTGAACAGTTCTCCTGTATGTATTTTCAATTAGTTTTATCTCGTCTTGGTACGCTAGAAACAGATGATGTACTTTCTAAAGTATATAAAATGATGAAAAAATCAGAGCAAGCCTCTCGTTCGACTTTCCGTATGGTGAGTCATAGTTTGAAGGAATTGAAATTTGATGCGGATGAGCTATTCCAAATGTTACGTGCTTTCATCTTTAAACAAACAAAGCAGGAACAAGGGATAAGCAATATGCCACTCATTTATCGATATAACACGGAAGTAGAGAAAGGTAAGTTATGGGATAGCATTACCGAGTTAACAAATCGTTTTGTATACGATGTAAGAAAATTATTGACTACACTTGAGAAGCAAGTTGATATATTGCAAAGTAAATTAGAATGGGAGATGCATGTTGTTACAGGTGAATTTATGCATTTAATTGAGTTGTTGAGAAAGATGGAACAATCTTTACAATTACTCATTTTAGAAAAAAATTCATACGTGACATGGATGGAGACTGAAACGAAGGGGACAATTCATTCAACCGTTTTATATGCACAGCCTGTTCATATTGGTGAAAGGCTTGCGGATGAATTTTTAACACAGAAAAAGAGTGTTATTTTCACATCAGCAACGTTAACAGTAAACGATTCATTTGACTATATAAAAGAAGAGCTAGGTTTATATGATTTTGCTCCCAATACATTACAGGTTCCGTCACCATTCCGTTTTGAAGAACAGATGAAATTAATGGTTTCAACAGATGTGCCTTTTATTAAGCAAGCAAGTAATGAAGAATATATTGAATCTGTGTCGGCACATATTGCAAAAATAGCGAAAGCTACAAAAGGTAGAATGCTTGTTTTATTCACTTCTTATGAGATGTTGAAAGAAGCGTATACGAATTTGAAAAATGATGAGGAATTAGAGGGGTATTTATTATTAACGCAAAGTGTGAATAATAAGAGCCGAAGTCGTCTCATTCGTAAATTTCAAGAGTTCGACAAATCGATTTTGTTAGGAACAAGTAGTTTTTGGGAAGGGATAGATATACCTGGAGATGCCCTTAGTTGTCTTGTTATTGTACGACTTCCCTTTACACCTCCGCATCAACCGATGATGGAAGCAAAAGGAGAGTGGTTACAAAATCAAGGACAGGACGTATTCGCTAAGTTAGCACTCCCGCAAGCAATCTTGCGTTTCAAACAAGGATTTGGTCGTCTAATTAGAACAAGTACAGATACCGGAACAGTATTTGTATTAGACCGTCGTTTGACAAGCGCTTCTTATGGAAAACGTTTTTTACAATCAATCCCAACTGTTCCGCTTTATGAAGGCCCTTTAGAAGAATTATTAGAACAATTAAAGGAACGGCCAAATAAATAAAATTGGAAGAAAAATACGCCTGAAGTACATTTAAGCTTCAGGCGTAAAAAATGTGGGTAGGAGGAATTTTATTTTTCTTACTTCTTGTATACAAAATGTATTGGTTTTCGACTTGAAACCTTTTTTTGCAGTACATGTCCTGCTATAATAGATGGGTGATGAAGCAGGGGTTGTAAAGAATGTACTCTTATTGTAACCGTATTGCGTTCTTCTATAATTAGAAATTTTTGTGTAACGGAGGAGTTTTTTCATGGATAAGAAAATCGAAGTCCTATCAACGACACGTCTTAAATATTCGTCTGATTTGTATAAAATCGTTGATAGTTTGAATCGTACGTTAAAAGAGCAGGACCTCATGTTCGGATTAGCATTAGACGAAAAAGATAAAGAAACAGCTGTATTTACGATTTACAGAACGTAGTGATACAATGAAAAAGTGGATCTTTGCAATCGTTATCGTAATCGTTGCTAGCGGAATATATGGGGCGTATGTTTATAATAAAGCAATGGAAAAGAAAATCCATAAAGAGGAAAAATCTGTAGAAATTGCAAAAGAAAAGGCAAAGCTTACAAAAGTAAAATCTGTAGATTATTATAACGGAAATTCTTCATATACAGTCGTACAAGGTGTAGACGAAAAAGGAGAACAAATTATTGTTTGGGTGCCAAATAAAAAAGGGAATGTCCTTGTGAAGAAAAAGAGTGAAGGTATTCCTGAAAAAGAAGCTTTGCAAAAGTTGGCTGAACAAGCTACAGGAAAAGGCGATGAGCCGAAGCCAAAGCCAAAAGAAATTATAAAAGTAAAATTAGGTGCTCAAAACGATATTCCGTTGTGGGAAATTACATATATTGATCAGGAAGATCGTTATACGTATTATTATTTAGAGTTTCAAAATGGGGCTTATGCTGGTCATTACAGCATTGAAAAATAGATGTAGGGGGAACTACAAATGAAATTAGCAAAGCGAGTAGCTGCTTTAACACCATCTGCAACTTTAGAAATTACAGCAAAGGCACAAGCATTAAAAGCAGAAGGTCATGATGTAATTGGATTAGGGGCAGGAGAACCTGACTTTAATACGCCAGAACATATTATGGATGCTGCACATAAAGCGATGTTAGAAGGACATACGAAGTATACACCAACAGGTGGATTACAAGCGTTAAAACAAGAAATTGTGAAGAAGTTTACACGTGATCAAGGAATTGCGTATGATCCATCTGAAATTATTGTATGTAACGGTGCAAAGCATGCATTATATACATTATTCCAAGTGTTGCTTGATGAAGGAGATGAAGTTATCATCCCAACTCCTTATTGGGTAAGTTATCCTGAGCAAGTAAAGCTTGCTGGAGGTAAGCCAGTTTACGTAGAAGGCCTGGAAGACAATGAGTACAAAATTACAGCGAAGCAGCTGCGTGAGGCAATTACAGAGAAAACGAAAGCAGTTATTATTAATTCACCGAGCAATCCAACAGGAATGATTTATAGCAAAGAGGAATTACAACAGCTTGGAGAAGTATGTTTAGAACACGATATTTTAATCGTTTCAGATGAAATTTATGAAAAATTAATTTATGGTGGAGCAGAATATACTTCGATTGCCCAGCTTTCTAATGCATTAAAAGAACAAACACTTATTATTAATGGTGTATCTAAATCTCATTCTATGACAGGATGGCGTATTGGATATGCAGCAGGAAATAAGCAGCTTATTAAAGCGATGACGAACTTAGCGAGTCATAGTACGTCAAACCCTACTTCAATCGCTCAATACGGCGCAATTGCAGCATATGCAGGCTCACAAGAACCTGTAGAAACAATGCGTCAAGCATTTGAAGAAAGATTAAACATTATTTATGATAAATTAATTCAAATCCCTGGCTTTACTTGCATTAAACCACAAGGTGCATTTTACTTATTCCCTAATGTAAAAGAAGCTGTAGCTTTATCAGGATACGAAACTGTAGATGATTGGGCAAAAGCTCTATTAGAAGAGGAAAAAGTGGCTCTTGTACCAGGTACAGGATTTGGTGCTCCAAATAATGTTCGTTTATCATATGCGACATCTCTTGAACAAGTAGAGAAAGCATTAGAACGCATTCATACGTTTATGAAAAGTAAAGTGCAAGCTTAATTGTATATTTTATTAACGCAATACAAAAAACCTTCCTACATAATAGGGAGGTTTTTTTGACGAATTGTGACAAAAAGAAATAGCGAAAGGTGTGTTATACTAGAGAGCGAGGTGTTTGGTGATGAAAAAGAAAATGATGTTACAGTGGTTTGAGCAGGGAAGCATTGCAATTCCAAAATTACTTATGATGCATTATAAAAAATTAGGGTTAAATGAAGTGGAATTTATGGTTGTACTTCATGTACACACATTTTTAGAATCGGGCAATTCGTTCCCGACTCCGTCAGAGATTTCAGAACGGATGACGATTACTGAAATGAAATGTATGGAAGTAATTCAGACATTGATTCAAAAAGGTTTTTTATCATTAGAAGGTGGACAAAAATCAGAAGCGATGATTTGTGAAAGTTATTCTTTACAACCGCTATGGGAAAAAATATTGCATTTCTTAATGAACGAATCAATAGAGGAAGAACAAAAAGAAATAAAACAACTGCAAGTAAATTTATATACAGTATTTGAAAAAGAATTTGGAAGACCACTTTCTCCGTTTGAATGTGAAACGTTGGGTATGTGGGAAGATCAAGATCAACATCATCCGAATTTAATTCAAGCGGCCCTCAGGGAAGCTGTAATGAGTGGTAAGCTTAATTTCCGATATATTGATCGTATTTTATTTGAGTGGAAAAAGAATGGTATTAAAACAGTAGATCAAGCCCAAAACCAAGGACGGAAATTTAGAGCAAATCAACAACGAACGCAGCAAACGACAAAACAAGAGACGAAATTTACTGGGAAAGTGCCTTTTTATAATTGGTTGGAGCAGTAATGTAGGAGGAAGTATATGTTAAATAAAACGCAAATTCGCTATTGTTTAGACACAATGGCGGATATGTATCCAGAAGCACATTGTGAATTAATTCATGATAATCCGTTTGAATTAGTAATCGCGGTGGCATTATCTGCACAATGTACAGATGCACTTGTAAATAAAGTGACGAAAAATTTATTTCAAAAATACAAAACACCAGAGGATTATTTAAGTGTGTCTTTAGAAGAATTACAACAAGATATACGTTCCATTGGATTGTTTAGAAATAAGGCGAAAAACATTCAAAAATTGTGCCAGATGTTGCTAGATGATTATAACGGGAAAGTTCCAGAAGACCGGGACGAGCTGACGAAACTACCAGGAGTAGGAAGAAAGACAGCGAATGTAGTTGTTTCGGTTGCATTTGGAATTCCAGCGATTGCTGTTGATACGCATGTAGAGAGAGTGAGTAAACGGTTAGCAATTTGTAGATGGAAAGATTCTGTGTTAGAAGTGGAAAAGACATTGATGAAGAAAATTCCAATGGATGAGTGGGGAGTTACACACCACCGTATGATTTTCTTTGGACGTTATTACTGTAAGGCGCAACGACCACAATGTGAAGAGTGCCGATTACTAGAAATATGTCGCGAAGGAAAGAAACGAATGAAGGGGAAATAAAGGATGGAGCGAGTTATAGAAATACCGAAAGAGTTTCGGTGCGTACCATTTTTTAAAGAGAGTGCGAATTCGATTACGTATCACACAGACCAATCTTTTGAAGAAATAATACAAAATACTTACTTTATACATGATATTGAAAGACAATATGAGCCATGGAATGAAATTGAAAATAGTATTCCTGTACTGTTGAAAGTGTGGAAAAGTAAGCATGAAGACATTGCTACACTATTTCGAAACAGAAATAAGCAAGAAGCTGAAGGTCCAATGATTCTTTTTGCGGCACATTTGTTATCGATTGTATTTTGGTTAAATGAGCAACCTGTTCATAGTTTGAATGAAATGGAAGCTTATACGAGTAAATTGGAAGTACAACCAGTTAATTTTATGGAGCGATATTCGTTCATTATAAAGAAACCGAATAATTATCATTCCTACATTCAGTTAGCGCAGTTGTATATTGAAATAGAAAAGCTATATGTAAAGAAAATGATAACAAAAAAGAAGTCCTTTTCTCGTTAAGAGAAAGGACTTCTTTTTTTGTATTAAGATTCTGTTGTAACAACATTTCCGTCTGCGTGAGGTGTATCTCCTCCGGTATTTTGTTGTTGTTCTTGTTGCTTGTGTTGTTCTTCTTCAGCTTTTTTTCTAGCAGCCTCTTCTTCAGCTTTCTTTCTAGCAGCTTCTTCTTCGGCTTTCTTTCTAGCGGCTTCTTCTTCAGCAGCCTTTTTCTGAGCTTCTTCTTGTTGTTTACGTTGTTGTTCTTGTTGTTGCTGTTGCTGTTGCTGTTGCTCTTGTTGTTTACGCTGTTCTTCATCAGCCTTTTTCTTAGCTTCTTCTTGTTTTAGTTTATCTTCATTAGCTTTTTTCTGAGTTTCCTCATCAGCTTTTTTCTTAGCTTCTTCTTCAGCCTTCTTCTTAGCCTCTTCTTCAGCTTTTTTCGGGTCTGGAGTTCCGCCAGGTGCAGTGAAGGATGCACCAACTGCAGGGCTTGTTCCATTACCTTTTTTCGCTACTACAGAGAAGCTGTAAGTAACGCCTGGTTTAATACCACCAAGAGTAGCTGTCGTACCACTTATTGATAGGCTACCACTTGAACCGTCAGTTGCTTTATAGCTTGCTGCATACGCATCAACTTCTGCTGGTCCAGACCAGTTTAGTGTAACTGTGCTAGCGCCATCGAAAGCGACATTAAGACCACTAGGTGCATCTACTTTAATTTGTTTAACCGCATCTTTCTTAGCACCTTTTACGTACAATTCACCATATAATTCTTGTACAGAAGAAGGGCGTTCGAAACGAGATTTATCTGTAGCGAATTTGCTCATCATTACTTGGAACATTTGTTGCGCAATTCTAGTAGAGCGATCGCCAATGTAATTTTCTGAGCTATCTTTTTCGTAACCAGTCCACACCGCCATTGTATATTGCGGTGAATATCCAGCAAACCAGCTATCTCTGTTTGCATCAGCTGGGATACCATATTTTTTTATAACGTCTTCATCAAAGTTTTGTGTTCCTGTTTTACCAGCTACGTCTATACCGGAAACGTATGCTGTTGGACCTGTACCACCAGAACCAGGTCTTATTACGTCACGAAGTACGTCAGTAACCATATATGCTGTATAGTCGTGCATTGCACGTTGTTCTTTCGGCTTAAAGTTTTTCTTTTTCCCGTCTGGGAAGATGACTTCTTTTACGAAGTGAGGCTTATTATATACACCGTCATTACCAAATGCGGCATATGCACCTGCTAGTTCTAATGGAGAACTATCGTTACTACCAATTGCTGTTGATTCATATGTTTTGCCGTCTTTAAATGTCATACCCAACCCTTCAGCAAACGCTTGTGACTTAGGAAGACCCACCGCTTGGGCTGTTTTTAAAGCCGGGATGTTTAATGATTTTTTCAAAGCTTCACGTAGTGAAACGTCACCTTTGTAACTATTTGTTGCATTTCGTATTTTTTTACCATTGGAATACGTATACTCTGAGTCATTTAATTGATGGTATGTAGACCATTGTAAATTCTCAATTGCTGGACCGTAGTCGAAAATTGGTTTCATTGTTGAACCAACTTGGCGTTTTAGATCAATGGCCATATTATGACCTTTGAAAGTAGACTTACTTTCTTTACGCCCAGCTCCAATTGCTCGAACTTCTCCAGATTGTGTATCCATAAATACGAATGATCCTTGGAATTGATCGTTAGGATACTTAATGAGATTGCCATCCATAATTTTGTCAGCGTAATCTTGAGCATCTTGGTCAAGTGTTGTATGAATCGTTAAACCATCTGAACCGATATTTATATCGGGATATTCTTTTTCAACTTCTTTTACAACAGCATCTAAAAATGCTTGATACTTCATCTCAGTTACTTCTGAAGACGGTTGAAGACCCTCAGTTACAGAGATTTTCATTGCGTTATTCATTTCATCTTTTGTTATATAACCATGTCGATTCATTAATGATAATACGACGTTACGACGTTGTGTAGCTCGTTCAACGTTGTCTTGTTTTGTTGGGTCATAAATATTAGGACCTTGGGGTAAACCTGCAAGCATTGCAGCTTCATGTAACTGTAAGTCTTTTAAGTCTTTGTTATAATATTTTTTGGCTGCTGTTGCAATACCGTACGAACGGTTACCTAAGTTAATCTTATTTAAGTACATTTCTAAGATCTCATGTTTAGAGTATTGTTGCTCTAATTTGTAAGATAGGTACCATTCTTGTACTTTTCTCTTCGCAGTTTTGTCCATCGTTAGAAAATAGTTTTTGACTACTTGTTGTGTAATCGTACTACCACCTTGAGATCCGAAGCCTCCAGTGACATTTTCCATAACTGCTTTTGTAGTTCGTTTAAAATCAATTCCATTATGATCATAGAAACGTGAATCCTCAGTTGCAAGGAATGCACTTTCAACTACCTTTGGAATTTGATCATACGTAACGTGGGTTCGTTTTTCAGCACCGTATTCATAGAAAAAGTTCCCATTCTTATCAAGAAACTTTGTTGATAAAGGATTGACAAGTTTTGATTTGTCTAATTTTGGAGCGTCCTTCACCATAACAAAGAAAGCGGAAACGCCAGCTACAAGACCAACGATACCAAGAAGTAGACAACCTATAAGGAATTTTTTTAAAAAGGAGCCTTTTTTCTTTGGTTTGTTCTCTTTATTTGTTTCTTGCTTTTGATTTTTTACATGATTTCGTTCTGTACGAGAACGATAATTATCTGACATTATACTTTCTCCTACCTTTCATTCTCTCCCCAAAAGTCGAAAAAAGAGCCTTAGTGATGACTCTATCACGAAAAATAAACCGTGTCTAGTACACGGATATAATCAATCCGAGGGTGATAACCGCATGATAATAAAGATCCATGCTCTTCTATTTCTTCTTTCGTAATCGATTTCCGTCCACCAGTATTTTGACGATTCCAAAATGCAATAATATGTTTTGCATCTAGTAAATAAAGTTCATCAAAAAGTGTAAATTTAATAATAACAAATGCAATTCCATCATGAGCGAGTACTTGCTTCATATGTTCAATTTGATGAAGGTGGAAGTTTTGAAGTGGAAAGCTGGTTTTATTTTTTGTTTCTTTCGCTTCAAAATCGATGTATTTCCCTTTGTATACACCGTTGTAATCTGTTGTAGAAGGTTGTTTAAAATACGCTTCTTTTACCACTGCAGCACTTCGAGCGGGGTAATCTACTTTTACAATTTGAAGAGGTGTAGGCTTTTTATGTACACATGCAATATTATGGGTTAAGTAATATTCATTTGTTTCATTCAATTCCTCTTCAAGGGACATACCTCTATTACTATAAGTATGTTTTTTAATTGGTGTTTTATGAGGTTGTGAAGCTTGATTGTACCGTTTTCCGTTTGGGTAACGAATGGTCATAGTGTGTCCACTCCCAACTTGCTAAGAATTACTTACAAAGGTGATTATAACAAAAAATGAAAAAAGATGTGACCTTTTTGAAGAAAGGTATGATGACTTATTTATGTTTACATGGAATGATTATGCAAAAATTAAACAATATCGTAAAAATATGGTTTGTACAGACGAAGAAAAAACAATCGTTTATAACATTAAGGGGAAAATAGAAATGGCTAATATGGACAACATTTCTCGAACACACTCTTATCAAGAATATTATGTAAGGAACAGTGAAATTAGGTGGGCCTTTTTAGCAAGTATGGTCTCGAGAAATGCGGGATGGAATATGACTGATTTAAAAGGGATATATTATGCTACTGTTTTACCTCAAACAGTAAAAAAACATTTGTTTCTGACTTATGAAGAAGCGAATTGGATTATTTTTTTAGATGCATTTCCTCAGCTATTGTTATACGAAGAAAGTAAGAGGAGGCAGGTACCACTATTCTATTTGTTACAATATTTTAACGTATCAATTTTTATGGAAAAAGAATGGATTTATTTTTGGGAAAAAAAAGATATAAATAGGCTCATGACAGCGCTTATTATAAATGAGCAAAATAAAATTCAAAAACCAGTTATTGAGAATACATATTTTAAAAAACATGTATTCCATACTGCACTTTTTAAATTGCAAGAAATGCTTCATATTAGTGCTGTTATTTTTCCGACTGTGGAAGGGAGGATGTATGGTTTTTCAGTTTATCAATTTGAAACGTTACAAAAGCGTATAGAACTAGGGCAGAAACTAGCGGAGTTACTGTTTCATCCGAATTATAAAAGTTCATTCCATAGGTTTGCATTGCAAACTATACACACAGGATCAAGAGCAGATTATGAATATTATGTAAGAGAAGCTAGAAAATCTTGTACGCCAGCCCTTAGAGAGGTTTATCCTGTCGTTGCACATAAGGAAATAAGTATGAGAGATTGGTTTTGTAGAGATACGGAAATAAATGAGTTGTTTCTACTGGAAGAGTATAAGGGGGAAGTTGATATAACAGAATGGTATAAAAGAAAGAGGGAGCAAATATATGTTGCTTCTATCGTAAATCGTTTTGTTAAAAGGATGGATGAGTTCGTGATATAATAAAAAAGAAGTCCCGTCTTCATAAATGAAGACGGGACTTCTTAATGTGAAGTAATCCTGCCCTGTATGCTAAAAATTTAATTAAGAGATTAAGGATGCTTTAGAAATTAGCTTTTTGTAAAAGTGCTAAAGTTTCACTTTATGTAGCAGGGAAATTTGGACCATCTAACTTAGGGTTGCCAGTCTCGGGTTTATTTTGTTTGTTTTGTTTTTTCTTTTTTTCGTTTTTGTTCTTTGCCATTTTCATACACCTCCTTTTTGTATTGTTACCATTTCTATAAATGACATACAAAATGATTTCTTTGACGAATAACAACTAGTTTTGTCATGTGAGCAGGAGTGAAGAGTCATTCGGCGAAATTACATGACAAAGGAAAAGCAAAGAAGGGGGCGTTTTGTATATGGCGATGGTTCAGAAGGAAGATGTAATGAAAACAATGGATCAAATGTTAAGTTCTCTCGATTTGCTGGAAATGAATATAGGGATTAGAATGAATCATGCATTGAAGGATACGAGTGAAAAAATATGCAATAAAATAGAAATAACAGAAATGCATATTGAGCATATGGAAAATAAATTAGTGCATCACGAAGAAAAAGGGAATTGGGTGAAGGCATTTCAAAACGTCGTAGTGAGTGCATAATAAGGTGGGAATAAAATGAAGTATGAAGCATTAATACAATCTTCAGAAAAACTCATGCAGTATAATAATGAAGCGAATGTGAAAAAAAGAGAAATGATTGAGTACGATTTTTATAAGGATATGAAACCATTTGTAGATATGGTAGATGAGGAATTAAAAGTGTGGAAAGAATTAGCTTATAAATGGATTAAGGAAGAAAAACCGAAGTATATACATGTACAGCAAATTGATCAAGTGTACGATAATTTACAGACAAATGTGTTGCAATGTTTTGTAAATAAAGGTAAAGGTAAGCGATTCTTTGAAACACATCAAGCCATTTCGTATACTTTGCAAAATATAATTGAGCAATGTAAGTAACAAGAGGGGAAACCCTCTTGTTTTTTATGCTTCTGTCATTGTTGTAGGTTTTGTTGCACCGTTTATTTCTAATTCTTTTATTAATGTTCGGTAATCTGAAATGCATATTTTTCCTTCGAGATACCAATGTCTCGCAAAGTCTAACAATTCATTTACATTCTCTGTGTAATACCCCTTTTTTTGAGAAAACGCTTGTTTTAAATCCCCTAATACCATGTTGATTCCTCCCCCATGAGAATCTTCTTCTTTATTATCATAGCATGGAAGGGTTTTCTTTTTTAATTTTTTAAAAATTTAAACTTCCGACAAAAATAGACAGATACTCCGTCACACATATTATTTTACTGGTACATATTATATATGTAGAAACTTATGTGAAGGAGGAGAGAATGCATGTTTCAACAACCAAACGTATATCAGCAATCTAATCCATATACACAGCAAAATATGTACCAATATAATACGGATACATATTTACGGTATAATATGTATCCTTTCGAGCCTCATTATGGAAATCAAAATTATTACCAGCCATTTGAAGTGTCGTTTATGAATCAACCGCAACAACAGCAGCAGCCCTATATGGATCAGCAACAGCAACCTTATATGAATCAACCGCAACCGCAGCAGCAGCCCTATATGGATCAACAACAGCAATCTTATATGAATTCACAATACTATATGCCACCACCATCTCCCTATGGAAATCAACAAGCGATGTTTTATCCACCAAAACAACCGTACCCGACGCAGAATAAACAAAAACAACAACCGAGTCAATTTTCTAGTTTTGTTTCCCAATTTAAAAACTCAGATGGTAACTATGATGTAAATAAAATGATGAATACAGCTGGACAAATGATGAATGCGATGAACCAAGTGACGGGTATTGTAAAGCAAGTTGGAGGTTTTTTTGGTAAGTAATCTTGGGGGATTGTCTATAAAAAGCATTACGTATAAAGCAGAAGGCTAGACAAATTTCCTTGTAATAAATGGGTATATATAACAAACGGCTTTCCCTCTTTTCTCATATTGTAAAGTGTAGTCAGATTTTTTTAACGAGAGAGGAGAGAAAAAACTATGCATCATTGTCATCCTTGTTTTGGAGGGCATAAGCCTGTAGGACCTATCTGTACAACTGCTCCTGTCATTCATCCGACGAAACAGTGTGTAACACATTCTTTTTCAACAACGGTGGTGCCACACATTTTCCCAACGCATACAACACATGTTCATCATCAACAAATTAAAAACCAAAACTTCTTCCCACAAACAAACTCGAATGTAAATGTTGTAGACCCAATCGATCCAGGATTCGGCGGTGGATGTGGACCATGTGGTCATGGACATCATGGACATCACGGACATCACGTATCACCATTTGGTCCAGGACCAAATGTATCTCCGTTTGGACCAAACGTATCACCATTCGGACCAAATGTATCACCATTTTTACCAAACAATGTATCACCAGTAGGTCCGAATATTGGACCAAACGTTGGTGGAATATTTAAAAAGTAAATGATATGTTAGAACTAGCGAAATGCTAGTTCTTTTTTTGTAATTGGAGTGTTGATATGAAAGTTATTGCTGTAACGGGATATAAGCCATTTGAACTTGGTATATTTAAAAATGATCATCCAGGGGTGGAATGTATAAAAAAAGCATTGCACCGAAAATTAACTACTTTTGTAGAAGAAGGTTTGGAATGGGTGATAATAAGTGGGCAGTTAGGAGTCGAATTATGGGCTGCTGAAGTTGTTTTTGAAATTCAAGTAGAATATCCAAATCTAAAATTAGCGGTATTTACTCCGTTTTTAGAACAAGAAGAAAGCTGGAAGGAAGATAACCGTGAATATTACGAATGTATTCTCTCTCAAGCAGACCATATTGATAGTATTACGAAACGGAAGTACGAAAGCCCGGAACAATTTAAATTAAAAAATCAATTTTTTATTGAAAAAAGTGATGCACTTTTAGCTGTATATGATGAAGAAAAACCAGGGAGTCCCAAATATATTGTAGAAGCAGCAAAGAAAAAAGGAGAAATAGAAAATTATCACAGTTATTTCATTCTTTTTTCTGATTTACAAGATATAATAGAAGAGGAACAGTGGAATAATGCTGAGTAATATGTAATATAGTACTCGTATATATGATTGACAAAAGGCGTTGTTTCTGAAAAAATTTAGGTAATGAAAGTTTTGGCAAAAATTTGAGGTGAAGAAAATGATTTCGGATAAAATTAAATTAACGGCGAAAGATATTTTAGAAAAAGAATTTAAAACAGGCATGAGAGGCTATCAACAAGAAGAAGTAGACAAGTTTCTTGACATGATCATTAAAGACTATGAAGCTTTCCACAAGGAGTTTGATCAATTAAAGCAACAAAATGCTCGTTTAAAGCGTGAATTAGAGGAACAAAAATTAGTAGCAACGCAAGTGCCACAACAACCAGTTGTACAAACACCAGTTGCACAACCTGTATATAACAACACGAATACGGACATTTTAAAACGTCTATCTAATTTAGAAAAAGCTGTATTTGGAAGTAAGTTATACGAATAATTTTTAGTGGTAAAAAGGTTAAAGCATTTTACATAGAAAAAAACATTGCAAAATCTTTTTGTTTCCACTATACTAATGGATGTCATAACGTTTGGGTAATCGCTGCAACGCCAACGTTGTAGAGGAAAGTCCATGCTCGCACGGCCTGAGATGGCTGTAGTGTTCGTGCCTAGCCAATTCATAAGCTAGGGTATTCTGGCTGTAAGGCTGGTTTAACGGCAGGGAAAAAACCTAAGTCCTTTCGGATATGGTTTGACTACCTTTAAAGTGCCACAGTGACGAAGTCCTTGAAGAAATGATAGGAGTGGAACGAGGTAAACCCCACGAGCGAGAAACCCAAATAATGGTAGGGGAATCTTTTCCAAGGAAATGAACGATGGGAAAGGACAGGTTGTATAACCTGTAGATAGATGATTGCCACCGGAGTACGAGGCGTGGGCCGTTTGCAGTACAAAGGAACAGAACATGGCTTACAGAACGTTATGAACCAACTATGAAATAACTCAGCTCTCCTTTGTTAGAGGAGGGCTTTTTATTTGTATGAAGTTATAAATTATGAGTTAAAATGGTTAATGAGAAAATTCTTCGTAAAATGTAATGATTAATAGGACAAATTGCTATTAATTATTGTTTAACTATACATAAGAGGTGAATGCAAATGGGAAAAGTTACTTTAATTGCAACAGCGGCAATGGGTATTGAATCGTTAGTTGCCCGAGAAGTTCGTGATCTTGGTTATGAATGCCAAGTGGAAAACAGCAAAGTAACATTTGAAGCAGATGAAAAGGCGATTTGTCGCACGAACTTATGGTTACGTACTGCGGACCGTGTGAAAATTAAAGTTGGCGAATTCAAAGCGACAACATTTGATGAGCTGTTTGAAAAAACGAAAGCATTAAACTGGGGAGATTATATTCCAGAGAACGGAGAGTTCCCTGTAATTGGTAAATCGTTAAAATCTGAGTTGTTCAGTGTTTCAGATTGCCAACGTATCGTTAAAAAAGCTGTCGTTGAAAAATTAAAAACAACATATAAACGTACAACTTGGTTTGAAGAAGATGGTCCGTTATTCCGTATTGAGATCGCAATGCTCAAGGATATTGCAACATTAACAATTGATGCAAGTGGTGTTGGACTTCATAAACGTGGATACCGTATGGATCAAGGGGAAGCTCCATTAAAAGAAACATTGGCTGCGTCTTTAATTAAGTTAACAAACTGGAAGCCGGATCGTCCTTTCGTGGATCCTTTCTGTGGATCAGGTACAATTCCGATTGAAGCAGCATTAATTGGACAAAATATTGCACCAGGATTTAACCGTGGCTTCGCATCAGATGCGTGGGGCTGGGTTGGTAAACAAAACTGGCGTGAAGCTCGTCAAGAAGCTGAAGATTTAGCGAATTATAATCAACCACTACAAATCATTGGATCAGATATCGATCATCGTATGATCCGAGTTGCTCAAGACAACGCTGAAGAAGTAGGTTTAGGTGATTTAATTACATTTAAACAAATGCAAGTAAAAGATTTCACGACAAAAGAGGATTATGGATATGTTGTAACGAATCCTCCATACGGAGAACGTTTAAGTGAAAAAGCACTCGTTGAACAATTGTACAAAGAAATGGGACAAGTATTCCGCCCATTAGACACATGGTCAGCGTATGTATTAACAAGCTACGAAGCATTTGAAAAGTGTTATGGAAAAGATGCATCGAAGAAACGTAAACTATTTAATGGATTTATCCGTACAGATTACTACCAATACTTCGGAAAACGTCCACCGCGTAATTCATAGTATAAAACTCCTCCAGCGCGCATATACTGGCTATTATGTAATGCGTAAAGGAGGACGTGATATGGATAGTTTCCAATTATCAATGATTCAAAAAGCTATTCATCGTACGTATGATGAGATCGGGAAAGAAGTGGATAGCCAAGGTGCGATTGTAGATGAAATACAAAAAGCACAAGAAGAATATTTGTCAGCTCTTTCACACGAAACAGCGATTGATAAACGATATTTAAAGTCATTAATATAGAAAAAAATTTTCCTTTTTCGAAAGGAAAATTTTTTTTCGTGTATTTCTATGTATGGCAACAGGGGAAAGTGGCTGCACACATATGAGTAGCAGTTGCTATATCTTTTTATAGAAAAACTTTTTGGTTGGAGGCTAAGGATGTTTACTGAGAAGAGATTACCATTTGAAGTAGGGAAACAAGATAATTTTTATGATAAGTTGAATGAATGGATTGGAGATGTGTTTTACGATATCCTTCCGGAAAAAGGCTTTGAAGAGCGTGATGAACAAATTTTTATGGCGTTTCAATTAGAGCGTGCTTTCCAAGAAAAGAAAGTAATGTTCGCAGAAGCGGGTGTAGGAACAGGGAAAACAATTGTATATCTTCTATATGCAATTTGCTATGCGCGTTATACTGGAAAACCAGCTATTATCGCTTGTGCTGATGAAACGTTAATTGAGCAGCTTGTGAAAGAAGAAGGGGACATTGCTAAGTTATCTGAAGCATTAGGACTATCTGTTGATGTTAGACTTGCGAAATCAATGGATAATTATTTATGTTTACGTAAACTTGAAGATGTTATGAGTGGACGAGCTCCAGAAGTAATTGAAGATGTATACTACGAATTACCACAGTTTGTATTCGATCATGGTACGATGCAAAACTTTACCCACTACGGTGACAGAAAAGAATTTCCACTTTTAAATGATGAGGAATGGTCAAAAGTAAATTGGGATTACTTCCAAGATTGCTTCACTTGTGATTCTCGTCATCGTTGTGGTCAAACTCTTTCTCGTGAACATTATCGTAAAGCGGCAGATTTAATTATTTGTTCTCAAGATTTCTACATGGATCATATTTGGACGTACGATGCTCGTAAGCGTGAAGGGCAAATTCCGTTATTACCTGAAAGTAGCTGCGTTGTATTCGATGAAGGACATCTTGTAGAATATGCAGCTCAAAAAGCTTTAACATATCGTTTAAAGCAAACGATGATGGAGCAACTTTTAACAAGATTGTTGCAAAACGATATTCGTGAAGAGTTTGCGCATTTAGTAGAAGAAACAATTTGGCAAACAGAGCGATTCTTTGATGTGTTACAAGAAAATAAAAAGGAAATCGCCGGTTCTGATCGTTTAGAAATTACTGTGACAGAAAAAGTAACAGCTGAAGCGAATAGACTTTATGCGAAAATTGGTGAAGTCGGTGATGCATTAGTATTTGAAAGTGAAATGCATACAGTAAACACGTATGATTTAAATATCGTTGATGAACATTTAGATGTATTAGAACATTCACTTCGTCTGTTCATGCACGAGAAAAATGTAATTACATGGGGTGAAGAAGGTGATGGAGCCTTCACGTTAGTGATTATGCCACGTGCAGTTGAAGAAGTATTACAAGAGAAAGTATTCTCGAAGAAAATCCCGTATATTTTCTCTTCTGCTACATTATCTAACAACGATTCATTCGCATTTACAGCAAATAGCCTAGGGGTAAAAGATTACTTATCATTCTCAGTTGCCTCACCGTTTGATTATGAGGAGCAAATGGCAGTAAACTTACTATCGCATACGAAAGAAAATGAATGGGAAAGAAAGTGTCAATATACACTTGAAAATATACAGAAAACAAATGGACGTACACTTGTATTATTCCGTACAACACAAGAACTTGCAGCGTTTAAAGAATATGTAAGTAAAGAACAAATGTCCGTTCCGTTCCTATATGAAGGGGATCAAGAAATTAGTCAGCTCGTTTCTCGTTTCCAAAATGAAGAAGAGACTGTACTTTGTGCTGTTCATTTATGGGAAGGTTTAGATATTCCTGGTTCATCATTATCGCATGTTATTATTTGGTCATTACCATTCCCTCCAAACGATCCTGTGTTTGAAGCGAAGCGTAAACATGTAAATGATCCATTCTGGGATGTAGATGTACCGTATATGATTTTACGTCTTCGTCAAGGGATTGGACGTTTAATTCGTACGAGCGACGATAAAGGTGCTATATCAATCTTCTTATCTGATACAGAAGATGAGAAAGTGATAGAAGCGGTGAAAAACGTACTACCAGTAGAAGGTAAAGAATTATAAGGAGAAAGCTTGGCACTTGCCAAGCTTTTTTTCTATTATAAAAGGGATTTAGAGTTCCATGTCGAATTAAGTTTGAGGTAGAAAAGGGAGGTTTTATACGATGACAGTAGCTACATATGAAGTAGAAAAACAATTTTTAACATATGTGAAGAAGATACAGAATTATGAGGAAGCATTAAGCTTAATGTTTTGGGACTTAAGAACAGGTGCGCCTAAAAAAGGTGTAGACCAGCGTTCAGAAGTAATTGGTATGCTTTCATCAGAAGTGTTTGTCATGTCGACTTCAGATGAGATGGGAAATTATTTAACAGAGCTTGAAGCTTTAATAAGTGAAGATAAACTTTCTGAAACGACGAAGAAAATGGTTGAAGAGTGTCGTAAAGAATATGATAGAAATAAGAAAATTCCACAAGCGGAATACGAGGCGTATGTGAAATTAGAAGCGAAAGCGGAAAGTGTGTGGGAAGAAGCTCGGGAAAAATCTGATTTCGAAATGTTCCGTCCTTATTTAGAACAAATAGTTGAATTTAAAAAGAAATTCATTACATATTGGGGTTACGAAACATATAAATATAATACATTATTAGATATGTATGAGCCAGGTATTACAGTAGAAGTGTTAGATCACGTATTTGGTCAACTTCGTGAGCGTATCGTTCCGCTCGTAAAAGAAATATCGGAGTCACAAAAGAGATTAAAGACAAGTGCTTTATCAGAATATTTTTCAAAAGAAAAACAAAAGAACTTTACATTAGAGTTATTAAAGCAATTGAATTATGACTTTGAAGCAGGTCGTCTTGATGAAACGGTACATCCATTTGAGATTACATTAAATAGAGGGGACGTTCGTATTACAACACGCTATGATGAAAAAGATTTCCGTATGGCAGTGTTTGGAACAATTCATGAATGTGGCCATGCTGTATATGAACAAAATATTGCAGAGAAATTCGAAGGTACACCGCTATGTAGTGGAACTTCTATGGGTATTCATGAGTCGCAATCATTATTCTTTGAGAACTTTATCGGTCGTAATAAATCATTCTGGAAGAAAAATTATGATTTATTAAAAGAGTATAGCGATGGTCAATTCAATGATATATCAGTAGATGAGTTTTATGATGCGATTAACGAATCGAAGCCATCGTTCATTCGTATAGAAGCAGATGAGCTTACATATCCGCTTCACGTCATGGTTCGTTATGAACTTGAGAAAGAATTATTTGATGGCACATTACAAGTGAAGGATTTGCCGGAGGCTTGGAATGATAAGATGGAAGCATATTTAGGAATTCGTCCGGAAAACAATGCACAAGGTGTATTGCAAGATGTTCACTGGGCTGGTGGTTCATTTGGATACTTCCCATCTTATGCGCTTGGTTATATGTATGCAGCGCAATTTAAGCAAAGAATGTTAAAAGACATTCCGAACTTTGATGCATTATTAGAAGAAGGAAACGTAACACCAATTCGTGAATGGCTAACAGAAAATATTCACCAATACGGTAAAACGAAAAAGCCACTTGAAATTTTAGAAGATGTGACAGGTGAAGGATTAAATGCAAACTACTTAGCAGATTATTTAGAAGCGAAGTATAAAGAAATCTATGAGTTATAAAAAAGAGCTGCTTAATTGCAGCTCTTTTTTTCAAGGGGGATAGAAGAATGGCTTATACATATACAGTAATGACGCAAGAAGAAGCAGAAGAAATTGCATATAACTGGCATTATGAAGGGAGGTATTCCTTTTACGATATAGGTGCAGATGAAGAAGATTTAGCTGAGTTTTTACATGATGAGAGTAGAGGAGATCATACATTTTCTGTGAAGGAAAACGGCACTCTCATTGGTTTTTTTACTGTTTGTAAAATAAATGATGGAACGTTTGATATAGGTCTTGGAATGAGACCTGATATAACTGGAAATGGATTTGGTTTACAGTTCGTAAACGCTGGACTAGCTTTTAGTAAAGAAAAATATGGTTGCAAGTATATAACACTATCAGTAGCGACATGTAATGAGAGAGCGATTAAAGTGTATAAAAGAGCAGGATTTGAAGTTGTTGGAACGTTTATACAGAAAACAAATGGTAGTTGTTTTGAGTTTTTGAAAATGAATTATATATGTAAAAAATAACAAAAAAACAGAAGAGGGTTCTTCTGTTTTTTTGCAATTTCATTATCTTTCAGTTGCTAGCATGTGCACAGCTATTTCATGCATGTCTTTCAAACCTGAAACTTGAGCGTATTCAGCAACAGTAATACTACTCGTTGTTAGAAGTTCGATAATATGTTCATCCATTTTTGACCAAGTTTTACCGCCAGCGTTGTCATAAGAGTGAATTAACTTTGTTAGTCCATCCTTCCCAAAGAGTAGATAATGCGATGTGAAATCTATAGATACATCACCTATTCCTACTTCTGTCCAATCGATTAAGCCAGTTACTTTATTTTTATTATTAATCAGGATATGACCTGGATGGATATCCCCGTGCTTTACTCCTACGTGAGATGGCCAAAAAGAATCTTCAGCTAGCCATGCTTGCCAACGATCCCATAAGTCTTGATTAATATGGTATTGTTCCTTCACTCGATTCATCCTTTGTTTCATAGAAGTTCTTAATTCATTAGCAGTAAGAATTTCAACACCTGTATTATTAAATTTTTGTTGAGGTAATGAGTGTAAATTCGCTAGAACTTTTCCTAATGAAGTATGGTATTCAGTTGGTACATTCTTTTCGTTAAAGGTCCATATATAACCTTGTTGTTCTATATCAATAGTAGCGGCAGGAACGCCGCTTAGTTGTTTATAAGCAATTAGTTCCTCAGAAAATATAGACCAATCAGGAATTTGGAATTCTGCATGTTTTTTCATGATTTCTAATGCTTCTTTTTCACGTAGAGCATGTCTCATAGATTCTGGTCTACGAGGAATTCTTAGTATCCATTTATCCCCGTTTTGTTCTTTAACGTGTGCTACTTGAAAGTCAACGCCAGATTCATTGATTTCTATTGAATCTTCTAATATATTTAGGCCTTTCGTATTTGCTAATTGTTTCACTTTAAGTGTATTCATTTTTATTTCCTCCAAATGTTTATTCTAATTTCAATGTTTTCATGCGTTTTCTGTTACTTTTTGTCTCTAACTACATCAATATGCTTAAAGTAGCGAGATATAAGAAAATGTAATCATAAAAAAACCACAGACGGGCTTCTGTCTGTGGTTAAGAGTAAACGAGGGTATAATGAATAAACGTCTCTCTTTGTATGAAAAAATATACGAAAAAAAGACAGATGTATATCTGCCTTTCTTCATGTGGAAAGTGTACTCTTCCGATGAAGATTATTAAAAATGTGCAGACTAATCCCGTTTACTCTGCTTTATGAAAACAGAGCCTTTGAACATATTAAATTACTTAGTGTTCAAAGGTTGCTGACGTAGTCTTCCTGCATGCATCATCTTTAACAATCCTCCTTTTAATAGTATAGTAACAATATACTTTGTTTATAAATAAACATCAATAAAAAATACTAGATGTAATATTTTAAAAAACGAATTAAATAAAAATTTATATTCGGAAAATAGAAGAAATGATGTTTGCTTTTATAATTGGAAGTTTTGGAAGAGGATGTGTATGATTGAACTTTAGTAGCAAATAGCAGGTTTAGCGAGGAGAGGTAGAATGATTACAATTAAAACGAAAAATGAAATAGATTTGATGCATGAATCTGGGAAATTACTTGCTTCATGTCATAGGGAAATTGCCAAAATGATGAAACCAGGTATTACGACAAAAGAAATTGATACGTTTGTTGAAGCATATTTAGAAAAGCATGGTGCAACATCTGAACAGAAAGGTTACAACGGGTATCCATATGCGATATGCGCATCTGTAAATGATGAAATGTGTCATGGGTTTCCGGCGGATGTTCCTTTAACTGAGGGTGATATTGTAACAATTGATATGGTAGTAAACTTAAATGGTGGTCTTTCAGATTCTGCTTGGACGTATAGAGTTGGAAATGTTTCTGAAGAAGCAGAAATGTTATTGGTAGTAGCTGAGAATGCATTGTATAAAGGAATTGATCAGGCGATAATCGGTAATCATGTAGGAGATATTGGCTATGCGATTGAAAGTTATGTAGCAAATGAAGGTTTTTCTGTCGCAAGAGACTTTACGGGACATGGAATAGGTAAAGAGATTCATGAAGAACCAGCAATTTTTCATTTTGGGAAACAAGGACAAGGGCCTGAACTACAAGAAGGAATGGTAATTACAATTGAGCCTATTGTCAATGTAGGTATGCGATATTCGAAAGTAGATTTAAATGGATGGGCTGCAAGAACGATGGACGGGAAATTATCAGCGCAATATGAGCATACAATTGCGATTACAAAAGATGGGCCAATCATTTTAACGACACTTTGAAATAATATGTAAGAGTTTACAAAACTCGAACGAAAATGATGTTTTTATAAAATTTGTACGTGTTTTATTAAGAAATGCTTTTCAAAGTATAAAAAGTGCGTTATAATCCATCTATAAAATAAATAGTTAGCTACACTCATATAATCGCGGGGATATGGCCTGCAAGTTTCTACCGAAGTACCGTAAATACTTTGACTATGAGTGAGGACGAATATATTTGCTTGTTTAGCATTCTTTTTTGCGAAACTCCAAAAGCGCGTCTCTCACTTGTAACGAGTGGTGGCGGCTTTTGGAGTTTTTTATTGCATAAGAGGGGGAACAAACATGAAAGTATTACAAGAAAAGATTTTGAACGAAGGAAAGGTTTTAACTGGTGACGTATTAAAGGTAGATGCATTTTTAAATCATCAAATTGACCCAGTACTTATGCAAGAGATCGGAAAAGAATTTGCTAAACGTTTTAAAGAAGAGAACATTACAAAAATCGTGACGATTGAATCTTCAGGCATTGCACCAGCAGTTATGGCAGCATTAGAGCTTGGTGTAAAAGTAATCTTTGCAAGAAAACGTAAATCGTTAACGTTACAAGATAATATGTACGTTGCAAACGTATATTCATTTACGAAACAAGAAACGAATGAAATTTCATTATCTCGAAATCATATCGATGAAAATGATCGTGTTTTAATTATCGATGACTTTTTAGCAAATGGTCAGGCTGCTTTAGGTTTAATGAGTTTAGTAGAGCAAGCAGGAGCAAGTATTGCAGGAATTGGTATTGTTATCGAAAAAGCATTTCAAGATGGAGGAAAGAAGCTTCGTGAACAAGGAGTTCGTGTTGAGTCACTAGCAGAAATTGCATCACTTGATAACGGCACAGTTACATTTGTACAGCAAGAAACTGCGGAGGTGAAATAAACGATGAAGCAACATCCATTTAAAATCGCATCGCTTGGTATGCAGCATATGCTGGCGATGTATGCTGGCGCAATTATCGTTCCGCTTATTGTGGGCGGCGGACTTGGTTTAAATCAAAAAGAGTTAACATATTTAGTCTCGATTGATTTATTAATGTGCGGCGTTGCGACGATTTTACAAGCATTATCAAATCGCTTTTTCGGTATTGGACTTCCCGTTGTACTTGGTTGCACATTTACAGCGGTTGGGCCGATGATTGCAATCGGGAAACAATACGGCGTGTCTTCTATTTATGGAGCGATTATTGCTGCCGGGTTATTCGTTGTTATTTTTGCGAAATTATTTGGAAAGCTCGTAAAACTGTTTCCACCTGTTGTAACAGGATCTGTCGTTACCGTAATTGGAGTTACACTTGTTCCAGCAGCAATTAATGATATGGCTGGAGGAGTAGGAAGTAAAGATTTCGGTAGTCTTGAAAATTTAGCGTTAGCATTTGGTGTATTATTATTTATCATCATTATGTATCGTTTCTTTGACGGATTTATTCGTTCAATCTCTATTTTACTAGGTCTATTGTTCGGTACAATCGTTGCAGCATTTATGGGGAAAGTAAGTTTGCAAGCGGTTGGAGAAGCGGATTGGTTCCACGGTATTCAGCCATTTTACTTCGGTACACCAACATTTGAATTAACGCCAATTATTACGATGATTTTAGTTGCTTGCGTAGGGATTGTAGAAGCAACAGGTGTATATTTCGCATTATCTGATATTTGCAATAAAAAGATCGGTGAAAAAGAATTAACAAAAGGCTATCGCGCAGAAGGATTAGCGATGGTGTTAGGTGGTATTTTCAACGCGTTCCCATATACAACATACTCTCAAAACGTAGGACTTGTTCAATTAACTGGAGTAAGAAATCGCGTTATTATTTATACTTGTGGTGGTATGTTAATTGTTCTTGGATTCATTCCTAAAATCGCAGCTATTACAACTATTATCCCGAAATCAGTACTTGGCGGTGCAATGTTAGCGATGTTCGGTATGGTAATGGCATATGGTATTAAAATGTTAAGTAGCGTTGATTTTGGTAAACAAGAAAACTTATTAATCGTTGCATGTTCTGTAGGAATTGGGCTTGGGGTTACAGTTGTTCCTACATTATTCTCACAACTTCCTGAAAACATTCGTATTTTAACAGATAACGGAATTGTACTTGGAAGTGCGTCAGCAGTACTTTTAAATATCGTATTTAATATGGTGCCGCAGCGTAAAGTGAAAGTAAAAGAAGAGCCAGTGTCTATGCAAAGTGCAGTAAGGGAAGCATAAAAAGTAAGTAGACACAATACGAATTGTATGTAATTAAGCCTATCTCATTTGAGATAGGTTTTTAATTTGTAGTGATGTTTAAAACACCAGTCGAATTGAACCCATCGTTTTTATTACTGAGCTAGTTTAATAAGTTTATAATGTCTCAATTTCCAGATCTACTTTTAATTCTAAAGCTTCATTACTATAGGAGTTTTACCTGATGATGCAAAACGGTGCAACTTTATTCAAAAAGGTATGTTTTTCATAAACAGTACAAATTTGTTTTAAATCGACAGTAAAACTAGAAAAAGACCCTTGAAATTGCTGCTTAACAACAGCTTTCAAAAGGGGCGTTATAACAAAAAATGTACATTATTGTTAGAATATAATTATCCGTTAAAATAAGGAGAAACCAAAATATATATTTAGGAGGAGAAATATTTTGGAAATAGATCAAATAAAGAATATCTTAAGGAAAAGAGCAACTATCTTTCAAACAGGCGGAAAAAGACCTGATTTATCTATAAATGAAAGTTGGATTGGAAAGATTCCCTATTCATTACCAAATGAAACTTGCCCAATCGACCGTTATCAAGACAAAATGTATGCGATTATGATGCTTAATTTAACACAAATACCTTTTATTCCAGAAGCAGTAAAAGATATGAAAGTCATTGCAGTATTTCTTTCTCCAAACTTTGCTAAAGATTTGTCCAATTTATCAGGAAATTTTTGTGTTAGAGAATATGATTCTTTAGAGGAACTAGTACCGAATGAAATGTCACTTACGTTTCCAAATCTAAAACCTTTTCCCTTAATACCAAGATTAGTAGCTGATGAGTTTCCACAATGGGATACGGAAGATTTCCCTAACAACGTGCAAGATAGAATTATTGAACTTGAAAACACAATTGAGATTGACTACTACGAGGACATTTTTGAAGAAAATCATTACATACACAAATTAGGAGGCTATGCTTGCTTTGCCCAATCAGGTATCCAATGGCCCGCGGATTATGAATTTATTTTTCAAATAACAGACGATCCCAAAGCCCATTTAAAGATTATTCATGGCGGTGGACTTTATTTTGCTAAAAATAGTAAAACAAATGATTGGATCGCACTTTGTGATTTCTTATAGGAATATAATATAAAGTGACGTTCTCTCATGTTATTTTTTCTCTAGTCCCTTTTAATATTTCTCCAGTTACATTGTGCCCCCTTACATCAATTAAAACGGTTTATTTAGTGCTACTTCAAATGTTGCAACTAGAACAACCGATGCAAAGTGCGGTAAGAGAAGTGTAAAAAAAGCAAGGTCTCGTTACGAGACCTTGCTTTTCTTTTTAAGTGGCATCATTTTCCCGTAAGTACCAAGACGCCAAATGTACTCAAGTGGACCGTATTGATAACGTGACAGCCACCAGCGGCTAATAAAGATTTGTAACGTATAGAAACTAATGCAAAATAGAGGACCTACCCATAATGGAGCAAGATAATCATTTTTGAACAATAGTCCGAATACAAGTAACGTAACAATTGTATGCGAGATGTAATTTGTTAACGCCATTCGACCAACATATTGGAATGGTCGTAATAATGTTTGCCATTTTTCTTTCTGTAATAAACGCATAAGCGTGAAAATGTAGAAGATGAATAATGTTTTTCCGCTAAACATTGCAAGTCCTTGCATATAAAGTGGTTCATATGAAGAGGTTGATAAGAAATAACGAACCATAAAGAACCAAAACGGTAATGTTAAAACGAACATAATGATTTGCCATTTTTTAAGTTTCGGATCTAACTCTTTCGTACGACGGAAAATGTCTTTTTTACCAGCGTATAAACCGAGTAAAAATAATCCGAGTGTTTCTGGGAGCATTGAAATATTTAGCCCTATTCCATTAGCATAAAATGCATGGAAACGATTTTGTATTTGTGATACCCAGTCTTCAAGTGGCATGATTGGTAAGGATAATCCAAGTTCATCCTTTGGCATGAAGGCAATACCAATACTAGCAATTAGCATAAGAAATTGAAAAATACTTAATAAAACGATTGCCCATATTAAAATGGTACGAGGTTCTCTCTTGTAAAATAAAAATAAGAAAAATCCAGCGATTGCATAACTATGTAAAATGTCCCCGTCCCATAAAAGAACGTAATGTAAGAAACCAAATAATAATAAAATAAGTAAGCGACGAACAAATAAAGTTTTTGGGCGATCTGTTTTCGCTTCAGCACGAGTCATAAAAATGTAAAAGCCTAGGCCGAATAAAAACGAAAAGATTGTATAAAATTTTGTTTGAATAAACATATCGTAAAATAGACGGATATAGCTATCTAGCCCCTCATAAACTCCTGAAAGATCACGTGAGTCAATCCCAGCGATAATAGGCCAGTTAACAAGAAAAATACCTAGTACAGCTATCCCTCTAATAATATCAATGGAATGTATCCTCTCGCCTTGTGAAATATTTTGTGTCATTATTTTCCTCCTTGTTAAGTAATTCCCTTTTATTATACAAAATGTAAAGAGGAGGGTATATAGGTAATTTCCAATTTTTAAAACTGTTAAGATATGTATTATGAGATATAATAAGAGTGCACAACAAGTTTTAACCTTCTTCAAAACAGGCAGTAAAGCTCCTTTCTATAAGGGGCTTTCTTTATGAAAAGTATTGATAATGATTCTCTTTAATGATAAAATGTATTTAAAAGTGATAATCATTATCAAAAAAGGTTGGTGCATGAGTATGGTATATGCATTAGTAGCAGGTACAGTCGCTGTATATGCAGTTATTGCAAAGTATGTTTTAAATGGAGTAGGAACAGCAAAATGAGTGATATGACATAAAATCCCTTTCATTTGTAAAAAGAATGAAAGGGATTTTTTATTTTTAATGAGAATATGCTGAAAATTTAGTATGATAGTAAAGTGAAACTGTAATCGATGAGGGGATGTATTTCCTGATGATTATGAGCTCGCAAATGGCGGGAAAAAGTATATACATCTTGGATAAAGGGGAACAAGGGGATGACAAACATAGTACAGACAAACGGTATGAAAAAACTTGTTTGTTTTTATGAAGAGTGGCAAAAACACGGCGATGCAGAGAATAGTGTAAAGTTGTTTGAGGTGATTCAAAAATATAAACAAGAGCAGCTTATGATAGCGTTCTGCGGTCACTTCTCTGCAGGGAAATCAACGATGATGAATCATCTATATAAAGCACAGTTGTTACCAACAAGTCCAATTCCGACAAGCGCTAACGTTGTCAAAATTGAAAAAGGAATGGATCGTGTTGTTGTAACAGTTAAATCTGGAGAACAGTACGAATATGATGGTGCATATTCAGCTGAAGAATTAAAACAAATTTGTAAAGACGGTGATGAGGTAATTGGTGTTCATATTTATCGGAATGATGCGCCAATTCCTGAGGGTGTTATGTTAGTTGATACACCAGGGATTGATTCAACAGATGATGCCCATCAATTAGCGACAGAATCAACGCTGCATCTAGCAGACGTAATTTTTTATATGATGGATTATAATCACGTCCAATCGGAAGTGAATTTGCAATTTGTTAAAGAATTGAAACAACGTAATAAAACGGTTTATCTAGTTGTAAATCAAATAGATAAACATAAAGAAAATGAATTATCGTTTGAGGATTATAAAGATAGTGTAAAACAATCGTTCTCTAACTGGGATATTGAAGTAGATGGAGTGTATTATACTTCATTACGAATGATGAACCATACACATAATGAAATTGGGAGCTTAGAAACATTAATTACTTCTATTATGAAAGAAAAAGTGCAGTATGTAAGAGATGGAATGGAGCGAGAAACAGAATATTTAATGGGGGAACATTTTTCGTTTATTCTTTCGGAAAATGAAAAAGCTCTTTTGAAATATGAGGAAGAGTTAGCATCGCCGCTTTCTATTTCAGAGATAGTTGAAAAGAAAGAAGAGCAAACGGAAACTAAACAACGCGAGGCTAGTAAAGAATCTCATGTGAGAAACGAATTTATAAAAGGCTTACAAGCTATATTAGATAACGCGTATTTAATGCCATTTGAAATGAGAGAATTGGCAAATGCGTATTTAGAAACGAAATTAACTAAATTTAAGGTCGGTTTGCTATTTGCGAAAGGAAAGACGGAGCAAGAAAAACTGAGACGTTTAGATGCTTTTTATTCTGCTTTGCAAAAGACTGTTGAAACGCAACTTGATTTTCATGTGAAAGAATTTATTGTTGCCTTCTTAAAAGAAGAAGGATTGTTCACAGAGGAAATTGGGAAAGACATATATGCTTTAGAAATTGCTTTTGGACCAGAAATGTTAGCTGAAGTCATTAAACAAGGTGCAGGTTTCACAGGTGATTACTTACTTCTTTATACAGCGGATGTAGCGAATGAACTGAAGAAACGTTATTTTACAAAAGCGCAGCAAATTTTTGATAAAAGTGCAGTCGTTTTAAAGCAAAAGGTGAAGGAAGCAGTTGCACGCATTGAAGAAGAGATTGAAAAATATATGATGTTGCAAACGGCAAAAGAAACGCAATTGCAATACAGTAACAATTTAGAGACATATGAAAGTTATTTGCAAAATGTTTGGCACGAGCGTGTTGCTACACCAGAAGGATTGCAAATAGAGGAAATATTGCAAAGTAAAACACAAATTGTTAGTGAGAAATTCACACTACAAGAGCAGGAAAGCGTAAACGATAACGTAATGGTTCGTGAGGAAGAGATAAAAGGAACGGCAGCTTTAAATATTCAGCGTATATTAGAGAAAGTGAAGAAAGCTGAAACGATATTAGAGCCATTGCCAGCGCTGAAACATGTACAACAAGAGGTAATAGAAAAAAGGCGTCGTGTGGAAACGAAACAATTTACAGTAGCGTTATTCGGAGCTTTTAGTGCTGGAAAATCATCATTTGCCAATGCATTGCTTGGTGGGAAGGTACTTCCTGTATCACCAAATCCGACGACGGCAACGATTAATCAAATTTTGCCGGTTACAGAGGAAAAACCACACGGAACAGTAATGGTTCAATTCAAATCAAAGCAAGCTTTATTAGAAGATATGAAAGCTGTTTATAAGTTGTTTCATTATGAGATTACTACGTTAGATGAAGCGTTAGCACAAATTGATAAAGTTATGAAATATCCTTCACCAACTGGGAAGCAAAAAACAACATTTAGCTTTTTACGAGCGGTACAAAAAGGGTATGATACGGTTTCTTCTCATTTAGGGGAGCAAGTACAAGTTACACTAGAAGAGTTTTCTGATTATGTAGCGAATGAAGAAAAATCATGTTTTGTTGAGTATATGGAGCTTTATTATGATTGTGCTTTAACAAGGCAAGGAGTAGCGCTTGTAGACACACCTGGAGCGGATTCTATTAACGCCCGCCATACGGACGTTGCGTTCCAGTATATTAAAAACGCAGATGCTATTTTATTTGTAACGTATTATAATCATGTGTTCTCTCGTGCTGACCGTGAATTCTTAATCCAGCTTGGTCGTGTAAAGGATACTTTTGCACTTGATAAAATGTTCTTCTTAATTAATGCGGCCGATTTAGCAGAGTCTGAAGAAGAACTTGAAATGGTAAAAGGTTATATCGCAGACCAGCTACTGCAATACGGTATTAGAAATCCGCGTTTATTTGCAATTTCAAGTTTATGTGCACTTGAAGAGAAGCAAGGAAAAAATATTGAAAAAGAGAAGTACGGTATTTTACAAAACTCTGGGATTGCTAAGTTCGAGGAATCATTTACATCCTTTATGATGAGAGATTTAATGCTCGTATCTGTTCATGCTTTATATGGTACATTGCAAGGAGCAGATCAGCTTTTAGTAAATATGATAAACGGTGCAAAGCAGGGGAATGAAGAGAAAGAGAAGCAAACGAAAAAATATGAAGCAGAGCGTAATCAGCTACTTCATATTATTTCATCATATAGTGTGCTTGCTGAAGAGCAGGCGATGCAAAATGAAGTGAAAGAATTGCTTTATTACGTGCAACAGCGTCTATTCCTACGCTATAACGATGTGTTTACTGAATTTATTAATCCAGCGTCGCTGCGAACGGATGGGAATGTGAAAGTACAGTTGCAACAGTGCGTTATGGAATTAGTAGCATTTATTCAGCATGATTTATTACAAGAAATGCGTGCGACATCATTACGCCTTGAGAAATGGATAGATGAAGCGATGAAGCGTGCAAAGAATGAAATTGTGGTGAACTGTAAAGTAGAAAATGAATCAATTTCTATGAGTGGAACAGTGGATTATGAATATAAAGATATTGCACATGAAGAACCGTTCCCTTCAGTTGAAATAAAAGATTTCAAAAAAGCACTGGCGCATTTTAAAAATGAAAAAAGCTTTTTTGAAAAAAATGATAAAGCTTTCATGCAAGAAGAGGCTAAAGTTGTATTAGAGCCTTTCGTATCAAACTATGTAGCTGATGAAAAAGATTTATTTGTTCATCATTATAAGCAAGAGTGGGATTTGAAATGGAACTTATTCCAAAAAGTGATGCAGCAAGATGTGATGAATTATTATGAAAGTGTATTATTTGCATTGGCTGAAACAATTGATGTATCACTATATGAACAAAGTAAAGAACAATTGCAAAAGCAGTTAGTAGAGATTGAAAAAGAAATTTATGTGATATAGTCGTTATGAGAAAAAGATTCGTTCAATTTTCTTTTGCAATACTGTATCTAAAGATTTGACAAACCCAGCAAATTCATCGGTAGAAATCATATGAGTAAGAACGAGGCGTCTGCCGTCTGGTGTTTCACCGCATAAGACGAATGAAGAAAATTCATATGTTTTGTTTTCTACTACTAATTTTGGATAGGAATACGTGTCGCTTTTCTTCTTCTTTCCATCAATAGAGATGACGTTGCACTTTTTCTCATTGTTGTCCATGGTGAATCCCTCCTTTCTATTATTTATGGTAGACAAGGAGGGTTTAGAACAATAGAGAAAGGGGAGTTTTTTATGTGTGTAGTAATAGAGTATATTTCGAAAGAAGCTATACCGAAACCTTTATTATTGCTTGCTGATCCAAGTGAGCAGCAAATTGATGCATATGTACAAAGAGGGTTAACATATGTAGCTAAGCAAGAGGAGAGAGTTGTCGGTGTATATGTTCTTTTGGAAACAAGGCCGAAGACGATGGAAATTATGAATATTGCGGTTGTAGAGCATTTGCAAGGAAAAGGGATTGGAAAGCAGCTATTAAGTCATGCCGTAGAAACTGCTAAAGGATATGGTATGTCAAAACTTGAAGTTGGTACAGGCAATTCTAGTGTTTCACAACTTGCTTTATATCAAAAATGTGGATTTCGTATTTTTTCTATTGATTTTGATTACTTTTCAAAGCATTATGAAGAAGAGATTATTGAAAATGGGATTGTATGTCGTGATATGATTCGGCTTGCAATGGAATTGAATAAGAACGTATAACTTATTTAGGGGGAAGAGAAGATGGAAGTACATAAAGCAATTACAGCACATTCTCGTAAACAAAATGAAAGTGTAAAAGCATGTTTACAATTAGATGCGCAGCGTGAAGCAGCTATTGAAGCAGCCGTATCTCTTGCGTCAAAGGGGAAAGAATTTTCGGTTGATATCATTAATGTTGTAACAAAGCAAATTAATGATCTTGCAAAAAATGGTGTTACACTGCAACGTAAATTTGTTACGGAAGAAATGGTTATGGAGTATGTAAGTCGTTTGCAAGAGAAAGAAGGTCGTTAAAGATGATAGTTACAGTCGAATGGTTACGTGAGCATATAGAGGATGAGAATGTCCGTATAATCGATTGTCGTTTTGATTTAGCGAATCCTAATTGGGGTAGAGAAAAGTATGAGGAAGAACATATTCTTCATGCGTTATATTTTGATTTAAATTTAGATTTATCAAGTCCTGTAACAGAACATGGTGGTCGCCATCCATTGCCGAATATTGAGGAGTTTGCAGACAAGCTTTCACAAGCTGGTATTGGTGAACATACGACAGTAATTGCATATGACAGTCAAGCGGGTGCAAATGCTTCTCGTCTCTGGTGGTTATTAAACTATGTAGGACATGAGAAAGTATATATATTAGATGGTGGATTTCCAGCTTGGAAAGAGAATGGACTACCGATAACAAAGGAAATTCCTGTTGCTATACGAAAAACATTCAAAGCAAATGTACAAGATCATATGCTTGTAACGATGGAAACGGTGAGAGAGAATATTCATGCAGGTGCAGATGTTACGTTAATTGATTCTAGAGAGCCAAAACGTTATGCTGGTGTAGAGGAACTAGTTGATCCAAAAGCAGGACATATTCCGACAGCAGTAAACTATTTTTGGAAGGATGGAATTGTACAATCAGGACAATTTAAGAATGAAGCTGGGCAACAAGAACGATTCCGAAATCTTTTGAAAGATAAGGAAACAATTGTATATTGTGGTTCTGGTGTTACAGCATGTCCAAATATCCTTGCATTGAAATTAGCTGGATTCCAAAATGTTAAATTGTATGCAGGTAGCTGGAGTGATTGGATTTCTTATCCAGAAAATCAAATTGCAAAAGAAGAAGATTAATCACTTGCATGCAAAAATAATTTGTATTAAAATAAGGTCACAAGCAAGAAATTGCTCGAAAAACTTTGTATTTTACACATTGGAAACAATGTGATAATATAACGACAAGTAAATAATACATCCTGCGGTGTACGTAACTTATTTATGTCTAAAACCGATGTTAGTTATACGGAAGCTCAATATTTAGCGACCATCATCAAGCCTTCCTTGTGGAGGAAGATGTACGGTAACTGTGAGGGCATCCACCTGCGAGTAGCGGGTTTTTGGACATTTACGAGGAGCGGCACGTGCGGGGGTCTTATTTCAACTAACATTATATAAAATTCCTACGGTGTACGTAGCTTATGCATGTCTTAAACCAATAAGTTTAATATGGAAGTTCAATATTTAAATGTAGCTAACAAGCCGTCTTTTTAAGAAGGAAGTTACAAACATTTGTGAGAGCATCCACCTGTGAGAGCAGGTTTATGGACATCTAGAGAGAACGGCATATGTGGGGCTATATAAAAACCTTACGTTTTATACGTAAGGTTTTTTTGTTGCATAAATATATTTGTTTTATCTGGATTCACCTGTGAAGTTTCCATAATAAATATAGCACTTTCTATCTTCATCAATCTCTCTTGAATTTAAAGCGAACTCCATATGCATGCCGTCGCGCTGAATATATATAAGGTCTGAATGAAGAGATGGCAAAATTTCTTCATAGTTCCATACATCTTTCCGATCTATTATGCTAGAACTCGTTTCACTTAGTTCTCTAACCTCAAAACCGATGTGAGAGTATGTAGGATCTGAAGGGTCATTTGCAAACTCTTCTTTTTGAATATATATAACTGCTGTTCCGTCTGGATCTACTGAAGTTGCAGTAACAACATATGTCTTGTTATCTTTTATAAAATATTCACACGTCATGCGTGCGATGATTTCAGAATTAGAAATATTTGCGTAGTTCCATAAAGCAGGATACCTTTTCGTTTCATCATTAAGTCGATATTCTAAGCGCATTTTATCCCTCTTCTTCCTTTTTCTTCTACTTTATCATGCTATCTTATATAATAGGAATAGAATTTAAAAAGGGGAGTGCGAAGGTGACGAAAACGAAATGGCTAGTAGGTGGTGTCGTAACGTCTTTAATGACTGGCACCTTATTTGGCTGCGAGCAAGATCTTCCCCCAAAACCGAATGATAATAGTTGTTCAGATTGGGATTGGGATGATGAACTTGGGGTATGGCAGTGTGATGATAGTAGGTCAGGTTATCGTGGGCATTATTTTTATGGTGGGAGTTACTATCAAAATAAATCCACTTTTAAAAATTCATCGGCGTTTAAATCTTATCAATCGTCTGCGGAATTTAAAGGTGGAATTGGAAGCGGTTCAAAGGGAGGATTTGGGGGCTAACATATGTCGCAATACATAAGGGATCGAAAAGAATTTTACTCGAAATATCCGAATTTTTGGTCGGATTTATATGAATGTGAGTATAGTTTGTTTCATGTTTTTTTTATAACAAATCAGACTATGAAACAATTGCAATTAGCAACTGAACGAATGGGGAAAATATTTTTTAAGACTGCTAAACTTTTGCGGAATTTAAGTGACGAACAGCTTCTTGAACTTGGGTATCCTCCTGCAAGCTTATCGTTTATTAGAATGAAAGGATTATATCCTGAATCTGTTATTTCACGATTTGATTTCGTTTTAACAAATGATAACCAAATTAAAATGCTTGAGTTTAATAGTGATACACCAACTTTTATTATGGAATGCTTTCAAATGAATGGAAAAGTTTGTGGAAAACTAGGCTATGATGATCCAAACTTGGGTCAAGAACGATTACTATCTTCTGGTGTTACAAAGGCTGTAATGGAAGCGACAAAGGGAATAGATAACCCAAATGTTGTTTTTACAGCACATCATGAACATATTGAGGATTGGAATACGACTATGTATTTGAGTCAGTTATGCCATGTTGAAAATAAAGTAGTGCCAATGTCAGAACTTAGAATTACAAAAGATGCTTTAGTGGATAGGGATGGAGTACAGATTGATATTTTATATCGCCAAACATATCCGATAGAAGATTTAATTGAGGATCAAGATCCTGAAACAGGAGACTTCGTAGGTGTGGAACTGTTGCAACTTGTAAAAGCCGGAAAGCTTTTTATAATAAATCCTTTGTCAGCATTTTTGCTTCAGCCAAAATCAATTCAGTGTCTTATTTGGGGGTTAGCAGAAGAAAAGGCCTTTTATACAAATGAGGAACAACAGTGGATTAAAGAATATATGTTACCTACATATTTAGAACCAGATTTATTTTTAGGAAAAGGCTCTTTCGTTCAAAAACCTTCATTTGGTAGAGAAGGAGACACAATTACCGTTCGCGATAAGGACGAAAATATTATGATTCAAAATGCACACCAAACGTATAAAGCGTCACTGCCGATATTTCAAAAGTATACAGAACTTCCAGTCGTATCTTTGGAAACTGAGAAAGGGATGGAGAAACTGTCGTATGTGTTTGGTTCGTTTTTAATTGCTGGAAAAGCGAGTAGTATCGGTATTCGCGCTGGGGAAAAAATTACGGGGAATGAATCGTACTATTTACCGGTAGGTATAAAAAAGGAGGAAAGTATATGATTAATTTTTTATTATATTTAGCAGTAACACTGGGCCTTTTATGTATTGGTCTGTTCCTCATGGAAGTGACAACGAAAGTAAAAGAATTTAAGTTAATGGCCCAAGGAAATAAGGCGGTAAGCTATGTACTTGGAGGACGATTACTTGGGTTAGCTATTGTTTTATATTCGACAGCAGCTAATTCCATTTCACTTCTTGATATGGTTTCATGGGGAGCTGTTGGGATTTTGGCTCAAATTATCGTCTTTTATTTAGCTGAGTGGCTTACACCACGCTTTAATATAAACAAAAGTCTTGAAGAAGATAACCAAGCAGTCGGTCTTTTTCTTATGTTTTTATCACTTTCCATTGGGATTGTAATTGCTGGTTGTATAACTTATTAAAAACTTTACGTTTAAACGTGAAGTTTTTTATTTTATATACGTTAGTTCGCCATACATTTCGAAAAAATTGTAGGCTACTGTTGACATCTATTTTAAATAAGAGTAACATTTTCTATGTAATAAAAATAAGTCTCTGTTAGGTGAGGCTCCTGTATAGAGAAATGCTACTGCCCAAAAATGTCGAGAGACGCCAATGGGTCAACAGGAATGATCGAATTAAGGTTTTTCTTAACGTAGCTGGTAATGTACCTATGCTATACAGTGCTAAAACTCGGCGAGGGAGAGGTCCGTAGATTTCTAATTGTTTAGGAATCGTTTATTTGTGTATGTCATGACCTTTACTCTTTTCGGAGTAAGGGTCTTTTTGTTACAAAGCTATGAGTAAATTCATAGTATAAACTATAAAATTAAACGAGGAGGTGAGGAGCATGTCAAATTCTGACTCGGTTCCGTTACCCATATACTTCAAATCAAAAATATATGATGTAGGCAGGAAACGACTTGTTCCTCCCTCTATATTTATCATAATGTAGCGTTTATATGCATGTTTAAGCGCTAGACACTGTTACGGTAAAGTGGATAAATTGAGAAACAAAGCGTTTCTTCCTATGTTGTACAGGAGGAGACGATAATATGTTATATGCAAACAAAACTGTGGGTAACACGTCATATAAATTAAGTAAAAAATCAATGAAAGAACAAACAATGCTTCAAAAAAATAAAGATTTATTAATTGAAATCGCAACGAGAGATGTAAAATCTGTATTTGCGTATTTTAAAACAACAAGAGACGGATTATCTATGAAAGAGGCACAAAAACGCATTCAAGTATACGGCCGAAACGAATTAATTTCAAAAAGAGCGCGTATTGCGGAAGTAATGATGAAGCTAAGTGGAATGATTCCAGGTTTTTCAAAACAACATGTGCGTGATGGATTACAATGTGAGAAAATTACTGTGTCTCGAGTAGAATGTTCTAGTGTAACTGGTTTAAACGGTGAATTAAAAATGATGAATGTGCCAGTACAAGAGCTTGTTCCTGGGGATATGATTTTTCTTTCAGAAGGTGATACAGTACCGGCAGATGTACGTATCATTTACGCGAATGATTTATTAGTAAATGAATCCGTGCTAACAGGAAAAGATGCAAGTATTGAGAAATTTGAAAGTTGCTATCACCTTGAGCGTAAACGATTTATTCCTTTAAAACGAATGAAAGACTATAATCCACTTGAACTTGAAAACGTATGTTTCAAAGGGACTCATATTGTTGGCGGAAATGCAAAGGCTGTAGTTGTTTCGACTGGGAAAAATACGTATACAGGAATTCTTCATACTTGTTGTAGTAGAACGTCTTAATGTGTAAATGATGCTAAATATACAAAAACAATGTATAATAGACAAAGTTGAAAAAACGTAGAATGGTAATCTATTTATATAACCTTACGTGATGACGTGGGGTTATTATTTTTTTTGGTAGGAGAGGGATTATGAAAAAAGTATTATTAGTTGATGGTATGGCACTATTATTTCGTGCTTTTTACGCAACAAGTGTCTACGGACAATTTATGAAAAGACAAGATGGTACCCCTACAAACGGGATTCATGGTTATATGAAACATTTATTAACAGCTATGCAAGCAATTGAACCGACACATATCGTAACATGCTGGGATATGGGTAGTACGACATTTAGAACAGAATCGTTCTCGAATTATAAAGCGAATCGTGTAGCACCACCTGAAGAATTAATTCCGCAATTTGATTTAGTTCAAGAAATGACTGCGAAATTGTCTATTCCAGTTATCGGTATGAAAGGGTATGAAGCGGATGATTGTATTGGTACGCTTGCAAAACAATACTGTAATGAAGCGGAAGTTTATATTTTAACAGGTGATACGGATTTACTTCAGCTTGTTGATAAGAACGTTACAGTTATGCTCTTGCGCAAAGGAATTGGAAATTACGAATATTACACACCAGAGAAAATCATGGAAGAAAAAGGCGTAGAGCCGTGGCAAATCGTGCATGCGAAAGCGTTTATGGGAGATACGAGTGATAACTATCCAGGTGTAAAAGGTATCGGCGAAAAGACAGCGTATAAACTTATTCAAGAGCATGGAACAGTAGCAACCGTACTAGAAAATGTAGCAACATTAACGAAAGCGCAGCGCACAAAGATTGAAAGTGATTTAGAGAACTTAAATATTTCATTACAATTGGCACAAATTCACTGTGAAGTTCCAATTTCATGTTCACTAGAAGAAGGATTACACACAATGGATGAAGAAAAACTTAGATTCGTTTGTGAAGAAATGAATTGGGGAAGACCTGAAATATTAATCAATATGCTATAAATAGTTTTGAAAGAGGGATGTTATATAAGTCAAACTTTGACTTATACAACATCCCTCTTTTTGTTTTTACGAACAGTATCGTAGTAAATAAAATTATATCGAACTCAAATTTAAATATATAAATGTTTCGACAAAATATATGGATAGAAGTTGATGACAATAGCAACTTTTATAATGAAATGAAGCAATTTCAAAATGGTTTTAGGATGATCGCATTTTTGCATGTTCACAAAGTTGTCAGAAAATAAACGGAATTTTCATATGAAGTTCAAATAGAATTCACAACAATCAATTATTATAAGGGCACACAGATAATTCCTTATCTTTTATATAAACCATCCCCCAAGGAGGACAATGAAAATGAGAAAAAAAGTGAGAAAATCTTTTAAACAATTATTAATTGAAAATAAACAATCACTATTAAATAATAAAGAAAATATGAAAGAAATTGAAGAAAGAATTGAGAAACGACATGTAGCATATAGTGGTGCCAATAATTAAATAAAATAAAAAAGATAGCCTTTAAAGGCTATCTTTAATTATTCATTTTTCGAGGTTGTAATTGGTATATATCAATTTTTAAGATTTACTATTCATAATATTACAAAAAATGTTACAATACATTCAAAATTACGCTATAAAATCATTTTAATATGAAAAATTGGAATGAAAAGAAAGGAGAGGAATATGAATAATGGTGTCGCTTTGAAATGATTATTATCATTTCAGTAGGAGTTGATGTAAAACGATGGATAGGTATGAAGAACTGGATTCTATACGAGGAATTTCTTCATTGATAGTAATGATTGGCCATCATTTAATGGTTTTTTCAGTATTTCAAAATTACAGTTATGAAGATAATAAACCATTTGTTATTTATCTATTAAAAGAAACACCTGCTCGTCTAATTTTTAGTAGTGGTAACGAATCTGTTATTATTTTTTTTGTTTTGAGTGGATTTGTTTTGTATAGATCCATTCAAAAAAACTACGATAGCTATGGATCATTCCTTTTAAAGCGTATATCTAGAATCTATATTCCATATATCGTAGCAATAATTATAGCTATTTTATGCCAGACTACAATGAGTAAATATGGTATTTCTAATTTAAGTGAATGGTTTAATCGCTCATGGACGATTGAAAGTTCTTTAAGCTTAATAGCGCAACATATTTTATTGATTGGGAAATATAATACAGATGCATATAACGGCGTAATTTGGTCACTTGTTCATGAAATGCGAATATCAATAATTTTCCCGTTAGTTTTGATGGTTTGTTTACGAAAAACGTTGAGGTATTCATTATTGTCATTGTTTAGTTTTTACTAGGAGCACTAGTTGCGAAATATAAAAATAATTTAATAGTTTTTTATAGTAATCGTACTAAAAATGAGAAAATTGCATGGTTTTTATTTGCGGTTTTACTTTATATGTATGAAGGGCTTGTTGGAGAAATTAATTTGCTTAATAATTTTATATTTCGAGACTACGTAGTAGCGATAAGTGCATGTTTATTTGTCATATTAAGCTTGTCAGTAGCAACTTTGTCATCCTTGCTACGTAATAAATACTTGTTATATTTGGGGAAGATTTCTTACAGTCTTTATTTATACCACATCATATCTTTATTTTCCCTAGTGTATATGCTTCATGAAATATTTCCGTTACCTATTGTTTTAATGTTATCGCTCATTCTTTCGTTTATACTAGCAATTATTTCTTATTTGTTTGTAGAAAAATTCGCATTCAGGATCGGAAGGTATATAACAAAGCAATCGAATTTAGAAAAGAAAAGACTATCTGTAGAAAGTGAGTTACAGGATGTCATTCAAACAAAGGCGGTGAAATAATTGAAGCAAGAAATTAGTATGAAGGATTTTCAGCAGCTCTTGAAAAGAAGAGTAGTAACAATTATTTTGACGATGTGTTGTGTAACAGTTTCTTTAATTCTTATTTCTATGTATGTATTAAAGCCTTCGTATCAATATTCAACGCAAATTCTCGTTGGGAATTTAGATGGGTTTAATAAGGAAAATGCGGTGAATAAAACACAGGAAAATAAGCAACTTGTAACGTCGTATGTTGATATATTAAAAAGTCCACTCATTATTTCAACGGTTAAAAAAAATTTAAAATTAGAGCAATCAATTTATGAATTAGCACAAAAAATTTCAGTGGTGAATATGGACAACTCTCAAATCGTTACTGTTACAGTAAAAGATTCAGATCCTACAATCGTCAAAGAAATTGTAAAGTCATTGGCAGAACAATCTCAAAAAAGCTTTCAACAGTATACGAATGTACAGGGGATAAAAATATTAACTGACCCTGAGTTACAGGAAAAAGCTGAAAAGTTGTTTCCGAAATTGCAACTTATCATTCCTATCTCTTTAATTGTTAGCTTTTTTGTTGGGATAGGTTTAGCTGTATTTCGAGATTATTTTGATGAGCGTATATACGTGGAACAAGATTTAGAGAAAATAACAACAGTATCTGTTATTGGTCACATAAATATGAAACCGAATAGAAAAAAGAAATCTACAGAAGTTGATGCGCAATCATCTATATATCGAGGTGAACATGTCGATGTTTAAGACAAAGAAAAAGCTGCCATTTAATCCGCATGATGCTCTAATGAAAGAGCAGTTTTATACGGTGTATCACGAGTTGAAAAAATCGGGGAAACAAGTGTTCACAGTTACTTCAACGAAGGATAGAGGTGTTGTCGCGTCGCTTATAGTAAATCTAGGGCTAGTGTTTGCAGAGATGAAAAAAAAGGTGTTACTTATCGATGTGAATTTTTCTGATCCTAAACTACATCTACTATTACAAAGCAATTATACGAAAACAGTGAACGATATAATAAACGATTCCCCTTGTAGTTATGAATCTTTTTCAGTGGAAAGAAGATTTTGATTATATTTTCTTGTATTCCTCTGAAGTATTTGAGCTTCCTGCTACGCACATGATTGCAGGGAAATGCGATGGAGTGGTCTTAGCAGTCAAAAAGAGAAAAGATTC
>NZ_QOZW01000013.1:0-439285 GCF_008368885.1 Bacillus sp. BPN334 | reverse complement strand
CTATAGGGTTCTTTTTCTTCTTATTACATCCACAGCAGATACTTAATTAACATACAAAAAAGACTGACAATTACTTGCAGTCCTTTTTGTAGCTAAATATACACTTATATTAAGTACTTAACTCTTTATTTTATTTAGCATGCATATGAACTACACATGTCATTATCATCTAGATACATAACACTTCCAAATTTAGAAGTACACAATAACAAATCTTTCCCAGCTTCCAGCTACATAACTATTAGCTGTTAATTCTCTACCGCCATTTGCTGATATAAATCTACCATTACTTAGCGCTTGTAATACATATATCCTATTGTCTCCACCATTATATAAGATAAATTTTTCCCATGCCCCAATTGATGTACGATCTGCTACTACTCTACCATTTGGCTCAAACGAAACGTACTTTCCATTACTTTTCGCTTTTAAAGCAAATGTATATAATTCCCCAGTAGGAATTAATTCAAATTTCTCCCATTCATTAACTGCACTACGATTTGCTACTACATTTCCCGATGGCTCAGCAGACACATATTGTAAATTTGCAGCTTGTATAGCAACAGTCCAGCTTCCATTAAATAGATTCACACCTTTTAGTGAACTTGCATTTGATTGGTTGGCTGCCAATGCATCATTCGATGGGGTTATCATCATTATCATTAGAACCATTGGTAACACCATTAAAACTAACTTTTTAAAAATCTTATTACCATTTGCATGAGCTATGAACCTCTTCATTCTCATTCCTCCCTTAATATATAGCACTCATATATATTATACCAAGTATGTAAAACATTGTAATAAAAGAGAGTCTTTATCAACAAATACCTTATTATTCTGTTTCTTTTTTCTCAAATCTATAGCACCTAAACATCACTCAGTCCTCAAACATATTTTTAAAATTAATTTCACTTTATATTAAATAAAGGCCAAATAGCCGTTCATAATGAACGACTATTAAGCATCTAACTAAAAATTTGAATATTTTTCATGTTAATCTATTTTGTTTAATCCCGTTGAAGTAACTTGATAGATTCTTTTTTTCCTATATATTCTTGTTTATTATTCTCAAGGTTAGTAAGTGTAGCCCGGGTCTTTTCATTCACTGCTTCCCCTTCTATATGGGTAAACTCAATATAATCTCCTATTTTGACTGGCACAGTTTGGCTTTCAGCCGTTTGCTGTCTATTTCTCTCTATTTCTTTATTGTACACAACACTACCGGATGAATTCTGTACTTTGATACTCGCATACGTATTATTAAAATAACAAACTATTATGTTTTGATTCAACACCCTTAACTTCCATCTAATTTTATAAATGTATTAATTTGGTTAAATAAGTAAATAAATTCCAACATTTAAAGCTTATAATCTAGCGAAAAATTCATAAAAAGTTTTTTAACTTCAAAGGTTTAAATAGTTGCAACCACTTTTATTTAAACTTCCTCAACTTTTTCCTAAGCTATTCTCTAAGAATCTTATTATTTATTGTAAATAAACCAGGTTGCTACTCTATATATAAAAGAAAGGCGGAATCTTTAATATGACTCCGCCTTTTTTGATATAAAAAGCATCTAATTCTATTTGAATTAGATGCTTACATTTAGTTCTTAAACCAAGCATTCTAAACTACTTATGCCCCTGTAAATCTTTTTTTATTACATCCCATAGTGGATTATCTTGACGTATCGGTTTACCCTCTTCGTCCCATTTTATTTTTCCTGTTCCCAATTCATAATTCATTCCCGTCCATGTGTCTTCACGGAATGCATAGAATGATTTATGCCAACCTTTTTGGTTGAAGATAGAAATAAGATCTTTCATGTATTGGGTAGCTCCTGGAACGGTACGGTTAATTCCAAACTCCTCTGCAATAATTCGATTAGATGGTACATGATTTTTCTTAGACCATTGTTGAATCGGCTTTAAAAATTTCTCTAATCCATGTTTATTCCACATTACAGGCTTATCTAAATCCCCTACTTTTACTAATCCAGGATATTGATATTCCTTGTTTTGTTTTTCACCTTGACTCGTTAATTCATATGGTTCATACATATGAAATGCGTAAAGTGTTTTTTTATCCTCTACTGGCTTTAAATATTTAAAGGCCCATGGAGTAGCATATAAACCTGAATCTAATATAACTGGTGTTTCTTGATCCACTTCTCGAATGGAATTGATCACCTTTTCATAAAATCTGTTTAAATCTGCTGTTGTTCCTTTCACTTTTGCATACCAATTCTCGTAATCTTCCGTCCAAAAGTCATTATATCTATTATTTTTAGCTGTTTCTGGATGCGGTTCATTTATAATATTATAACCGACCACTGCAGGGTGATCTTTTAACTCCAATGCAAGGTCTTTCCAAAATTGACTTGCTTGATCTTGATATTTCTCTTCTTCCCATATTCTGTCGTCATTCTTGTTATTATTAAATTGGCGCCATCGATCACCAGGCAAGGATAACATTGTAAGAACAACTTTCATTCCCTGCGATTGCGCAGCATCTAAATCCGCTTTTAATTTTTCTAAATCCTCCTTTACTAATCCCTGATAGTTATCTGCATTACCTATCAGAAAATCCTTTCCAGAAGTATCTGGTTTATCCTCAAATAAAAAATCTTTATCCTTTGCCCATTTATCAGGTGCTAAACGAACATATTCAATATTAGCTTCTTTTGCACTTTTATAGTTCTCAGGTAATGACGTACTATTCATGAAATTAGTACCCTTCCTTTTTGAATCCCAAAAACTAATTTTTGAATCGCTCTTGTAATAGGTATCAGCTCTTACATTCATTTCCTGTACTCCAAAATTCATCATGCCTAACAACGCAACAATTGGTAAAAATTTTTTCACAACTTTTCCTTCTTTCTCTTTATATTTTACACACATAACATACCTGTGTTTTGTTACAGGAATATGGCAATTTTCCAAAAATACCTTTTATGTTTATAAAACGGGAGGTCATACACTCATAAATAAAAAAGAAATAATTAGGAAGTTGCTTCATTTTCTAAAAAACAAAAAAGGAATCCTTTACGGATTCCTTTTTGACTTGCACTCTTTTTCAAATAGTGCATTTTTGCACCTACTTTTAATATACCTTATAATTCTTATAAAATAAATAAGATTAAACGAAATTTTTTCTATATTTTCAAAAAACATAATACTCCCTTATACATTTACAGATAAAATAGCGTATTATTAAAACTCATCTCTCGAACATTCCTTTAGTTGTTCCATAGCAATCTTTCGCGCATGTTCCTCACTATCTATCAAAGTCAATCCTTGTGATATATAACTCCAAAATTCATATCCACAATCCTCCATCCATCTATAAGCTTCTGTCGTATATAGCCCATCTCTTCTTCTAATGATTTGAACCTTATAGTTTTTACTTGAAGAAAAAAACTCTTGTATAACCTGCTCCATTTATGAAACATCCTCCTAAAATCTATTTGAAATTATATTTTCACATAAACTCGTAATCGCAACCTCTTTTACGATAAATTACTGTAACTTTTTGAAAAGATAATATACCTTACATCCTCCCATCATTTTCTTCCTGTACTATCTAAAATAAATAATACAGTTTATATCCTAGAAATTTCAATAACATTAGACGTTACTTCTCTCTGTCGTTCTAGTTATTTCTACTACATATAATTAAATATTTTTTCAAAAACCACTTCATAAAAGAACATTAGTTCGTGTATAATAAGAACAAGAATAAGAACAAACGTTCTCGTTATTATTAGGAGGAGTTATAGTGTATGACTATTCAATTTTCCCGAATAGAATCATTTTATGTGTTGATCTTCGTAGCTTTTATGCTTCTGTTAGTTGCATCAAAATGGGATTAGACCCACTTCATACAAAATTAGCTGTAGTCGGTGATGTGAATAGGAATGGGTCCATTGTTTTAGCCGCAACTCCACCTTTAAAAGCAATGGGAGTAAAGAAGTTGGCAAGGCTATACGAGATTCCTCGGCAAAAAGATATTCTTATTGTGAATCCAATTATGGGAACCTATATTAAGTGCTCCAATTACATAACGAAGTTAGCTCTACAATATGTTCCTATTGAAGACTTTCATCAATACAGCATCGATGAATTTTTTATGGATATTACCGATAGCATCCATCTATTTGCCCGGAATCCAAATGAATTTGCATTACAGTTTAAACGTGAAATATATGAACACACACGAATTGAATGCACAATCGGGATTGCACCTAACCTATTAATGAGTAAGGTAGCTTTAGATATTGAAGCAAAGAAAAATAAAGACGGAGTCGCTTATTGGACATACGAAGATATACCTACAAAATTATGGAGCATACGACCGCTTAGTAAGTTTTGGGGGATTTCGCATAAAACAGAAACAAAATTAAATCAAAAAGGAATACATTCAATTGGAGATTTAGCTAATTATCCTCTTAAATATTTAAAACAAAGCTTCGGCGTGATTGGCGAAGAATTACACTTACATAGTAATGGGATTGATTTTAGTCGAATTTCAGAGAAATATGTTCCGGTTACAACTTCTATAGGAAAAAGCCAAATTTTAATGCGTGATTATACAATAGAAGAATTTCCGATTATCCTACTGGAACATACCGAAGAAGTTTGCTATCGATTAAGACAACAAAACAAACTTGCTCAAACCGTTCAATTTTCAATTGGATATAGTAAAAGTTATTCGGGTGGCTTTAGCAAAACACATACCTTAAGCCGTCCCACCAACTTAACCATGGACATTCATCAAGTTTGTCTATATTTTCTACATCAACAATATACTGGAGAACCAATTAGAAGTATTACTATTTCTCTAACAAAACTAATTGGTGAAGGAGAAGAACAAATTTCCCTTTTTGATAACATCATACAAAGAGAAAAAGAAATAAAGCTAACGAAAGTCATGGATGAAATACGCACAAAGTTTGGAAAAAATAGCATATTAAGAGGAATTTCCTATACAAATAATGCAACAGCAAGATACAGAAACACACTGTTAGGGGGCCACAAAGCATGAACAACGCTAATATGCCAAAAGGCAGGGGAATGATAAAATGGACGCCATTTGCAGCAATGCCAGAACAATTCGTCGGAATACGTGAAATGATTAAAGAGAAAAATAAAGTTGCACGCCCCATTTTAACTGCTGAAGAGAAAGAACTGATTGAGAACATGTTACTATGTTCATTGCTATCTGAAGAAGAGATATTAATTACATATTATGAAGATGGTTATTTACTCACCAATTATATGACCGTTATCGATATAGATCCATTACATAGCTCTATCATATGTACTGATGCTTTCTATAATAAGTTGACAATACAATTTACGAATATAATAGACGTAAAATAGAATAGATTTAGGTGATTATCTTTGGAGTATTATAAAGGAGTATATAGAATGCAAGGGAATCATATAAGAAAGAATACAGCGAGAACAATTACTCATAATGATATAAATAACTATCCCTATTTAAATATACCTATGATTATCAATGAGAAAGATGGACTAACTTACGAGGTTTTAAGCGCTGGTTTTCATAATAATGATGCAGTAGCGATGATAACGACAGATGGTTTCGCTACAACTAGGGTAAATACACCGATTGTAACAGTAAAAAACAATGATGGTAGTATCCAAGCATTCCGCTTACCTTTAGAATTAGAATATTGGGTACTTTCATGTATGTGTGCTGCTTCAACAGGGAGAAACCCGTTCCCATGTAAAGTTGCATTTGGAATCATTGATACTAAATTTCATGTAGAATTCAAGTGAAAAAGGAGCAAATTAATTTGCTCCTTTTATCGTTATGTATGCTCTTGATCTTTTCTTTTTACATTGTTTGCATACAGTTTTTTTGATAATTATAGGAGCGAAACCCTGAAATAACATTTAACTGGATTCCTTCTTGCTTTGCAAATCAAATAACTTTTCTAGTGCTTCTACTGCTTCTTTACGAAGGTGACTCTATTCTAACGTTCCACTGAATGAGAATGGTACACTTGGTACAACTATATCCTCTGGTTTATAGTCCTCGAAAAATCCATATTCTTTATTAACTACAGTCTGTATAATAGCAAAAGAACTTTCTTCGTTTTTGATCGCCCTTTTTACCTACTACTTTTTTCTTTATATATGAGGTTTATATGAAATTCATAGTTTGTCTTTTCTGGCTGTTTACCAATAGATTGATTGGCATAAATTATAAAGATATCTAACCTCAGCATCATACATTGCTTAATACATTACCGAAAAGAAAAAATCTCTATACTTTGCAGGCTTTCTTTATGATTTTATCATTACATTATTCATAAAATCCCCTATAGAATTCGCCTGGAATATACGAAAATAAGAAGATTGAACGTCGTAATATTTGTCAGTAATGATTAAGATTGAAGGGAAAAATTTAGAAGCTTTCGGTTGCCAAGATTCATTGTGCCATTCTTGACTATGGAAGTATAACTCATATCTATTTATCTTATCTTGCATTATTTTTTTACTGTATACTGACTTTTGAACTTCAATAAAAAATGGAGATCTACGCCATATCGTAAAGGCATCTGGCTCCATATACTCTTTCCCATACTTAGGTTCCACTTTGAATAATTTAGGATTTTCGTAGTAGACAAGTTGTTTGTATACGTCAACAATACCAAGGAAATGAGGAATTTTTTGACTCGTCTTTTTGATAGAACTTGGTTGTGGAAAATAAATGTATGGGTGCTGCAATACGTTCGCATCAACATAACCATCTCTCCTTAATCGTTTCATAACCGTATTACAACAAGTTACTGCATTCTTTAAGCCTTGAAAATGCAAGTCAATAATATCATCACGGGACATGCATCTAAATCGCTTCAAATCATTTAAAATTCCTTTATCTCTACTCCTCATCATCTAACACCCCAAATAAAGGAATTTCTTCTTTTAGAGGCATTTGGAGCATTTTCTCTTCTTTAGACATGCGATAGGGCTCAACAATTTGTTTTGCCTTACTTAATTCCAAATAAGGTGCTTGAACTTTCTTTAATCCATTTCGTTTTAAAATCATTTGGCCAGATTGCTCTAAATGCTCTGAACCAGGAGTACCCATGATATTACTATTAATTGCACTATCACATTTAAAACCAATTCTTACGGTCATATTGAGTTTTAACTTACCATCTAAAACCTTTGCATCTGGCCTCTGCATACTAAGCATAAGAAAGACCCCAAGTGATCGGCCGACTGCTGAAATTTTTTCGATTGTTATCATACATTCTTTTTCATCTTTAAGCATCGCCACTTCATCAATAGCAAGTAAAATATATGGTTTTTGATTATCAGGATTCAATTTGTTGTACGCATCAATATGATCAACCTCAAATTGTTCCATGAGTTTTCTTCGTTCTCTGATTTCCTTCCACACCTTTTGAAGCATAATTTTCATTTCGATTTCTTCCATACAAACTTCTTTTACATGCTTCACTCTTCGCAAAAAATGAAATTCAGAGTTTTTTAGATCCCCAAGATACAAACGCAACTTATCAGGTGACATATATTGAATGAAAGTGGATAGTACAACACGCACCATACTACTTTTCCCGCTTCCCGTTTCCCCCGCAATTAATAAGTGTGGTGTATTGGAATCAAGCATATCGTATGTAATCATTTCCCCAAATTGATCCCGGCCAACCACAACAGGAAGACGATACTCCTTTAATAATGAATGCCACTCTTTATAACAGTACTGATAAGGTTTTAGTCCAGAATCTGAATGGAATACATGTAGTACAAATTTTTTCACATCCCCTTCAATCGTAATATTCCGTCCTAATATTTGTTGAAAACAAAACCACTTCTTTTCAATCTTTTGTGGATCTAATCCGTTTGGTATCGTAAATACATACCTTACACTTTCTGTTGAAGAAGAAACATTATGTACCTTTGGATAAATAGGCACTTTCCCTCCACGTGTTTGATGTTCCGTATATAGTCCTGCTTTTGCAAAAACTTCTTTAAGTCGATTCCTTAACTTTTGTGTATGAAGCCACTCCTTTATAATCCTCATTTACTCCATTCCTCCCTAAAACATACTTACGATGCGAACAAATGCGTATCCAATCAAGCAAACTCCACCAATTCGCATACCATAATAAATACTTCCACTCACAAACTTTGCAGCAAATATATGGTCATTTTGTACCAAATACTTTTCTAACAAGACTGCCCCAATTAAAACCGTCCCCATTACTCCTAATGCAATATAGGTATTTAACACTTGATCGGACATATGAAAGAATGCAAAAGGACTTAATGAATTGTATTTACGAATTGTATTTTCTTTATCTTTGTATGACCGATCTATAAACTTGCGGAAAAAAATCCTTTCTTTCCTTACTCGCATTTAAATGCCTCCGTTCTCTTTATAAACAGAATAAGAAAACTTATAAAACATAGGGTTGATTCACTTATTACCTTGTTAACATTACTTTGATAGTTAATTTGGTATGTACTTTGCCAATACAAAGACGAATTGATTTGATATCTATCTTGATAATACGTTTGCTAGCAACTTTGATAGCGACCTTGATACATCATATTGCGAACAGCTTGTACATTATTAACACTTTTGTTTAAAAAAATCATGCTTTGGTAAAAATGTGATTAATAGAGTATCTACGAATAGGAGTGTTTGCAGTGTTTGGCTTAGGAAAACCATTATCTAAGTTTGGTAAATTTTTAAGAAAGAATGATATTACTCAAACGGAATTAAAGGAATGGAGTGGGGTAAACCAAAATACAATTAGCCGTATCTCCCGTTCGAATCAATTCAAGCCTTCATTAGGGAATGGTCAAAAGATAATTAGGGCCTTAAAAAGAAAAGGATTCGGCGTAGACTTTGAAGATTTTTGGATGTGATAAATCGCTCAATATATACTTCTGTATCAACACTAAACTTGAATAAAAGAGATATTCAAAAATGAATATCTAATAAAAAAGATCAACTACCATTTAAAGTAGTTGATCTGCATGTGCAAACTCTATAAAAAATACATATTATATTTATTTACCACATTATAAGGTTTTTAACTTCTATCCTTAAACATACTATCTAGGATTCTATCCTAGAATCTGAACTTATATCTTAAATCCACCAATTAATTCTTGAAGCTCTTCGGCCATCTGTGCTAATTGTATTGCTGAAGAATTTATCTCTTCCATAGAAGCATGTTGCTCCTCAGATGAACCGGCTATCGATTGCATACTTGAAGAATTCTCTTTCACAGCCATAGATATTTGATTAATTGATGTATCGACTTCCATTACATCACTTGTCATTTTATTTGATAATTCCACCATACCATGTACTTTTAACACGATATCATTTGCAGATTTTGAGATTTCATAAAAACTTTGTTTTGTATCATTCGCAACCTGAATCCCCGACTGCACTTCAACTCCTACTTCATTCATAGCTTTTACAGTCTCATGTACATCTGCTTGTATTTCATTAATTAAACTTCCAATTTCCATTGAAGATTCGGATGATTGCTCCGCTAACTTCCTGACCTCGTCGGCAACAATTGCAAAGCCACGCCCCTGTTCTCCTGCTCTAGCCGCTTCAATCGCTGCATTCAATGCTAATAAATTTGTTTGTGCTGCAATATTTTGAATTACTTCTAATATACTTCCGATTTGCTGCGATTTCTTATCTAATAATTTAATTACATTATCGGATTGAGAAACAGAATGATGGATAGACTGCATTTGCGTTACAGTCTGTTCTACTAATTGTTCACCCTCATTGGCTTTTTGTTTTGTGTATAAGGATGAAGCCGATACTTCAGAAGCATTATCAGCTACGCATTGAATGTTTCGTGTTACCTCACCAATTAATTTCGCTCCAGACGCCACTTCATTATTTTGAACTTCTGCACTATTCGATATTTCTTCCATTTCTTTTGTAATTTGTTCTGTCGCAACACTGGCTTGCTCTACGCTAGCGGTTAGTTCCTCAGATGAAGCAGCCACATGTCCTGCAGATGTATTAATTTGAGAAATTAAATTACGCAACGACTCTGCCATTGCATTGAAACTACCACCTAATTGACCAAGTTCATCCTTTGAACGAATATCTATTTTCTCAGTTAAATCTCCCTGGCTAATTCTTTGAGCTGAAATAACTAATTGCCTTAGTGGATTAATAATAGATTTAAGAATGAAGAAAATTACAATTCCACCTAACAACAATGAAGCCCCTATTATAGTGAGCGTTTTATAAAAAATAGGATTGGTAGCTTCTTCAATTTCTTTAATAGGCATTACACCAGCTATTTTCCAACCTGTTTTTTTGTTTGTTTTAAAGCTTATGTTTCGATCCTCACCATTAAGGCTATAAGTAATTACTCCATCTTCTTTCTTGTATAGTTCATCTGCTAATGATTTCTCTAACTTCTCACCTGGCTTAAGTGTAGGATGAACAACGATAGTCTTATCTTGACTTACTATAGATACAAAGCCTTGTTTTCCTATTTTTATCATTTTAGATGTTTTTACGATATCATCAATATTCAAGTCCACACCAATGACACCACTTTTATCAGCATTTTGCTTTGCAATTGCTATTACCATATTTCCTGTAGCCTTTGATTTATAGGGAGACGAAACAATAATCTCTCCATTAGCTTTTACTGCATCCTTATACCAACTACTTTCTAACGGATTAAATCCTTCTGGTATTTTTCCAACAGGTGCATGAGTAAATTGATTATTACTGGATGTAGTATAAATTGTTTCTATCTCTGGATGTAACTGTATATATTGATCAAATTTACTTTGTACATTTTGCAATTGGTCAGCATTATAATCACCTTGTGTAAGTATCTTTGCAAAATGAGTTACATCTACATGTTTATTTTCTAACTCATCATCAACTATCTTATTTAAAATACTTACATTATCTTTCGCAGTTTGTAGAATTGTATCATTAAGATCTGTTTTCGACTCATCATAAGATGTTATTCCCACGATAAGACTAGGTATAATTAATATTGCAATAAATGCCATAGACAACTTCGTTTTAAGCTTCATTTGTTCCAATCTTTCTTTTATATTAAACACTTTCTACTTCTTCCTTTCATTCTTACAACTGATATAGTTTATTTAATCGTTTGCTCCTTTATTTTTTCTACATTCATTTATGGTATCATTCGATATGAAATCACCGTTATATCCTTTTACATACATCTTCTCATATAACAATTTATTTTTTACAAGCGGAGTTTTATCTATCCACCTTTCAATTATGTTATTTTCTATATTAAGCAATGTTAAGACTACAAATTATTCTAAATTACCTGGATGAAACATGGAATTCATTTAAATAATGATTTTTGACTTTAATTGGATTAAAAGTTTAATCTAGAACGATTCAAATTTGATGAAATCCTTACCATAATAAGTTTTTCTAAAACTTAACTAAGTGAATTTATTCTTTGAATAATTATACTTAACAGCCTTTTAACCACTCTAACCGCTTCACTTCATTCATTTATTTACTACAGCCACTTTTTTATTATTGGATACTAAACCATAAATTCTAAATAGGAGAATAAAATAAATTGGAGGACTTCATTGTAACACGTATGCATAAGTTTTAAATATTAAAATGTAAAAATATTTTTTTCATTATATTATCTTCATGAATTACTAATAATAGATTGCGAACTTTTTTGGGCCAGCCGCTATCAGGTTATTACAGATAATTTGAATGAATAACAGTACCAATCAATATGTATTTTAATGATGATGTTCTTTATTTAACCTACCACTAAGTTATTTGTATATTCTATAGATATATCATTACTCTATCCCTTTTAATAAAACAGGACACTTAGTCAGTAAAGAAAGTTATTCTATTACCTAAGTTGTTAATTTTTTACATATTTTCTTACTCTTTTTTTTAATAAATATATAACTACGTTTTTCCCATATGTATACATTATAGATGCTTACTTTTCTTTAAACTGAAACTTACATTAGAACGCTTTTCTTTATTTCTCAATATTAAGACCCTGGGATTTTTATTATTAATCCTGTAATATACGAGCCAGAAGTAAATAAAAAGACTTACTCTGCACTATTGAGGGAGAATCTGAGGGCCATCTCAATATGTGGCTACATAGAGTCTCGCCACCAAAACTTGGATATTATACGCTAAGAGACAGTTCAGGTTTAAAAGTCGATTTTCACACGTTAAGGAATTTCCCTTCTTATGTTTCTAGCATATTCACGCATCATTTTTTAAAAATACAGTTGAGATGAGTTCAAAAAAATAGAAAGACCTCATTCAAGAATACTTATCATGAATGAAATCTTTCTCTTATAAAAGATATTTAATTACCACCTTGAAAATGGTATATGTGAATTGATTTTAAACAATTAAGTTCAACTAGTTCTATTGCATTAAAATTGCATTTATATCTTTTTAACAAATTTAGATTTTAATTTCATAGCTCCAAAACCATCAATTTTACAGTCAATATCATGGTCACCATCTACTAAACGTATACTTTTTACTTTTGTACCGATTTTCACAACCGATGAAGTTCCTTTTACTTTAAGGTCTTTGATTACTGTTACAGAATCACCATCGTTTAAGACATTTCCATTAGCATCTTTAATAACCTTTGTATCTTCACTATTTTCAGTTTCTGATTCTAAAGTCCACTCATAAGCACATTCTGGGCAAACAAAAAGATTTCCATCTTCATAAGTGTATTCTGAATTACATTTTGGGCAATTTGGTAAATTAGACATATTTTTATTTCCTCCACACTTTATCATTCTATATGTATTTTTAAAAATTTCTGTTAACAACTTCATAAGAATAGCAATTATGAGCTTTAATTTAGAAAAGTGGTTCTTATCCGTATCTCAAACACCTATTTTCATCCCATAGCTTTCAATTTCTTAATAATCATGTTCGGTGTCGCCCATTCGTCACGGTCAAAGTCAGAAATAGACACTTCGATGTTTAAACGCTCTTGAAATTCTACTAATAAAGATACTGTAGCAAAAGAATCTAGAATTCCTTCTTCAAATAATTGCACATCTGGGTTCTCTTTTACGATATCATTTTCACATACTTCTTCTAACACATTTAACACTTGATCTTTAAATTCAGACATTATTTTTTCTCCTCTATAACTATAATTTATATTAAACTTCTTCATAGACTTCTATTTTTTAACACATTATTTTTAAAAATCTATCCCATCATCATTACAAAATTATGCCTGGTCTTTGTATAATAGTTCTTAAGGCATAACAGATAGTTGTTCCCCGGAACATATGTGATTACAAATCTGGTATTTGTTTCTTGTGGAAAAGGAATATATATAATAGATACCGTTTATATAATCCATTTTGCGTTTAAACGTAAGGAAAATATTCTCTTCTTGCTGTTCGATAATCATTTATTGGATGTATGAAAAACCTTCTTGTTCACACCCTGTAAAAATATTCTCCGCATTCGCCAAAGTAAACTTTCTCCTTCTCTATTTTTATAAAAGGATTAAAAGAGTGGATCAAACAAACTTTGTATGTGAAGTGAATTTTTTAAAAATCTAATGCATTTGTCTTATTCTTTATTGTATTCACTTCCTGGGATTGCTGAGAAAGCCCGGTACACTCATGAAATGCGAAATGCTTACATCCTATACATTTTTTTGTATTCAAATGTCCTAAAGCACAATTAATAGCTTCCCCGGTATGATCAAAAAAGTTTTCTTTCCCAATCTCAGCATACAATCCACTCTTATCTAATGTTACTTTTAGTTCTGATTGAATTCCTGAAATAAGAAGTATGCCACCTTGTTTTTTAAAATGCTGAACGATATTCCTAAAGTAAGACTCTCCTGTGGTATCAATAAAAGGAACTTTTCCCATACGCAAAATTAGAACTTTTGGTTTATAATTAATAGTCGTTAAAATATTATGTTCAAATGTTTGAGCAGCCCCAAAGAATAATGGCCCTTCTATTGTGTAAATACTAATTTGTGGGCAGTCATGAGCTTTATTTACCACATGTGGTAACAATTTTTCATTCCTTTTTGTATGATCAGGAAGCACTTTTGTTATGACAAGCATATTACTCATACGTTTTGTAAACAAAATAATAGCTAAAATAAGACCAATTTCCACAGCTGTCGTTAAACTAGTAAATACAGTAAGTAAAAATGTTATCAGTAATACAAGAGAGTCTCCAGTCTTCATTTTAAGTATGTGATAAAAATGTTTTTGTTCGCTCATATTCCAAGCTACCACCATTAAAATGGGAGCCATACTAGCAAGAGGAATATGTGAAGCATATGGAGCTAACAGTAAAAGTGTAAATAACACAAATCCCCCATGAATAACACCCGACAGCGGAGATACAGCCCCACTCTTAATATTAGTTGCTGTACGGGCAATTGCTCCAGTTGCAGGAATTCCACCAAATAACGGGGTTACAATATTAGCAACTCCCTGACCGATCAGCTCTTTGTTACTGTTATGTTTACTATTAGTCATCCCATCTGCCACGACAGCGGATAAAAGAGATTCAATTCCACCGAGCATCGCAATAACAAATGCAGGACCAATTAACTGTTTTATACGTTCTAATGTGATTTCTGGTATATCAAACTGAGGAAGTGTATTTGGAATCGTACCATATGCTGTACCAATAGTAGGTACCTGACCTGAGAAAAATACAGTTGCAATTACAGTTGAAATAACAACACCCACTAATGAACCTGGTACTTTTGGCAAAATCTTTGGTGTGATGAGTATAACCAAAAAGCAGATCAAAGCAGTTATAACACAATAAAAATTGGTAGTATTGATATGCGTAAAGATTTCCTTCAGATTCGCTGAAAATTCCTCATGCTTTTTTATACCTGTTAGACCTAAGAAACTAGCAATTTGTCCCGTAAAGATAATAACAGCAATACCTGACGTAAAGCCAATTGTTACAGGACGTGGGATAAACTTAATCAAAGATCCTAGTTTAAAAATCCCCATAAGGCATAAGATGATTCCGGCTAATAAACCAGCAAGCAGTAAATTTTCATACCCATAGGTAATTACAATCCCTAAAAGAATCGGAACAAAAGCACCTGTAGGCCCTCCAATTTGATACTTCGAACCACCAAATAGTGAAATGAGTATCCCAGCAATACATGTTGTATAAATCCCATACTCCGGCTTAACGCCAGAAGCTATAGCAAAGGACATAGCAAGTGGAATCGCTACAACTCCGACAATCATTCCAGAAAGAAGATCCCTTTGAAAATGTCCCAATGAGTATCCTTCAAACCTTCCCGTAAATAACCCTCTCATTACAAACCCTTCTTTTCTATTTTTAATAAGTCTTACTTCTTTTGAAAGAATATTTTTTTAATAAAATTGAGTTACAAGTGCGTTTCTCATACCCTTATACAGACAATCTTTAACTCTTTACACAAGAAAATCATCCTAATATTGGTTATATGTTTTACTTAAATGACGTTCTAATTTACCAATATCTCCTCCTTCTTGTATATAGGAATTTAACCTTTCTACTAAAAGGAAACTACCTCGACTATCTAAATTTTTCATTTCAATAAACGATTTAATTTTCACATTATCTGGGGTGCAATCTCTACGAAACATTTGCCCCGGAATTCCATTCCAGAAACGATTCCATTCGTTCAGTAACCCTATTTGATCAAATAAAAAGCTTTGAATCCCACATAACCAAGCTGTACAAGCTGTATTTCTCTTTTGACATCCAACTCCATCCTGTAGATGCTGGCATGAAAAACAGCAAGAATGCCCACTTTTAATACAAACATTACAAACATGATGGGCTCCTATTGAGCTAAATACTTCAATCCCATGCTGAATGATATCTTCTTTTTTAACGTCAATGCTCAACCTATCCCTCCGTTACCATGGTTTCACTTTCTGTTTCATCTAGCTCTTCTAACATTGAAATTGTATCGATTAAATGGTTGTTAAAAATTTTACGTGCAACTATCAGTAAATCCACAATCATAGGATCTCGTAGAGAATATAAAACTCGTTTTCCATCTTTAGTACCAACAACAATGTTTTTTGAACGTAGCACACTTAATTGTTGAGAAACAGCTGAACCTTCCTTGTTAAGGATAGTTTGAATTTCATTTACACTTCTTTCACCCTCTGACAATAGTTCTAGAATACCTATTCGCAATGGATGTGATAAGGCTTTAAAAAAATCAGCTTTAAATTGTTGCATTTCATTTCCCATAACAACACCTACTTATTTTTGATTAAAAACACAAAAGTATCATATACATCTTCAAATGTTTGAATATGTATATGATACTTCCAGGACTTTGAATTTTCAATATAAATCTTAAAATATTAAATAAGAAACAAAAAGTACACAAAACATTTGCTACACTCAATTCGCAAAGAAACAGCATCAGATTCCATTGTCATGAGCAAAATGGACTCTTACTCTCGGCAAAACAGTCTTATACCAGCACTAAGGGACGTATTGAAAAACACTGTTTAACGTAGATTATATTTTTTTCAAAACCTTACGCCGATAGATTCTACGAAGATTGAATTTATGCGAAGTTACGAATGCCTTAGCACACGTGATTTTTTTGGAAAATACGGGGGTTTTCGAGAATGAGCACTACAAGACCAATTACAGCGTGCCAGTGCATTAAATTTAATTATCAATACAATCAGCATATAGAATACTGTATATCTAACCAATGATTATTCAAATAAAAACTCCCGTATCATTAAACAGATACGGGAGTTTTTTTATCAATTTCACTTTCCTCATTGTATAAACTTTACTTTTCAGACACATCGCTCACATTTTAACGATTTTATACACCAGGCTATTCTCAAAAATCAATAGCACAATTTTAATAATAATTTTGATTTTAATAATGCGGTCTGAGACACTACTCTTCTTCTAAAATAGCGTAAGAATATTCATCCCACCATTCATTTCCATGGGGTATACACTTCCTGAAATATCCTTCTCTTCTCATTCCAATTTTCTCCATCACTCGATATGACGGGATATTTTGTGGCTGACATGTAGCTATAATTCTATGTAATTTCATTTCCTTAAATCCATATTTTAATGTAGCTTGTGCTGCTTCAGAAGCATATCCTTTATTGAAATATTTAGGATTGAATACCCACCCAATCTCATAAGTATGCTCATCAAAATATTTATGAAAAACAATATGACCAATCAGAATATTTTCATCTATCAGTATCACAGGAAAGTTCTCTGCATTTTCACCCATATTTTTATTTACAAAGTTTCTTGTATCTTCTTCAGTAAAAGCCCCTTCGGGTATGTATTTCATAACATCGCTATCTGATGTATACTCATGGACAGCTTGCCAATCTTTGAACTCAAAATTTCGTATTAATAATCTTTCTGCTTTTATAAACATTTACTTTTCTCCTCTCAAAAAGTTGTTTCTTTACTTCAAATCCCAATTTAACCCTTAAATTAAAAAGAGCTTGTAGGAATTTCTACAAGTTCTCTTTAATTTAAGATGAATTTATGGAACAAACAAACTATCTTACAGATTCATCATTAAAACTAAGGGAATAGTACTTTGACAAATATATCATATAACAAATATTAACATCCGTAAATTTCGAAAATTATGTTAATTGAGAACGGAAATAGCTTTTTTCTTAACTGTTCTTAATTTCGTTTACTACTAACTTCTTTTTACTTAAATAAACTGCTCGATCTGATTTTTTTCAACTCTTGCCAATGCGTAACAACAATTACACATTTACTTTCTTGATGTTCGAGTTCCTGATACAATTATATTTAATAATATAAAAAGGTATCTTATAATAAATAAGCAAAGGTCTTTACTTCATTGTAAGGGCTTTTATTTTTTATAAAAATCCATCCTAGAAATGTTATAATTACTCCATTCCTTTTATATTAATAAGAAGAATTTAAAAAGATTAGAATATTTAAAGAGAGGAGGAAACTACTAATGTATACACAAGACAATTTTTATAAAAAATTAATTGAGGAACAAAGGATAGTAAATATTATCCTACTCAACGGAGTTAGAATACCTGGAATCATTATTGCTGTGGATAAATTTTCAGTGCTAATCTCTAGCAATGGAAAGCAACAATTCCTATATAAGCAAGCAATTTCAACGGTCGCTGTATAAGATACCGTAAGTTTTGATGTTTCATTATTAATATTCTACACTTTAAAATTAAATTTGAATTATATTATATTGTATGAAGCTATAAAAAAGGAATCCTTATTAAAAGCATCCACCCCAGGAAAATATAAAGAGATACATAAATAAAAAGAATTAAATATATTATAATATAAAAACAAATAAAACATATTGAGAAACAGATAATTAGATTGAATATCCTGACTATTAAACATAAAATGAGTATGAGTCTAATAGCAACTAATCTCTAACCCTTGTATGAAAAAGAGGTCGAGTATCATGACCTTTTTTCCATACGTAATTTTAGCCTGTTCATACAGGCTCTTTTTATTTGATAGAAAAGAAAAATTTTTGCTATACTATATGCACAAAAATATATGCAAAATCACAAATAAAACAAGGACAGCCTGACATAGCTGCCCTTGTTTTATATTTATTCTTATAAGTTTCTGGAATATCAACAATACTTTTCCCTTCTGCATGCTGTTGTATTCCTTTACGTACGGCTTGGGCAGGTCTCGGATCATTTATTGTTTGCTTAGAACTGCTTCATGCTGTCATTTGAAATTGGTAGCAAGAATCTCACTGATTGGGTCTTGAAATCTTAAAAACAAATGCAAAAGGACACACCTATAGCATGTGTATGCGTAGGTGTGTCCTTTTGCAAGATAGATTTAAAGGTATTCTGTTACTTTCATCATATCATACTCCTTATTAATTATATATATAAATTTAACGCACCGTAAAAAATATTTTTTTGGAGAGTAAATTGTCGGATCTACTTTTGTAATTTTCTAGGGACCATTTTTCAATCCTGTCGTTTGTTACCAGCTTCAAACACTGCACCATTGTAAGCATTTCTATGCTTTAATAGTTATCCAAATACACATGTACAATTATCTAAAAATTATGCAACTAAAGGTTTTTTGCAAAGTTTTTTACAAGCAAAAAGTTAGGATAGGATATAACTGAATTCTATGAATTTATAATTTATTACTGTAACAAAAGTTCAATATCACGGTTGAACTATCCCGCTTTTATTTCGTTTAGAATTGGGCGGTTCTGCTTACTTGTAAATTCTTATTACTAGCTACTCTATATATTGTCTAAAAGCTGCCTTATCTTTAACCATTAACTGTTTATTCCCAATGGATGTAATGAATCCCAATTCTTCAAATTTACTAAATTTACGGCTGATTGTTTCCCTTGTCATCCCTGTATAATTCGCCATTTCTTCTCGTGTTAACGGCAAATTTATAAGTATTCCTTTATTGGTTTCCTGACCATACTTTTCACAAAACTCTAGAATTATATAAGCAATTCTAACTTCTGGTTCATTCGTTGCTAGATTGTGCGCCAAATTTTCCGTTTGCGCTAATCTTTTTGTAACGAATTTTAACAATTTTAATGCAATGCTTGGATTTCTCTCCATAATACTATCCATATTAGCCTTTGTTAACATACAAATTTTCGTATCCTCCATCGCATATGCACTAAAATTACTTTTTTCCTCAGAATTAAATATGTTTAATTCGCAGAAGCATTCACCACTTGTTAATATGTGCAAAATTTGTTCTTTTCCTTGTAAAGTCAATTTAGATAACTTTACTTGCCCCTGATTAATTATATATAAAGTGTCGGACTTTTCTCCTTCATGAATTAATGATTGTCCCTTTTTAAACTGTTTATGCTTTGTCATTGAGGCTATTTTTAAAATTTCCACATCAGATAAGGATTTAAAGATTAGTACCTTTCTCGGACAAGGTAGTACCACATTTTTTTGCATATTTCCTCATCTATCCTTCCTTCTTTTGCTAAAATTTGAAGATTAGTCTTTAAATTATTATATCTTTTCCTAAAGTACAAACTAGTGACCTATATCACTTTGAAAGATTCTTTTCATACAAAAAGTAACGAAAAATTATAAACTCTTCTCGTTACTTTTTTCTTTTCTAATCTTCTATTGGTGCAAAATGCTCAGCATCTTCTCCACATACTGGACATACCCAATCTTCTGGTAATTCTTCAAAACTTGTTCCTGGTTCTATATTTTCATCCGGACCTCCGATTTTCGGATCATAAATATAACCACATGGTAAACAAATATATTTTTTCATTATAATATCCTCTTTCTATTATCATTTTAAGATTATATTTTCTCTTTTACTTTGTTCATTATTTCACTTATATTCGTATTTTTCATATCAATCTCTTCTAATAATACTTGTTTTTCAATCGCAGACTTGTAAGGGATGGATGCGACAACCCCTTCTAATGAAATGACACCTACTATTCTATGATTCTTGATAAATAACTTAGTATACCTCTCTTTACCATCTTCTTCAACAATAGTTGTATCACATTGTTTTTCATTAACAAATCCAATTGAGAATAAAGATACATCGAATGCATTAAAGATAGTAGTTGGAATTGCTTCCTTATAAATTGCAGGATTAGAAACCATATTACTTCCTGCAATTTTCCCTTGATCCATCGCTCGTCCCCATAGCCCTCCAATTTCACCATTTACTTCTGCTACATCCCCAGCAGCATATATAGATTCAATATTCGTTTCCATCTTCTCATTGACAATAATACCTCTATTTACATGAATAGGAGTATTATTTACTAAATCAATGTTTGGAATAACCCCAATTGAATACACAACACTATCACAATCTATTAGTTGTTCACCATTCATTTTTATTCCAGTTACGACTTCTTCTCCAAGAATGGAATCAATATTTATATTTAAATATACTTTTACTCCGGCACTTTCAATTTTTTCTTTTAATAAAAGAGAAACTTTTTCATCTAATTGTCTTCCCATTAGTGTAGCTCCAACTTCTACAATGGATACTTTTTTACCAACTTTCATCATAGACCAAGCTGTTTCTAACCCTTGTACACCTCCACCAATGTTTACCACATGCTTTTTATCTTCTAAACACGCTTTAAAGTTATCCGCTTCCTGCATGTCTCTAATTGTAAAAACATTTTTTTTATTTATTCCATCTACTGGTAGCCTTCTATTATTTGCACCTGTGCAAATTAATAATTTGTAATACGAAATTTTTTGATGATTTGATGTAACAATATTTTGCTGTTCTGTATTAATTTTTACTACCTTTGTTTTTGTGAAAATTGATATATTATTATTTTTGTACCATGTTTCTTGTTTGATTAAAACTTTTTTACTGTGTAAATCTGAATATAGCTCTTTTGATAATTTAATCCTGTTATAGGGCAAAGATGATTCTTCACCAAAAATTAATATATTTGAATTCTTGTCATGATCTCTAATTGTCTTTGCAGCATTTACAGCAGCTACTCCACTCCCGATAATTACAAAATTCTTTTCCATGTTTTCACCTACGTTCTTCTTTTAATTAGAACTTAATAATAAATCCGTAACAAATGTTGTTGCATGTTTAATTCGTTTTGTTTTCTCTTCATCATTTGGAGAAAATCTTACACGAATAGGGAATTCAACATGAGTCATACCAGTAGACTTAATAACATTTGATGTACTTTGTACATTCATATTTGTTTCATTTAGGTAATCTTGTACTACCTCAATTGCTTCACCACTCCAACCGTACGATCCAAATACAGCTGCGATTTTCCCTTCTAAGTTCATTTCCTTCATTTCTATTAAAATTTCTTCTAAGTTTCCAATCATATCTGCGTATTTAGTTGAAGATCCGATGAAGACTGCATCAGATTCTTGAATACTTTCTAGAATCATAGCTTTATCCGATTTATCTGCATTAAATACTGTTACTTTAATATTATCTGACTCAAATGTTTCTTTAATAATATTCGCGATTTTTTTCGTATTATTTTTAATGGTTGTATATATAATAGTTACTTTTTTTCCTAGTGTTGTATCTTTACTCATTTCTGCATATAAATTAATATATTTTTGGACATCTTGACGTAAAATGTACCCATGAGACGGAGCAATTATTTGGACTTCTAAGTCTTTCAATGCTTCCATTAACGTTCTGACATATCTTCTATGCGGGTGAATAATCGCATTATAGTAGCCTATGAAATCTTCCGTAATATCTTCATTCACTTCATCGTTAAAGAATTCATAATTCGCTACATGTGTACTGAAAATATCACATGGAAATAATATTTTATCCTCTATGCAATACGTAATCATTGTTTCTTCTGTATGAAGATATGGAGTTTCTTTAAATTTCAACGTTTTCCCACCGATATCTAATGTATCTCCATCTTTTACAACTAAAAAGTTTCTGTGATGTAATTTATACATTTCCTGCAACTCAGGTACTGCAATTTCCGTGCATACGATTGTAGCATTTGTAGCTCTTGATGCTAATGCCGCCAATCCACCTGAATGATCAGGTTCTGTATGGTTTACTACAATATATTGAATTTCTTGTGGATCAATTAATTCACTTAAATATTCTACAAATTCCCTTCCAAACTCTATGTCAACTGTATCAATCACTGTTGGTTTTTCAGTTTTTATAAGATACGCATTATAAGTTGTTCCTTTTGCTAAGATTAAACGATGAAACGGTACTTCCCTATTATCAATTTTCCCTACCCAATATATATCTTCAGCTAGCTTAATTTCTCTATTCATGTTTTTTAATTCCTCCTCATTTTTATCTCTTACCAACAAATGTATTATAAAAATTTTCCTAAGATAAAAAGAGGACTTGAATCACATTTTGTAAAAACAAATAAAAAATACTTTAGCAAATAAAAATTTACTACAGTATTTTTTATGGCATATTTATTTTGTAGCTACAAGAACTAAGGCCTGTCCATTGGGTAAATACGCTTCTTTTTTAAAATTACCGAAAGTTTCTACAGTACGAAAACCACATTCTTTTAACATGGACAGTAGTTGTTTTTTTGTAATAGGATATAACAGAATACTGTTTGCTAGTTCTTTATCATCCACATTCAAAGTTGCAGTAAATAATACTTTCTCTTCTTCAAGCATATAATCACGCTTAAACGAGAAATGTTTCTTTTCTATTACTGGAAATTTAAAATCATTTCCGGTTAACACTTTTTCATAATTTACAATTTGAATAATTAGTTTTCCGTCTGCTTTCAATTTTTTATAAGACCCACAGATAAAATTAAAGATTTCTTTCTTATTATTCAAATGAACAAGTGTATTTCCAATACAATAAATACAATCAAATACTTCAGGCACATTTTCAATTTCTTGCATGCCAAATGTATTTACACTAAATCTCCCTTCATAAACTGATGCTTTTTTCCGAATTCTTGCAGCCAGGCTCTCCTCTGGTTCCATTGCAGTAACAATAAAACCCTTTTCAGCTAGTGCTTGGGCTACATTCCCTGTTCCTGCGCCCACATCCAGTATAGAGCTTCCTTTTTTTAAATAAGAGACTATAAAGTTTATTTGTTTCTCATTTGCAGGAAAAATCCCATCATAATATGGCGTTAACATTTGATAAAAAGTCATTATTTATACAGTCCTTTCAGGGTATAGGATTCAAATCATAATCAATTACTACCCGCGAATAGCAGGATATTATATATGAGATAGAAAGAAACTATTAGAGTCAGTTTCCTTATGAAAATATTACCAAACACTCAAAAACTTACTAATTTTCACAGTAATGCTCTAGCTAACATTATTACTGAAACAAAAAAGTAAATAGAATTTATACTCTCTAAAATCCCCACTTTTAGAATTGAAATATCTCTACCATAAAGTAATATAGATCGTATCAAACTTGGTATAAAGACAATGGTAAACCACGGTGATACAATTAAAGTCGCAATTACAAGTAAAGAATGATATCCCCATGAAACTAAGCGATACGTTGGATTCTTTTTCTCACGAATCATCGTCTTCACAAAAAATGTACTTCCCATAAAATATAAAAATGATATAGTTGCAACAACCCATATCTTCTCATCAACTGTTTTCATTGTGAAATAATAACTAATGATTCCCCCTATACAAAACAAAATAATAGCGCACATGTCATTTAGTAAAGCTCGTTCGTTTTTTTTGCGAGAAAAGTAAATATTTACGAAAAAACATGGGAGCATAATAATGGAAAAGAACATAATACGCCATTCATATATAAGAGCAATAATCGCACAGACACAAGCCACACTAAAATACAGAAAGAAAGAATGTAAATAATGCTGTTTTCTTGGTTGTTTTACGTACATTAATAAAGGATATGTGGCTAAGTACACAAACAACCATGCTAAAAAGAGCGGTATATGATACCAGGTCCCTTTACCAATTAAAATTCCCAAAATAAATGGAATAAGCAACATTCCCCATGCCCCATGCTGCTTTGGAATAATTAACTTCCTTCTTCCAACACCTTTCCCAAAAGTTTTTTATCAACAATGTCATAAACTGATATTTACACAAGAATTCATATCATTAACCCTATAAAAACGATATTCCAATAGTTTTTAACATTCTATGCTACTGAATCAAACAATGAGCTTTAGAACAATATCTATATAGGATAAAGTGACACTTTTATCAGTCATTATTTTCTTCTTTCCCCATCTAATTTCTTTGCTTTCGCTGTTTTTTGAGGAGGAGGTATTACTAGGAGTAAGCTTTTTATTAAAAATAAACTATATTGGGAAAAGATACTGTGAGTGAAATCACTGCATTATGATTTCATACCATTCATTTTCTATGTCTATATTTAGAGCAGCATATTCATTTAGAAAATAATATTCTATTTCCACGTGCAATTGCACAAGCTTAAATAACAAAAAAGTGAACCCATAACTTAGTAGTTGTAGGGAACTAAAGCAAAAAAATGGGACATAAGTCAAAAGTGCTCATGTCCCATTTTTTATACGTTATTTTTCTGTTTTCGTAATACTTTTGGAATGTATACACAGTATGGTTCACTTTCCATGTAATCACCCGTCATGGCAAAAGCTCTAGATCGAGATCCTCCGCAAACATATCGGAACTCACAAACTCCACACTTCCCTTTATACTTGTCCGGATTACGCAAATCTCGGAAAATAGGGGCGTTTCGATACATATCAGCTAGCGGTGTTGTTCGAACATTCCCGGCTTTGATAGGTAATAGCCCACTTGGATACACATCCCCAATATGAGAGATAAATACAAAACCATTTCCATCATTCACCCCTTTTGGAGCACGGCCAAGTCCATCAATCTGCCCCGTCATTCCGTTCATCAAGACATCCTGATATTGAATATCCTTATTTGTCTTTTTATTCTCTCGTATTTTTTGTTGAATCACAACACGTCTGTAGTGCTGAGCAGCCGTTGTTTTAATATCAAAAGAAACTTTTTTACTTAATTGATATAGCCATTGGAATACTCTTTCATGTTGAACTGGTGAAATCATATCCGTTTCCTTTCCACGTCCCGTTGGAACTAAGAAAAATACACTCCAAAGCACACATTCTAATTCCTCTACTAATTTTGCCATGTCTTCAAGTACATTCACATTATAATTAGAAATAACAGTATTAATTTGAACAGGAATCTCCAATTCATGTAAATAACGAATCGCATTTATTGTTAATTCAAATGATCCCTCTACACCCCTAAAATGATCATGTATTTCAGCTGTTGGCCCATCTAAACTAAATGCCCATCTAGCAATCCCTACTTCTTTTGCTTTTTGAATGGTTTCTTTCGTAACGTTTGGAGTAGCACTTGGTGTCATAGATACTCGAACACCCTTTTTTATCGCATAATCCGCAATATCATATATATCCGGACGCATTAACGGATCACCGCCGGTAAAAACAAGCATCGGATTATTCATTTCATATATATCATCAATTAGTTTTTTACCTTCTTCAAATGTTAGTTCAAGAGGATGACGATGATATTGAGCTTCCGCACGACAATGAAGACATTTTAATTGGCATGCTCTTGTTAACTCCCATATCACAATAAATGGATTTTCGTTAAAATTACGATTAATCAAAATTAAACCCTCCTTTCGATTTATATCCCCATTGTAAAGTTATATAGGCATTCCTGCAGTGAGATACATCACGCATGAATAACAGGGCAAATTAACGCTATACTAGCTTATGATATTTACCACATTTTTTCGTTATGTAAAAAACATTCACATTTTCTGTCACAAATGTGACTTCTTTCACAGCTTCATTGAGCGACTTGATATAATTTTTTTATAATAATATGCCTGAAATTATTAAGGAGTTGTACATATGAAAGAAGACATGATCAAACAGCATTTACGGGAAGTCTCCCTCTTTAAAGAACTCTCAGAAGAAGAGCTTCAGCCTATTGTCGATATTTCACAAATACGAGTTTATAAAGTAAAGTCATTTGTATTTATGCAGGGTGACATACTTGATCGTGTGTTTTTTATCCACTCAGGCAAGATAAAAATTCAAAAAACGGATGTAACCGGTAAAGAACAAATTGTTTCTGTGCTTCAAGCTGGAGAAATGTTCCCCCATGCGGGTTTCTTTCGAAAAGGTACATTCCCAGCACATGCCGAAACACTTGAATCTGCGCAATTAATTGTTACTCCAATCGCTGAATTTGAAAAAATTTTGATTCAGTATCCTGAATTATGTATAAAATTATTTAAGGTTCTTGGAGAAAAAATTGTAGATCTTCAGGATAGATTAGAAGAGCAAATTCTTCATAATACGTATGAAAAAATTATTAAGTTATTACTTCGCTTATGTAAATCCAATGGTATGCAGGTAAATGAGAAATATAAATTAACGACTCAATTTACAAATCGAGAACTCGCCAATATGATTGGCACATCGAGGGAAACGGTTAGTCGTACAATTACTCAATTAAAAAGAAAAGAATTAATAGATATTGATGAAAACGGCTGTTTCATTATTATTCCAGATAAATTGGAAGAAGAAATTACTTAATTGAACGCAAATTACCTCATGATTTATTAAAATACCCCCACCTCTCTTCTTTGGCTTCCTTAAAATCTTGAGGTGGGAATCTTAACCACCTTGAAATAGTGGGATAAAAATTTTTCTTTGTCACAGATTTTATCATTCAATTCTCTCTTTTAAGCTCTATATTTTAATACTTCTTTTTGTACAGCTTACTCTACTAATGCTTCCTACTTTTCTCTTCAAGTTTTCAAAAAGCATATGTGTGATTTACCTCACTCTTTATTCATTATCTCTATGTTACATTGTTATTGAGAATTAATATCACTTATTTCCGAGGTGAACGTGATGACAAAAATGATTGATTTTAGTCAAACCGTTTTTGATTTAGCTAACAAGCACCCTGAAATCATCCCTATCTTAAAAGAACTAGGCTTTAAACAAATAGCGAAACCTGGCATGCTGTACACGGCCGGACGTTTAATGACTATTCCCAATGGATGCCGGATGAGGGGAATTTCTTTCGATGTAGTAAAAAAGACTTTTATAAATAATGGATTTAACATTAAAGAATAGAGGAGAATTTTTATGAGCGAAATCATTAACAATCGTGAACAAGAAAGTATAAATAAATTCGAAAGACAAGCTACCTTAAAGAAAATTATTAAAAATCTTCATAACGGAAAAAGTGTGGAAGAAGTAAAGGCCCAATTTGAAAAAGCAGTCGGGAATATTACCGTAGCGGAAATTTCAAAGCTTGAACAGTCACTTATGGAAGAAGAAGGAATTCCTGTGGAAGAAGTACAACGTTTATGCTCAGTGCATACAGCTATTTTTAAGGGGTCAATTGAAGAAATTCATCAATCCGATAAACCTGAAGATCTAGCTGGGCATCCAGTTCATACATTTAAGCTTGAAAACAAAGAAATTGATAAACTTGTTAACTTCAAACTTCAACTTCACTATGAACGTTTCGAAAAAAAAGATAGTAAAGAAAACGTTTATAAACTCATCGAAGATTTAAATCTGTTGTTGGATGTGGATAAACACTACAGCCGTAAAGAAAATTTGCTTTTTCCCTATTTAGAAAAATACGGGATTTACGGCCCGACACAAGTAATGTGGGGCATCGATGATGTCATTCGTAACGCGATCAAAGATGTGAAACAAGCATTAACTAACTATAATGGAGATAAGAAGACAGTTTTAGACGGCATATACTTTGTCATCCGTGAGATAACTGAAATGATTTTTAAAGAGGAAAATATTTTGTTTCCGATGGCACTTCAAACTCTTACGGAAGATGAATGGATTAAAATCGCTCATGAAAGTGATGGAATTGGCTATTGCTTATCAGATCCTGCGGGTGTATGGAAGCCTGAAAGAAAGGCTATACAAGAGCAGGCTATATCTGAAGGATTCATTCGTCTAGAAACTGGCATACTATCTTTAAAACAACTAGAGCTGATGTTGAACCACTTGCCTGTGGATATTACGTACATTGATCAGGATGATGTTGTACGCTACTTCTCTCATGGAAAAGAACGAATCTTTGCTCGCACAAAAGCGGTAATTGGTAGAACAGTTCAAAACTGCCATCCTCCAAAAAGCGTTCATGTCGTTGAAAAGCTCTTGGAAGACTTTAAATCTGGAAACAAAGATTGTGAAGATTTCTGGATTAAGTTCAAAGATAAATATGTTTACATTCGCTATTTCGCTATACGAAGTAAAGATGGAGAATACATGGGTACCCTTGAATTCACACAAAATATCAATCCAATTCAAGAAATCCAAGGGGAAAAACGGATTCTTTCGTAAGTTATGATTGTCACAAGCTCCTTGTTTTTTCTTTAAAGAGGATAAATATTTGATTTATCCTCTTTAAGTAGAAAAACATATTATTTAAGAACCTACCTCTTTTTTTATAATTATTTTTCAAAAATGAAATTCTCTTCACTCTCGTTATATAAAAGGTATCAAGAAGAAAAAAGGAATAAAAAATCTTGCTGTTAACGTTAATAAGAAATCACCTGAGATAATATCATGTTCTGTTAAAAAACTAACCCCTGCAAGAATTCGCTTTCATTTTTCAGAAAATATGATAGAATTTTCTTTGGATGGGAATTCGTATACATCTTATTAAAATTAAAGTGGTTATCAAGTCGAAGAAAAGGCACTTAAGTGAGTGTCTTTTTTTTTATCATCCTTTTTTACTTCTTCAGCAAAAAGGACAAACTTCCGCCATGATTCTGCGTAGATTTGTCCTTTTGCAATAATTATTAATATTTAAATGTTTTGCGTATAACATTTGGTTACTTCACATCTAGATTTTGCATCGCATTGGTCATATGTTTGAATAAACTTTTAATTAAACTCTCAATAATACAATTTTTTCAGGTACCTTTAAATCTCTTTTTTCAAACTAAGATTATTTTCTTTCAGATAATTTATTGCATCTTTGTTCACCCCTCGTAAATCTATTCCTTGTTTTTCCGCTGCAAATGAACATCCACAATAACATTGACGGAAAACATCATATTCATTACACATTTCAATTGAGCGTTGATATCCATTACTTTTTTTAAAATCACTTGGTAAATAACGTGAATCATAATTTTGTTGCACACCAATTCCAAGTTCATTTATTAATTGACTATTTTTATTTTTAGAAAGAGTAATTGCACTGCCGAAGTAATCAAATCCCCTTTCCTGTGCTACCTCAGCTGAACGATCCAATCTCATATCAAAACAAGCTGAACAACGAAGCCCACCTTCTGGCTCTTCTGCCAAACCTTCCTCTTTTACCATTTTAAAGAATACATTTGAACGATAGTCATCTTCAATAAATTCTACTGTGTGCCCTGTACGATCATTAAACTTGTCTACAAAAATTCTTTGTTCATTAGAGCGTCGCATGTATTCACTTTTCGGATGGATATTTGAATTTGAGAAGAAGATTGTAACATCTGCATGTTCTGCAAGAAATTCCAATGAAGAAGTACTACAAGGAGCGCAACACGAATGAAGTAACACTTTTGGTCTTTCGTTCCTTGCTTCCCAATCTTTAATCATTTTTCTTAATACTTTGTCATAATTTATTTTCTGGTTCTTCATTTTTTTTAAATACGTTTCAACATCTAGCACTTCTTTCACAACTAAACCTCCTATTTATTTTTATTTATCTATTTTATCATTCGCATCCATAAATACAAATATAGTTATACTTATCTATTTATCAGTCTTAAAACGGTTTTTATGGACTTTTGATGACGGTCCAAATAATGTACGTAGTCTATTAACTTTATGTCTACAATATATTTTAAATCATTCTTTTTCATCACAAAATCTTTTGGGTTACCTTTTAACTGATAATACTTCACGTTAAGACGAATAACTACTATGATGATTACCAAAAATCCTATTATATATAACATTGTTCCTTTCTCCGTTTCTTATTGTTTAGCGAACCTATTCTGTAAATACTTCACGTGTTTCTTCTCAATATCCTTACCTGTAATATTAGCTCGCAAAATAGTTTGGTAGATATGCTCAACCTCGTCTTTTGTTAGTTTCAGATCAATATAAGATTCAATACATTTTTTCAGATCGTTATAATATAAGATATGTTTATCTTTCGAATGAACATTTACCCTTTTTAGACTGCATTTTGGATGAAACGCCGCAATAGAGATACACGGCAGCTGTTGTTCCATCACCCATTCAATTGCTTTTATATGTTTATAATTTTGTCGAAATGGGTTTTGAAAAGAGGATTTCTTTCTAAAAATACCCTGTGTCCATCTGGCTGATTTCTCACTTCCATAGATCCAGCCCTCGTAGTTCTTTGTCTCTATAACAATTACACCTGTTTCTGCAATAACAATATGGTCAATTTGCGTTGTATCACCATACTCCGTATGAACCGTCACATCATGTAGCACATAATAACTTTTGGGATCTAATTTGCCCAATATACGTTTCACTAGTCTTTCCCCGGCTTTCCATTTCGGTACATGTTTTTTTAAAACAATGTTCAAAGGAATCAGAATCACAATGAGAATCAATTCAAATATCAATACTTTCATAATAAAAGCCTCCTTTTCACACTCTTGCGTTTCTGCGCATCAAACGATATACATACGTTTCTAACCCTAAAATAAAATATGACATACATAAGCCTTTTATCACCATCTCTACGAATCCCAATGCTAAAGAAACAAGGAGCCCCCCCAAACTGAAAGGGTCTGGTTACCCTTCTATTTACTGGTTTTTCAATGACTCCAAAGTTAGCCCAGGTAGGTAAACGGTTTTCTACATTCTTTATTGTGCCCATTAATCCGTATTTTAGCGACAGAATGAAACATCCGATTAATAAATATATAATGGAAGAAAAATAGACAGATAGGCCCATAACAATAATTGTGAGCAGCCAACCGATTAAAATGGAATTTCGTAAAACGATATACTCTCGATTTCTTTTCAAAACAAACAGTCCTTTCAAAATAGATAAGGTTATTTTCAATTGAGAAATATTCACATTCAATTATAAGTATAATATGATACATCTCTATTAATTTACGAACTAGCCTAAAGAGGATTGTAATTGATATGTTAAAACTTTTAGTAGATAATACGGTAACAGAACAAGAAACAGATTCAGCTTTTTCAAACCTTTTCACCTGCAAAAATACAACTGTATTTCTAAGTGACATATTATCTCCTATATCGCCGAAGATACTTGAAGAATATGAAAAAAGAAACCAAATAGATAAATAAAAGGTGCTGAATGTAGATTCAGTACCTTTTCTATCTTTATATATAGTTCTTTACATATTAGCAAATAGCCATGGAGCGAGTACGGCTAACATACACAGCAAACAAGATCCTGTTATGACACGATTGGCCCAACGGTAATATTCCGGCTGTTTCGTACTCTCATGAATTCTTCTTAAACGAATACCTGCGATTAACATAAAGGGTGTGAAAATAAGTGCTGTTGCTTTAAACAGGTCTAAAAAATCCGTAAAGATGTTCATAAATGAAAATACATCGGAACTAAACAAGAAGTACACACTTAGTCTCATCGACATCATGCTGATAAATGAGAAAATCATACTTCCGGTTGCCCACTTCATCCATTGACCATTCTTTGTAATTAATGCCATAACCATGACAATAACGCCTAATACGAATGAAATAGCAAAGATATTGACTCCTACTTTAAAAGCCGGCGCATACAATCCTTCAATCTTTTGAATGATTGATGATCCAAATGAATCATCTTTCTCTGTTGTTTTCGTTCGATTGTTTAACCCTTTGTTAAAGGATGACGAAACATCGTTCCCCTTCAATTCATTAAAATCTACTTTTACAGAAGCTTGAGCTGCTTGTAAGGGTATAAGTAGTAAAATCATTAAAACAAGCGTACATAGGACTCCAAGCATCCCTTTTTCTGGTTTCATCACACATCACCCGCTAATTTGGGTTTAATGCTCTTTAATTTAATTTCATTTCCTTCTGCAGCATAATAAAGATCTGCTGCATAATAGATATTTGCTTTTGTATATGCCCCCATAATTGCATTTGCAATTTCTTCTTTTTCTACTGCCACATATGTTTCATTTTCATTGTAAAACTCAATTTCAATTCGGTTAATATTATTATTTAATACTGTAATATGTAATTCTTTTAAGCTATCTAAGCGATTCCCTAATCCACACACCAACTTAAATACTTTATTTGCAATTGTTGGTGGTTTGACATAAGTCGTATTAAAATGAATAGTTTCATCATCTATTAATCCATCCTCCTCAACTGAACATGTCATAATGAACGAATGATTTTGTTTTTCTATTTCTTGTTGACTCAACTTGCGATCAATGAAGTATTTCAAGCTTATTGTTAGATTTTCTATATATTCATCCAGTTCGGTATTTGAAATTTTAACCTCTGAGAATTCCGGAAAAATCATATACGCGTGTATATTAGAACTACTTTTACTTACACGTAATAACTGAACTTGTTTCTTTTCGTAGCGCACCGCTTGTTCTAATTTTTCTACTACGTTGTTGCTTATATGATCGATTGCCATATATAATCACTCCTATTTACTTTAATAAAATTTTTTTCATACAATACTCATGATTTGGTACTATCTATTTAAAGCATTGTAAAATTACGAAGAGTCCTCAATTCTCCTGTTCTAAGACTGTTAATCACCTGAATCTCAAAACATTTTAATATTACAATGACGTACAATTTTTCATTATAGTTGAATATTCTCATATGGTGAATCGTTCTATCCCACTCATTTGTACAAAAACAAAAAAATTTCATCCTTGTACAAATGAGTGAGAAAATGCTGTTTTTCATGCTATCTAAGAAAAAATAACTAGGAGATACATTCATATATTTCCTAGCTATCTACCACTCCATCTAACTAATGTATAGGAATAAGATGAATCAATTTTCAATTCTAAATACAGCAGTTGATTTTCTGGTAATATTTCTCCCCCTGTATGAATCCAATAGCGCTTGTTATTAGATATGTTTATTATGCAGGTGAGTTCTTGCTTTCGTTCTACTATTTTAGCCGTCCATATCACAACCTGAAATTCTTCCTCTTCTAATACTAAATTTTGAACAGAAGTACCATGTGCTGTTTCTTGTAGGATTTTCAGCTGTTCTAGTTCATGAAATGTATCTTCATATCCTAATAATCCCTCTAGTGTATCCATATTGCTTGAAAATGGTATGTCCTCATCAATCGGAAATGAGGTATCATATACTGTTTCAGAATCAGGAGTATAGTGAAAACCCTTAACATGCTCCACTACTTCAGCATCAATTTCCTATTCTAACTTGTTACTGAATTCTTCATCCAAATTCTTTTGAACAGTAATAGCAACTAAATCATATATACCTGCTACATCTTTTTCTAAGGTGATTTCTTTTGTTAGGACAGTAAAACGCTCTTGTTCCCTACCAATAGGTCTATTTTCTCTCGGGCACCAATAAACGGGACGTTCTACCGGTGTATTTTCTCTTTCTTCCCTCTTCGCTTCTTCTATTAGAAATTTTTTTCTTGAATAACGAACTACAAAAAATACATAACAAAATAAACCGATAAAAATGTTTGTAAACATGGTATTCCCCTCTCGATTATGCAAATAAATCGAATTCAAATTTCCCATCGATTACTTTGCTGTTTCGTTCCATTTCTTTTGAGAAGTATCTACTTCTACAATCCATTTACCCTAGAATGCAAAATCTTGTTTATGTATAAGCATACGCTTATCCACATTCAGTGTTTCCCTACTGTTAGTGTGGGTGGATAAAATCTCACCACTAAAACATTTCCTACATCCATAATAATTGCCCCCCAGTTCTTTTTTTCAATAAAAAAAGAAGATCCAAGTATATACATCACTCAGTTCTTCCTTTTCTCCTCTGTAAACTACCTAAATTTTATTAAAATAGTAGTTCTTCACCTGTAATTTTAGATAGCGCATCCCTACCAGCAAATATATCATCCGCTCTTTGGATTACTGTCTTGTTTCCTGCTCTTTTGAATCATCTAATACCATCCAAATGCTATCTTTTTTCATTTTCATATCTCTTCTTTCTTGTAATTTGTTAAGATTCATAACCCAGCCTGCGAACTTGAAAACAGTACAAAAAGGCTTCTTCAAGTCGATTAATAATGTGCATAGCAAAATAAGCTATATATACACTAATCGGCTCAAAGAAGCCCTTTCACAATTGAAACAAGACGTAACTTGCTTCTACAACTCAACCACAACACAAGAAGGTGTGGGAATAAACGGAATCAATCAAACTAGCAATAAAACTATATATTATATAATAACGTTATATATTTCAAGAAGTTTTAATTAAAGTTAACACATTACCTAAAAGAATCCTTTTCCTTAAGCTTGTGAAGGACGATTGTCAAAAAGTATTAGGGTATTGCGTTAAAGGTTAATAATATACTTTCAACTTTATCTAAAAGTTTTCAAAAATTTGTCTTGTTAAACTTGGTTTTCTATTCATACTTATCTCCATAACTTGAAATAGTCCTTTAGGACAACCATTAGTATTGGTGGATATTCCCAAAAATCGCTAGGGTATTTGCATTAAAGTAAAATGACAATAAAGTTATTTAATTGTAAATCCTAAAATACATATAACCCCGTTCTTATTTTAAGAAGGGGTTAAAATAGAGTCGTTTAATTATTAATAGAATATACTTCACTTCACTGCACTTAAAAACACAACAGTTGTGTCATTTAACTCCAATTGCTAGTACACAATTGCGCCCTAATCTAGAATAATCCTTTACTAACCTTACCTCGTGACTCTCTTCTCATCTTTCCATTTTCCTTGTACTTTTCTCCTGAAAATTGAATACTAAATCATTAGGGTAAGCATAACATAAGTCGAGACAACTACCACTGCACAGATAATCGCTACACTTCACAGCACTACATACCATTCCTCGGTGAACTGTGAATATCGACGGCGAAGGTCACGCTTTTCGGGACGAACTCAGAACCTCTAAATAGTGCTGATTGTACATAATACCTAAGATGTTACCAAAGGGATCGATTACGGCAGCAGTAATGAACCCCTCACCTCGCTCTGTTGGTGCCTCGTACTCTTTTGCTCCCATAGACAACAGCTTTTTGAATGTGGCTGTTACATCATCGACATGCCAATACACTACAGCACCTGCCGGACCATTCGCTGAACTATCAGGCGCGTAGCGGCTATCAATCAAGCCCAACTCGTGCTGGTAATCGCCAAGTCGAAACTCAGCATATCCTGGACGTACGAAGTATGGTTCTAATCCCAAAAGTTCGGTATACCACTTCTTTGCCGCTGTTAAATCATTTGTCCAAAAACTAACTGTAGTTAGTCCTCGGAATGTCTGTGTGTCGCTCATAATCAATTTCCTCCTTAATGTTAAGAAGTACGTCCAGATGCTAAACTAAATAACTGCTTCTGAATTAACTTCAATTTAATTACAAAAAATCCTCTCTATTATTTAAGGAAATAGCCATTTAACTGAATAACATGACTGACATTGTTAAACATCTTTATTTGTAATTAAACACTTATTTTATTACTCAACAATTAATAAAATAGGAGGGTATTCGACTCAGGCATTTCCAAATACGAGATACATAAAAAGAATGCAAGTGATGTAACAACAAGCAGCCTGCTCAGTAAGATTCAATTTTGCCACAAGATTGATTTAATCGATGATTTGACAGCAGTTGATGAAACTGAAAGTATGCTGTCTGCTATTAAAGTAATTAACATTAAATCAAATTAGATGAACTTTTAAACACTCGGGATGACTTTATTTATACTTTGATTATTTGGATCATCATATGTTTTGAAGAATTCTTCCGCTGCCTGTTTACCAGAGGCTATTAATTCCAGTTGCTTCTCTTCAGAAATATTAAAATCTATCGCCGTTACCCCTACTGTGTTAATATAAATAGTTCGTACAGTATCATCTTTATGTAAATGCATACTATCTTGCCCTTTCACAATAGTCCCCATTAAATTCCAAGTAAAATCAAAAAAGTTGTCTATTTCGTGAGAGACTGGTGCAGCAATATTCCTCATTACATCTATTTCTGCTTTTGAATCTAAACGAAATCCTAATGTCTCTTTATTATAAACCTGCACATCTTCCAAATTAGCACTAACTCTTTCTGCAGGTATTGTTTCTAAAAATTCTGCCGCTCTTTCATAATAAGAAGTGACTTCATAATGTTTTTCATCTAATACATACTTTTTTTGGTCAAATAATCTAACAGGGTAATTATTTAATACCCCTCCATCTACAAAATATTCCCCTTTCCAAACAATGGGTTCGAAAAAAAATGGAATAGATATAGAAATTCTAACCGCTTCTGCTACAGACATATCAGGTGTTGTTTCATGTGAAAAAGTTACAATTTGTCTAGTTGAGACATTTGTGCCCTGGAAATATACTTCTTTTCCTGTTATTTTGACTATTTCTTCAAAAGTTAAATCTTTATCCTTCATTTCTTCTTTAATAATTCCTTTTTGAACCCATTCTTCCATCCTTGGTTTAATAATATCTTCTTTTATCCATTTTAAAAACTCATCCCCTTTGTATCTACCATATCCACCTGCTAGTAACCGAAATGTATCTATAATTATTCCATCATCATCTTTAAATTTTTCAAATTGTACCTTCTTTAATTTTTCCGTTAGATCCTTAACTGAATATCCTAGTCCCAGAATTAAAGCTGTAATTGCACCTGCAGATGTACCTCCAAACCTTTGAATATTTGACAATATTTCCTTTTCATTTTCTAAATATTCTAAGGCCCCTACATATCCAATACCTTTAATTCCGCCTCCTTCAAAAACTAAATTTTTAAAAGGGTAATTCATTTAAATTCCTCCTTGAGATTTTCTTTTGTGCTTCCGACATTAATTTCATTCAATCTAGAATATGTACAATAATCTAAATTTAAATATTAAGAAAAGATGTGAACTATTTGTATCGCCCTGAGATATCTACTAGAAATTATTTAGCGCTCTTTCATATCTTTTTTTGTAGAAGAGAAACTACCATATGTTTTGCTTTTTTACTCCCTCTGGTTTTAAAGTACAGTCGCAATCATTATCTTCCGCTTCACCATGGAGAATTATAAATATTTTTCATTCATTATTCTTTCCTCCAATACTGGTCAATAAGATATATCAACATATATACTCACCTACTTTTTATGTACATATTCATTTTAATAATTAATATATTTGCATATTACTTTTTATATAAAATATAAGATTGCGATTTTAATCGCTATTAGATATAACAACAATGTAATTAAATTGTTATGTTTTATCCCTCTTGGGAATTAGAAAAAAGTACAATCATAAAGTAACTCTCCCCATCCATGCGGAGCAAGTCGATTACATATTTTCTTGACTTGTTCTTTTAATGATGACATTATTTTCTTCCTTTAATGAAAGTAATAAAGTGGAGCAATACATACTATTATCACCAATTTATTAAGTTCTTTAATTTGGGATAACACACTTAATGATTGGAATATATCTCATTCTTAGCTCCTTAAAAAATATCACTTAAATGAATTACTAGGGAACACGGTTGATGGGTCTATTAATATAACAAAATCTGTATAAACTTATTTACAAATATCACTTTTACAGTTCTCAAGACATAGGATTCTTTACTCTTCCTTTTTCTAAAATTTTTCGTTTTTATTATGAATAGACTTTGTGATTTAACAAACAATATATCTTGAATGAACAATTTTATTAAGGAAAAGGAGTGATAAATATATGTCAAATATTTATCAGGAAATATGGGATGCAGATATGCTTGGAAATGGGATACAACCTACATTAAATAAAGATAATGTAGATAACAACAAGGGCTATGTATTAGTTGAACCTACAAAAGTTAGAACAAAAGAAGAAAAACAAGACCATATGTTAATAAAAGAAGTACACATACCAAATAGTAAAATACAATCATATGATTTAGTTAAAAAATTATTTAATAATTTCTTTTTAAATCCACACTTAAGAGAAGATAATACTGTTGAAGAACAAAAAGAAGTAGATGAACTTTTAAAGTATGCTATACAATCTAATCCTATGAAGCTTTGTAGAACTTTTGTTGAAACCAGAAAAGGTACGAGTTTATCTGATGAACAATGGTATACGTATTTGCATAACATATGGTTTTTACAGTTCAACAGCAAATCTGGTGTAAACCTAAGTGGATTTGAACATGTATTCGTTGGAGAAAAAAAGAAAAAGGGCAGTAGTCTAAATGGATATCATTTCTGGTATAAGTATTATCTAGAAGATCAACTCGGAGAAAATGATAAAATTACCTATTTAGGTCCACGAGATAAAAATTCAGTTCCCGACGTCATTACTTTTGCTTTCACGTTAGAAGCTTCTGACACTCAAACTGATAGTACTTTACTATATAAACCAAAGGGTGGCTTTTTTATAGGTATTAGTCCCGAAGGATTATTAGCTCTAGGAGCAGCTCGTTTTGCTGACACACTTAGCGAACATCATACAATTGAGTTAAATAATCAAAATTATGACTTAGTATTATATTCTTTTGGAAAACGATCTATGAGAACCTTCTTCCCTATGTACCAGTAAGAAACTTTTCTTTATTTTTGCCACTAAAAAACAAAGATATAGTACCTTATTAATAAATTTTGTAAAATTATTATGCTCAAGATAATAAAGATTATACGTCTTATGTGAAATAATTAATTTTTCACCTTATAGAATAATCCTAATAATAGATTAGAAAACCGAACATTAAAACTACCTATTTTCTTTATTTTTTAAAGTCCCGTAGTGTATTTCACTAATTCGATTAAGCATAATTATTAATAATCTTTGTAGATTGATAAAAAACTTGTTTAGTTTCTATCTATTTAATTGTGTTTGTTATCATCGAGTTAAATACTCTCAAAAAAAGTGAGTATTTAACTTGATGAAACTATTCACTAACAGGTAATTTTGAATGTGAAATTTTACTCAACAAAGAATACATTGATATAAATTCGTTACATCCGTATATACAGTTTAAGTATATTTCAGGTTATCTTCCCCCTTCTACTGTACATATCCATTTAGAGAGATTAGAAAATAACGTATATATTCTTCATAATCAATTGAAACATCAAGCAATAAAAACGCTACAAGAATTTTTTATAAAAAATGGGATAACATCAAGGGAGGTACAAGACAGAAATGAAAAACACGAAACAGCAAGACCAAGAAAGCAAAGTACATTCTAAGAAGCCGCTGATTGCCACGCTCGAAACGAATTTAGAACGAATTCAATCCGAGGAACGAGCATATTATGATGCAGCACGAGATGAAGAGGATATCAAGAAGTATTATACAGGAATAAATCCTCATGAAACGAACGGCAAGGCTTTATTTCAGCAACTCTCTGAATTGCTGGAAAATACACATAGCACAAAAGTACGCTATTCCAATAGCGATGAGCATTTAAAAACATGGGTCGATTTGCATGAAGATGGTTCCTTCCGAAGCATTTATTCTGGAAAAGAGGCGGATCCTAGAGTTGTTATTGAGGAGAGTCTTACGCAATTGACAGCGGATGTAACTACATCTACAGGGCATATTGCAAACATCGAGCACGTAGTTCCGCAGTCTTGGTTTAATGAGCAAGAGCCTATGAGAGGAGATATGCATCACTTATTTTACTGTGAAAAAGAATGTAATAACAAAAGAGGTAACAAGGTGTATAAGGATTTCGCCGACTACACCCCAGAGGAATTTCGTACAGAATGGGTACTCGATGAGTGTGGAAAAGGCGAAGGCGGAAGTGGTGAGGAAGGCGGCGTCTTCGAACCCGAATATGGTAAGGGTTTCGTAGCCCGCGCGATGCTATACTTCTTCCTGCGTTATCCCGATGCCGTCGATGCAAACATTCACGGTAAGATCGATACAAACGTGTTGCTTCAATGGCATAAACAGGATCCTCCAGGACACTTGTACGAAAAGCATCGCAACCAAGCCATTTTCGACATTCAGGGAAACCGCAACCCTTTAATTGATCTTCCCGAGCTGGCGGAGATCATCGATTTTGGAGTATTTCACCAATAACATTAAAAGAAAGGTTTTGATTCTATATGTCAGTAGCGAATCGGAATGAGGATACAGTCAATCTGCTACCCTTCCAAACAGAAGAGGTCAACCGGCCAATCAAGGAAATCCCTAAAGGTGTTCAAATGATCCAAGCCCCGCAATTCTGGGAAAATGGTAACTATGGCCAAGGTGTAACCATCGCCGTTCTTGATACCGGCTGTGATGTTAATCATCCCGACCTGCGAGACAGAATTATCGACGGGAGAAATTTCACCGACGATGACAACGGAGCTGTTGACAACTATAAAGACTATAATGGTCACGGAACCCATGTAGCAGGTACCATTGCTGCTTCCAAGAATGATAGCGGCGTTGTCGGAGTCGCTCCTAAAGCAAACCTGCTAATTCTCAAGGTACTAAATCGTCATGGTTCTGGTAAACCAGAATGGATTGTTCGGGCCATAGAGTACGCCATTCAGCAGAACGTCCATATCATCACCATGTCGTTATCTACCACCAAAGATAATCCGAAGATTCACAAGGTAATTCAGCGAGCGGTAGGGCAAGGTATTATCGTCACTTGTGCTGCTGGTAACGGTGGAAGATCCGAATTGCGCTACCCGGCAGGATATAACGAAGCTACCTCCGTCGGTGCAGTTGATTTTACCGGCAAAGCAGCCGATTTCTTATCCAGCAACAACGAAGTGGATTTGACAGCTCCCGGGGTAAACATTCTGTCTGCATACCCCCTCGATTTGGTATCGGATCCGAGTAATCCGTACAAAGTATTATCTGGTACCTCGATGGCTACACCTCATGTGGCCGGGGCTTTGGCGCTTTTGCTGAATTATTGTAAAGCCTCCGATCAATTCAACCGACAGCTTACAGAGGATGAGTTGTATGCACAGCTGGTCAAGCACACCGTTCCCTTAGGTACTGAAAAATCGATAGAAGGAAACGGACTGCTATTCCTTACAGCTCCAGATTTACTTGCGGAGTATTGGAAGCAGAATCCACCAGATTTAACCCCTTATCTTTAATCGAACATTGGGAACTCTTATCAGTTGAATTAAAGTAACAAAATATACAACAGGGCGTATTTCGTATGGAGCATGCCCTGTTGCTAGACTAAATTTGGAATCGTACTCGATTGGCTTGTAGCGCAATGATTCTGCAGATCCCAGGAATCCTACATAGAGGCGTTCTGCTGTAATTTCTGACATACCTATTTATGGTCTATAATTATTTAAGGAGTGTTTATATGAATTATTCCGAAATCCCGTTTGAAGTCAAACTACCGCTTGATGCTAACCAAGTACTGACTGATGAGAATCAACTTCAGTTAGACCAATTAGACATGGAAATTCAAGAAATTGAAATGATCGACATTCTTTTTTTGGATAGCCCAGATTTAACCTTGTATCAGAATGGCTGGATTATTCGCGGACGATTAAAGCCGAATAAAGACAAATGGGAACTAACCTTTAAGTACAGAATCGAGCTTTCGCAAAGCGAGGAGCCGGCGATCGCTTTGGAGCAAGCGTTGCAAGCTGCAGCTTCGTCAGGCTTTGATTTATCCGACCCGAACTGTGAATTAGAAGTGGAGTGGAGTGAGGAACAAAAAACGCTTAGTTTGTCCTACGAGGTTAACATCCCAATCGCTTCTCCTGACAGGAGTGAAGCGTGGAAAGATCTTATTATGCAACATGCGCCTCAGCCGCTCCGTTTAAAGGAATGGGAGAGACTGGATTTTTCAGAACTCGTCAATCAATTAAATGTTTTAGGCCCAATACGAGCACAAAAAAACAAAGGAAACTGGCATGGCTTAAAAACGAGTGTCGAAAGCTGGTATATCACAAATGGTACAATTGTTGAAATTTCTTTAAAGGCTAAAGGCGGCGAGGATGCAAGAGAAAAACGAGAACAAATGAAACAACAACTGAAGGATAAGAAGTTGATGACAGGGCAAAGCTTCTCAAAAACACAGTGGGCATTGTCGCGGCTAATCAGACCCACACAAAATCCATTTTCTTTGCTTCAAACAGGAGGATATAATTTATATTTTAGGCACGCGCAGCTTGAAAATACAAGCAGCGAGAATGCCTCTCTTAACGAAACTGGTCTAGAACAGGCAAGAAAAATAGGAAGACTGTTCGTTGATAGACATATCCCAATTCAAACTCCTGTCCGTTCCAGTCCAATTAATCGAGCAATGCAAACCGCTCAGAATGCATTCGGAGAAGAACAAGTTCAGCTAGATGAGCGCCTTATCCAACCCGAATTGCCGAAATTACTTGAATCAACGCCGGAAGTAGGAAAAAATCAAGTATTTATTGCTCATCGCTTTACGTCTGACAACCCGCTTACAGAACGACTTGATTACATGAACATGGTTCTGATTAAACCACTGGGAGCCGGCAGTGGATATAGACTTGAGCAGGTATATGATTTGTTAGCAGAATCAATCATTAAGTACGATCATTTGTAGCAATTCATCTGGGTGTGATTTGTGTTTTTATATTTTTTAATATCTAGCGAACGTGATGTTAATCTGATAATAACTATTGCAACTCTTCGCTTTTCTGCAGGTAAAATAGTTACTTAGTCCGTTGTAGCTTTTTTCATTCCCAAAATAATATCACGAGAGATGAGATAAGACATGGATTTGCTATAAATTAGGAGAACATTATCCTTGCACAAGCAGGGCTCAATTATTTTAATAGCGAATTTGAAAATAACTCTATATTCTTACTGAATTACCCTCCCTTTTTATGTATACATTTGTGTAGATTTGAATACGCTTTTGTAGATTTCGATTTAAATTAAATGGAAAAGAATCTATAATTATTAAACTTATTGAAGGACTACTTATTTATTTTGCTGTAAAATACGGTTTAAATGAAAAAAGACACCTGTAGAGGTATCTTTTTTTGTTTGTAATGCCTTCTTATTAATCTAGAAAGAATCACATTTTAAAAAACTGATAAATTCATCTTCATTTATAGGTTTGCTGTAGTAATAACCTTGAATTAGGTAACATGAATTACGTTGTAACACTGTTAACTGTTCCTTCGTTTCTACCCCTTCTGCTATTACTTTCATATTCAAAGTATGGGCTAGCGAAATAATAGTTTGTATAATTTCATCTCCATCATTTGAAGTTCCAATCCTATTCACAAATTCTCTTGGAATTTTCAAAGTATCAATTGGATACAAAGGTAGATACGCCAATGAAGAATATCCTGTACCAAAATCATCAATTGATAAATGTACACCATATGATTTTAATGCTTTTAACTTCGATAAGGTTTCTTTTTCATCTACCATGGCAATTCGCTCTGTTAATTCCAAATCAATTAAATTAGCTGGTACCCCTATTTCTTCAATGGTAGATATAATCGTTTGAACAAAATCTTTCTGTTCAAACTCTATAGCTGATAAATTTATCCCCATTTTTAGATTTGTATAACCTGCAGAATGCCATTCTTTCAGTTGTGAACACGCTTGCTGTAGCGTCCATTTTCCAATTGAAATAATCTGTGATGTTTCTTCAGCGATAGGTATAAACTCAAAAGGTGAAATTAGCCCCAGCTCTGGATGTTGCCAACGTATTAATGCCTCTGCACCAATAACCTTTCCTGCCTTACTATCCACTTGTGGTTGGTACAATAAAAACAACTCATTATTTTCAATTGCATTCGGTAAATCTTGCTCTAATTGTAATCGTCTTGTTATTTTTTGAGATAATGTCTCGTCGTATATACAAACAGCATTGTTACCTTTTTCCTTTGCGCTATACATGGCGATATCAGCATGTTGTAAAAGTGTAGTAGTGTTTATTCCTCCAAACGGATACACTGCTATTCCTATACTATGAGATAAGTAAAAACTATGCTGATTTACTACAAATGGTTCTTCAGTTATACGAAACAGAGTTTCACATAAATCCAGTAGCTGTTGCTCTGTGTGGTTATGGACTATGACTGCAAACTCATCTCCCCCTATTCTCGCTAGAGGAATAGACGGTGACAGACATGTCCTAAAACGCTTAGCAACTTCTTTTAAAACACTGTCACCGATTGAATGTCCCATTGTATCATTAATGGTCTTAAAACGATTTAAATCTATATACAAGAGTCCAAATTCACCCTGCGTTTTTTGTGCACGCTCAATGGATTTTTCTAATTCTTGTTGGAAGAATATTCGATTTCCAATCTCCGTCACCGTATCATGAAATGCTAGATAGTTTATCTCATCTTGTTGTTGCTTCATTCTCGTAATGTCTTTTACCATTACATAACTCCCAAAAGTTTGTCCTTCTATCATAATAGGAACAATGGTCACGCACCAAAAATGAATGTCCTTCTCATTATTGTTTTTCACCCGTAATTGTAAAGAAGTCGAACTGCATCGTTTTCCTTCCTGTAGAGCTGCTTCCAATTCAGATCTATCTTCATCTAAAAAAATTGAAAAGCACTCTTTTCCTATCAATGCAGCACTGTCTTTCCCTAATAACATACTTCCAGACTGGTTTATATTTAATACGGTACCATTTGAATCAATTGTTAATATAGGATCTGGATGATACTCATATAAGGACTTAAACCTCTCTTGATTTTTCACCAAATCATTAGACTTTTTTATTAAGTCTGCTGTTCTTTGAGATACTTTTTGCTCTAATTGATTATTGAACACTTTTAATGTTTCGGTTAAATCTTTGTTTTGCATTCGTACAATTGTATGACGAATCAGTACAAATACAAAGGCAATACAATTGCCCGTAATCAGTGTAGATGAAGAAGTTTGCTCTTTCAAAGTAAAACCAATTAAGATTGCAACTGCAAGATAAGGAAATATGACAAGAAGTTTCTTTCCAAATGTCGGATTAATAATAAAATAATTTCTTCTAGAAGATGCACTCCTTGGGATAGTAGCGGCAATGGCAATAAATAATAGAAAAACTCTATACAAACACCTTAATAATATGAGTGAACGATGTGATAAATCATCTTGTAAATAGAAATATAAATAGTCCGTAATAGACAATCCAGTTAATACTAAGATGAAAATAAATAATTTACTTTTCGCATTAAAAATTGCTGGTCGAAAGATAAGGCTAACTCCTAGTAAAAGAAGCAATAGATCTATAATCGGGAAAATAAATGAAAGAAAAACATCTCCAATTGATAAGAATAAAATATTTGCAGAAGGTTTATTAAATAGGTACCACTCTAAGGTGAAAATAGCAGTAACAACAATACATAAATCACAAATCAAATACGCTTTCTCCCATTTGTTACATTCCATCATGATTTTATAAAAGAACGCAAAGAGAAAGAAGAATAAGAAAAACAACAAAAATACATCAGAGATATTAAAATTTTGTATTGATAATTCTATATTAAGTACTTGAAAAGCAGATATAAAATTCCCTATCAAGAAACACCCTATTGCAATAGTAATACAAGCCCAAAACACTCCTAACTTAACTTTTCTGGATACTATAGAATAGAGTAATGAAATAAGTACAATAGTTTCAACAACTAAAGATGAGAGTCGTATATTAAAATCTGATACAAAATACTGATTCGGAAAAACAAATAAAAATATAAAGCAAAAGCTTAAATAAGCTATTAGAGCCAATATCAATACATAAAATTGCACATGTGAATGTTTACGCAATATATTCACCTTCTTAAGTCTTTCATTATTTTTTATTAAATTTGTTTCTAATTATTATTTCTATTATGACCATTTCAAAAGATTTCTTTCAAAATAAAGCAACCTCAAATTACACCTGTTAATATTCAACAATTATAGAACAGGAATTATAAAAATGTTTCTAACCGTATGAAACGAAAGGAATCTTCTGTCGGAAAATGATAAATCACCATATTTCTCTGCATCCTTTTTCTCATAAAAAACCACAAATATGTCTAGTACTCTAGCATGCTTTCAAATGGATTGGACAATGCTAACATCATGATTCCAAAATTAATAGATTACAGAAAGGCTTATACTGATTAGATGCATTAAATATTATCAACAAAAAAAGTTTTTATATCAATATAAAAAAATTTCACGAAATTAAGTGTATGTATAGACTTTCCAGTCAAAAGAATATAAACAGGACAATCATTATATAAACATGTATCTCTGAGAAATTATATAAATGTAACATATCCCTAATTAATGGAGCTATTATAGTTACTTATATGAATGAGTGTCCACGACAGAAATATGACATTTTTGCAGCAGCTAATAAAAATGAAACAGAAGATAATGTTTTAAAGTAACTAATTCAAAAAAGCCTTGTAACATATTACAAGACTTTTTGAATTGGTATATACATTATAGATGGATATTTTTATTTTCTTAAAATTAAGACCAAACCCATTGCTCTTTATTTGTATTCTGTTTAATTTTATCGTTATTTTTTTGAATATGGTCATACGTTGTTTTATCCATTCCATGGAAATTAGATCCATCATGAAAATCTACTTGAACCATATCACCTATATTAAATTGTTGCCCCTGTGTTAACTCTACATAAACAAGATCATTTTTCCCATTTTTAGAAGGGTATGTGACAGCTACATAATCGGTATAATCTTTGTCTATTTTTGTGATTTCTCCGATTACAAAATTAGGTTGACCATCTTCTTTTTCATACATTCCTGGTTTCAATGTAGTAGCTTTTTTTCTAAAGACTCAGTACTAGTACTATTTATTGAATCATTAATTTGCGTTTTAACTTTTTCTACTTTTGCATTTACAGCTATAGGTGGTATGGATCTTGCCCAGAAATCACTTTCTACTTTCACTAAGTCATTAACCTTAAATTTATGAGTATTTTTTAGAGGGACACGAAGATCTGCTGGATTTCCGTTATTATCTATATATGTAACTACTAATTCATTAGAAGAAACTTCACTTACATGCCCAACTGTATATTCCTCATAGTTTCCAGGAGCCAATTCAAAATGCTCCACAGTATTAGCTGTTAAACTTGTAGTAAAATTCGTTTTGAAGTAATGGACCATTACTATTCACTTTTACATATTCACCTGGCTTTACATTGGCTTGAAAACCAGTATATATAACTACCCCTTTTTCTTCCGTCTTCCTAATTTTTTGGTAACAAGAATCTCACAGCTGGTCCTTTTAGATTTTGGATTGTCAAATGCTAGGTTTATTGGTTAATGCGAAAATAACCCTATTCACTAAGTCTTCTGGCATCCATTCATGATTTTTATCATTTGTTTCATCCGTCCCTAAAGAATCAATGAACTTTTTAAACTTTGGAAATAAAACAATAGAAGTGATCCAATGTATCGTATGATTTATAGAGAAGAAATGAAAAACCTCTTGTTTTTCACCCTCCTGTAATATTTCTTTTAACTGTTCAAAACTACCTATTAAATAAGGTTTAATCTTTTCTAATCTGGAACTTTCCTTAATAATCTCCTCATATGCCAATGTTCCAATTTCAGGATTCTCTTTTATATGCGTAGTAAAGACTGTTAAATATTCTCTTAGGGCATTGATAGGATTTAACTGATTCTTCTCAAGAAAATTGGGTAACTCTTTAACAAGACCATATTTCTTAAATACCTCATAATATAGGTTTTCTTTCCCATTAAAATAGTAAGAAGCCATAGCAACATTCACTTTCGCTTCTTTTGCAATTTCCTGTATGCTCGTACCTTCATAGCCACGTTCTCCAAATTTCTTCTTAGCAGCCTTTAAAATATTTTCCATCGTCCGCTCTCGTGATTTTCCCATTCCCCACACCTCAACTAGTATATAGCTCATTTCAAAAGTTCAATAAGGACTTTGAATTGATTATCTTTTTAATTAAATTTAATTATATGTTTAAAATGATAATTTAACAATCGATGAATTCTTAATCACTTTGGGCAATTCATTACACAACCAATATTTTAAAAACACAACATCTTCTGAACATATTCTTCTCCTACTTCATCAAAAAAGTATCCATTTAGAATCCATACGACAAACAGACAGGCATCTATTAGATAGATAGTGAAATAATACTGACAAATTGTCCGGCAACATTTTATGTATGTCGAACAAGTAAGATGGCTTCCTGCTCTTCCTTGTTCGAAGCCAATTCATCTCCCATCTACTCACCGGGCTGAGGCCCTTCAAGTTCCTTGAGTAAGGTGGCTTCTTGGCCAAATGATAAAATGAATAGCTCTCAATTACTTCATTCTCTTATCTAAATTAGGGAATGAAGTAATTGGGTGACAAATATCTATTTTCAGCTTAATCTTGTATGCGAAGGAAAAAATAATAAGGATCAAATCTTATCTATTTTACGAATAAGATCTGATCCCTTCATTGCATAATACGTGTTTAAAAAATGCCACATTACTCATGTCTTGATAAAATAATTATCCATCAATTGTATTTCATTTATTGATTAGATTTGTTTAACCTCAATATAAGGTCCTTTAATGTTTAACTTGTTAATATCATTAGAGATATTACCTACAGTTGTTTTTTCATTAAACGTATAGACTTTTTCACCATTTACAAAGATACCCCAATTTTTATCTGCATAACTGATACCATAGCCAGCATTGCTAGATGTAGCTTTGAGTTGATTTCCATTCATTGAAAAAGATAATTTACCTTTTCCTTTGTTAAGTTGTTCATTTACACTACTGATACCATTCATTTGATCTTCAAGGGCTTTTTGATTATCAAGAGTAACTTGATGTTTGTTCCAGTCTAATTTATAGTGGTTTGTAAAGAACTCATTATATGTATCCTTGTTGTTTGTTCCCCACCATTTTGAACTTACCCATTCAATATTGTACTGATCTGAAATTCTACGATTTGTTATTTTTAAATCTGATGTAGATTCTGTTTTATCAGCAGTAATAACCGCTACTACGTTTGGAGAAAAACCATATCCTGTTAAAGCTGGTACTGTATCTTTTGAAACAAAATTATTGGTTCCTTCATTATTACTACGTGATTTCATGAATAGTTGGTTACCATAGAAAGTATTGAATGAATCACGATTATAAATTCCCCACTCTGGGAAATTAAATGATTGGAATCCTACTTTCCAATTTAATTTTTTATCTGTCTGAGTCTCTAATACTGTTTTATAATCTGCTTGATCGTAAGATACACTTTCTTTCCAAGCAAAACTACCTGTAATACTCGCTTCAGCATTTGGTCCTTTATCATTTACCCCAACTTTAACACTTCCACCAAGTGTATACCCTACTTCAGAACTAACCTTTGCTGAAGTCATTGTATTAACTGGGGCAGCTTTATGAAATTGAGCGCTATCACCACTAGTTATTTCTGCTTCTGTATGATACGCCGATGGCCATTTTAAACCTGCGTTATAGTATCCGCCATTAATTGTATATTTAGCATCTATATTACTACCATCCGTAGTAACAATTGCAATCTTTTTATCTGCGTACGGATCCTCAATAAAGGAAACCTTTATTGAATTTTTGATATTCTGCTTCATGTCATAAGTAGTTTTAAAACTATTATAGACCTTCCCACCATTTTGAAGATTTTCTACAGTTCCCTTAGAATCTGCCAATGCAGATGTTGTTTGTAAGCCAAATGTTCCTGACATAATAACGGAAGCTACCGCAACACTTTTAGCTATTCCTTTTGCTTTTTTCATACAAACAGCCACTCCTTCTATAAACATATTATTTTTAAATTTCAATACTAGAGATAGATTCATAACAATACAATGTAGAAATTTATAAATCTTTATGACATTAACTAGCAGCACCTGTTTCGCTAATTTTCATCTCTCTTATTGATATCCATTATCAATATTATTAAAACACAAGATAACGATTTAAACAACAAATTTAAATTTATATTTAAAATTATTGTTTAAAAAATAACAAAAAATTATAGGTATTCTTTACTCCTCATTTCTTCTTGTGTAACTATTCGTATAAAAAAACCTAATCCTATAATACGTTCTTATTCTCAACTAATTTAATTACAATTTATTATTTATTATTTATTCTAAAATTTTTATAAATCTCTATTTTGGTTATTTTAAAAAATGAATTCAGTACAAACAGCTTTATAGATTTGATTAGCTTATAAATAACGCATTTCATTACTTATCCAAGACATGTAACATTCTTTTCACAAATGTAATATATACCCAACTTTAATATCTATTATATTCATCCATACATACGAGTTTAATCAAAATAAACTTTATATCTTATGAATCACTAATAGCACCTGATTTTATAATAAATAATTTAAAAATAACACTACATATTCCTCTTTTATTTAATTCAAGGAACCCTTTCGTTTCATAGAATATAAAAGATTCTTATCAACTCTTAGATTTATTATAAGTGAGTAATTATTCGTCTTATATAATAATTACTTACTATATTATTAACATAGTTACCTTACAAAAATGTAAGATTCATTTCATTGACACTCGTATATATAAGTTCCTATACTAGTTACACAATGTTGGTAAATATATAAATAGTCTCAATCTCTAAGTGTGTGACTGTGGATTCTTGTTAAAATAATAGCCTTTATTTAATTATATATTTCCTATCTGTAATATATAATGCCACTTACATTTGTTCTGGTACGTAGAAACTAAAATACTCTTAAAAAGGTGTGTGATAAGTATGTAAAAAGAATATAGATTCAAATAGTGATAAGTTGTATTTTAAAAATGAAAAAATCCAGATTTATAGATATGCTATAAATCATACTTTTCGACATAGTGTATAACTTTTTAATAAATAAAAGTAATCCTTCTTTTTTAGGGATTTAGACAAAAACACCCAGGTGACGTTTTATGTTGCCTAATACAAATTAGGGGGAATATGTATCATGTTCCAAGAGAGGAAAATAAACGGAAGACCAGTTTATCACTTAAAATACTTAGGTGAGACAGTAGCAATCTGTTCACGTAATGCTTGGAAACGTTGGGAAGTCAAGGGCATTACTATCGATATTTACATATCGGCAAAAACAAAGTTTCAATCAATTAATTTATTTGAACATAAATATGAATTGTATTTAAGAGGTATGAAATATGATAACTGATTTTATTTGCAAAGTTTCCTAACCCTAGTTACAATCTAGAAAAATGTGAGAAAAAGCAACGGTGATTACAACAGACAAGGTTCCCGCTTTACTTAACGTGTCCAATAATATTGAAAGGGCAATGTTTTAAAAGCATACCACTCATTGCACAATCAAGCATTTGAATAATCTCACTACACAGGGGCATAAACATATCAAACGGCGTTATTCCAAATTTGCAGAATTTCAAAGTCTTCTCTATACTTCACACACCTTGAAAGGAATCGAAACCATTCATGTCCTATGTCCTATATTAACAAAAACGAAGTTTGACAATCAAACTTCGTTTTTTCGGTGTACATTTACAAAAGACGAAAAAAGAAGAGGGATTTTTTCCCCCTTCACCAATAAAATCGAACATATTTACAATTAAGGAAGGTTATACATTCATCAGGAGATGAATGTAACACTAATAGTTCACCTAGTGAATTATAACATAAATCCACTTCCATTAATAGATATTTTTAACATTTATGGATTATTCGTGACAGAACTGTTAAACATCTTAATATTAAAAGGTTTTATATGTATAGAAAGAGAAAATGGCTAGTGTAGGGATAAAATATAAGGAGGCTATATATTATGTTTACAAAAAAACAAAAATTAGTAACAACTGTAGCAGCTTTAACATTAGGATGTGGATTTACTTTCGGATTAACACCGGCATTTGCAGATGCTAATAAGGCTTCTGTAAGCACTACACCTATTCATTCTATTCAAAAGCAAGAACAAGAGCCTTTTACTGGATATGTCATTTCAGTAGATAACAATTATTTATTGGTTGCTTCTACATCTACAAAAGATGAAGCTCTCGCTTATCAAAATGATTGGTGGGAGTTAGTTTCTCAAAATAAGATTTTAAGGGTTCCAGTTTCAAATGGTGAAAATTACACTATAGGTGAACAGTTAAATGTTTATGCTGCTGCATGGACCAAATCTTTACCGCCTATTGCTGTAATGCCTAAAATCGAAAAAGTAATTCAATAGATTATGCTAAAAATAACAGGCATCATTCTAATTAGAATGATGCCTGTTATTTAGTAAAAAACCGAATACAAAATATTTATATTCTTTTTCATTTCTCTATGGTTCCCATCGTATATTGAACTATTATTTATCATTTGGCGCCTAACGTAGGATTCTACTACTCACATTACTGTAAATATATGAATCGCTCCTCTTTCATCTTTAAAATAGTAGTATCGTTTACAATTCTATTTTTACAGATTCATATATTCTTCTAAAGTCAGCTTTTTCTTATATATACTTTCAGCAATATCCCCTACATAGCGAATATGCCACGGTTCATAAGCATATCCAGTAATACTCTCTTTACCTTTTGGATAACGGATGATAAATCCTGCACGATGCGCATTTTCTTTCAGCCATTTTCCTTCTTTCGTACTCGCAAAGGTTAACTCTAGCTCATTATTTGCACTTTTAGAAGAAACATCCATCGTTAATCCTGTTTGATGTTCACTATGTCCTGGCTTTGCCGAGAAGCGATCCGTATGCTCTTGTTCTTTTCTTTTCACGTTGTTTGCATACAGATTTTTTTGATAATCATAGGAGCGAAACCCTGAAACAGCATTCAACTGGATTCCTTCTTTCTTTGCTAAATCAAATAACCTTTCTAGTGCTTCTGCTGCCTCTTTACGAAGGTAACTCTTTTCTAGCGTTCCACTGAATGAGAATGGTACATTTGGTACAACTAAATCCTCCGGTTTATAGTCTTCTGGCAATCCGTATTCCGTATTAACTACAGCCTGTATACTAGCAAAAGAACTTGCTATGTTATTTGAAGTACTATTTTGTTCTTTATTTATGGAGTTTTCACGAGTTTCATAGTTTGTCTTTTTTGGTTCTTTACCAATAGATTGATTGGTGTAAAAGATAAAGATACCTAGTATCACAAACATACAAGTAAAAATCCCTACTAATTTAATTCTCATTATTCATTTCCTTCCTGCCACTCTTAATGTTTCTCGTTCATAATACTACAAGCATATCAAATTCATATTAATTCGAGGTGAACTTTTGTTCTTAACATATTACTTAACAGAAAGACAGCATATCCTCCTATTCGTTTGACACACTAAAGATGCTAACACGTAGAAACCAATTCTATTCCTACATATGGAAAAATAATCTAAAAATTTGTATAATAAGATTAGAAGTGTAGCATTCTATTATAGAAAGGTCTTGGTATGATGCTGGGTATTCATGTTAAAAAAACAAAAGAAGAGTTAATTATTTCATGGCAATTGGCGAAGATTACGATTCCATTACATGATGTAATTGAGGTTACTGAAGATGCTACCTATGCGGGTGTTGAAGATACTAGTGCAATCCGTATTGGCACTGCATATGGAACAACGGATCGTATTTTAATCAAAACGGTAAAACAAAATTATGTATTATTTACGACAAATAAAGTTTCAATTTTAAATGCAATAAACGCTTAAAAATGAACAAATTAACGGGTTTAAACAAAGTCCAAGTTAAATAAAAAGGTGCGAAGCCATGGAATTGACTTTACACCTTTTTTTAAATACTTTATATGAATGTAAATCCGCTTTAACATTTCAATAAGATCTTTATCACTTCTATCACATCTTACTACTTTATATCCCATTTTTCTAACCAAAGTAGAACAATACCCCATTCTCTGTATTAATTACACCATACTTCCCACCATGTAAGTCAAATATGTTTTTTACAATTGAAAAAACAAAGCCCGTGCTGCAGCTTGGAAATTTATTCGAGATATAGAAGGTTTTTATGCCTGAATACAGCATGAAAAAAGCCTTGGCGACCAAACCAAGACTTTTTATGACCTTACGACCTATCAATCAACAAGAATCAGAACCACCCGACTTCTTGTTCATTATTATCTAGCATACACCCTCACTGTACTATACGTTTTTTATATTTTCAACACTTTGCATTCCTTTTACACAACATTCATACTTTTCAAGTCTGAATGTACCCTTACTCGACCTCTGCCATATAAATCTCCATTCAAATACAGTTTGTACATCGTTATCTTTCTACCTTCATCATAATCAAATACACTATATTAGTAATTTCTGCTGTTTCTATTGATAAATATAATAAGACTGCCTAGTACACTTAAGGAAAGCACAAAATATAACAATAAATCAGGTAGAAATTCTAAAGAAATTATATCTATTGATTGAAAAATAAAAATGGCAATGATACCTATAGATAAGATGTTGTACAACACATTATTTGTTTTATATTGAATTTCTTTTCCTCTTTCGTCTTTTGCTTCATCACTGGATTGAAATTGTATTACATACATCTGACTGATGAATATTACAACTAAAAATAAAATTTTTAACCACAACATTTGACTCACTCCTCCCGATAATCGAACACGTCAGTTATTGGCTTTTCAAATGCATTTGCGATTTTAAAGGCAAGAATTAGAGAAGGGTTATATTTATTCTTTTCAAGAGTAGCGATAGTTTGTCGACTAACACCAACCCTTTTTGCCAATTCTTCTTGAGTCCAACCTTTTTCTGCTCGGCAAACTACAATTTTATTATGTAACAATAGGAACACCTCTCAGGAAAATTGTAATTTATTTCTTACAATTCGTAAAGTATTTTTTACAAACCCTTCAACACTTGAAAACTAAAATATAAAGATTTCGTGTTATAAACCTCCAAATTATCCCCTTAATAACAATTAAACCCTTTACTCTAAAGTATTTAAATTTCCCTAATCAAAACTAAGAAAGTATCAAATCGTATCTGATTAAATAGAATTTTCGTTTGATACTTCTGTACACACTCATTATGATACTTACTTGGCGGAAGTATAAACCTACTCTCCCTCTTATAAGAAGTATTCAATAGAAAATGATTAAAAAATAAAAAAATCCATTAACGAAACTTTTCCTACCTTACCTATACTTTTTCAAATTTAAAAGCATGGATAACTAAATTATTCAGAATATTCTGTATATTAATGAAAAAAATCGTGGTTAAATTTAATTTATCGAATTCCTGTTATTATCAGAATAAGCCTTTACAGAGAAATGGGGGATATTATGACTGTTCAAGAAAAAAGTAATAAACAATTAATGGAATTATTACATGAATGGTATGAAGAAATTCGTTTATATCATGTAGTAGAAGCAAAACAAACATATCTAAAAGTAAAAGAAAGTTTAAAAGGAATAGAAATAGACCAATATGTATCATTCTATTATTCTCTACTGAATTTTAGACATAAAGTCTTGGTAGATGGAATGAGTATTACAAAAGATTCTTTCAATCAAGTAGAAAAACCACCTCATATTAAAGATGAATTTTCATTTTTAGCTTACTATTATTATTTCTTTAAGGCAATCCACTCTACAATTATAGCAAATTATACTGAGGCGAAAACACACTATGAAAAGGCGGAAAGGCTTTTAAACGATATACCTGACGAAATAGAAAAAGCTGAGTTTGAGTATAGATTTTCAACATACTGTTATCAATCTTATCAACCATTTGAAGCGATTCAACATGCAGTAAAAGCCAAAGAAATATATTTGAATCATGTAGGCTATAAAATTAATATTGCTTTATGCGACAATGTATATGGATTGGCTTGTATAGATCTAAGAGAATTTGAAAGAGCGGAAGAATGTCTCAATATGGTTATTGATGTTTTTAAGAATTATGATGAAGAACAATTATTATTACGAGTACGATCCAATTTAGGCTGGTTATATAATATTCAAGATTTATATCCATTGGCGATTAGACAGAGTTCTGAAATTATAAATACCATTCCGAACCATTTTAAAGCATTATTTGTCTTAGCAAGAGCATATTATAAGTTAGAAGGCGTTGAAACAGCAAGATCATATATCGAGCAAGGAATGAAATATACAAATGAATCAGGAAATGAGGAATATAAACACCGTTTCGCAGTTTTAAATGAACTAATCACAGAAATGCCTAGAATTAAACTAGAAAAAGTAGTTACTGATGCCATTTCTTATTTTGAAAAAGAGGAAATGTGGGATTGTGTAAAAGAATATGCAGAGATTTTAGCACTGCAATTTTACGAGGTAAATAATCATGTTAAAGCGAGTAAGTATTTCTATATTAGCAATAATGCTGATAAGAAACATTTAAGAAAAGGAGCGTTAAAGTAATGAAAAAAATAAAAAAATTGTTATTCAGTACGATAATAGTAAGTACATTAGCATGTAGCATGATTAGTTTAAATGTATCACAACACTCTTCTTTTAATGGTGGAGATACGCCAGCACCAACAAAACTGAGTGTCTCTGGTGGAGCATCTATTAATTAACGTAATCCAGTTTTCTCACTTGAAAAAACAGAAAATTCATACTATAAATGCAAAAAAGTTGAATAAAGTGGATAAAATATTGCACTCCCAGTCCGGAACAGATTTGTTTCGGACTATTCACGTTACTATAATTGTGCGTAGGGTGATAGACTAAACGTAGACAAGATTTTCTATACATAAAAAAGAGCATCATATCCCATTGCATTCATCGCTACCATCATTGGCGATTGTGGCTGATCATTGAATAACTCTACTGAGTTTCCTTGAATTGTATCCCCAGCATCTACTAATATGGTATTGGGATTTTCCTGACGCACCTTCTTTATCACCGTATAAAGCTGCGTTAAACTTCCACTCGTATTTGCACCATCAAACGCATAATCCCAGGGCATAAATCTACCATGAATATCGGCAGTACCTAACAGTGTAATATTAATATCAGATTCCTCAGCTTTTGAGATAGATGATTTGACTGTTACTGCTGTTCCAAGAAGTATAAGAATAACAAAATAACATAAATAGCTCTTCCATTTCATTTTTTGCATAATAACAATATTTCTCCCCTTTTTGTACTGTCATAAAGTTGCTTGAACTTTAAAAATGTAACTTATTATTCAGAAAACTTCAACTACAAAAAGTAATTTTTGAGGTGGTTCTGCATAAAAAACAAAAAATGATATAGAAAAAGCACTGCCGAATTGTTCAGCAATGCTTTTCTATTAAACGCACTATAACAAAGAGCGTCTACTTTCTTTTATTCATAAGTACTATAGGTTAATAAATGTTCACTTTAATTTTAAGATACGTTCTATTTTCTCTACACTCAACTTACTTGCTTTTGCAATAGTTTCAAGTGGTACACCTATTTCATGCATCCCTCGAATCATTTGCATCTTACCTTGCTCAATACCTTTTTCCACGCCCTCTTGTTCTGCATGTGCTAACTTGGCTTGTTCATCTAGAAGTAATTTCTCTCGAGCTTCATAAGCTGTTCGGAAAGAAGAATCATGGCTCATATTTTCCCATTTATTAATTGCCTTTTGTAAAATTGGATCTTGATTCATCGCAATCTCCTCCAATGTTTGAGTTAAATGTTCATCTTCATGTGCTGGTAATAATAACATCCAACGAACAAATGTATTTTCCCAAGGGTTTACTTTTTCTTCACGCCATTGTTTTACTAATTTCGGTATCTCTACAAAATGGATTTCAATGTCGTCACTTAATATTTGTTGCATTTTTGTATTCCATAATTGTCCGATGGTATGAAATTCATCTTCCTGAGAAAATAAAATAAAATCTAATAAGTTAATGGTAATTGTTTTCCGAAGTGAACGATATGGCATCCCTTCTTGCATTTGGGATGTATAAAGTTTACTCCAATAATATAAAGATCGCTTCACCATATCATGTGTATTTCGAAGCTGAATTTCGATATTTACCTGCGTCCCATTATCTAAAGTTGCTAATAGGTCTAAAATTGATAATTTATCATCTTCATAAGATTTATGGAGATGCGGATCATCTAGTTGTAGCGATGTAATAGGTGCATCTAAAGACTCCTCTAAAATTGCATTTAAGAAACCCGTTAAAATTTCTTCATTTCCTTTCGTCCCAAATAACTGTTTAAAAGCAAAATCAATTCGTAAATTTACTAATTTAGTGGACATGGATTTCCTCTCCCTGTCTATTTCATCTCTTATTCTTATTGTACATAATAAAAGGTAGAACATGCAAACAGACCCTTATGTTATCTCACATAAGAGCCTTCTTAAATTCAAAAAATTGGTTCTGAGCAAAAAAATTGTAAGTACATCGTTTTTGTCCAGAACCTTTATTTTTATCTATTCCTCTTCTGGCCAAATTTTCGCGTTCGGTTCTAATAACCACTTGTGGTCTTCCTCCATGATACGATCATTCCATGGATTATTCTCAAGATGTCGAATCATCCAACAAAAATACATGGCATATCCAGGCGCCGTTGCTTGCGGATGGTCTAGCTCACCCGGAATTGTAATAAAGCTATTATGTACAACGCGATAAGCATCCTCACCAACCATTGCACATCCAAAACCCTGTAGCTTGTTAAATCGATAATAATATACCTCCGGTTGATCATGGTGATGTGGTGGATAACTGGACCATCGCCCTGGATAAGAAATAACTTCTCCTACTACCATATTAGAATATGCTGCATTGTTATAGTCAAAAATCGTACGAATAACACGCTGCGCCGTTCCCTCCCATAATCCGTCTCCAGCTACAACACTTTGACACTCATTTGGAGTATATAACTTAGACTCAAATTCTTGATCATTATCTGTTTTTTGAACAAGCACTTCACTATCTGAAAGAGCAGTAATTGTAACCTTCACATTTTTAGATACATGTAAGCACCAAGGGTTTTCTTCAAACACAGACTGTCTTTGAATAACTTGTTCCATTCCTTCCCACTCTAAACGTATTGCCCCTTCCAGTAAAAGAACCGCTGTTTCATTCTTATTATCAAATAGCAACTCTTCTTTCCCATTAGACATCTTATATATGCCTATATCCATTAACATATCACCGCATTGACCGTTCATTTCTGTTAATACATTATATCCTTCATTTAATTCACCTAATTTTCCTAACATGGCTTTCTCCCCCTTTTATTTAATGGCTATTCAATCATTCTCTACTTTTGTCAGCTAACTACATTCCGAGTCTCGTCTAACTATTACTGAACAAAACTTTTCTGATTAAGCTCTGTTTTCACTTCCGAATATTTGCATATGACTTTTAACGTTTTCGTATGCAGCCCTAATAACATCCTGGTGGTACGTAAAGTAATCTGAATACGGATTATTTAGGATGGCAGTGTTAACCGTAGTAATTACATTCTGAAATGTAGCTGTTGCTACATTAATTTTTCGAATACCACGTTGAATACATTGATTGAAATCCTCTGGACTAATGCCAGAGCCGCCATGTAAAACGAGTGGGATATGGACTACCTCATTAATCTCTTGTAGGCGGTCTAATCGTAAATCAGGATCTCCATTGTACATACCATGCGCATTTCCAATTGCAACAGCTAACGCATCTACGTCTGTTTCTTCTGCAAATCGTTTTGCTTCTGTAGTGCTTGTCAGCAACATTTCAATATCTTCTGATCCGTCCTCACTACCACCAACTCTGCCAATCTCAGCCTCTACCGTCGCTCCATACTGTTTCGCAAGTTCTACAATTTCTTTTGTCTTTTGGATATTCTCTTCTAACGGATAGTGAGAGCCATCAAACATAACCGAGCTAAAACCAATCTCTAACGTCTCTTTAATCTTTTCAAATGTCATCCCGTGATCAAAGTGAACTGCTACTGGAACAGTTGCTTTTTTCGCTGCAGCTACCATCAAAGGACCAATCATATGAATTGGCGAATGATTCAAACGAACTTCCGCAATTTGTAGAATAAGCGGTGAACTTAACTCTTCAGCTGCTTTAATAGCTCCCATTACCATTTCCATATTAGCGACACTAAAAGCTCCAACCCCATAATTCTCATGATTTGCTTTAATTAAAATATCTTTCATTTGAACTAATGGCATTACATACTCCCCTATTTCAATATTATTTATTACATGTAAAACCAACCGTCACGTCTTTTTACCCCTTTTGTAAGAAGACATGTTGATTACCATACCATTTACTTAGGGATAATCTAAAAATACCTAAATTATAGACCTGCTTTTTCTTGTATAAATTTTCGGGCTTTTAATGCGTATTCAAAAGGATTCGCTAAAGCTGGATCTTGCTCTGCTTCTACCACAAACCACCCTTGATAATCAGAGTTTGCAAGAATAGTAAACACTTCATCAAATACAATTACGCCATCCCCAGGGACTGTAAATGCCCCATTCTTCACTGCCTGTAGGAAACTTAATTCGCTTTCCTTTACAGCATCTACTACTTCTTGACGAATATCTTTTAAATGTATGTGTTTAATACGAATTAAATATTTTTTCAAAATATAAAGTGGCTCTTCTCCTGAAAAAACAAGATGACCTGTATCAAAAAGCAGAGATACAAGCGCTGGATCAGTCATGTCCATTAACTTTTCAATTTCTGCCGTTGTTTGAACACCCGTACCCATATGGTGATGGTATACAATATGTAGCCCCTTTTCCTGAGCTAATTTACCGAGGTGATGTAATCCATCCGCAAGCTTATCCCACTCTTCTTCTGTAAAAACAGGCTTATTTTTAAATAGAGGTACATCCATTAACCCTTGAATACTATGCCCTTGTTCTGAAACAACGATGACTTTTGCACCCATGTCATGCAAGAAATCCCTATGCTTAATAAATTCTTCTACTGTCTCTTCAAGTGGCTTCGTTGTTAAAAACGTACTAAACCATGCACTAGCAATCTCCAAGTTTCGTAATTCCAAAGATTTTTTTAATACAACTGTATTTCTCGGATATTTATTACCTACTTCACTTCCATTAAATCCAGCTAGTGCCATCTCACTAATACATTGTTCAAACGTATTTTCTGCCCCTAGCTCCGGCATATCATCATTTGTCCAAGCAATTGGTGCAATTCCAAGCTTAACTGTATTTTCTTTAAACATCCCCTTGTCTCTCCTCTTTGCAAAATGTGATAGAATTTCGCCAACTTCTCTTATCTGTCCGTTAAAAAGAGGGCTTTCTAAAAAATATGCATGTAGATAAAAAGCCCTCTTTGTGTCCTAATCTAATACGATCTTGCCTTTTGCAAGTTACTTACTTTGCTCTCATATGCAGCTTGTACAATTTGACTATTAGATACTTCTGCAACACCTACATGCCACCATGACTCATATCCATTTGTCATTGTTTTTGGTAATACTTTAATATCAATCAATGTAGAGACCGTTTGTTTTTTCGCATCTTTAAGCGCTTCCTGTAATTGTTCCACCGATGTAACACGATACGTTTTCACACCGTACCCGGCCGCGCTAGCTGCAAAATCAATTTTCATAATAGCCCCGTTTAACTTACGAGTTTCCTCTTTTCGGTAGCGAAACTCTGTTCCAAAGCTCCCCATTCCGTTACCCATTTGTAAGTTATTGATGCAGCCAAATCCGGAGTTATCAAACAATAATACGTTAATTTTTTTGTTTTCTTGAAGGCTTGTGACGAGTTCAGAATGAAGCATTTGGTAACTGCCATCCCCTACCATCGCATATACTTCCTTCGATGGCTCAGCTAGCTTAGCACCAAGTGCTCCTGCAACCTCGTAGCCCATACAAGAATATCCATACTCCATGTGGTATGTATTTGGTTTTCGCGATGCCCACATTCTTTGTAAATCACCCGGAAGACTTCCTGCCGCACCAACGATGATTGCATCTTCATCAAGTAATGTATTCATTTCTCCAATGACTGCAGTCTGTGTTAATTGTGTACCAAGTACATCCACATACTCATTTAAATTCTCATCAAAATGACCTTCAACTTCTGGTTTAAAATCTTGACCTGTAAAGCGAATATTATGTAAACGTGCTAATTCTGTTGCCCAAGCCTCTTTTGCATCAGCGATTTCTACTGTGTAACTAGATCGATACTCAATTGCTTGCAGTTCATCTATTAGAGCAAGAAGTACTTCTTTTGCATCTGCTATCACCTTCAATGCATCAAGCTTATTCGCATGAAACTCTGAAATGTTGATGTTTAAAAACTCAACTTCCTCATTTTGAAATAATTGTTTAGATGCCGTTGTAAAATCAGTAAATCTCGTCCCAATCCCAATAACAAGATCCGCTTCCTTTGCAATTGTATTAGCTGCTAAATTCCCAGTTACCCCAATGCCGCCAAGGTTGTATGGATGTCTGCTTTCAATCGCGCTTTTCCCAGCTTGTGTTTCTCCAAATGGAATATGGAATGTTTCAGCGAACTGTTTGAGTTCCTCTGCCGCTTCTGCGTACCTAACACCACCACCGCAAATTATAATTGGCTTTTTCTTTCTCTTAATCATGTCAACCGCATCCACTAAACTGGCTTTTGTAGGTAGACGACGTTCAATATGGTGAACACGCTTTTGGAAGAAGTAACTTGGAAAATCCCACGCTTCTCCTTGGACATCTTGTGGTAAGCAAATTGTTACAGCTCCTGTATCTGCCGGATTCGTTAAAACACGCATGGCTTGAATCATAGCTGTCATTAATTGTTCAGGACGATTCACTCGGTCCCAATACTTACTTACCGCACGAAAGGCATCATTTGTAGAGATAGATAAGTCATGCGTTTGTTCAATTTGTTGAAGAACAGGATCAGGTTGCCTCGTCGCAAATACATCACCTGGAAGTAGTAAAACGGGAATATTATTTGCAGAAGCTGTTGCAGCAGAGGTAACCATATTTGCTGATCCAGGACCAACAGAAGAAGTACATGCCATAATTTGTTTTTTGTGTTTTTGTTTAGCAAAAGCCATCGCAGCATTTGCCATTCCTTGCTCATTTCTCCCTTGATATACTTCTAATTCTCCTGCGTCTTCTTCTAAAGCTTGACCCAGTCCTACTACATTTCCATGACCAAAAATAGTAAAGATTCCCTTGATAAACTTTTGTTGCTCTCCATCAAATTCTACGTACTGCTGATTTAAAAATTTCACCAATGCTTGTGCCGTCGTCATTCTAACAGTTTTCATATTGTTTGCTCCTTTCTATCTCTATCAGTCATTCTTCATATGAAAAAGGAGTATCAGGAATTTGATAGATTCCTAATACTTCCTCCTCATGTTTTCGTACTTCCTTTACCTTCGCTTACGAACAACTAGAGAGGGTCTACTTCTCTCTTAACTATTACTTTTCCCAACGAGATGTAAGCATTTTCTTTCTTGTATAAAACTCAACGCCGTCAGTGCCATTCGCATGAAGATCTCCATAGAAAGAGTCTTTCCATCCAGAGAATGGGAAGAATGCCATTGGCGCTGGTACTCCAACATTCACACCTAACATACCTGATTCAATCGTTTCACGGAATTGACGTACACTTGCCCCGCTATCTGTATAAATACAAGCTCCATTTGCAAAGCGAGACTCATTCGCAATTTCAATCGCTTCATCCAATGATTTCACACGAACAATGGATAAAACGGGAGCAAAAATCTCATCTTGCCAGATTTTCATTTCTTTTGTAACATGGTCAAAAATTGTTGGACCAACGAAGTAGCCAGCTCCTTTTACAGCTGTATCTTCACGTCCATCACGAACTAATGTAGCGCCCTGTTCTACACCTGAATTGATGTAACCAATTGTGCGCTCTTTATGGTTATCACGAATAACTGGTCCTAAAAATACATCTTCATCAAGACCATTGCCAATCACAATTTTATTAGCTTCTTCTACTAGTTTTCCAACTAATTGATCTGCAATTTCTTCTTCTACTGTTACAACAGAAGCAGCCATACAACGCTCACCAGCTGAACCGAATGCAGCACTAATAATCTGCTTTGTTGCTAGTTCTAGATTCGCATCATGTAATACAATGGAATGGTTTTTTGCACCCGCTAGTGCTTGAACACGTTTTAAGTTTTCTGTTCCTTTTTTGTATACATATTCTGCGACAGGCTGAGAACCTACAAACGAAATTGCCTTCACTAATTTATGTTCAAGAAGACCATTTACTACATCGTGTGCACCATTGACAATATTTAATACACCTTTTGGTAAGCCTGCTTCTTCAGCTAATTCCGCTAATTTTGCCGCTAGAAGTGGTGTACGCTCTGATGGTTTTAATACAAATGTATTACCACACGCAATCGCAAGTGGGAACATCCAGCATGGAACCATCATTGGGAAGTTAAAAGGTGTAATCCCGCCTATAACACCAATTGGGTAACGATACATACCAGACTCAATACCTGTCGCAATATCAGGAAGCTGTTTTCCCATCATTAATGTAGGAGCACCTGCAGCAAACTCCACGCACTCAATACCACGAAGAACTTCACCGTAAGCTTCGTTATAACTTTTTCCATTTTCAATCGTAATAAGTTTCGCTAACTCTTCCCAGTTATCTACTAGTAATTGTTGATATTTAAATAAAATGCGAGCACGTTTTGGCACAGCTGTTTTGGACCAAGATTTAAACGCTTCATTTGCTGCTTGTACGGCTAGTTCAACATCTACTTTTGTTGAAAGTGGTACTTGAGCGATTACTTCTCCTGTTGCAGGATTATATACAGCTTCCATCTTCGTTGAAGAAGATTCTACCCATTCGCCGCCAATGTAGTTTTTTACAATTTGTGCTGTTTGTACTGTCATATTTATTCTCTCCCTTTTATGTAATGTAGAAGCATACATAAGATACGCCCTTACTTGATTACTCATTTATGATGTTTCTATACCATTTCCTCAGCCGTTTCCATGAATGCAGAAATCTCTGCCCTGGTTGGCATTGCATCAGAACAGCTATGTTTAGAAATAACAATTGAAGCAGAAGCGCCACCTAATCGCATCGCTTGAGGAATCTCAAGCCCTTGCATTAAGCCGTAAATAAACGCAGAAGCATACGAATCGCCAGCACCAAACGTCTTTAATACCTTTGTTTTAAAGATACCGCCTCGGTGAGATTGACCGTCTCTCGTATAAGCGATTGAACCATCCCCGCCGTGCTTAATTACGACGATTTTCGCATGATGAGAAAACCATCTTTCAGCCGTAACTTGATCATTAGATTGTTCGTAGTTTAATAGTTTTTCCATCATATCGAATTCTTCACGCGTTCCAATAATGACATCAGACTTTTCAGCCGCTAGATTGTAATACACAGCCGTTTCAGCTTCTGACTGCCATGTATAAGGGCGGTAATCCACATCAAAGAATACGACTACATCATGCTTACGCGCATATTCTAGCGCTAAAAATACCGCCTCGCGAGAAGGACTTTTCGCTAAAGCTGTTCCTGAAATTAAGAGAGCTTTTGATTGTTTAATATAGTCCTCAGATACTTCTGTTGGATCAAGATTTAAATCGGCGACATTGTCGCGGTACATTAAAATACTGCAATCTTCAGGGCTTTTAATTTCTGTAAAAGCTAGACCTGTCACTGAACCTGTACGATCAATACATATCTGATCTGTATTAATATTGTTGTCCTTTAGGTATCCTGTAATAAAGCGGCCCATTTGATCATCGGACACTTTACCGATAAATCCTGTTTGTAAGCCAAGACGCGCCGCACCAATTGCGATATTCGCAGGAGATCCCCCCACATACTTAGTAAACGTTCTTGTTTCTTCCATAGGACGTTGTGTTTCATTGGCATTTAAATCAACGCATAAACGTCCAACTGCAATTAGATCTAATGGACAATCTTCTTTAAAAATAAGTGGATTCATTGCTACTACCTCCCGTGCTTTATGTAAAGGTAAATGATATGGTTCAGAAATTTTATGGCCATACTATTTACCACTCTTTAACTTTTTAGAAGTAAGCGCTCTCTTTATTGATTTAGAGCAGGCTGTTTATGCTCAATTTGAACAGGTTTTCCTGTTAGTAAAGATTCCTTCGCAGCTTTCGCAATTCGTTCTGCTTGTAACCCATCATTACCACTGCAAATAACAGCTTGTCCTTCTATAATTGACTTTGTAAATTGTGTTACTTCTTCAATGTAAGCCTGCGTATAGCGCTCTAAGAAGAAATAAAGCGGCTTATCTTTTACAACACCTTCTGTTTTTGACACTTGTACTGTTGTCGGGCAGCAATTATCAGCAGCGACTGCTCCTTTTTCACCAAATACTTCAAGACGCTGGTCATATCCATAAACAGCTTGGCGGCTATTATCAATTACCCCTAAAGCTCCATTCGCAAATTTCAATGTGACAATTGCTGTATCAACATCATTTACTTCCTGAATGGATGGATCAATTAATGTTGTGCCATATGCAAATACTTCAACAACTTCACTATTCATCACATACCTAGCCATATCAAAATCATGAATCATCATATCCATAAACAATCCACCTGAAGAACGAACATATTCTATACTTGGCGGTTGTGGATCTCTAGACGTAATTTTTAAAATATGTGGGTGTCCCACTTCTCCTTGTTGAATAAGATTATAGACTTTTCTGAAGTTAGGATCGAAACGGCGGTTAAAACCTACTTGAAGAGATACTCCTTGTTCTTTTACTACTTCCAATGCATCTAATGTTTCTTCTACTGAGAAACTAACTGGCTTTTCGCAGAAAATATGTTTTTTCGCAAGAGCCGCTTCTTTAATAATTTGCGCATGTGTATTTGTTGGTGAGCAAATAAAGACAGCATCAATTTCTGGATCTGCTAATAAATCCTGATAGTTTGTAGTCAGAGTGGAAATTCCTTTATCTTGAGCCCACTTTTCTAGATGACCAATTACTACATCTGAAACCGCTTTAATTTTTACTTGTGGCATAAGCTGCAAATTATCAACATGTAGTTTCCCAATTCGTCCAGCACCAATAATCCCAATTTTTAAAACGTTCATATGATTTCTCCCTCTATATTAAAATTTAAGAAACGAAATGAAAGTCTATAGGGTTTAGCGTATCAAATCAGTTAAGCGCTTTCCCTATTTTTCTTCATTATACACACTTGATTCTAAATTGAAAACATTTTTATTTTTTTGAACACTCCCCTTTTCATCCGAATTTTAAGTTCCCTCAATAAACGTATTACATAAAAATAAAAAATAATAATTAGAAATAAATCATCTAAAAAGCTATAAATATATTCTTTTAAAATACTGATATAACAAAGAAAACCAAGCCTTTTAAATAGTAACCCCCATCTATAAGGTATTTCTTTCTTTTCATACTCACTATTATTTTATTGTCCAATAAGTAAATAGAATGCCTCTATAAAAGAAAGTTGTAAATTGTCAAAAAATTTAATTGACGACCTCATAATGTAAGCGTATACTTTTTTTATCAAAAAGAATTAAGCGCTTAACCAAAAATAACTTATCGGTGGTGGGAGAATGAACGCTATTAGTTCAAACAAAACATTTATGGACAGGATTGGGATCCCTTCTAATTTAACTTGGGGATACATAGGGATTATTGTTTTTATGATTGGGGACGGGTTAGAACAGGGATGGTTATCCCCTTATCTCGTTGAAAAAGGACTAACGCTAGAACACGCTGCTTTCTTGTTTACTATTTACGGAATTACTGTATCTGCTTCTTCTTGGTTTTCGGGGGTATTTGTACAAATGTGGGGACCAAGAAAAGTCATGACGTTTGGTTTAGTATCATTCATTTTAGGTTCAATCGGGTTCATAGGTATAGGAATTCAACATATGAATTATCCCGTAATATTAATTTGCTATGCCCTACGAGGGTTCGGTTATCCTTTATTTGCTTATTCTTTTCTAGTTTGGGTATCTTACAGTACTCCTCAACAAATGCTTTCAAGAGCAGTTGGCTGGTTCTGGTTCGTATTCCAGCTGGGGCTTAGTGTTATAGGAGCCTTTTATTCTAGCTATATGGTTCCTAAAATCGGAGAAATCGCTACATTATGGAGTGCTTTAATTTTTGTTGTCGTCGGTGGATTATTCTCAATTGTTGTAAATAAGGATAAATTTAAAGCACAAACCGTAAGCGCTAACAAATCAAGTGAATTACTAAAAGGCATTACCATCGCATTTGAAAATCCTAAAGTTGGTATAGGCGGTATTGTAAAAATTATAAACTCGGCCGCTCAGTTTGGATTTGTTGTTTTCCTACCTACCTATATGATGAAATATAATTTTACGATGACTGAATGGCTTCAAATTTGGGGTACTCTATTCTTTGTAAATATGGTGTTTAATATTATTTTTGGTATTGTTGGAGACAAGTTTGGTTGGGTAAATACAATTAAATGGTTCGGAGGAGTCGGTTGCGGAATTGTAACTCTTGCACTCTATTATGTGCCACAAATGGTAGGACATAATTATTGGGCGATATTATTTGTTGCCTGTTGCTATGGAGCAACACTTGCCGGCTATGTACCTCTTACCGCGTTAGTCCCATCTTTATCTCCTGAAAATAAAGGAGCTGCAATGTCTGTCTTAAATTTAGGTTCAGGATTATCAGCATTTGTTGGACCATTAGTAGTAACTGCCTTCATCGGGCCATTAGGTGTTGGTGGCGTAATGTGGATCTTTGCTGGTTTGTATTTCTTTGGTGCATTTTTAACCCATTTCCTTACTATTCCAAAAGAAAATGAGATGGAGCAGGATTTAAATACGAAAAGCGGTGAGCAGTTCTCTGTATAAACCCTATATAAAAGAAGGTCATCCTAACTATACTTAGTTACGATGACCTTCTTTTGTTACATTCAAATAGGCTTATGAAAAATCTATCATGTAATATCCTTTACTGAGGATCGCTCTACTAACTGAGGAATAATTGTAATTTTTTGCTTAGCATGCTCCTTCATTTCCATCGTTTTTAGCAGTTGTTCAAACGTACAGGCTGCCATTTGTTTAATTGGCTGTTCAATTGTTGTTAACCCCGGATCTGCAATCTCAGCATAGATTGTATTATCAAATCCGATAATTGATAAATCTTCCGGAATTGAAAGCCCTTGTTTTCTTGCTTCATTCATAAGGCATATAGCAATTAAATCTGTACAAGCAAAAACCGCTGTAGGCCTGTAAGGCAAATTAAGTAATTCCTTACTTGCACGTTTACTATCTTCCACTGTCGAATAGCAGCTAATGATAGCCTCATCATCTAACGAAATCTCCGAATCCGTTAGAGCTTGTTTGAAACCATTCAATCTCCCTACGCTACTTTTTCTATCCTTCTCCAACATAATCGTTAAAGATGTATGGCCTTTCTGCGTTAGATAACTTCCAGCTAGATAGCCTCCCCTCATATCATCAGTTGTCACAACATGAGTCGTGATGGAAGGATGATCTACAGTGAATAGTACAAGTGGTAAATCTCGATTCACGATTTTTTTTACAAGTTTATAATCGTTTAGCTCCGTCGCAATAATAATGCCGTCTACTTGCTTTTTAAATAGTAAATCAATGTATTCGTGCTCACGTTTTGTTTGATGATCTGTACTACATAAAATGAGTGTATACCCTGATTCTCGTGCACTATTTTCAAAAGCTCTTGCTACTTCTGCAAAAAAAGGATTTGAGATATCTGGGACAAGTACCCCAATCGTATATGTTTTTTTACCTGTTAACGCTGCTGCTACACTACTTGGCTGGTAATCTAATTCATCCATTACCTGATTTACTTTGTTTATTGTTTTTTCACTAATACGCCCAGTTTGATTAATTACCTTGGATACAGTCGCTATTGATACACCTGCTTTTTCCGCAACATCATAAATTGTTGGTTTCACTTTAATTATCCCTTCTTAATCATCTTTTTCTATATTTTATCATAAATATATTTTGCTTCTTGGTACACAGGAGGAATTTTTTAATGAATTTACCGGAAGAATTCTCCTTCCTCAAGCGTGTGAAGGGCGATAGCCAAACGGTAGGTGGGAGATGAATTTCGGTTTGGCATAGCAAAAAACTTTTGATAAACTAGCTATCTGAAGTTCTTTGATAGCTTGATATAGGAGGTTGCAGGAAGAAAATAGAGTGCGAAAACCAAGCTATTCGGTAACTGCTTAAAATATCAACCGTATACAGGGAGCGTCCAAGCGTTGGACTCTAGACGTAACGCTCAAGGAGTCGAAAGGTTTCTTTCATCGTGGAGCTGAGAAGCTCCCAATTCAAGCTTTGCTAAGTGGCAAGTAGTTCACTAATATCTCTAATAATTACATTAATAAAAATAAAGAAGAGTCCTGTATTAACAGGACCCTTTTTCTATAGTTTCAACATAATTGTTCCTCAATTTATAAACATGAAGGAGATGGTTTTATACATGATCCCTTAGAAGAAACCGAAAAGAGTTTCTTCTTTGTTAATATAAATTGAAACTAAATTAGATTTTCAAAATATCACCAATCAATTTAATCTCTTCTCCCTCAATAACTATCCCATCACCATCTTTACAAGCATAAATCTCCCTATTTTTCAACTTAGAATAATCTTTTAATAAATCTAAATATTTCCCACTTTGTTCCTCGCTCCAATGAGGCATAAAATCAAAATCTACAATACCTAGGGACTCTCTATCCTCTAGTCCTATAATATCCTCGTCTAAAAATTGGGCTGTATCAATACTTTTAGTTGTTATTATACTACCAGCACTAACACCAATCAAAACCCCACCATTTTGCAAATATGATTTTAATGAATGCAATAAATTTCTTTTTCTTAAGGAATATAAAAAGCAGAATGTATTTCCACCAGAAAGATGTATTCCATCATAATTAAATATGTCATTAACCATTCTTTCATCGTATTCTTTGTCTAAATCAAAATATTTCACATTATTAATTCCTAAATATCTATAGTATTTAACTACATAATTAAAATATTTTCCTGTTACATCTGAAGATGCTCGAAGATATGCTATTGAAGGATTTTCTTTATTTAACAACCTTAAAAGTTCATAATCCAATTTTCTATCTTCTTGTACTTGATCACTGTATAATACTATTTTTCTCATTAAACTCCCCCCTATTTTCTAATCAATAACTTATCAATTTTGAATTTTTGAAATTTATTTTTGACCTTTCTCACAAAAAAATAATACCAATTTAATATATAACTTTTTTAGTATCTCTTAAGGTACATTTCCTAAAAGCGGTATTCCATATCTGGACTCGATAATTCTTTTTTTATCATATTCTTTTAAAATGAATTTTAAATAGTCTATTAACTAAAGAGATAGACTATTTAACGGATTTGATTTATTTTTTATGTGTCAGTCCTGAATGTTTAATCACACATTCATTTTTTAAAATTCCCTAATCACTCCATTATCTCATAGGCTTTAAACAGGTCTTCAAGTTCAATATTATTCATAGTTTCATCTACGGAAATCATATATGAGGTAATAACTGATGAAACTTTTTTAGCAAGTTCTATTCTTAATTTAAGAGATACTCTACCTCCATAATCGATAAGCTCATTAATTACTTCTTTATAGTCAGATGGCGATGTTATTAAAGCCGTACTTAAAAATACTTTTCTGGCACTATGACACATAGTAGGCCCTCCAACATCAATTAATTTTCTTATTTCTTCTAGTTCTTTATAATCTTTCATATAATGGACTGAATTCTTCCCTTTTCAATTTCTTCAAACTTGCTATAAGAAGATTCCAGTGATTTTTTTACAATTTCCATTCTTTTTGAATATACTATTTCATTGGTTAAATCTATTAATTTCCCCCTCATAACCTTTTGCCCATAGACATAAAGAATAAGTCCTAAAACGAAATACATTAACAGCTTAATCTTTAACGCATTATTACTTGTTACAGTCATATTAATAGTGAAAATTATAAGCGCATTATCAAAACCACTAATAACGCTTTATAGATAACAAAAATATTCCCTTATCGTTTTCTTTTTTGAAAAAGCTTATAAATACTAAGTATATATACACTAACCATACACTGGTAAATACAAAATAAAGTGCAACTTCAACACTATTAGGAAGCCATACAAAAACAAATTCCCAGGATACTCCTCTATAAAGGATATATGGAATTAAATATATACAGTAACTTATTCCCAGCATGAACAGAAAAGAAAAAACAAGCTTTAATAAACTCTTTTTTCCATATGTATTTAAATGCCTTTGTTTATTTAATATTGCTTTTAATGTGAAAAATAATATGCTTAAAACTATTAAAATTGAAATACATATAATTACACTAGCTATTGTATCTGCGCCTTTATTTAAATCTATTATATTTTTATTGTAAGTGCCCTCTTCTAAAATCTTATTAATACCTTGACCTATAAGTTCTACATATTGTGAGTTCGTATTACTTAGTACTGCAACCCCGACTTTATCCTTAGGATTAAATACTATAAATGAAGAATAGTTAGGATTATTCCCGGCATGTGAAATTTGATTTTCACTCTTTGGATAAATGAACCAACCACTAGCATAGAATGATCCATCACTTAATGGTCTAACTGTACGATTGGCCTCTTGAGATTTTCCAACTATGTCTTTATCAAATTTCAAATCATTTAAAGTGCCCAGCTGAATCTTAAGCCACTTAGCCATATCTTCAGCACTGGAGATAATATACCCAGCCGGCTTATTCCCTCTATACACAGGTGCATCATATACATCATTTTTTAAGAATTCGAGTTTATACCCTTTAGCGATATATTCATTAACAATCTCATTTTTATAAAGATAAGTATTATGTAAACCCAATGGCTTTAAGACATTTTCTTCAATATAGCCTTCATAAGATTTCCCTGTCACTTTTTCAATAACCAACCCTAAAACATCATAATTTATAGTTGCATACTGGAAATCCCTACCTGGTTCACTATCTAATTCTATATTAATTAAGGTTTTAACTGTTTCTTCAAGTGCATTATCTTCATTAGAAACTGGTATCTTATCTATCGTTTTAAAAGGTATACCACTTGTTTGATGTAATAATTGTTCTATAGTTATTGAAGCTTCCTTACCTTTATATTTAACTTTTAACCATGGTATATATTTAGTTACTTCATCTTCAAGTTTAATTTGTCCACTTTTTTCTAAATTAAAAATTCCTAAAGCAGTAACTGCTTTACTATTAGATCCTATTTCAAACAAGGATTTAGAAGTAACTGGCTTTTTAGCATCTATATCTGAATATCCGAATCCTTTTTGATACACAGTCTTATCGCCTTTAACTAAGGTAACTGCTAGTCCTGGAACCTTACCTTTATCCATATTTTCTTCTATAAACTTTTCTATTTTTAGTTTTGTATCATTTGTTAATAAATTTATCTGTTCAACCTCATTGTCTAATGCATATCCCTTAAGTGGTAATACAACTATACTGAGAAAAACACTAAGTATAACTAACAATTCTCTTAAATTTTTCATAATAATATACCCCTTGCGTAACTTCTAATTAAACAATGCATCTAAATCTTCTTGTGAAATTTCTACAGCATCAAAATCCGATGGGGTGAATTCCTTGAAATCCTTTTCTATGCACTTATCTAAAATTACCTTCAAAGTATTCACATAACTTTCAATAAACCTTTGGATTGTTTCATCTTTAAATCTATTTTTACTGTAGATAATATTTATCTTTAGTGCACCATTTACCACCATAGCCTCTAAATCCATTAGTGCTGTCAATGAATTATTCTTGTCACTATCTAACGCAAATTCAATGTTGTTTAGATTTAATTGGTTCTTATCAATTATATTATCAAAACCTCCAAGATAATTGAATCTTATATACTTGACTTCTTGTTCTTTAAATTCCCTATTTAAAAACTTAAGAATGCTATAATTAAATCCTTTATTAGGTATGTTTCTAAGTTGTTCCTTTAATGATTTAATTTTATCCTCTATCTCCTCATGATCCACCTTAAAATATGCAGGGTACATACTTGTAAACCATCCAACAGTTCTAGATATGTCAATTTGACCATTTATCAACTCTCTTCAGTGTCTTTCAAGTTCAACTATTACTTCAGTTTTATCATTTTAGCCAAGAAGACTCCTTCCTCAAGGAACGCGAAGTGTGTAGGTGGGAGATGCATTGGCTTCGAACAAGGGATGGCAGGAAGTCATCTTAATTGTTCGACATGCAGAAAGTGTTACTTCACTATCACCGAATGTACGTTTGGTATATAATAGTCATATACCGAAATGGAGGTGAATCAAATGATAATTAATAAAGCCTTTAAGTTTCGTATCTATCCAAATCAAGCACAAGCAATTCTAATTAATAAAACGATAGGTTGTTCTCGCTTTGTATTCAATCATTTCCTATCCCTATGGAATCACGCATATAAAGAAACTGGAAAAGGTTTAACATATGGTACATGCTCTGCCAAACTCCCTGCCATGAAGAAAGAGTTTATTTGGCTCAAAGAAGTGGATAGTATTGCGATTCAGTCGTCTGTTCGCAACCTTGCGGATGCGTATACACGATTTTTTAAAAAACAAAATAGTGCCCCGCGTTTCAAATCCAAGAAGAATAACGTACAATCTTATATCACAAAACAAACAAATGAAAACATTGCCGTTATAGGAAGCAAAATAAAATTGCCAAAACTAGGTCTTGTTCGATTTGCCAAAAGTCGTGAAATAACGGGACGTATTGTAAATGCTACAGTTAGACGGAACCCTTCTGGTAGATATTTTGTGTCATTATTAGTTGAAACAGAAGTACAAGAACTTCCGAAAACACATTCTTACATTGGAGTAGATGTAGGACTAAAAGATTTCGCCATTTTGTCAGATGGAACACCCTATGAAAATCCGAAGTTTTTCCGATCATTAGAAGATAAGTTGGCGAAAGCACAGCGTGTCCTTTCTAGAAGAATGAAAGGATCTTCTCGTTGGAATAAACAACGAGTAAAAGTAGCTAGAATTCATGAATACATATCAAATGCTAGAAAAGATTACTTAGACAAAATCTCAACTGAAATCATCAAAAACCACGATGTTATCGGTATAGAGGATTTGCAAGTATCAAATATGTTAAAAAATCGTAAGTTAGCAAAAGCAATTAGTGAAGTATCTTGGTCACAGTTTCGAACCATGTTGGAATATAAAGCAAAATGGTATGGCAAACAAGTCATTGTCGTATCGAAAACATTTGCTTCCAGCCAATTATGTTCTTGTTGTGGATATCAAAACAAAGACGTTAAAAATCTAAACCTACGTAAATGGGACTGTCCTTCTTGTCGTACACACCATGATAGGGATATTAACGCAAGTATCAATATAAAGAATGAAGCAATAAGGCTTCTAACCGCAAGGACTGCGGGGTTAGCCTAATCAATTAGAGTTCGATAGAACTCTTTACTTAGGAATCCTCCACTTCTAAACGAAGTGAAAGTGGGGGTAGTTCAAGCCTCTTTCAAGTCCTAATGCACACCTTAAAAATAGCACTTTTAAAAAGTGCTATTTTTACTTTGCATGTCATCCATCCATGTATAAGGATAATAAAACTCTTTAATTTTATCTTTAGAAAGGCAATAACCTCCCATCAAACAGGATGATAGAAGGTTATTAAAGTCATTTAAAATTTGTTTTTTGTTTTAATGTTTTCAATTTTAGCAAATCATACTATTGTTTAATTTGAGAAGCAAATTTTAAAAACAAACTTCTTTATTTCAAGATCATAATTTTTTCTTTTACAAATACTGCAAACCTCTCCAGGTCACCTTCCTCAATTAAATTCATCACTTCACGTTCGCCATCATGAAAAAAAATGATTTTCTTTCCTGTTAATAATCCTTTTTCTACATCTATTGAGTTAATTTTGGCATAATTAAATACTTTAAACGTTTCACTCCCTAAATATTTTGTATAAAAACACATACGTTCATTTGTAGCGACCAATATCCCTTTTCTTTGACTACCCATACCAAATACTTGATATTGAAACATTCCATATAGGCTATTTTCAATAATCTCATTTTCATTAAGATGTGATTGTACCAATGTCATAGCCGTTTTTATATTTTTCATGACAACTCCTCCTGTATTCCCTTTTTATTAACTATAAAGATATTAGGATATCCCTATTTTCATCATACAGGATAAAGAGTTTAAATTCCAATTAATACCACTTTTTCAAACAACTTTATTAACTGTGAACAATCCTACGATGAATTGAGATTTTAACTTATGAATAATTTGTGGAATTATTTCCAATACTACGAATAGATTGGTAACAGCCAATCTGTATCCATAATGAATCTCTAATTTTCTTGAATTCTCCCTGAGGCAAGGCGGCTATTTTTTATAGCTGCCTTTCTTGGGTATGAATTATAAATTTTTACACATACTATTAACGGAATGCTTGAATCATTGTCATTGAAAATGTTCAGCACTTCCGCTCCTTAAGAGAACAGTCTACGCAACTGTTCTCTTTCCTATTTCCTTTTTTCACACATATAATATGACAAGCATTATTAACTCCGCTACAATCAATAGCATTGCAACATTTTCAACGTTTCCTCAACAATTTCTCAATATTTTTCATGGACAACAGCACACTTACTCAACAGGTTTAATATCTTAATATTAAATACTGAAAGGAGATGTTGAAAAATGACTTGGTTCATTATTTTAGGATTTATGCTTATTTTAATAATAAGCGGTTTTCATGCACATAGTATTCATATCATTTTCAAAATAGGTTCAGATACAAAAGCTGTGCCAAGTTGGTCTTTCGTTAATAAAATAAACTTCCAAACATTAAAAGAATTAATAAAAGGACTAAATAAGGATAAACTTAAAATCCTTACAATAGGAGAACTTGTTATTCCTTTAAGTTTCTTTAATAGATTATTTAGCAAAACATTAATTTTTCTATTCCTATTCTTTTACTCTCAATACTTAAACTAACGTAGTATGAGATGAGTTAAAGAATAACAATCACTGAGCGTAGCAAGCCAACAATCGATCGCCTATGATGAACTGAACCTGAAGAATTAAACAAAAAATTAAGCAGCTGTTTGAATGTGAGTCCGGTATTGTACTGGACTCATTCCTTTTAAGTGTACTTTGATTTTTTTACGATTGTAATGACCTCTATAATTATCTAGTACTATCTTAATATGTTATATACTTTCGAATTTTGTAAGATAAATTACTCTTGCTTTGTCTTGTTCTGTAATTCCATCTCTTTTTGAAGGAAGGCCTTTAACTCTTTTAAGTAATCGATTTCCATACATAAACATTCATTTTCATCTTTTAATGCCTCTATAGCCTCTTCAATAGCTGCATTATCTAACTTCGATCTTGTATTTGTAATTCCCATAGCTGGATCCCCTTTCTTCTTTTATATAGGAAATCCATGTCTTATAAATCATATATTTCCTTTCATCTACGAACTATTTCAATGAATTCCTTAACAAAAACTATTTATTTTCTTTGTTTTTAATTTATTTCTAAACGTTTCAGATATCCCCTTTTAAAAATCCTCCAATATTCATTCCTTATTTCTCTCACCTAAATGAATCGTAGTACATATTATCCACAACATATTTATAGGTTTTTATAGTATTATTAGCAAAATCTTCTTATATTCAAATAGACATACGGCTTTAATCTGTCAACTCCACCTATATTGATAAATATGAAAAAACAAATTTATTTGACATTTCGATGACTTCTAACAGGAAAATATATACATTAAATCAAACCTGATATATCTTTAATTTGTAAGTTGTAGTTAGTTGGCCAACTTTCCATACAATTTAATAATTTAAAATATGGGGGATCTAAAATGAATCAAGTATTACGAAAAAGTAAGAAAAAAATGATGTATCTAGTTGGTTCACTTCTAATTTCTCTATCAATGTTTTCAACTACTAGTTTTGCAGCTACAGAAGGTGCTGTAAAAAGTGTTACAAATAGTACCTATACTGGGATTGCAGCTGATATAAATCTACCAAAATCAGTTGTTGTTAAAGATGGATATGTGAATTGGTATTTAGGTATTGGAGCATCTAAAGTTGAGGGTGGTATTTCCAAAACACCTAGTGGATATAAAGTATTTCTAAATTCAGGGTATAATGAATCAGGTCAAAACAGTAAGTATTGGAACACACAGTATGATACATCAATTAACGATGGTGACCGAGTAAACCTTAAACTCGTTAATAACGGAAATGGTACGGTTACTATGTATGTAAATGGAAGCCCTAGATATGCAAATCAGCCTGTATATGGCTCATTTTCTCAATATGAACCAGTAAAAATGGTTCAGGGGGTTGAAGATACTGGACGTAATTCCTTTAGCCAAGCTAGCTTTTCAAACGTACTTCTAAGAACAGATACATCTGGGGCTACCTACAAAAATTGGAACAGTTCAATTTCTTCCTCATTTTCAAGGCACGGTACTTATGGTAACAGTTTCACAGTTTATTCTCAAGTGCCATTAAGCGCAAGTTTACGCTAAGGTTGTTCTTGTATACGAATGGTTTTGTGAAAAAGGTAGCTGTACAAAATAATCTGTACCCTTTGTAAAGGACATTTTGAAAAAAGTTAGGCAACATCAAGAAGATGATTTCTGTATCCAACAGGAGTCATCTTTTTTAAATTCCATTGATATCTATAGTGATTATAGTACGTCATATATTTCTTAATCTCTTGTTTCAACTCATCAAAGGACGCGCAAGGTTTTATATGAGCTTCATCTTTCAGATGACCAAAAAACGATTCTTGTGGGGCGTTATCCCAACAGTTTCCTCTTCTTGACATGGATTGTCCAAGATTTAGCTTTTTGACTAGCTTTTGATAGGTAGGGCTTGTGTAGTGGGCTCCTTGATTTGAATGAATATAAGCACCTTCAGTCAATCGAATCCGCGGATTCCTTTTTAGTTTATGGAGAGTTGTCGTTACGAGCTCTAATGTCATCTGTTCTGAAACATGGTAAGCTAAAATTTCATTAGTTGAGCCATCTAAAATTGTAGATAAATAGGCCCTTTGAGTCTTACCGTAAACTAAATAGGTGATATCTGTAAGAAGTGTTTTCCCTGGGATATTTTTTTAAAATTCCCGAATTAATTGATTCGGTACTATTCGATGTTCTTTTGTAGCTTTCAGCATTCGTTTATAAGGATTCGCTTTGCGAACCGGGCATACAATCTCGTATTTCTTCATAATTCTACGGATACGCTTTAAATTGTAGACAACTTGAAACTGACCCGCCAATATCATCTTTATCTGACGAGCCCCTTTTTTCTATTTCTAAATCGAAGTGCTTTTAATATGGCTTCTTTCACGATTTCATCTCGATCACTCTTTTGTTTCCGTTGTTCTTGGGATGAAATTGAAAAGTAATTATAGTAACCCGAATGGGATACACCAGCTACTTTACACAAATGACTGACCATATTCCTTAAGTTGTATTTCATGATGACAGAACGAATTAAGATGAATTTCTGACTAGGTGGTAGTGTTATTTCCTTCTCATCCTCCCTTCCATAAGTTTTACTTTTTTTAGCAATTCGCTTTCCGCCTTTAGTAAGTTTCGTTAGGCTTCTAAACGGGCATACTTTTCTTTCAACGTAAGCTCTCTCTCAAGAGTTCTTCCAGCGTTTTCGGTACGTGTATCCCGTAAACCCAATACACCATTTTTTCTATAAGCAGCACGCCATCTACTTCCCGATGACATAGCCCGTTTCATTCCAATCATATCTATATCAAAACCACATTCTTCAAAAATATTTCGAGGTAGCTTTCCTTTTTCATTTTCCTCAATAAAAATATGCTTAAATTCCTCTGTATAAGTGATACCTTTCTGACTTACAGATTTTACATATAGGTTATTTGATAGAATTTGAATTTCTCTTTCTGTAAATAGCTTTTTTGTCATTTTAGACATTCTCCGATCCCAATTTTCCCTTTATTATACAAGAAATACCCTATAGAATAGACTTTTTTCGAGTGTCTATTCTATAGGGTATATTTTAAAAGTACAGCTACCTTTTTCATACTTGAATTGGAAAAATCGTGTTAAAAATAAAAAGATGAAATTGCAAGTATATTCACTTCACAATTCCATCTCTACTAAAAATTGTATATCATCAACTCTCTTGATCCTCGCTATTCTACCAAATTAATAGCAACACATTATGTAGGTATAGGTTTATACTATTCTAGATTTAAATACATGTAATATTGCCTATACTTTGTTATTTTCATGTGAAACTAATTCACTATATATCTCTTTCTCTATATTTTTCAAGAGAATTTCCAACCTATTTTTTGTAGCTAGATTAAAATGTGGATTTAATTCTTTTATTATAAATTCAAGTATCTCAAAGCTTATGTAATCCCCTAATTCAAGTGAATATTGATCACCCAAGAAAGTTTTTAACTTTTTAGAGACCTCCACTTTATCTTTTTTGGTAATATTTACCCCATCCGATAACAAACCTCTCTTAGATCAGTCTTAAATACTAATTCAAAAAGTTTTTATAACATAATAAAAATGTTTTGAAATTAATATATATCATATAATGAAATTTTTACAAATAAATAAAAAATATACATCATAATCACTAAACAGTATATTATGCATCATAAACATATATTGGCTCGTCATAAAGGCGTAAACATTTTGACCATTTTCCACATAACGTTTCCCATTCACCAGCAGGATATACTTCCGTACGCAATATATGAAGTGGTATACGTAAATTCAATAACCGACCACTAAGCGTCGTACGAGTAACTCCCGCTGGCATTAAAAGCTTTGCTTCAATTATCTTTTTCAGTTCCATCAACGAGTATTCTGGATAACTCATCAATATTTCATTTGAATGAGGCCAGACCTCAGTATCATTTGAATGACGACGTACCGTATACTCATGTTGATATAAACCGACAATACGATGCCATATCTCTAAATGGGTAAATAAATCGCCATTTAAATCCCTTGCATATAAAAAATGTTCTTGTTTATTTGCTTCTGTAATTTTTACCAGCAAACGTTTATTACCAATAATTTTATCTGACCAAATTATTGTAGGTTCTTTCTTTAAATTATTTATCCATTCCCCCATTGGTAATAAATGATTCCAAGCACGAATTTTTATTTTTTCATCAGGTACTACCTGTACGGCAACGCGTTTACAGCCTAATGCCATCATAGCCTTCATACGATGGGCACCATCAAGTAACAGATAATTACCATCACTAAGCTCAGATACTAAGGGAGGATTCCGTAAAACACTTTCGCTTTCCATTACACGACAAATTTGTTCCAATCTTTTGTGTTCATATGATTCATGAAAGCGAATTTGCTTGGGATGTAAGAGATCTAAGGCCGAAATAATTTCACTCATAAAAACAGCTCCTCAAGTAATTACATAAATTCTAAGCTTATCAAATAACTAATTTTCTATAATTATTAGTCATGTTTACCGATATTTAGCAGCCATTAGACAATTATTTCAAACTGCGTTTTAATAATTTTACTAGTCTTCTAATAAAACACCAATTTCATTTTCCCTAGCCCTTTGATAGTAATAAGCAGCAATGGCTACATCAAATATGGCCATACCCATTGGATTAAATAATATTGCTTTGTCATAAGGGAAATTTTGCAGTGCTCCTCGGATTACAACGTCAGCAATTGATATTGTATCTTCTTTTTGTAAACCTCTTTCAAGATGCATCCTTTCAACATCAGTTTTTTCACGACAGACTTCTTCCCAATTATCAACAACTAGTGATTTTGTATATTCTAAGATATCAGGCTTAAAATCACGAAGAGAAACATTGAGTAGTAGCGCCCCATCTTTAGGTTTTTTATCAATATAACCTTCTGCAGAAACAGTACAAGTAATAAAAATATCAGCATCATTATAGGCTTCTTCATATGCATTAACCTTTTGAGTTTTAGAATAAATTTCCTCAGGAATTAATTCGTCTTTAATTCCATTGATATCATATAAGTAAACATTTTCGATTTTATCGCCTAATAAGGCAGTTACCATCTTCAAATGCACTTGACCAATAGGTCCAAATCCAATAATTCCAACTTTAATATTATTTAAATCTCTTAACTTGGCAAACTCTCGAATCATTAACCCTGTAACAGAAGCTGTTCGTATTACACTGACCATTGCTGTATTAAGTGTTGCAAATGGTTTTCCAGTCATAGCATCATTTAATATAGTAACTGAATGAGCACGTTGAATACCTTTCTCAATATTCTTTGGAAAACTAGCTATCCATTTTATTCCTGAAACCTTAAATTCTCCTCCAATATAAGCTGGCATAGCAATAATTCTATTAGCCGGATTATCGAAACGTAAGTATGGTTTAATTGGCTGAGAAAAATCTTCTGAATCAAGACTTTTTACTGCCTTTGAAATGACATTTATTGTTTCTTCCCAATTAACACCCATTTCATTGATATGTTTAGTATTTAAATACATCATAATTGCTTCCTCATTTCTATATCATTTTTATAAAGAAACTAATTGGTCTTCTACTGATTTTTGTGTATTAAGCCATTCTACCCATTCTACGTTGTAAATAGTTGATGTGTAAGCTTGACCATTATCAGGACATAAGAAAACAACATTAGGGGTATTTTGAACATCCCTATTTTCAAAATACTTTTGGATTGCATAATATGAAGTCCCTGATGATCCACCAGCAAATATTGCATGTTTATTAAATAGCTCATAACAACCTGCAACAGTATGAACCTCCGGTACAATAATTACATCATCAATCAATGCTTTTTTAACCATACCAGGTATCATACTGGCACCAATTCCTGGTATGTATCGTTTACGAGGCTTATCACCAAAAATAATGGATCCTTGACTATCTACCGCAATAATTTTAATATTAGGGAATTTTTCTTTTAATCGTGTAGATACCCCAGCGATAGTTCCTCCAGTACTCACTCCAATGAAAGCATAATCTAACTGTTTAAAATCATTAGATATTTCTCCACCAATTCCTTGATAATGAGCTTCAAAGTTATCGGCATTATTATATTGATTTGTCCAGTAGGCATTAGGAATAGTATTTAAAAGTTCTTTCACCTTATTTAAACGCGTTAATAAATAGCCACCTGTTTCATCTCGTTCATCCACTTTAGCTACTTGATAGGAAGTTGCTCTCAAAAAATTCTCATAACTATTGTTAATATTTGGATCAATAACTGGTATGAATTTCAGACCAATATACCTACAAAGAGTAGCAAGAGCAACCGCAAAGTTACCAGATGAAGATTCGATAATTGTAGAATTTTCAGTCACTTCACCGCGACTTATTGCTGATTTTAAAATATGGTAAGCAGCACGTACTTTAACACTATTCATTAAATTGTAATATTCTAGTTTTGCATACAGATTAATCTTTTCATGCTCTAATTTAATCATAGGCGTGTTGCCGATTACCCTTTCTAAACTCTCTAATTTCTTGAGCATAATTTGCTTCCTTTCTTGGTTAAAATCTAAAAAAAATAATTAAAGATAAACATTTACAAATCTGAATATAAATCATCTTTAAATAACTTATATTCAGATTTACTTTAAATGTTCTTTCGAATGTACCTCAAATAGAACTTATACCTGAAAGACAATAAATGCTGGATTCTTTAGTATCGATAAGCTAAGCACCATTCAAGTACTGCCATAGCACTATTTAACTTATTTTCGGCCTGGGTAAATACAATACTTTTCGGTCCATCAATAACTGTTGCTGCTACTTCTTCACCCCGGTGTGCTGGAAGGTCATGCATAAAAGTAGCTTCCGGATATAAAGTCAAAATTTTCTCTGTCACTGCAAATGGATTAAATGCATCTTTCCATAAAGGATCTATTTTGCTTGTACCTGTTGTTTGCCACCTTGTTGTATATACAACATCCACTTCATTAGGTAACATTTTTATATCATGACATTCAATAACTTTAGCACCAGAAGATCTTGCATATTCTTTTGATTTTTCAAGCACACTTGGAGACACTCCATAACCAGCAGGTGTAAAAAGATAAAACTCTGTACCTGGAAAACGAGATAAAGAAAGGGCTAGAGCTGCTGCACTGTTATTACCTTCTCCCATATATAAAACCCGTAATCCAGCTATTTCACCAAATTTTTGTTTCATTGTTGTTAAGTCCGTTAGCGCTTGTGTTGGATGTTCTTCCGCACTCATTGCATTAATGACTGACATACGACTTTGAGATGCCAGTTTTTCCATTTCCTTTTGACTATCTGCAGTTCTTGCTACTAGTCCATCCAGCATTCGCGAAAGCACTTGAGTAGTGTCTTCTATAGACTCCCCTGTATTTTCTTGCAAATCATTTGGACCATACGATACAATTTGTGCACCCATCTTTAATGCTGCAACAGAAAATGCCGATCGAGTTCTAGTCGATGTTTTACGGAAGTAAATCCCAATTATATTTCCCGCTAATATGTGATTAGGTTGCGATTTACCTGTGGCAAACTCTACCCCACGAGTTACAATTTGGTTAAGATCACTATCAGTAAGATCCTCAAGAGTAATTAAATGTTTTCGAATAGCCATTATTATATTACCTCCCTTTTGAATAAGTGCATGTAACAAAAATGTATTTACACATATATGTAAATCAAAACTATTAAACAGCTAAGGTAAAAAATAATAGATTGAAAATATAATTCATGTGGATCCATTACCACACTTTTCTATATTTGTTTTTAAACTAATGTATAGCAGTTGATATATAGCCTATATGAACTCGAATACTATTTTTACTCATAAATACTTAATTATAATTCTATTGTTAGTCTATATTCCTATTTTTTATGATATAGCTCTGCTGAATATATTACACACTACAACACTAAAAATATACTCAAAATACTGAATTTTCAGCTTTCTCAATTCTTTTATCAATTTTCTGTCAATTCATACTCGAATTCTCTTTTTTACTAATAATATACATACAATGTTGGCCGTGTCTTTTATAACCTCATTTCCCAAAAAATCCGCCCATTCAAAAATATCATTTTCCGGATCATCAGTTAATAGGCAAATTACTGCTGCAGTCATTAAAAATCCCTCTTTAAAAGAGATATACTCCTTCTACTGGCTTGGCTATTTGTAGTTATGATAATCTCTTAATTGTTACAGATACAACTCTAACAAGTGTTATTCCAACCCGTTGATCTAAGTAAACAAACTGTGAGTGACATACTAATATATACAAAGTAATCTATTAAGCGTAAAATGATTGCATATCCAGCAAGTTTAATTACTTATGAATAGATATAAGTAAATTAAAAGCGTCATTTGAATATTAAAATGACGCTTTTGTATAATATACTAAATTCAGATATTTACTTTTAGAATTTTCAAAATTAAATTTCTAAAAATTTTCTTTCCCTAGGGAAATATCAATCATTTTAAACTAAGTAAAAATGCTTATTTTCTATAAAGTAATTACACAAATCAACAAAATCAATTTCAATTATTGATTCTGGAAAACTATCTAAAGAAGCACAACAAGAAAGCTTATAATCTTTACCAATAGTAAACTTTTTATAATAAACCTTATTAGATAGCATGTCACCATAAAATATTGTATTTTTATTAATAACAAAAGAGTTTAAAGGTATAGTTAGTCCTTTCCCTATCCATTTAACAAAGCTTTCTTTTATAGTCCATAATTCATAAAACACATCTAATTGTTGTTCTACATTTAATGAATGTAAATAATTAAATTCTTCCTCAGTAAATATATTTTTAATCATTGTAGTATCTATGGGCCGAACTTTTTCTACATCTATTCCTACTTCTTCCTCATGAATAGCTCCAACAACCCAACTTTCGGAATGTGATATATTAAAATGAAAATTATTTAACTCATCAACATAAGGCTTTCCGTATTCATTGTATTTATATTTAATATCTTTATTTTTTTTTGAGAAATTTGTAGTAATTAAATATCTTATTATAATGTCTCCAATTAAGGCGCTATATTGGTCGGGCTTTCTTTTATATTTCTGTATTTTCATCTGCTTTTCTTTTGAGACCAAACGTATAAGCTTCTGCATAATATCATGTTCTATATTTCCTGGCACACGTACCTTATATATATTCATTATATCCTTCTCACCTAATCCCTTATATAGATACAAAAAACTCACAATGAATAATTCCCATTCATTTTCTAACCTCTTTATGTTTATTATTGAATAGGCTCAGAGAAAAAAGCCTCATAATATGTTACACATGAATTTATGAGACTTTTACAAAATTAATAGTGTACAATTTAAAAAAACATTTCACTTATTTACATGTGCTAATAAGAGCATTTGTTTAAAACTCTTTTTTATACTCTTTACCAATTCATGAATATGGGGTTTCTCTAACATACTTAGATGGGAACCTAACACTTGCATAGCGTATACTTCCCCTGATGTATATTCATTCCATCTGTTATAATCTACTAGTGGGTGAATGTCATTAATAGATGCATTAAATAGAAAGATATCTGCTTTTATTTTTTGTTTACAATTATATTTTAGGTATGCATATCTATTAGCTATCATTACTTTTAACTTATTCATCATTGGATCTTCAAAATTTTGCTGACAACTATTTTCATTCAATGTAAATTTTTTCAGTAAAGATTCTATTAATTGTTCTTCACTCATTTGCTCAAAACTAATTTTCTCAATCCCTAACTGATCATTGAATTTTTCCAATTCTTCAAATGCATTCTTAATATTTAAACTAAGAATCTCCTTACCTTGTTCAATAGGATGAACATCAAGTAAACCTAGAAAACTAACTTTATCACCTAGTTCTTCTAATTTTCTAGCCATTTCAAATGCAACTATTCCTCCAAAAGACCATCCTAATAACGTATATGGCCCTTCCTTTTTTACTTGTTTAATCTCTTCTATATATCTTACCGCCATTTCCTCTACAGATAAGTTTGGAAATCTACTATCATCATATCCTATAGATTGTAACCCATATACAGTCTTATCCTCTCCTAATTCTCTAGCCAAATCATAATAGTTTAATATACCCCCGCCTTGCCCATGAACAATGAACCATTGACTATCCTTGTTTGTTCCATTTTGAATTGGAATTAAACACTCACTGTCTATTCCTCTATTCCTACTTATTACATCACTTAATTGTTCAATAGTAGCCTTTTGAAATAATAAACTTAATGGCAGTTGCACATTAAACATTCTCTTGATATTTTCGAATAACTTTAATCCCTTAAGAGAATGACCACCTAATTCAAAGAAATTATCATTTATACCAATATTATTTACGCCTAATATACTACTCCAAATATCAATTAAACTACTATCTATTTCATTTCTTGGTGGTACATAATTACTATTGCTCATTGTATTTAGCTTCGGTAACTTACTTCTATATATTTTCCCATTTTGTGTTAATGGTATATTGTGAATTGGTATGAGTTGTTGAGGTATCATATAATGTGGTAACTTTGTTGCCAAATATGCTCTTACCTCTGGAATAGGAATATCTTTTTCGGTAACTACGTATGCACATAAATACTTTTCTCCAGCTTCATCTTCTTGATCTATTACTACGGCCGTTTTGATTGTCTCATATTTTAACAAACTCGCTTCTATCTCACCTAGTTCTATTCGATATCCCCTTATTTTTACTTGATGATCGACTCGGCCCAAGTATTCAATGTTACCATCAGGTAGCCACCTTGCTATATCTCCTGTTTTATATAGTTTCTCACCTGGTTCAAATGGATGATCAATAAATTTATCTGCTGTTAATTCTTTTCGATTGATGTATCCTCTAGCTAACCCTATGCCAGAAATACATATTTCGCCTGGAACACCTATAGGTTGTACCCTGTGAAATGAATCCAATATATAAATTTTAGTATTTAACAATGGCGAACCTATCGGTACGTTTTTTGTTGTAATTTCTTTATCACTCTCATATCGATAAGTTGTACAACAGACTGTAGCCTCTGTAGGTCCGTATCCATTTAATATTTGGAGGTTCCCCCTAAATAGATGATCGTATTTTGCGAGTAATTCTGTTTTAATTGGTTCTACTCCCACAAGTAGCTTATTTAACACTATCTTCTGGTTATCTCTAACAAAATAATCATATATTTCATTTAATAAAGTAGGTGGAATATATGATAACGTGACCTGTTCCTCAAGAATGACTTGTACAAGTTTTGGTACATCAAACTTCTCACCTTGATAAATGGTCATTCTTGCGCCATATACCAATGGGACAAATATTTCAAATATAGTAACATCAAAAGAGATACTACTAGAGAATAGAACGTTATCAGTTATCCCTATATCTTGAGAGAAACCTTCATACATTGCACACAAAAAATTAGTCAAGGATCGATGTTCAATCATTACTCCTTTAGGTTGACCTGTAGAACCTGATGTATAAATAACATACGCTAAGTTGTGAGGTTCTATCATCATTTGCATGTCTTCTCCTTGTTCTTCTTCAAAAGACATATCCATTAGATCTATTACATTACCTTGGAATTCTATCCCTTTTATAATAGAGTTTTGATGTACTAATACATGTGAACACCCACTGTCTGTCAGCATATATTTCACTCTTTGTTTTGGTAAGTCGGTATCAATTGGTAAATACGCTCCACCTGCTTTTAAGACACCTAATATGCCTATAACCATCTCGATGGAGCGTTCCATCATCACTCCAACAATGGATTCTCTTTTAACTCCTTGGTCTAATAACCTTCTCGCCAACTGATTAGCTTTTATATTTAATTGCTTATATGTAATTTCTTTTTCATTACATACAACGGCTATTTGATTAGGGTTCCGTTTTACTTGTTCTTCAAACATTTTATGCACTAATAAATGATTAGAATTTAAATTCTCTTTTTTGTTAAATTCATTCATTATACAATGTTCTTCTTCTACAGATAACATATTAATATTACGCAATCGTATTTTAGGGTTATTAGTTACTTCCTGAACTATATTTGTAAAATGTACCATTAACCTTTCTATTGTCTCCGCTTTAAATAACTTAGTACTATATTCTACTTTTAAATGAATATTATTATCTATTTCCGTTGCTACTAATGACAAATCAAATTTTGAAACTGACTGCTTAAACTGATACGGTGTAAATTCTAATTCACCAATAGATATTGGATTCATATCCATGTTTTGAAAAACAAACATGGTATCAAATAATGGATTTCTACTTGTATCCCTATGCAAGTCTAAATCTTCTAATAGTTCTTCAAAAGGATAGTCTTGATTTTCATAAGCTTCTAATGTATTGAGTTTTAATCTACTCAAAAACTCAATAAACTCATCGTCATTTTCTAGATAATTTCTCATTACCAAAGTATTAATAAACATACCAATCATATGATTAGTATCAGAATGAGACCTTCCAGCAATAGGCGAACCTACAATAATGTCTTCTTGACCTGTGTATCTAGATAAAAGTATGTTATAAATGGCCAATAAAATCATATATGGCGTGGTACCAGTTTCAGTTGCTAGCTTATTTACTTTAAAAGTTAAATCTGTTCCCAAATTAAAGGAACAAACCTTACCTTTAAAGCTTTGTATAGTCGGTCTTTGAAAATCGGTTGGAAAATTTAAAACCGGGAGTTCTCCTTTTAAAGTTGTTAACCAATAATTCTTTTGTTCACTAATTAGATTCTTATAGTAAGGTCCATTTTGCCACATCACATAGTCTTTGTACTGTACTCTCAATCTTGGAAGTTCATTTCCTTTATACAATTCTACAAACTCTTTTATTAATATCCCCATTGATAAACCATCAGATATTATATGATGCATATCTACTACAAGGATATGTCTTTCTTCTGCTATCCTTAAAAGCAACACCCTTAATAATGGAGGTTTTGATAAATCAAATGGACTTATAAAATCATGTATTAAATAATCCGCATCTTTTTCATTTACATGAACGTATTCAATATTGAATTCTACATTAGGCTCAATTTTCTGCACTAATTCCCCATCTAAAATTTGAAAAGAAGTTCTTAATATTTCATGTCTCTGAATTAAAGATTGAAATATATTTTCAAACTTATCTTTACAAATATCCCCTTCTACTTTAAGTATTGTGGGCATATTATAAGTTGTATTTGTACCATCTTCGAATTGATCTACTATAAACATTCTCTTTTGTGACGTAGAAGCTAAATAATACTCTTGTTGTTTTACAGGTTCTATGGAAATATAATTACTTTTTTCCATTTCTAATATACATTTTGAAAAATCAACCAAAACAGGAAACTTAAATAGGGATTTAATAGATAATTGCACATTAAATTCTTTATTAACGATAGAAATTAGCCTAGCAGCCTTTAATGAATGACCACCTATCTCAAAAAAATTATCCTGTATTCCTACCCTTTGTATTCCTAATACATCTTTCCAAATCTCAACTAATTTTCTTTCTGTAGAATTTGTCGGCTCTAGATGACTAGATTTCAAATTATAAATAGGTTGAGGTAATTTTTTTCTATCTATTTTTCCGTTTTGTGTTAACGGTATGTTTTGAATGGATATGATTTGTTGAGGTATCATATAATATGGTAACTTGGTTGCTAAATATGCTCTTACCTCTGGAATAGGAATATCTTTTTCGGTAACTACGTACGCACATAAATACTTTTCTCCACTTTCATCTTCTCGCTGTATTACTACGGCCGTTTTGATTGTCTCATATTTTAACAAACTTGCTTCTATTTCACCTATTTCTATTCGGTATCCCCTTATTTTTACTTGATGATCGACTCGGCCCAAGTATTCAATTTTACCATCAGGTAGCCACCTTGCTATATCTCCTGTTTTATATAGTTTTTTACCAAGTTCAAATGGATCATCAATGAATTTATCTGCTGTTAATTCTTTTCGATTGATGTATCCTCTAGCTAACCCTATGCCAGAAATACATATTTCTCCTGGAACACCTATGGGTTGTATCCTGTGAAATGAATCCAATATATAAATTTTAGTATTTAACAATGGCGAACCTATCGGTACGTTTTGTGTTGTAATTTCTTTATCCCTCTCATATTGATAAGATGTACAACAGACTGTAGCCTCTGTAGGTCCGTATAAATTTAATATTTGGAGGTTCCCCCTAAATAGATGATCGTATTTTGCGAGTAATTTTGTTTTAATTGGTTCTACTCCCACGAAAAGTTTATTTAACGATATCTTCTGATTCGCCCTTACAAAATAATCATATATTTCATTTAATAAGGTAGGTGGAATATATGCTAACGTGACCTGTTCCTCAAGAATGACTTGTACAAGTTTTGGTACATCAAACTTCTCACCTTGATGAATAGTCATTCTTGCGCCATATACCAATGGGACAAATATTTCAAATATAGTAACATCAAAAGAGATACTGCTTGAGAATAGAACATTATCAGTTATCCCTATATCTTGAGAGAAGTCCTCATACATTGCACACAAAAAATTAGTCAAGGATCGATGTTCAATCATTACTCCTTTAGGTTGGCCTGTAGAACCTGATGTATAAATAACATATGCCAAGTTGTGAGGTTCCATCGTTATCTGCAAATTTTCTACTTGTTCTTCTTCAAAAGGGATATCCATTAGATTTATTACACTACCTTGGAATGCTACTCCCTTTATAATAGAGTTTTGATATGTTAGTACATGTGAACACCCACTGTCTGTCAGCATGTATTCCACTCTTTGTTTTGGTAAATCGGTATCAATCGGTAAATACGCCCCACCTGCTTTTAAGATACCTAATATGCCTACAATCATCTCAATAGAGCGTTCCATCATCACACCAACAATGGATTCTCTTTTAACTCCTTCGTCTAATAACCTTCTCGCCAACTGATTAGCTTTTATATTTAATTGCTTATATGTAATTTCTTTTTCATTACATACAATCGCTATTTGATTAGGATTCTGTTTTACCTGCTCTTCAAATAATTGAGGAGCTGTTACAGTCTCACAAAGTAATGTTTTATGAACTCTAGTCGTATGATTGAAATCATATAATATTTGATTCTTTTCTGCTTTAGACATTACATCTAGATCCATTGCAGATTTATTTGGATCTTTCATTAATATATCTAAAATATTATATAAATGATTAACTATTCTACGAACTAACCCTTCACTATATAAAGTAGAATTATAATCCACTTGAACCTTTAACTGTTCTTCATTTTTCATAAACCTAATAACCATATCAGAGTTTATTTTATCTGTACTCTCATAACAATGAATATCATCTAACATTACTATTGTATTTAATAAGGGAAGATTATTACTCTCTCCATCTAGACTTAATAATTGAGTAAGTTTATTAAAAGGAAAATGACAATGTTCATTTGACTCTAAAATTGTTTCTTTAATTTTATATATTATTTCTTTGAAATTATCTTCTTGATTTATTTGAGTACGTAATAATAAAAAGTTGTTTTGAAAAACCGTCTCTTCTTGACCTTTCTTAAAAACTGGCATTCCAATTACTACATCATCCCTATCGGTATATCTACTTAAGAGGTATTTCACACCTGATAATAAAATAGTGTACAGTAACATATCAGAATTATTGCTAATTGCTACAGCTCTCTTCGCAATATCCGATGGGAATTGACAATAATAACTTTCTTTAGAAGCCTGAATATTATTTAAAGACAGACAATCACAAGGAAATCTACTTAACTCAACATCACCTGATAACTTGTCTAACCAATATTCTTTTTCTTTTTTAAATTTTTCACTAGATAATAAAACCTGCTGGGTAAATTTATCAAGCATTTTTTCTTCCCACCATTCTCTATGATATTGATACTAAATACTACAATATTTAGTGGTTATGTTCCCCATAGACCCATCCGTTTTATCATGAGGGAGCACAATCATACTCGTCATTGGGAGTTTTCTTCCTCGGTAATAAAACTCCCAATGACGACCAATTGGATTGCTACTTTAGCGATAGAAGTTTCAACATAAAGCATAGAAATGCACTTTTCTCTTACTCAGATACATCCCTTAATTTTTTCACTTCACAGATTTTACCCTATCTAATATTTTCATAATTAACTCGCCCACGATGTCAGCTTGATGTAGTAAAAACATATGACCACCATTAACTGTTAGAAAATGAACCTCATTGCCCCATTCTACCCACTTCTTAGCCCCTTTTACTGTATAATTGGAGTCTGTTGTTCCACTAATAATGTACAGAGGCGCTTTCAACAATGTTGTGTCATCATTTATATAATTCTCAATGGCACGAAAGTCTGATCGAATAACTGGAAGGATATAGTTTAAAAGCTCCTGATGTTGTAATACTTCATCTGGTAATCCTCCCAAAGACTTTATATAATCTATAAAGTCTTTATCATCTAAATGATTTGTTTTTCTTCTTATTTCCGGTGGATTCATAGCAGAGATAATAACATTTTTAGGATTTATGCCCTTACTTTCTAAAATCTGAGCCATACGGTGAACTATAATTCCTCCCATGCTATGGCCAAATAATGTAACCTCTCCCTCTAAAATTGGTTGCATCTCCTTTAAATATAAATTAACAAGATCATCTATGTTATCAACTAGTGCAGAAAGATTGGGACCATGGCCTGGAGGATCAAATGAAATAAGTTTTATATCTTCCGGTAAATAATTCTTTAAAGGTAAAAAAGAATTTGAATAGCCCCCAGCATAAGGAACACAAACCAAATATTTGTTACTATTCAATCCTGGCGATAAATCTTTCATTAATTTTCTCAAGTGACTTCTCCTTTATTAAATAAAATTTTCATCAAATAGTTGTTTAGTCAAACAAATTATCAATTTCTTCATCACTAAGGTTTAAGGTTTCAAAATCTGATGAAGTAAATTCTTTTGTTTGCATTTGACAACAGGAATGGATATATGTCTGTAGTCGTTCTAGATAATCCAAAAATAAATTTTCTACAAAATTCTTTTGAAAATGATTCGTACTAAATGTCACATGAATTTCTAAGTTTTTATTCTTAACCATGGCCACAATATCTAATAATGCAGTAATATGATTATCTTTCGATTGTTCTCTTCCACTTTGATAATCAACAATAGTAAACCATCCATCTCCGAGAGAATTATCTATCTCTCCTAAATAATTAAAACGAATTGTATTTTGAGTTACATCTTTGCAAGAAGGAAACTTCTCTTTTAGAATTCCATATCCAATTCCCTTATTAGGTCTTTTACGAACTTCTTCTTTCACACTCTTTATTTGATTAGCAATATTAGGTGAAACTTGTAGCACAATAGGATACATCGTCGTAAACCACCCTACTGTACGTGAAATATCAAGATGCTCAAACACTTCCTCTCGACCATGGCCTTCTAACTCAAATTTAATTTGATCTTGGTTTGTATATCTACCTAAATTTTCTGTCAACACAGCAAGTAACAACTCCATTGGCTGTGTGTTATAAGGCACATTTGCAGTAGTTAATAGTTTTCTTGTATCATCTGCATTCAATGTAAAGATAAGCGTAGTACAACTTTCAACAGTACTATTTTCTTTTTCTCTATTAATTGGAAAATTATTATCTAGCATGTTATCTATGGATTCCCAATAATCTAATTCAGCACGTACTAAATTAACTCCTCGACTATTTAAGGCTTCAGACCAATCTTGGAAAGAGTTAGTTTTTAGAGGTAGCGATGGAACTTCTCCTAAATACAAACTATTCAAACATCGGTTTGCATCTTCAATTAAAATACGCCACGACACAGCATCAACAATAAGATGATGTGCAGTCAACAACAACAACTGTTGATCATTTGAAAGCTGGAATAAGACCCCTTTAAATAATGGCCCTACATTCAAATTTAAACTTCCTTTTAACTCTTCACCTTTTATATGAACCTGATTCAAAGCCATTTCAATTGGAATTCCAGACAAATCAAACATGGTAACCTTAGAATCAGCAATGGACATATCTTCGTCATAATAGAAGTAATCCTGCTTATCCTCATACCTTAGCCGTAACAAATCATGATGATGCATGAGCGTATTTAACATCTCATTAATATATTCTTCTTTAACCGGATTCTTCAAAGACAGTAGTACCGATTGATTCCAATGATGCGAGTTCTTAAACTGTTGATCAAGGAACCAACGCATAATAGGAGTAGGCTCTACCTTTCCTGTTACCAATGCTTGTGAGACTGTAACATCTTTTTGTTTAACTAACATTGCTGCCAATTCACTTACAACTGGATAATTTAGTACATCTTTGACTCTAATTTTCCATCCCAGTTCTTGTAATCTAGCGCTCACTTGGATCGCTTTAATAGAATCTCCACCTAAATGATAAAAATTACTATGCGATTCGATTCGATCAGTCTGTAATATTTCCTTGAGAACTTCACTAACCATTCCAGTAACATCTTCATCTACTTCTTCTAAATGAGTATGGTTAGAACCGTTATTTAACATCGGATTTGGCAATGCTTGACGGTCCACCTTTCCATTGATAGTTAACGGTAGCTGATCCATATAGATAAAAAATGAAGGAATCATATAACTTGGTAGCATATGCGAAATAAAACTGCGTATTTCTATATTTTGAACACTGCCTTTCAAAACAATGTAAGCAACTAGATGATTTGAATTATCCTCACCTTGCCAATTTATCACTACTACATCTTTAATAAACTTGTATTGTAACAGTGCATTCTCAACTTCCCCTATTTCAATACGATATCCTTTAACTTTCACTTGAGAATCCATTCGTCCTTGATACTCAATTAATCCATTTGGCAACATGACAGCTAAGTCACCACTTCGATACATCTTCTCACTCGAAATAAATGGATTGGATAAAAAACGTTGCGCTGTTAAATCCGGACGATTCAAATAACCTTTAGCTACCCCATCACCCGATATATAAATTTCTCCTTTTACACCTATAGGAACCGGCTGAAGATTCTTATCCAATAAATAAATTTGAACATTATCAGCTGGTATACCAATAGGTACGGATGCCCTTCGATCTAGCTCTGGATCATAACGATGAATCATACATCCAACCACGGTTTCAGTTGGTCCATATTCATTAATTATTTCAACTTTACCGCTAAAAAGATCGTATATCTTCTCGGCTACTGAGGTTTTCAAATCCTCTCCACCCACAATCAATCTACGAAGAGATGAAACTCTTGGGAGTTCATAGTTATTTAACAACGCTAAATGTGAAGGCGTAACCTTCAACACTGTAACTAAATTTTCCTTTAGTATTTTTGACAAAATAAACTCATCTTCATTATCATGATATATCACTAACAATAAACCGCTTATTAAAGGAGTGAATATTGAAGTTACTGTTAAATCAAAAGAAACGGATGAATATAATGCAAAAACATCATTTTCACTACTAATATAGTTCTTTTTAGCCCAGGAAATATAGTTAACTAATCCACGTTGAGTGATTACAGTGCCTTTAGGATTCCCCGTGGTTCCAGAGGTATAAATTATATATATTGGATCATTTGTTGCAGTTACTAGGGTTAAATTGGAATTATCTCCTTCATAAAGTTTCTGATCACATATATTAATTTTCTCACCTAAATATTCTAAATTCCCCTCATTTGTATAGTCAGTTAAAAGTAATGTTGTGCCACTATCATTCAAAATATAACGAATTCGATCCTCTGGGTAAGAAGGATCTATAGGCAAATATGTACCTCCAGCCTTAATAACTCCCCAAATTGCAATCACTATCTCAAGTGAATGTTTAGCTAGTATACCCACGACTTGACCATTTTTGACTCCTTTTTCTCGTAGCTTTCTTGCTAACTGATTAGATTTCTTATTTAATTCAAGATACGTCATTGATCTATCAGCATGTTGAATTGCTATTTTTTCTGGTGTCTGTTTTACTTGTTCTTCAAATAATTCTTGAATAGTTTTTTCCTTCGGATACACAACAGATGTGTTGTTAAATTTCTCTAACATAAACTTTTGTTCATCATCCGATAACAAAGATAATTCTTTTACCGATTGATCTTCATTACGTAAAACTTGGTCTATTAAAACTAAAAACCTCTCATGCATACAATTGACTTGATCTTCTTCAAAATCTTCCACTTTATAATCATATTGAATTTCTAAACCTTCATCTGCCCATTCCTTAATAACTAACTGCAATGAATAGGCTTGGTAACCACTGTAAAACTCCACGTTTTCTAAAGAAAATCCATCAATAGTATTTTTAAGTTTTGTATTATAGTAATTCACACTATATTGAAATAAACCATCGTATCCTTTACTAGTCAATTGCAAGTCTTTTACTAATAAGTTATAAGGATAACGCTGGTGAAATAGACATTGTTTTATTTCATGATTTACTCTTTTAATGAAAGATAGAACACTCTCATCTTCATCCACATTTAACCGTAACGGCATTGTACTAGTAAACATACCTACTATTTTCTTTTCTAGTACACCTGAACGATTTAGTACAGGAGAGCCGATGATTATGTCGGATTGATCATACATTTTATGAATATAAATAAGCATAAATGTTGAAAATAATGTATTCATAGATATTCTATGTTTTTGTATAAAAGACTGTAGTGCAACCGATTTTTCTTTTTCAATTAAAAATATCTTTCGTTTCCCTTCTAGAGAATGAGATGTTTTTGATAAAAAGAAATCTGGCAGATTCATAAATTTCTCATTCCAATAATTCTTATTTTTTACGTATCGAGGGGATTCCAGATATTTCTCCTCTGCTTGTAAATAAGACAGATAAGTAGATTCAACCGTATCATTTATATGCTCATCATTCTTTAACTTAGAGTAAAAATCGATAATTTGACTCGTCATAAGTTGGATTGTCCAACCATCAGCTATAATATGATGAAACTTAACAAAATAGGAACTTTCTACATCACTTATTTTCAAGAGCACAAATTCAAACAGAGGGCCACCTTCAAGTGGAATTTGTTTTTGAAATTCATCCTGGGCCCATTTTCTAACTTCTAAACTTGGATTATGATGATTAGAAAAATCAATTAAACGTATTGGTGTAAGTTCAAATGGTGATATATATTGGTGGGGTTCTCTATGTTGTTGAAAAATCCGTAGACGTAAACCATCATTTTTCTTAATGAATAATTGAATTGCTTTTTCTAAAATTGTAAAATTAATTTCCCCCTTAATAAGAACCATCCCTCCGATGTTATACATGGATGTGTTTGGATAAATTTGTTCATTATACCAAACTCTTTTTTGTGGATGCGTGAGAGAATGCTTTACAATTGTTTGTTGCATATTTCCACTTCCCCTCTATCCACATCCGTTGGTGTTTCCGGAAATTGTATATTAATATAGTGAGGATAAGGATTTATATTCTCAAGATTATGTTCTAAAATTAAGATTCCATTTTCGTTGCTAGTTTCCTTAAATCCAGCTAATCGGTACGTAACAAACATCATACGGTTACGGTCAGTCTGTCGAAACTCAGCCAAAAAGCGTTTACCTGCCTGTTTTGTTCTTTCCATTAGATATGTGAGGAGTATAGTACCAACGCCACGGGACATTACACGACAAGACATGAGAAGAAGTTTTAGACAGTCGGCTTCCTCTGTCCTTTTTACAAGTGTTAAACCAATCTTCCCATAGGAGCCATATTTATCTGATAACTCACAAACTAATAATAAATAATCTGGATGATTACGATAATAGTTTAATTCATCATAATCATAGGTAATACCAGTCGAATTTAATTGATTCGTACGTACTGTTAACTCCTCTGCACGCTGTAAATCTTCCTCACGAGCCTCACTAATCACAAAATTCATCCCAAGTGAAGCTAAAAATTCTTCTTTTGGGCCTTCATATTCTTCTTCATCCTTCGTTCTCTTAAGATTTTCTAAATACATCAGTCTTCGACGACGTGAATCTTCTGTAATTCTTTTTGGTTGTAGTCGTGGCAAGTCTAATAACGACTTATATTCATTTACATGTATACACAGAATATCATTATGAACACTCTGTACTTCTTCTAACTCAAAAGGTTGGTCATCAATGAACGCAAAAGTATCAATACCTATGTTTAAATTTTTTCTAATTTTCTCAATGGAACTAGATTTAGAGTTCCAATGAATCTCTGGGTATAAAAAATACTCTTCTATTCCAAATTCCCGTAATTTAGCTATTGCATCTTCGTAGTTATTTTTACTAGCAACTGATTGCAGTATTCCACGTCTATCTAATTCACATATAATTTCATAAATTCCAGGTTTTAAAGTAACTGTACCACCCTCTAATAAAACACCATCCCAAATTGTACAATCTAAGTCCCAAACAACACATTTAATTTCCTTACTCATGATAATGCCTCCTTTGTTTTATTCATTTTCACAGTTCCCATCTCCATCACTATAAGCTTATCTGCCAAATGAAAATATTGATCGTCGTGAGTAATAGCAATAATACATTTACCCTTCGCTCGCATTTGAGGTAACAATTCTTCATAAAAGAAGCGTCTATAACCAGGATCTTGATCCGCTGCCCATTCATCAAATAAAAGTATAGGTCGATCTTCCAAATACGTAACCAGCAATGCTAACCTTTTCTTTTGTCCAGTTGATAGTTGCGTAGTAGTAAAACGCCCATTCTCAATGCCAACCTTGTCACTAAGTTGGAGAAGTTCTAAATAATGATCAATTTCTGCTTTCATTCCTTCTGTATTAATTCCGTATAACCTGTCAAAAACATGAAAATCACTAAGGATAGCTGAATAGTATTGATTCAATTCCTCTGGAGCTATTTCTTTTCCATTTAATAAAACATTACCTTCATTAGGTTCATATAACCCAGTAATCAGTTTTGATAAAGTAGATTTTCCACTCCCATTACCACCAGCAATAAAGACTATTTCTCCAGAATTAAACTCCATGTCTATTGGACCAATACCAAAACCAGTAAAATCTCCATCTTTATTCTTATACTTATAACTTACATTTTGTAGCTGCAAACAAATTGGCACATCTAAGTATTCTTTTGTTGTCGCGATTTGCTCATTTGCCTTTATATGATCTACACTCTTCACCATTTGTTGAATACGTTGCCAAGAAATACGTACATTTACGAGCTGAGGGATACCGCCCAGTATTTCATTAACTGGACCTGTCATATACAGAAAAACAATTACATAGTTACTTATCGTCTCTTTCGGCATATTAACAAAAATTTCTGGAAATACGAAAACTACAATACCAATAACAAAAATGAATAATAGTTCTCCCAGAACAAACACATTTGCAAACTTAATATCTCCTATCGTTCGTTTAACACGATAGTTATTACAGCTTTCATTCATAACTTCTCGAAAATCGTTTCGTTTTCCAGTATGAAGCCTAAGCTCTTTGAAACCATGCCTTAAATCACCAATCAAACGAAAATATACATTCTGAATATCTCTTGTTTCATTCCAAACTTTATCCGCTTGTCGTCCGATCAGAGAATATACCCCCGCAGTAATAAAGATAATACACAAGGATAGTAAAAAGGCATACATATTCATTACACCAAGATAGAGAAAACAAAATAGTAACGTTAATAAACTTGTTCCAGCAGTAACTAATAGATTGAGAGAACGAGAGATAACTTCAGTATCGTTATTTAATGTCGCCTCTATTCGGCCCTTCTCAATCAACTCCAATTTGTAATAAGGAGTCTGTAACAACTTATCTGTTAATTCCATCCGTTTTTCATAAACTAACTCGTTTGTATACGATACAATGCTAGTTCTAATAATACGTTGTGAAAAGACATACATAACGATTCCAAGTACAAAGTAAAACAACAAGCCATTTTCCAAATTATTTGATCTAACAAACGTTTCATTAATCACAAAAATGAGAAAAGCATTACCAAACCCTGATATTAGCCCCAAAACAATTAATGTCAAAAGCGACTTTCCCTTTTGTCTTGGAAAACAAAGATTTAAGAATGTATGGATAACATAGGCCAAACCCACCCCTGCAATTGCATATATTGCAAGTACGACAGTTGAAGGTGCCCAAACTTTTATAAATGCCCACGGAAGCCCTCCAAACAAGAGATTTGGTAGTTGATACAGTGCATAAATCATTAGTGCATATATCGCAACAACTAATACCATATGTAACCATGTTTTTCCTGTTGGTAATTTAAATCTTCTTTTTCTAAAAATAATCTCCCGGATTAAATGAAATAACATGACCAATAACGTTAGTAAACACAAAGATGACATTACAAATAAGGCTGTTCCTATTTGATCCGTTTTCTTATATTCATCATAGAGTAATGGTTTAACTTCTTTATCTATCATCATATTTAAAAGACTGCTACCGATATAGTAAGTGTAATTACTATTCAGATTTGCTAATACTACAACCCCTATCTGTTCCTCATCACGGAAACCAATATACGATGAATAATTTGGGTTACTTCCACCATGTGAAATTTCCCCTCCACCACTTTGATAGACCTCCCATCCAGCTGCATATGAAGCTCCATTGTTATCTGGGGCAACCTTTCTATTCGCTTTATGAGAATCGTTAATCAATTCCTCCGGAAACATCCTAGGCTTTTCAACCCCAAGCTGTAATTTTAACCATCTTTCCATATCATTTATATTTGAAATAAAATATCCAGCCGGTGTATTCCCCCTATAATTAGGAGCGTCATAGGGTAATGATTGTAAGAAATTACGCTTGTAACCTTGGGCCATGTTATCTAATGGGGCCATCTCACGTCCAGCGTATGTACTCAATAAATCTAACTTTGATAGCACATGATCTTGAACATATCTTTCAAATGATTGATTAGTTGCCTTCTCGATTACTAAGCCTAATAGATCGTAGTTAACCGTAGAATATTCAAAACTGCTACCCGGCTCTCGGTTTAGTCCTATTGGCATAACATTTCTAATCGTTTTCTCAATAGAATCTTTGCCATTGGTTATAGGAATATATCCAATGGCCTTTTCCGGTATTCCACTAGTATGGTGTAATAAGTCATAAAGTGTAATTTCATAAGGTTTGCCTTTATACTCCATTTCAAACCATGAAACATATTTAGTTAAAGAATCACTAAGTTTAATTTTCCCTTCTTTTTCTAGCTGCAATACAGCTAATGCCGTAAAAGCTTTTGAAGTAGAACCTAGCTCGAAAAGCGTCTCATTCGTAACTTGACGTTTTTTGTCTGTATCGGCATAGCCATAATTCTTCTTATAAATCGTTTCGTTTCCTTTTACAATTACTACTGAAAGTCCAGGAATACCCGCTTGAGATATTTGTTCTTCTATATGCTTCTGTATTTTCTTCTCATTAAACTGTACCGTTTCCTGTGCTTCCACCTGTCGATAAGGGAGTACTATTAAAGTCATTAAAATGATAAACTTCAACCATATGTTTAACTTCATATTTTTAGCCCTCTTTTAGTTAACTTGGATTAACTTTTCAATTTTCTTTTTAAATGGTTGCAAAACATTTTGACCAATACGTTCTATTTCATGCTCACTAATCTGAGAAGTAATAAGAAAATAATTTGCCCCTATTTCCCAAAAATCAGTTAACGTCGAGATGACTTCCTCATAGCTACCAACTATAGAAATTGAATTAGATGGGTTAACTAAACTTAGACCTCCCCAAAGATGATCATCTATCCACATACTATCTTTTGTAATTAAATCTTTGTATCGGCGAAGTCCAACAGAATCTGCATTATCTAAAAATAGCTTAGTCATCCTCTTTAAGGCTGCTGGTGTTCTCTCGAGTAATTCATATGCTTCTTCATATGCTTCTTCCGAAGTCTCACGAGCAATGATGTCTACTAAAATAGCACCTGGAATTTTCTCGCGCCCATATTGCTTAGCGTAATTATTAACTGTTTGATAGTGTTCTCTAAGACTTTTGCGGTCTGTTGCATAAAGTATATAAGCATCACCATACTCTGCAGCTATTCTCATTGCCTCCTCGGAGGAACCCGCTACAAAGTAGCGGGCACTTCGAGAGAGATCTTCCTTTGGATAAATATCACTATTTTCTACTTGATAAAACTCACCTTTATAGCTAGTTACTCCTCGTCTTAATTGTTGTAACAGCTCAATATATTCTTTTGTCCTAGCATATCGAACATGGTGCGGTTCTGGTAATCCATCACGCGCAAGGACAAGCGAGGCACTACCAGTTACAATGTTAATATCTGCACGATTACCAATTAAACTATTTAAGGTATTCAATGCTTTTGCTGTTACGGTAGGAAGCATCTGGTTTGTATTTTGCGCAACCAAAATCTTTACAAACTCCGTATTCATTCCAATCATAGACGCTGCTATCATTGGATCAACAGATGTTGGTGCAATCGAAACCAATACCGAGTCAAAGTTATTCTTCTCAGCTCTTTTAGCTTGATTAACATATTCCTCTAGAAGTTCTTTTGTTTGTGGCGTTGGAATAACAGGTAATCCCCAGCAAAACTCAACTTTCGACGGAACTACTTCTTTATTAATCATGTTGTTCCCCTCCCTTTACTACTTTCTACTTTTTAAAGCAGATAATGTATTTTTCATAACCGATTTCGCTTTCAATAACTCTTTTTTATTTGTTAAATTGTTATTTACTTCTTGATTACTTAAATATTTAGCAAGAGATTTAATTGACGTATGCTCATAAAGAACAACTATAGGTAAGTCTCGTTTAAAGGCTTCTTTTAATTTCACATTAATACGAACAAGATCTAAAGAACTCATTCCTAGATCGAAGAAATTATCGTAAATTCCTATTTCTTCAATTCCAAACATATCTTTTAATAATTCGTATAATTGTTGTTCAATTTCATTAGTTGGTGGTCTATACGTTGTGGAAACATCTGAACGATTCTGCTTTAATCTATTCTTACTTCCTTTTTCCAATAGTTCATTATAATAGTTGGCACCATTTAAAAGTTTCCAATGTAAATCTATTGGAGAAACCACAACTTGTTGTTGATTTCTATTGATAATACTACGGAATACCTTCAAGCCCTCTTCTACAGTTACACCATCATGTAATACACTTTCCATATCCATATTAAATTGCTTTGCCCATATTTCAGCAGACTTAAGTGACATACCCACCTCTTGCCAATCTGGCCAGTTAATAGCTACAGTGAACACTCCATCATGAGCCCGCTTATAAAACGCAAATGCATCTAAAAATTCATTCGCTGCATTATAACCACTCTGACCAAATTTCATATGATACGCCACATTACCAATTGATGAACATAGTACGAAGAAATCAATTGGTTCATCTTTTAATAAAGCATCGAGCACTAGTGTACCTTTAATTTTCGGAGCTAAAATTTTATTATTAGATTCTTTTTCACGATTCATCATAATACCTAGATAATCAGCGACACCTGCTGCATGAATTACGCCATTAATAGAACCAAAACGAGATTTAGCCTTTTCAATTGCCTGTTTCATATCATCTTGATTGGAAACATCAGAACTTAGAATCATGTATTCTGCACCTTGAGACTCCATTGTCAACAAATCAGAAATAACTCGGCTTACACGCTCGTCTTTATTTTCTAGGTATTGTTCCCATTGATTACGAGGTGGGAACTCTGAGCGGCCAATCAATATAAGTTTGACATTTGGTACTCTATTAGCTAAATCTTTTGCAATTTCAAATCCAATTCCACCAAGTCCACCAGTAATTAAATAGACGCCACCCTCTCGTAATCTATCAATTTCTACATCTTCTTCCTCAAAAGGATTTTGAATAATCGTTTGCGCCCATCGATGACGTCCTCGATAAGCTACAACTATATCAGTAGAATCCACAAAACTCTCCATTAAACCCGCTTCTTCAAACATTTGTTGAGAATCTGTATCCATATCAATGGTACGACATTTTATATTTTGAAACTCAAGATTGCATATTTTTGAAAAGCCTAGAATTGTAGCTTGCTCTGGTTTTAAGTTCAGCTCTGTACCTGTAACTTCAAACATACGGTCAGTAAAGATATTTAACTGTAATGCTCCCTCATAATTAATTTTCCCAATTGCTTGTGCAATATAAAGTAACGAATAATATCCTTCATCCATTGATCGTTCAATTCTCTCTTGATCGAGAATAACCTCATTAACTGGATTAAAGCTCCAAGCATGTATAATCTTATTTGGTAATAAATCTTTTTGTTCTAATTCTGAAAATAGCATTTCATAATGCATTTTTTGAGATGGACATATCGTATATAAACCGTCGGATTTTTCAGAGAAAATACCACCTGTTTTAACTTCAATTACATCCTGACCTTCTCTTTTTAATTTTTCTATCAGTCGATTGAATCTATTTAGATGATCATTGAAAATAAGCCATTTATATTTTTGTTCTTTCTTTATTTGTATAGATTTTAATGTTTTGCGTTCCCAAGAAGGCAAATAAAACCAGTCTTTAATATTAGCCTGTTTATTATGACCTCTTGTTTCCTGAGTTAAACTCCGAGATTGAGTATTAAAAATTGGATCAGCTTTAAATCGTTTTTTCATGAAAGGATACGTTGGTAAATCTAATAACCTTTTATTCTCAATGTTATTAAAAGTATTCCAATTTATAGTTCCACCTTGCATCCATAACCGTCCCATTTGCTTGCATAAATGCTCGAAGTCATTTGATTTATCCAGAGGATGACGTAACATGTTTAAAGCCAATTGATCTTTACTTCTATTTAAATGTTTTAATACAAAAGTTGATAATGCATTACCTGGGCCAATCTCAAGGCAAATTACATTTTTTAAATAAAAAATTTCAGATAATCCCTTTGAAAATTGAACAGTACTTCGTAGATGCTGTGCCCAATAAGAAGGTGATGTGGCTTGATTTGCTGTAATCATTTCACCTGTAATATTAGAGATATAAGGTATTTTAGGACTTGATAATTTTATATTTCCTACAGCTTGCTCAAATGAATCTAGAACTTCATCCATCATTCGAGAATGGAAAGCATGCGAAGTAAATAGACGTGTTGTCTTTACTCCATGATTTAAAAGTAATTCCTCAATCTTATTGATTGAAAGTACAGTACCAGAAATTACTGAATGTTGAGAGGAATTTACAGCTGCTATATCTACATCATCTGTTATATACATTTGTAATTCTTCAACAGATAAATTTACACTTAGCATAGCGCCTTCTGGTACGCTATTCATTAGCTTTCCTCTAATCATTACTAAATGTAATGCATCTTCATAAGACATTACTTCTGCTAAACAAGCTGCTACAAACTCACCAATACTATGGCCAAACATGATCCTTGGATAAACTCCCCACTTCATTAGAAGTTTGGCTAATGCATATTCAATAGTGAATAGTAGAGGTTGCGTCATTGAAGTTCTATTTAACTGTTCAGTTGCTTTATCCTCTGTCTCCTTTGTAGGATACAAAATATTTTTCATGTCTATATCAAGCCAATTTGAGAGTAAGGCTAAACCTTGATCAACGTGTTCACGAAATACAGGTTCATTTTCATATAAATCTCTACCCATATTGATATACTGTGATCCTTGCCCTGAAAAAAGAAAGGCTAAAGGTCTACTCTCCATTGCGTTTGTTTTCTCTAGTCCCGTATCACCAAGTTTTTCTATGGCATCCTCTATTCCATTAGCAACTACAGCAGTTCTATATGGAAATTCACGACGACCTTTTTGTAATGTATAAGCTGTATCAGATAGTGATATCTCTAGATTCTCCTTCAAATACAATAATAGATCGTTAGTAGCTTTATCTAAAGATTCCTCTGTTTTTGCTGAAACAGTTAATAAGTTCCAAGATTGTTTTTCAAAATTCTTAGCATTGTCAGGAACAGACTCTAACACTATATGTGCATTAGTTCCACCCATCCCAAACGAACTAACACCCGCTCTTCTTACCTCTTCTTTCCATGGGATAATTTCCGTATTTACACGAAACGGATTTTTTCCAAAATCAATGCTAGGGTTTGGGTTATTATAATGAAGGCTCGGCGGAATTTTCTTGTTTTTCAAAGCTAAGACCGTCTTTATAAATCCTCCAACTCCTGCTGCAGCATCTAAATGTCCAATGTTCGTCTTCACTGATCCAATTAAAACTCTACCTGGTTCTTGCTTACCAAAAGCTAACTTCAATGCTTCTACTTCTATAGGATCACCTAGTTGCGTACCAGTACCATGAGTTTCTATATATGAGATTTCTTCAGGCTTAACACCAGCTATTTTATGAGCCGATTTTATAACAGCAGCTTGTCCATCAACCCCTGGCGCTGTAAATCCAGCCTTATTGGACCCATCATTGTTTACTGCAGCTCCTTTAATAACTCCATGTATTAAATTTCCATCTCGAAGAGCGTCCTCCAACCTTTTCAGTACTACAATACCAGCACCATTTCCACCCACTGTTCCTTGAGCATCCTTATCAAAAGCTCGACAATGACCATCTGGTGAGAAAATCATACCATCTTCATATAAATATCCTGTTTTTATTGGATAAGTTATACTTACTCCCCCGGCCAAAGCTATATCGCATCGTCCATCGATAAGATCTGCCCATGCGTTTTGAATAGCAACTAAGGAGGTAGAACAAGCTGTTTGTACTGTAATCGCTGGTCCTTTTAGATTTAATTTATAAGCCAATCGAGTAGCAAAGAAATCTTTTTCGTTTAACAACATTGCTTGGAAATCTTCTAATGTATTAGAAGATTCACTAGCAATAGAACGAAGCCAGTGGAAATTTGGTGATCCTCCAACATAAACTCCTGTATTCATATGAGAAGAATTAACCTCACCTGCTTGTTCTAGTGCTTCCCATGCGCATTCATGAAGTATACGCAGTTGTGGATCCATCATTTCAGCTTCTTTTAGACTGTAATCAAAGAATTCATTATCAAATGCATCTACATCTTCTAAATACCCTTTAGATTTTATATAATTAGGTTTTTGAATCACTTCTTTTGGTATGCCCATCTCACTAAGTTCTTCATCTGTAAATGTACGAATGGATTCTATCCCTTGTTCTAAATTTGACCAGAATTGCTTAAGATTAGAAGCGCCTGGCATACGAACCGCCATACCAACCACTGCTACATCATTTTTATTCATAGATAAAAGATTTTCTTTCTTAACTTCTTTAGGTTGGTGATCCATATCATTATCACTTCTAAAGTAGGAAGCTTGATCATGAACCGTTGGGTATCGGAATAACATAGGCATTGTAAGTTCTTTTTCAAACTTGCTTCGTAAACGAGAGAACAATCGAACCATTTTTAAGGAGTTCCCTCCTACATCAAAGAAATTATCATACAATCCTACTTTTTCTATCCCCAAAACTTCCTTCCAAACATCAGCTACCGTTGTTTCAAGCTCATCTAGCAAATCATTTGGTTGTACTAACTTAGTAGGCTTAGGTAAAGCACGACGATTAACTTTTCCATTCGTAGTTAATGGCATTTCACTTAAAAGTACAAAATACATAGGTATCATATACGAAGGTATTTTGTCAGTAAGATAATAACGTAATTCATTTTGAGATATATCTTGATCAGTTAGTATATAAGCACACAGTTCTTGTTCCTCTCCAAAAGCAATAGATAAAACTACCGCTTCCTTCACATCCACATGCTGTTGTAAATGATGTTCTATTTCTCCTGTTTCGATTCGATAACCACGTATCTTCACTTGATGATCACTACGACCTATATACTCCATTTCGCCATTTTCAAGAATACGGACTAAATCTCCTGATCTATATAATCTTTCACTTGGATTATAAGGATTCTGTATAAAACGTTCCCTATTTAGTTCGGGACGATTTAGATATCCCCGCGCAACTCCATGCCCTCCAACATAAAGTTCCCCTTGCATTCCCTTAGGTGTAGGATTCATATGTTTGTCAAATACATAGCACGAATACGTAGGAAGAGGCACGCCTATAGCACTAAGATTACTATGCATTTCTTTTTCTCCAATTTCCTTATAAGTAACATGTACTGTCGTCTCAGTTATTCCATACATATTTACTATGACCGTATTAGGTGAACGCTTAAACCAACTTTGCAGTAAACCTGGCTTCAGCATTTCCCCTCCAAATGTAATTAACCTAATTTTGAAAGAAAGTTTAGGCATTTCTTCAACTACTTGCTGAAAAACATAGAATGCAGATGGAGTTTGATTCAATACCGTTACTCCCTCATCTGCAATCAACTGAGCAAGTTTATACGTATCACGGATTGTTTCTTTTGTTGCCAGGACAAGACGTCCACCATAAGTAAGTGATCCAAATATCTCCCAAACTGACATATCAAAACAGAAAGAATGAAATAGTAACCACACATCATTACTAGAGAATTTAAAACTATTTGGTTGATGCATGACAAGTTGTATTACATTACTATGTTCAATCATAACCCCTTTAGGACGTCCTGTTGTTCCAGAAGTATAAATGACATATGCTAAATTATTTGGGGCAACATCTACTCTCTCGAAATCTTGCATCGGTGTCTCATTAAGTTCTTCAATAAAAAGCATTGTGCTATCAAATTTAACTTTATCCTCAAATAAATTTGAGGTTATTATTACATTTGAACCACTATCTTGAAGAATAAAATCAATTCGTTCCTGAGGATAATCAGGATCAATTGGAACATAAGCCCCACCTGCTTTTAAAATACCAAGTAGAGAGATAATCATATTAAATGAGTAATCCAACATTACAGCTACTGGAGAATCTAAAGTTACACCTTCTTTTAAAAGAGCAAATGCCACTTTATCCGCACGCTCATTCAACTCTCCATAAGTCATCTCACTATTCTCAAATGTAAGTGCTACTCTCTCCGGATGCTTTTCAGCTTGCATCTCAATTAATTGATGAAGTGTTGTGCGTGGGAATGTAGCACTTTGATTTTGACCACCTTGAAGCAAAAACTTTTCTTCTGCCTCATCTAACATTTTAAGAGTTTGTATTGGTTGTCCTTCATCTAAAAGCATTGAATCTAATAGCTGTATAAAATGGTTAGTTATACTGGTAATAATAGATTCATCAAATACATCTTCAGGCCACATCATTGCAAGTTTAATAGAATCGAAACACTCTATTGAGACAGTTAAATCATAGTTGGTCATTTCATTTACTTCATAACCTGAAATTCTTACACTTTCATCAGTTTCTTTCAGCTTTTCTATATCAAGAGGGTAATTCTCAACTACCATAATAGTGTCAAATGACACGTTTAAATCAACAATTGGAGTCGTTTCATATTCAGTTCTTCTTTGGACATCACTTTGAATTCTTTGTAAAAGATCTGAAACAGTCATTCTCCCATCAGCACTTACACGAAGTGGTGGTGTATTTATAAATAAACCTACCATTTCACTCAGACCATGCATTGGAATTGAACGCCCGGATACTGTTGTACCGAATATTACGTCCTCTGAATTTTTGTACCTTTGTAATAATAGACCCCAGGCTGTATAAAATAATGTAGCCAATGTTACACCTTGATTACTTGCAAAACTTCGAAATCTATCACTTCGCTCTTTATCTATCTCTTTTACATATGTTTTGGCTTTTTTTAGTTGATTAGAATTTTTATTGGATAAATTTATTTGTTCAGTTAATTCATTTAAATATTGTTCCCAAAAAAGCTTTTGTTTTGATTTATCTTGTTTTTGTTGCCATAGTATATATTCTTTAAATTTCTTTTTATTTATAGATGATGGTATATCTCCCTTTATTAACTCTCGATATACCTTAATAAACTCTTGTAAAATAATACTATTACTCCAACCATCAAACAAAATATGATGATGACGTAAAACCATTTCATATTCGCCTTCGTTCAAATGGCACAGTTCGATAGAAAAGGGAACTGTTTGTAAATCAAAGCTTTCTGTATCATTAGAGACTTTACCATCACTATATATAATGTTCGGAGTATGCTCTTTTAATATAAGTTGTACAGGTTGTTTAACTTTTTCCCATCGAAAAATTGTACGCAGCATTTCATTTTCCCGTGTTACATAATTCCACGCCTCTTCGAACTTTGGAATATTAATTTTTCCAGTTAAGCAAAGTCGAAGTTCTTCATGATATAGCTTTCCTTCGGGTTCTTTCAAATAATGATAAAGAATACCTTCCTGCACTGGTGTAAGGGCGATTACATCTTCAATATCTTCTTTATGAATCTTTACTGCTTTCCTCATTAACAGAACCTCCTACAAGTGTGGTATGGTGTGAATATTTATCGGAACCTAATAAGGCAAGTGCCTTTCTATCTATCTTTCCGCTATCCGTTAATGGCATTTCATTTACACGTACAAAACTGTTAGGAATCATATAATCTGGTAAAAATAAGCGAAGATATTTTTTTAACCTCTCTAACTCAATATCATTTTCTGACTCATAGAAAGCTATTAACTTAACTACCATCTCAGATTCTTGTCTTACAATTACCGCACATTGTAAAACTCCTTCACAAGACATTAAACACGATTCTATTTCCCCTAACTCAATACGAAGCCCATTAACTTTAACTTGAAAATCAATTCTTCCATGAAACTCAATATTCCCATCCGATCTTATTAAAGCTAAGTCACCGGTTTTATATATACGGGTATCAAGGGAATATTGTACAAACTTTTCTGCCGTTAATTGCGGCCTATTTACATATCCACGTGCTAATCCGATACCTGAGATACATAATTCTCCTATATGGCCCTCCGGAAGTTTATTACCATATTTATCAACAACAAACATCTCAATATTCCTAATTGGTCGCCCTATTGGAACGCTCCCTTCTGTAATCTCATGTGTCGGACAATCAAAAGCAGTCACATCTATGGTTGCTTCAGTAGGTCCGTACAGATTAGTAAGAAGTGTACCATTAGAGAAATTTAGCAGCTTGTTAAAACGGTTTACATGTTGAGACAGTAATGCCTCACCACTAACAAATACTTGTTTCAACGATTTTATTCGGTTAGTTTCACCTGTCACATCAAGATAGTGTAAAAATGCACTTAACATAGATGGTACAAAATGCATAATTGTCACGTCATTACTTTCAGTTGTCTCAATAATAGCCTGTGGAAACTTCTCCATCCCTGGCGCAAGAATACATACTTTGGCTCCAACTATGGCCCACCAGAACATCTCCCATACGGATACATCAAATGTATAAGGGGTCTTTTGTAATATAGTATCCTTTGAACTAATTGGATAAGCTTCTTGCATCCACTCAATTCGATTTATTAAGGCCGAATGCTCAATCATAACACCCTTAGGTTTCCCGGTTGAACCGGAAGTGTATATTACATACACAAGATCAGACGGTTTGTTAATACACTCTAGATTTTCACCATTTCCTTCATAGAAAATCGAATCTAAAGCTAACATATCAGCTTTCAAACTATCTTGAAAACGATGTAGGATTTGCTTTTGCGTAAGTATTAATTTAGCACCGCTATCTTCTATAATGAATTGTAATCGTGATGATGGATGATTCGGGGAAAGCGGAAGATATGCTCCGCCCGCTTTCAATATCCCGAAAATTCCGACAACCATTTCGATAGATCGCTCTACCATAATACCTACAACTGTATCTGGACCAACTCCACCTTCACGTAAAAGACGAGCTAATTGGTTACTTTTTTCATTTAATTCCTTATAGGTTAATGTTTCTTTTTTAAAGATAACAGCAACCTCATCTGGCGTACGGACTACTTGTTCTTCAAACAGCTTTTGTATACATGTACTCATCCGGGTTGTATCACTCCTTTAGTTACAGGTATTTTTTCAATGGCACGTTTCGCTTTTTTAGCAAATCCCTTACCAAGTAATAGCTGATGAATCTGATTACTCCCCTCAACGATCTCCATTGTTTTAGAATCTCTAAAGCACCTTGATATTGAATAATTATCATTACAACCAAGTGCTCCCATAATCTGTACAGCATTCGTTGAATGCCTTGTACCTGAGCGCGATGCAAAATATTTTGCAATCATAATCTTTTCAGTAGCATCAGCTCGATGTTCATTTTTGGCCTTACAAGCTTCTAAACTAAGGAGTATAGAAGCTTCTAAATCTACTCCCATATCCGTAACCATATGTGAAATCATGCCATGATCAATTAGAGAGTTACCAAATGCGCTTCTATGTAATACATGATTCCCACAGATTTCTAAACAAGTACGTAATACACCAAGAGCAGCAAAGGCAATTGAAATACGCCCAAATTCTAAAGCATACGGTGCAAGGTAAGTAAAAGAAAATCCTGGTCTACCAATGATATTTTCTAAAGGTATTTCTACATTATTGAATTGAATTTCTGCCAAATATGCAGCTTTAAATCCAAGCATGTCTCTTATATGAGTAACATTTACACCCACACTATCTTTTGGTACTAAACAGGCAATTGGTTGTTCACCATTTAGTTTTCCAAATACCAAAAACACATCAGCAGCTGCACCAAAAGTGATCCACTTCTTCACTCCATTAAGTATTAATTTATCCCCGTGTTGATCGAAGTTCGTTTTAATCATATTTAAATCTGATCCTGCTCCAGGTTCAGTAAGAGCTAATGCAGCTATTTGATTACCAGATGCAAGTAATGGTAACCACTGATTTTTTTGATTTTCTGTTCCCCATTTTAAAATCGTTTCTGTTACCATCGTATGGACATTAAATAATCCCGAAAGAGAGACACTACCTCTTGCTATTGCTTCAGTAAATAACCCATACGTTACATAATCCCATTCTAATCCACCATACTCCGCTGGAAGTGTTCCACCTAAATAACCATTTTTAGCACAAGTCTTTATTATGTCTGATGGAATGCCCTGTTCAATCTCCCAACTATTAGCATGAGGTTCTATATATTCACATACAAAATCCAAAAAATTCTGATATATTTTATATTGAGATGGCTCTAAGTATTGTTTCATGTCCATTACCGAACCATTTGCTTATTTCTTATAAAATTTCCAATAGAATTTACAGACTTATAGTTATCCATATCTAAGTCATCCATGGTTACCTTTATGGCAAATTCTTTTTCAAGAAAAGTCATCAATTGGATTGCAAATAAAGAATTAACTAATCCTTCTTCAAAAATCTCAGTATCATCATTAAATTCAATACCTACATGATCTTGAATATACATATGAATAATTTGTTCTAAATTTTTATCTTGCATTTTATACACCCCTATTAGTAATTTTTAATTTTAATAAGCGTAAAAACCTTTACCACTCTTCCTACCACATTCACCAGCATCCACCATCTTTTTAAGTAATGGGCAACATCTAAACTTTGGATCTTGATATTCCTCATAAAGTACATTTAATGAATGTAATACTGTATCTAATCCAATTAAATCTGCTGTTTCTAATGGACCCATTGTGTGTCCAAAGCATTTTTTAAATATATCGTCTACCTGTTTAGGTGTTGCTACACCATCCATTACAACCCAAGCTGATTCATTCATGAATAAGTGGGAGATACGGTTAGAAACAAAACCGGTCTGATCATTAACAACAATGGCATCTTTATCTAATTGTTTGAGGAAAGCTTGAGCCTTCATGACCGTTTCATCTGAAGTTAAATACCCTCTAATAACTTCTATAGATGGTTTCATATATACCGGATTCATAAAATGCATTCCTATTATTTTATCTGGACGCTTTGTTACTCCTCCTACTTTTGTTATTGAGATACAAGACGTATTTACTCCAAAAATTGTATCCTTTTTACATATCTCATCTAATCTTCTATAGATCGGCTCTTTAATTTGCCAGTTTTCTGGAACATTTTCTACTATATAATCACATTCAGCCACTTCATCAAGATTAGTAGAGCTACTTATTAACGAAAGTACTTCTTCCTTATGCATTCTAGGAAATTCTTTATTAATCAGAGGAGCAAAGCGAACTGTCTCTAATATTTTCTCTTCCGCTTTTTCTAGCTGCTCTTCTGTCACATCAATTAATACCGTTTCTAGACCATGCAATACTAAATCTACTGTCATGCCGATCCCCATTGTTCCAGCACCTACAATACCAATTTTCTTGAACATTTATCCATCATCGCTCCCTTAATATATTTATAATTTATATCTAAAAACTCTTACATTGAAGAACTCTTTGCAGGTAACGTTTTTGTTCTCTCTCTTTAATCTGTTTTTCAGTAAGTGCTGTTTTCATCATTTGGATTGCTTCTTCTACATCACTTTTCTCCACTGAATACCCCGAATTAATTTTTTCTTCGAATTGACTTTGGACCTTTTGAAATGGGCGTACTACCTTTTTCTGATACTCACTTAAATCTGTATTATAATTTTTTGTACTTACAACTACAGTTAAACACCCTGATATTACTTCTTCATAATCAGATTCTTGTAATGTAAAAGAATTTTTTGTATTTAGGATATCTTTCTCCCTTTCATAATTACATGTCGATATAGCAGGGTTAATAGCTTGCAGAAGGTACTTCAAGACTTCCTTTGGTCCCATTTCAATAGCTTTCATAGACCCTTGATTCATTAGATAGTGAATCATGTCCAACCATTTCACAGGCTTTATTAATTGTAAGTAAAGGTTTTCTCTTATATTTTCTACACCTTTATACATTGAACTATCATGATTCGCTATGACAGGTACTAATGGCTGTTTCATATCTATATTTTCTAGTACACTCTTATATTTTTCAGCAGCAGGTTGCATCATAGGAGAATGAAATGGCCCACTTAATTTAAGGGGGATTGCAATTCCCCCATGCTCTACTACCATTTCACAAGCTAACTGAACCGCAGAGTTTGTACCAGAAATTGATGTTTTATTTGGAGTGTCATAAGCCGATATATATACTTCCTGTCCCTTGGTTAACAATTCTGAACAAATACCTTCAACAATTTCTGGAGCAAGATTGTTAACCCATGCCATAGTTCCATCTATAGTCAATGCATAGCTACTCAAAATCGTACTACGTTCTTGTACTAATTTTAAGGTATCTGAAAATGCAATTGCTCCAGAAGCACATAGAGCTGTATATTCTCCCAAAGAATATCCAATCATTGCCTCTGGTTTATTGCCTATTTCCTGTTCAAAAACTCGAAAAGCTGCCATGCTAGTTGTTACTAAAGCAGTCTGTGAATTTTGTAACTTTTCAAGGTCAGCTTTGTATATCTTCTCCATACAAAGGGAAGCCATGTCTATTTTTAGAGTGTCACTTGCTTCTTCAAATATCTCACGTGCTACAGGGAAGTTTTCATAAAGGTACTTACCCATTCCAGAATAATGGGATCCTACGCCAGGAAACATAAATACAATATTCATCTTTTTATCTCCCTTATTTTCATCTTAAGCTATCTTCAACTCTATCTAATAAAGCTCGTCCCTCTTCAGTTTTTCTTAAATTCACTAAATCAACTACATAGCGAATATCTGATACATCATTCCATCCTAGATCTAGTGCAAGATTCATATGCTTTAACGAAAGATCGATTCTATCAATTAATGAATAACCACATGAAAGTAAAAAGTGATGCCATGCATTTAAATCTCCTATAGTACGAGCTTTTTGTACAAACTCACTAGCTTTATTAAAATTTGAATAGTATCTTAATTGATGGTACGCGGTAAAAACGAAATTATCTAATTCGTTATAAGGAAACACATAAGCTGTATAGGTTTGAAGATTTGTGAATCCAACTTTTCCCGCTAGTTTAATAGATGGAATACGAAAATCCTCTGTCTTCCAATGTGGTGTTCTTTCTTGTTTTAAACAGTCATCCAAGAATGCTCTTGCAGCCAACCAAGCATACCCTTTACCTCGCTGGAATAAATCATAAGTATTAATTCCAATTTCCACATCAGTATCTGTTGCAAAAACCGATAAGCAACTAGTTACAACTTGTTCATGTACCATTACTACATAACCAAATCCATTTCGGATGAAATCCTGAGTTGACTCCCAAAAATCAACAATATCATCCCGTACCATTGCGAACTTTTTATCTGATAGCATGTCGATTGTAATACGTTCCACCGTTACCCCATCAGGTATATTAGGTTTAGATAACTTATTATAAGACTCCGGATCAAAAGTAAATGTTACTCGAGTGTAAGGTTTAGGAATAAACATTTGCAATTGTTCCTCAACAACCTGTTTCCATTTTGATTCAGGTAATAATTCAACCTGAAAAAAGTCATCCCCTATCCGCTCGGCCTCAGGTGCAATTACTTCTTTAATAAAAGTTGATAGACTTGAAACAAAACTACTTGTAGGATCACCTAATAAATAAAAAATTTCTTGTTCTGCCCACACAAGTGCGCATCTAGGGTTATTAGGATTATCCACATAAATATGTCCCTTATTGTAACCATGAGCTATACCGTTAAGTATTGGATGATTCTTATAATCAACGAGAAGTGGAGATATTTGTTTGAATTCATCCTTTTCTTTTACTAATTCATAAATCATATTTTTAAAAGTCCTCCCTTTTGAGAACAAGTGTGAAGTGCATGCTGCGCAATAATTGGCTGAAGTACCTGCGAGGTACCTTCAATAATTTCTAAAACCTTTGCTTCCCTAAATAAACGCTCAACAGGATATTCTCTTGAAAATCCGTTTCCACCAAACACTTGGACAGCGTCTGTGGCTACCTTCATAGCCATCTTTGAGGCAAAATATTTTGCAATGGTTGTTTCAATTACAGCATCAGTATGTCTATCCTGACGCTTTTTCCCAGCCGCTTGGCATAATGAACGAGCTGCTTTTATATTTACACTTGCTTCTGCTAAAATTGTTTGAATTGCTTCATATTCACATATATATTTATTTCTTTGTTTTCTTCTTCTTGAATAAGCTACCATTGCTTCTAGTGCTTCTTGAGCAATGGCTACTCCTGCCCAGGCAATACTATATCTACCATGATCGAGAGCTGTGTTAACTACATAACTCCATCCACCCCCAATTGGTCCTAACAAGTTTTCAGCTGGTACCTTTACATCTTGCAAATGAATCTCAGCTATATGCGAAGAATTACTTGCTAACAGTTTACTCATTTTATTTGTAGAAACACCCGTCATTGACCGTTCAACAATAAAGGCACTAACTTTTCCTTCACTGGACGCAAAAACCAAAAAACAATCTGCAATGTCAGCAAATGAAATCCATTTTTTGTGCCCATTAAGAATAAAATAATCATCAACTTGTTTATAGGAAGTTCCAACCGCTTTTGCATCAGAACCAACCTCTGGCTCAGTTAGGGCAAATGAAAATAATAGGTTCCCCGTTGCCATCTCAGGTAACCATTTTCTCTTTTGCTCTTCAGTACCCCACCTTTTAATTGACTCCCCTACTAAAGATACATGAACTGTAAGTAATTCACGAACCGAATTGCAAGCTTTACCAATGATTTCAGTAAGACGACCATAATCTAAAGAATCGAGAGAAAGTCCACCATATTCTTTTGGTATCGTTGCACCCAATACACCATAACTTGAGAGTTCTTGTATTACATCATAGGGAAGCTCTTCATCACTTTCAAACTCACCTGCTCGAGGCCGAAGCTTCTTTTCCGCAAACTCATCAACTACTCCCAGAATCTCTTCTGCATTACTCATACTGTGAAATTCCCATTCTTCTTTTTGTTAATTAGATCAACCATATTATTAATAGTAGAAAAGTTAATAATATCAAGTTCATCATTATCTACTACTATATCAAATTCCGTTTCTATGAAATTTAACATTTGCATAGCAAAGAGCGAATTTACATAACCTTTTTCAAATATATTGTCATCATTAGCAACAATAGTTTCCTCTGCATTAAAAATAATAAGATTTTTTTTAATGTATTGACGTATTTTTTCATGATTATCCATGTAATTACTCCTTCTGAGACCTGGGAAATCAATTAACCAATATCCCAATTAAAATCGGTCTCTATTTTTATTTTTTCTTTCTCCTGAGTCGCAGATAAAACAAGTTCTTTTTCCTCACTTGTTAACATTTGAATATCTTTTAGACTAACATTAGGATGAGTTGTTATTTCTTCTAATAGAAGGTTAAATCGCCGTCCAAATTCTACTATTGTTGATTTATCAAATAAAGATGTAGCATATTCAAAAGTGAATTCATATATATCTTTATTTTCTTCAGCAATAAGCGTTAAATCAAACTTACTTGTTAGTGTATCTTTGTTTGTTTCCTTGCTAATTTCTAATCCATCCACAACTGTATGTTTTTCATCCGAATTTTGTAATACAAACATGACATCAAATAAAGCACTTCGGCTTAAGTCTCTAGAAAGATCTAATTTTTCCACTAACTGATCAAATGGATACACCTGATGTTCGAAAGCTTCTAACGTATCGCTTTTCACTTTTTTCAAGTGATTAATAAAAGATTGATCTGGATTTATTTGATAACGTAATGCAATTGTATTTACAAACAGCCCCATAAGAGGTAACAAATCAGCATGCGGCCTACCTGCAACTGGTGATCCTATAATGACATCCTTTTGTTCCCCATGCTTGTACAGAAAAATAGTGAAGGTAGCCATAAGTAACATAAAAGGTGTCGTATCAGTTTCTAGTGCTATTTTTTTTATTTTTCGAGTAATTTCCTTGTTTACTTGGAAATTATATTGTTTACCCTCGAAACTCTTTACAGGTGGTCGACCTCGATCATATGGTAATTCAAGAACTGGTATATCCCCTGAGAATAATTCTTCCCAGTATTTCTCATGGATATCAAATTCTTTAGAAGATAATAATTTTTGTTCCCACACAGCATAATCTTTATATTGCAAACGATTTTCCGGCAATGTTTCCCCAGCATATAGGTCCTTAAAATCATGCATAAAGATACTTAAAGACACGCCATCTGTTATGATGTGATGAAGGTCAATTACAAGTAAATAACTATTATCTTTTAGCACCTTTAGTCCAGCCCGCATTAACGGAACCTTAGAAAGATTAAATGGTTGCAACCATTCTTTATACTCTCCCTTTATCATTTCTAGCTCAAATGTTACCTGTTCTAATACTCTCTGTACTAATTGATCCCCCTGCCACTCAAACTGTGTTCTGAGTATTTCATGGCGTTTAATAAGCTTTTCAAAGACTAATTCTATCCTTTTCCGGTCCACCGTTCCTTTAAGAATAAAACAACTTGGTACATTGTATGTCATCTGTACCCCATCCATCTCTTGTAATAACATCATTCTTTTTTGAGCCGATGAAACCGGGTATACCTCAGATTTCGGTACTATTTCTATCTCTTGCAACCTATTTTCTTTTGAATTTTTAATAAAATTACTTAAAGTTCTTATTGTTGGATACTCAAAAAGGTTTGCCAATGATAATTGCACGTTAAATTCTTTCCATATTTTAGCGTTGATTACTGTAGCATGAAGGGAATGACCACCAAGTGCGAAAAAATTATCTTCCACACCAATACAAGGATTACCTATAACTTCTTTCCATATATCAACTAGCTTTCTCTCCATATTATCGAGTGGTTTTACATAATTAGTAGTCTCCATCGATGGAGAAGAATCTATAATTACATTCTTTGTATTACCTTCTATAACAGAAATAAGAAATGTCATTATTTTTCCAGCTAAATTTTGCTCGTATTCTGCAGCATGGTGAATTTTATCTGAAATATTTACTATTCCTTCTTTAGTTACTGATTTTGTTAAGTGCATTTTTATCAATGATCCACGAATTACTCCCCAATTGGCAGCTGCTGTCTTCATAGATTCAGCGATAGTTTGGAAGTCAGAGTGATAATGCTCACCAAGAAACGAAAGCATTTTGGAAAACTTTACTCGGCCATCTACAACTTGACCCAAATGTGAGAATAACGGAACATCATTAAAGTCTAAATATCCATCTGTCTCTTTATTCAAATCAAACTTACTTATTAATTGCGTAGCAAAAAGGTGCATTTGTGAAAAAATATGTTTTTTATCTTTTATATGTTTTATCCAATTTAACAAATCGGTTGTAATCAATTGTATGTCTGTGATCTCATCTTCAGTAACTTTTAAAGTACTTACTTTTTGATAACCCTTATGAAAAAGTTCTATTGAAAGTTGTGCATTTTTAACCATAAAATATGGATCGGTAATAATTAAACAGTCTTCTTCGGGCTCATACCCTACAACAACAAATGAATGAACAATATGATTTTTTAGATAATTTTCATCCCAAGGAAGCCAGTATGCATTCATGGTTACCACCACAGGAAATCCCGAGTATAACTGTTCTAATATAATTTCAAATCCTTCATCAGATGAATCTGTATCAAATATAGTACTTTTTATACCATGATATTTTTCTAAATCACTTACAAAATAACCAGACTCTGTATATAATCCATCCCCTAAATTCCCATTATCGACAGGAGAAAAACCAAAATCCCATAATCTAGCGTACATTAAATAATGTTTCCGCTTAAACCAATTAGCTAACGTAGCAATCACATCATCAATACAATTTTGTTCAGAGCTTTTACAGGGCTCTACATCATATAAGATTGAAGAAGCATAATTTCCCATTTACTCACCTCTATATTTTTAACAATAGGAAAAACTAGTGTAATTTGGTAATCTGGTTATTTTTCTATACTAAGTTGACAAAGATATGTATATCTTCTTTAAAAAGCTATCAATTATTATTAACACCTTAAATATGAAGAATCTTATTCCACGAATCACTTTTTTATTTTAATCATTTTTAAATAAGGGGGAGAATTCCCTAACTCAGAATCACCAGAATATACACTATCATTCCAGAAATCTAAGAGGGAAAGCTCCTTTAATCCCACAGTATAGCAAGTGTAAATTTAAACTCTTAAAAGTCGTGTTTACAATATGAAGTAATACTAATTATTTTTCTTTTCTGCTATATAAGCCGCTAGTTGTTTAATATTTCGCTTTGTATATGCAACTAAGTCATCCGTATTAAGATTCTCGTTTTCTAAAGCAAGATCAAGCTCAATAGCTAGTAGAGAATTTCCTCCTAAGTCAAAGAAATCATCCTCTACACCGACAGCTTCAATCTTCAGTATACTTTTCCATATTTCAACCAAACGAGATTCTAACTCATTACTAGGAGACATCATACTCTCCTCCTCATTCTTAGGTAAAGATCTAGGTGAAGGTAAGGAATGTCGATCAACCTTTCCACTTGGTGTTAATGGTATGTTTTCAACTTCAACAAAGAAAGTAGGTATCATATAACTCGGAACTAATTTCGCAAGATGCAATTTCAAATCAGAAATGGATGCAAGTGATTTTGCTACGAAATAAGCTACAAGTTTTTTCTGCCCATCTTCATCTTGAATGTCTACTATCACTGCTTCTTTAATTGCATGGTGTGAAGATAAAGCATCTAAAATTTCACCTGGCTCAATTCGATATCCTCTAATTTTTAATTGTTCATCATTTCTACCGAGGAATTCTATATTCCCATCAGGTAACCAGCGTGAAAGATCTCCTGTCCTGTACATTTTCTCCCCTTTTACAAATGGGTCTGGTAAAAACTTCTCCTCAGTTAATCTCATTTGATTTACATATCCTCTTGCAAGACCTTCTCCCCCAATATACAGCTCTCCTACCGCGCCAATAGGCTGAAGTCTCTGTTTTTGATTAAGTATATAAAGTCTTACATTCGGAATAGGCTTTCCAATAGGAATAGTATTATAGTTTTCACTTTCTTGAAGTGAAAATGTACTTGCGATAACCGTCGCCTCAGTAGGACCATACATATTTTCTATTTGAGTCGATAATCGATGCTTTTTAAATTTATTAACCACCTCATGTGTCAAAGCTTCACCCGCAAGTAATATATACTTTACTTTATTTAAAACCTGGCAATTTTCATTATTAAGTGTATTTATGAATGCTCTAAACATAGACGGTACAAAATTTAATAATTTTACATCATATTTATCTATAGTTCTTAAAATTGCCCTTGGGTTTCGATGTTCCCCATTTTCCATTATTACTAATTTACTACCTACTATGGTCCACCCAAACAACTCTAAAACAGATACATCAAATATATAAGGCGTCTTCAGTAAATACGTATCTGATTCATCCATAGGATATAAATGAGTCATTGAAAATAAGAAATTCACAATACTACAATGTTCAATCATGACTCCTTTTGGTCTACCTGTAGAACCTGAGGTATATAAAATATAAGCTAAGTTATTTGGTTTTCGAGTAACCTCCAGGTTGCTTGTATCACCAACGTACAAATTTTCTTGCTTTAAATCAATAATCTCTCCTACAAATGGAATTTCACCTACGTATTTAGATTCTGTAAGTACAAATTGAGGATTACAATCCTCTAAAATATGTTCCATTCGACGCTTTGGATATTCAGGATCAATTGGTACATATGCAGCTCCAGATTTTAGCACAGCAAATATAGCTATAATCATTTCTACGGATCTTTCCACAACGATACCAATTCTAGTTTCCTGATCTACCTCTTTTTGTCTAAGAAAACGAGCAAGCTGATTTGCTCGATTATTGATATATGAATAACTGTACGATACATCATTTGAAATAACTGCGATTCCTTCTGGTTTATTTTCAACCTGATCCTCAAAAAATTGATGAACTAATTTACCCTGAGTAAAATCTAATTTTGTATTATTAAGTTCATTTAACATCCTTGTGGATTCACTTTTACTTAAAACATTAACATCTTCAATTTTCGCTTCAGGATTAGCTACCATCCACTCTAGCGTATTTATAAAATGCATCATAAACCGCTCTATAGTTTGCGGATAATATAGTCCTGTCGCGTATTCCAATTCTAATCGCAGACCCTCTTCTTCCGGAAATACTTCTATACTCATATCTACCTTTGAAGCTTGATGCTTAATTTCGTATGATTTAAATGTAATATCTTTTATTTTTTCTGATGTTCTTCCGATATTCTGCATCACTAACATGACATCAAATACAGGATTTCGGTTAGTATGATAAGCCATGTCTAACTTATTTACTAACTCATCAAATGGGTATTCTTGATATTGAAATGCTTCTAGCGCATTTTCTTTTACTTCATTTAAGAATTGAATTATCGTCTTTTCCGCTTTAGGATGATTTCTCATAGGTAGAGTATTTACAAACATACCTATGATAGGCTCAAGATCATGATGAATTCTTCCTGCAATTGGAGAACCTACTATAATATCTTCCTGTTGTGTATACACATGCAATACTATATTTAGTGACGAAAGAAGTACCATATATAAAGTAGCTTCTCTTTCATCCGCAAAGGATTTTAATTTATTAGAAAGTTCAGGTGTTAGATGGAATACTAATCTATCACCTTCAAAAGTTTGATTTAGCCCACGTGGCTTATCAGTTGGGAACATAAGAATTGGTAACTCACCTTTAAACTTATCTACCCAATACTCTTCAATTTCTTTCAGCCCTTCATCGTGTAAACGATTGGTTTGCCAATTGGCATAATCTTTGTATTGTATTTTAATAGGCTCTAAGGCTTTGCCTGAATATAAATCTATAAACTCTTTTTCTAACTTCGCTAAAGATACTCCATCTGCTATTATGTGATGAAGATCAAATAGTAACAGATATTGATTGAATTCTAATTTCATTAAACCGACGCGCATAAGTGGAGCCCTATCTAACTGAAAAGGACGAACAAATTCCTGTATTAACTCTTCAATTGTTGATCTATCAGATTTATATAAATGTTCAATTCTAATATCTAAACCATCATGAATAAATTGAACTGGTTCACCTTTAATAAATTGGAATGAAGTTCTTAATGATTCATGACGTTCCACTAATTCTTTGACACTTTGTTCTGCCTTTATAAAATCAAACTCACCTTCTATTAACATTGCACCTGGTATATTGTAGGCAGTTCCTATTCCAGCAAAGCGGTTTAATATATATAATCTTTTTTGTGAAGAAGAAGCTTGATAAAATTCTCTATCAGGTACGATCTCAATTTGAGAATAATTTTTCTTCCCTTCATATTTCTCTATATACTCCGCTAATAGCATAATTGTAGGCCTTTGAAACATTTCACGTATAGGTACATCTACACCTAAACGTTTATATATGTGTGAAACAACAGAAGTAATTTGTAATGAATTACCTCCTAATTCGAAAAAGTTATCATTCACACCTATTTTCTCTATTCCAAGTACTACTTTCCATATCTCAGAGAGCATTTGTTCAATTTCGTTACGTGGTTCAATAAATAAAGCTGTGGATTGCTCCCAAATTGGATCCGGAAGAGCTTTCCGATCTATTTTACCGTTTGATGAGATTGGAGACTGCTCAATCGGGATAATGTATGCAGGAATCATATAAAATGGTAAATACTCTCTAAGGAATTGGCGTACTTCTTCTACTTTAGCTGAAGGATTCATAACAACATATGCACATAAAACCGGAGCATCTTCTCCCTCTTTTTTACGTGTAATTACAATAGCTTCACCAATTTCAGGATAACGTAATAGTTGCTTTTCTATTTCTCCCAATTCAATTCGTAATCCACGAATTTTGACTTGATCATCCATACGGCCTAAATATTCAAGATTTCCATCTGGTAACCAGCGAGCCAAATCTCCAGTACGATATACCTTGTCATCTATAATAGAAGAACCCGCTTTGTTGATTTGTAAAGGAACAAATTTGTCCATAGTTAACTTAGGTTGATTTAAATAACCTCTTGCTAATCCTTCTCCTGAAATACACAATTCCCCAGGAATTCCAACGGGTTGTAATTGTTGATTATCACCCATAATATAAACTTTTTGATTAGCTAGAGGTCTTCCTATTGGTAATTGATTCATAAATTCTAACTCAGCGTGCTGAACATGATAACATGTAGAATCTACAGTTGTCTCTGTAGGTCCATAAGCATTTGTTAAATTTGGTCGGCAGTTTTCATTAAATAAACCAAGGAATTTCCGTGCTAATTTCGGTGGTAATTCCTCTCCAGCAATAATAAAATGTTTAAATGAATATTCTACCTCTTCATCTATAAAATTAGTTAATAATCGAAGATGCATAGGCGTTCCATCAGCGATATTTATTTGCTTTTCTTGATAAAAATTAATTAGCTTCTGCCCATCAGTTCTCGCTTCCTCAGGTACTATAAATAAACTATTTCCTAATAGAAGCGCACCAAACATGTTTTGTACTGAAGCGTCAAACTCAAAAGGTGAAACTAACCCGATTCGCATAGAAGAACTATATTTATCATATATTTCATTTTTTAACCCAAATATTAAATTTACAACACTACGATTTTCAACCATAATTCCTTTAGGATTACCTGTAGTTCCAGAGGTGAAAATAACATATGCCAAATCGTAAGGTGTACTTACTGAAGGGAAACTAACCAACTCTGTTTCAAGTAGTTCATTAAAACTCACCATACTACAATCCTGGATTTCTCTTGTAAAATCTTCACTAATAACATCTGGTTTTACTATACAAAGTGGAGATTTACATTCTTTTAGCATCGCCTCTATCCGTTTATACGGCAAATATATGTTAATAGGTAAATAAGCAGCCCCACTTTTTAAAATACCTAGCATTGCAATGACTGCATCAATGGATCGATCCATCATAAGACCAACAATGTGTCCTTTTCCAATTCCTTTTTTATGTAGAGAACTGGCAACCAGATCTACCTTTTCTTTTAATTGAGCATATGTTATTTCTCTTTTGTCATCAGAAACAGCAAGTTTATTTGGATTATGCATGACTTGTTCTTCAAATAACTGTATTACCGTTAAATGATGCGGGTAATCTAACTCAGTTTGATTAAATGCAATTAACTCTCTTATATCATTATCACTAACCCAATCTAAATCTATATGGGGCGTATTCGGTTGTAGTAAAGCTTGCTCTAACAAGTCTATAAAATGATGACCAAATCGCGTTACAGTAGATGTTTTGTATAGATGGTCATTAAAATACATATCACCTTCTATACACCCATTTACTTGACGGAAAGAGAATATAATCTCAGCATTGCTCTCACTTAAATAATTTAAATCTTGAATTTCCTCTAACAAAATTGCAGTACGGAATGGATAATTACGCCCCTCTGGAAGGTAGTTACTCAAAACCGGTTGTAAACTTTCCAATGGGAAATTTTGATGTTCTAAAGCATTAACCATTACTGTACTAACATGCTGGAGAATTTGTCTAAATGTCATATGTTCCTCAAGACCATATCTTAAAACTAACAAAGTATTAATAAGGTTAGTATCACTGTCTTGTTTTAAAACAGGTGTACCAATGCATATATCTTGCAATCTAGTATATTTATTTAACAGCAAAGTAAGTCCAGCAGTAAGAATCATGTGCAATTGAAGATCTGATCCATTTGCTAACTTTAAAATCTTCTCGGACAATTCCTCTTTTAGTTTTATGCTAATATTTGATAAATTCACCTGTTTGTTTGATGTCCGGTAATCATAAGGGAAATGGCAGTCAGCCAGTTCCCCTGATAAGTTTTCTAACCAAAATTCTCTTTCCTTTATTCGTTCATTTGCGGCAATTACTTTATCTTTGTTCGCTATTCGTTCAACCATAGTTACTCACTCCTGACAATAATCAATTAAAAGTTAAAATCCCCAAAATCTACTGATACCTTAACTGGTTGCAGTTCTTGAATTTCTTGTTTAAATGAAATATCTTTTAATAAAATTTCAGGATGATCTACAATTTGTTCAAAAATCTCAACATAACGCTCACATAACTTTTGAACCGTGTCCCTAGTATATAAAGAGGTTGCATATTCCATAGTCAGTTCAATTGTATCTTCCAATTCAACCACTCTTAGCAATAAATCCATTTGCGCGCGCTTAAAGTCGTGATCATATGTCTCTAGTTCTAAACCATCGATAAACATATGATCTGCATCCATATTTTGCATAACAAATGAAACATCGAAAAGTGGGTTCCTATTATACGTTCCTTGAAGTCCTAATTGATTAACCAGGTCCTCATATTGACATTTTTGATGTTCAAACGCTTGTAAGACCTGTTCTTTTACTTCAAATAGGAACTGAGTAAACCTTTGTTCAGCTCTTGGATAGTTCCTTATCCCTAACATGTTTACAAATACTCCTATAATATCTTGTAAATCCGCATGTGGGCGACCAGTAATTGGTGAACCAATTACAACATCCTCTTGGCCAGTATATTTACCTAGCAAAATATTATATACAGAGAGCATTAGCGTATATAATGTAGTTTCTTCTTTTGCTAATAGGCGCTTAATTTTCTTGGTAACCTTTGGATCAATAGTAAAGGATATTTTACTACCTTTCAGATCTATTATTTCAGGTCTTGTATAGTCTGTAGGCATATTCAAGACAGGTACGCCATCTTTGAATTGCTCTAACCAATACTGTTCATGTTTGAGAGCAATTTCTTTTTCTTTTTCACTCTGCTGCCATTCTGAGTAATCCTTATACTGTATTTTTAAGCTTGGTAATTTCTCTCCAGAGTAAAGCGCAAATAGATCTCTAACGAAAATATCATAGGAAACTCCATCGGTTACTATATGATGTAAATCAATAATTAAAATATGTTTTTGTTCTCCCAATCTAATTAACCCTACACGGAAATATGGAGCATTATTAAAATTAAATGGACGAATAAACTCATTAATTATTTGTTCCACTTCAGATTCAACGCCCTCAATTTGAGTAATATGGAAATCAGCATGATCATGAATAATTTGTACCGGTTCATCATTTTTCATTTCAATAGTAGTTCTAAATATCTCATGACGCTTAATCAATTGAGTGAACGCCTTTTCTAAACGTTCAATGTTTAATTCTCCATTCAGAAGAATAACGGAAGTATCATTATAAGCTGTACTTTCTGGATATAATCGGTGTAATACATAAAATCTCTTCTGAGCTGAAGAAAGCTGATAATGAGATTTAGGTTCAGCTGGAACAATAACATCAAACTCACTCTTATCTGCCCTTGAAATATAATTTGCTAATTTCTCAATATTTGATAGAGTAAAGAGTTCTTTAATAGGAACTTCAACATTAAATTCTTTATGAATTTTTGAAACAATAGTAATAGCCTTAAGTGAATCTCCACCTAGTTCCAGAAGATCATCATGAACACCAACTTCTGAAACTTTAAATATATTTCTCCAAATTTTTGAAAGCTTTTCTTCTACCTCATTACGAGGTGCTACATATTCAGTCAAGAGTTGTGGTCTAGAATGGTATAACGTAGAATCTAATTCTTCTTCCTTCTCATCATTGAAAGAATTTAATAACACCCATTGATCAATACGCGCTTGCAGTTCCCCTGGAGAATGAATCAGTACTTCCCCTTGTTTCCATGACAGTGCTATATTAAATGCCTGAACTCCTTCTTCAGGTGTCATAGATAATTCATGTACACTTGCACCTATCTGCATATCTTTTTCTTCATCTTCCCAGTATTTCCAATCACTCCAATTGACACTTATCCAAGGCAGTTTGGAATAACGATTTATATATTGTGCAAAAACATCCATGTATATATTTGAAGCAGCATATGAAACATACCCTAATCCACCTAAGACCGCTGAAATTGAAGACATTAGAACACAAAAATCTAAGTCTTTATTTCGTAAGCACTCTTCTAAATTGAGAAGACCATAAACTTTTGCAGAAAATTGTTCCTCACAGTCCCCTTTTTCAAGTTCCTGAATTAAATTAAAAGTTTTTCCACCGAGAATACCTGCACCATGAATTACACCATTAATTTTTCCGAATTTTTGTTCTGCCTTATGAATTGCTTCGTATAGTTGTGATTGATCTGCAACATCAGCAGCAAGTACATAAACTTTAGATCCTGTTTCTTCTATCTCTAAAACTTTACGAATTCTGTCCGAATACATCGTATTTTCCTTCAAATGCATATCCCACTCATCACGATTTGGCAAACCTGTACGTGTAAAAAGAACTAAGTTAGCCTGTACAGTTTGAGCCAAGTGTTTCGCAAGAATTGTACCAATACCTCCGAGGCCTCCTGTAATAAGGTAAACTCCATTTTTTCGTAAAGGCAGTTTCTCTTTAGCTGGCTGTTCTAGTTGTAAAGGCTCATAAGTTTGAACAAATCTTTTATTTCCTCGATAAGCAATCATTTTATCATTCGTATTTGAAAGACATTCTTCTACTAATTGGTTTATTAGCCTACTCTTCAATTCTTTGTTTAGAGGTAAAATAACATCAATACTTGAACAAGAAAGATAAGAATACTCTTGCGGAACAACTAATGACGTTCCAAGTACAGTTGATTTTTCTGGAATTAATTCTTCATCACCAATCACTTGTTGAACACCATTTGTAATGATTCGAATTGAGATTGAATCAGAGATATTCTTGTCTCCTAGTGCCTGAGTTAAATAAAAGATTGAATAGAATCCTAAGTTTTGTTTACAATTTACATATTCAATTGAGGCTTGTCTTTCCTCATCCGTAATTCCCCACATATGAACTATTCTTGTAGGTAAACCACATATTTCTTGTACTTCATCCAATAACTTAACGTAATCTGTACGCTCTTCAGGATTTATAATGAAGCGATCGTTATTCTCCTTATTAAAACCAAAGCCAGGTTCTACTGTAACTACTCTCTGCCCTTTATTTAATAAGTCCTTAACTAGTTCATTACCTAATCCTTCTTGATCTACAAAAACAATCCATGTCTCATTCACATCATGATTTGGTTCAAACAATGTAGAACTTTTCCATTGCGGCGTATAGAACCATTCAGAAATGTTGTTATTCTTACTAATTTTAGATTGCTTACTATTAAGCTTTTGACCTAAATCATACGGATTACCTTGTAATTTATAAGATATTTTATTGAAAGAATACATTGGTAATGGGATACGTCTTCTCTTCTCATCTTTATAAAATTGTTCCCAATCTATAGAAATACCTGTTACCCACATTCGAGTGATGTGACTAAATAAGAAATACATATCTGATACATCTTGTTGAACAGATCGAATCGTATTAAATATTCTTTCACTACCATTTTCATAATCTAAAAGGCGACTAGTAAGCCTACTAAGGTCATTTCCAGGACCAATCTCTATAAATAGACTTGTATTATCCCTATTCAACCCTTGAATTCCATCAGAGAATCGAACAGTTCCACGCATATGTTTTACCCAATAAACTGGGTTTGTTGCTTCTTCAGGTCGTATCCAAGTACCAGTCAAGTTTGACAAATATGGTATTTTAGGTTCTCTAAGTGTCAATGTACTCACATAGGAAGCATACTCTTCCAGAATTGAATCCAGTTCATGTGAATGTGCTGCTCCTTCAATCGTTACTCGCATACACATGAAACGCTTTTTCTTTAATTCATTTTCAAAATCTACAATTGCTTCTTCTGTCCCAGAAACTATACAAGCTGGACCATTTACTACCGCTAAAGAAATGGTATGTTGATATTCTTTTTCAAAAGAATTAATCAAATGAATTAATTCCTCTTCTGGAAGTGGAACGCTAAGCATTACCCCTGCAGGAAGACTACTCATTAGCTGCCCTCTTTTTACAACCAATTTAAGTGCATCTTCCAAAGTAAATACTTCAGCTAAACAAGCAGCCACATATTCACCAAAAGAATATCCAATCATTGCTTCAGGTTTAATTCCCCAATCCATTAATAATTTCGCAACTGAGTATTCAAACGCGAAAAGAATTGGTTGACTAAATTCCATTCTTTTTAATTTTTCCGTGGCCTCATCAATACTGAAAGTAGTTGGATATAACACTTCTTTCATGTTTACATTCGTAATAGATTGAAGAATTGCAAAGCATTCATCCATTGCTTCACGGAAAATTGTCTCTTGTTCGTATAATTCTAACCCCATGTTTACATATTGTGATCCGTTCCCAGAAAACAGGAAGTTAATTTTAGGATGTTCCTCTTTTACATTTGCATATTGTACTCTTCTTCCTTCTGGCTGGTTTAACAGTTCAATTCCTTCTTGAGTACTGGAACAAACTAAAGCTCTCCTATGCTTGAATTCCTTACGTCCAATTTGCAATGTATAACTAGCGTCTGCCAAATTCACATGAGGATTCTGTTCAAGGTGATTTCCTAAATTCAAAGTCATACGATCCAAAGCATCTTTCGATTTTGCCGAAATCATTAACATCTGGTATGGTCTACTATTTGATGTTGCTGCAAGCTTTGGTGCCTCCTCCAAAATAATATGTGCATTTGTACCACCAATACCAAATGAACTAACACCTGCACGTAATGGTTTATTATCCTCTTTCCACTCATTTAAGTGTTGATTTACATAAAACGGTGTCTTTTCAAATCCAATTTGCGTGTTTGGTTTTGTAAAATTCACACTTGGCGGAAGAACCTGATTTTTCATCGCAAAGACCGTTTTAATTAGTCCAGCAACACCGGACGCTGCATTTAGATGTCCTACATTTGCTTTAACAGATCCAATTGGTACCGATTGTTTTTCATTAGAGTTAAACACTTCACTAAGCGCCTTGATCTCAATGGTATCTCCTAGTTTAGTAGCAGTTCCGTGTGTTTCAATATAGGAAATGGACTCAGGTTCTACATTTGCTTCATGTTGCGCCATTTTAATAACTTCTACTTGGCCCTCTACACTAGGTGCAGTGTAACCAATTTTCCGATTCCCATCATTATTGATCGCCGTTCCTTTTATTACTGCATGTATAGTATCCCCATCATTTATAGCTTCCTGTAAAGGCTTCAGAACAACAATCCCAACACCGTCTCCAAAAAGCATTCCATTTGCATTTTCATCAAAAGGACGACAATGACCATCTGAAGAAAACAGCATCCCTTCTTGGTAGGTATAACCTGATTTTTCAGGTTGAGTTAATGTAATTCCTCCAGCTATAGCAATATCACAATGCCCCTGTAATAATGCTTGGCATGCATTATGAATAGCCACCAATGATGTTGAACATCCCGTAAAGATATTCATACTTGGTCCTTTAAGGTTAAATTTGTAAGAAATTTGAGTGCTTAGTGAGTCTTTGTCGTTAAGTAATGAAATTAAGAATTGTCCAGCTGGTTCATTTGCCTCTGAAAGAGTAGATAACACTTGCCAATATAAGTTAGGAGATGCCCCACTATATACACCAATTAGGCCCGGGTAGGTCTCAATATTATATCCAGCATGTTCAAGGGCAGACCACGCACATTCATGAAATACTCGTAGTTGCGGATCCATTAACGATGCATCTTGAGGTGTATAATCAAAGAATGGAGCATCAAAATTATCAGTTCCCTCTAAATACCCTTTCGCTTTAACATAATTAGGGCTTTTTACTTCCATAGGATTCACACCAGATTCAATTAACTCTTCATCTGTAAAAAATTGAATAGACTCTGTTCCAGACTTTATATTATTCCAGAATTCATTTACATTCTGCGCTCCAGGAAAACGTCCATCTATTCCTATAATTGCAATATCGTTATCTTCTTTTGTTTTTCGATTAAAACGTTTTGTATGTTTAACTTGATTCTTCTGTTTATCTCCACTTAAGTATTTCGCTAAAGAACGAATACTTGGATATTCAAACATAACTCCAATTGAAATATGTTTTTCTAATCTATTAATTAATCTCTCATGAATTTGAATTATATGAAGTGAAGTTGCACCAAGATCAAAGAAATTTTCATTTACATTTACAGTATCAACACTGTAAAACTCTTTCCAAATTCCTATAATTACTTCCTCTACTTCATCTTGATTTCTGAACTTATCTCCCGTTTTCGTTTGAGTTTCCAATTCAGAAATCCGTTTGCGAGAATTCAGATTAATCCATTGATCAAAACGTTTATTTAAATCTCCTGAAGAAATAATCACCTGATTTAAACCACTTAAACCAAGCACACATTGGAATGTTTTTTGTCCTTCCTCAGATGTCATTTCAAGTGCTTCTATACTTTGAGCATTGAATATTTTATTAACCTGTTGAGCTCCCGTATACTGCCAATCTCCCCAGTTAATACTAGTCCATCGATTATTAGATGTATTACTCACTTTGTCTGAAAAACTATCTAAGTAAAGGTTTGCTGCTGAATAGGCTACAAAACCTAATCCACCCAAAATAGGTGAAAGTGATGAAACAAGATAACAAAAATCAAGATCATACTTACTCAATAACTTATCAAGAACTAGCACACCATGTACTTTAGGAAGAAATTGCTCTTCACATTCAATCCTACTTATCTTTTCCATTGGACACTGAGCTGATTTAACACGTAAGACACCTGCTGCATGAATTACCCCATTTATGTGACCAAAATTAGCCTCAGCCTGATGAATCACGTTTCTCATCTGCTCTTCATCAGCTACATCTGCAACAGCTGTCATTACTTTTGCTCCCAATGACTCCAACTTCTGAATATGGTTAATACGTTGACATAATTGTTCATTTTCAATCTGTGATTGAAGAATTTGATCCCATTCTTCACGATCAGGAAGAGCTGTTCTACTAACTAATATTAGTTTAGCCTTTACTGTACGCGCCAAATATTCTGCTAATTTAAGGCCTACTCCTCCCATTCCACCAGTAATTAAATAAACCCCTTCCGATCGAATATTCGGAATTTTTGAAGCTAATTCATTTTCATTTATTACTAGCATTTCACTTACTTTTTCATCAGGTATAGGCTCATAGATTCGAATGTAACGAGTGTTATTTCGAATTGCTATTACAGTGTCAATAATGTCCGTTTGAATCTCAGAATATAAGTTTGATATTAATGCTTCTTCATTATCAGACAACATAAAATCTACACTACGGCATCTAATATTTGGATACTCTTGCGGAAATACTTTTATAGGAGCCAAAAGAGTAGATTTTTCTGCAATAATAGACTCGTCTCCTACTACCTTTTGCATATTATTCGTCATAACATTTATATTGATAGGATAAAGTAAATTAAATTTACTAATTGTCTTTGCAAGTGATATTAATGAATAGAATCCAGTATCTAAGGTCTCGATACCTAAATCCTTATTATCCACATTCCATAGGTGAACAATCTCCTCTGGTAAACACTCTTGTTTTTGTAGCTCATTAAATAACTGATAATAATCTTCTTGTTCAGTAGGGCATATTGTAAATTCATTTAAACTAATCTTTTTATATGAAGGACCCACACCGACTGTTATAACACGATGTCCATCTCTTTCAAGCTTTTCTTTAAGAGCTAAGCCTATATGCTCATTGTCTAAAAATAACAACCAACTTTTAGTAGATTCTTTAGTTACATCTACAATTTCTTTTTCCATCCAACCTGGAGTATAGAACCACTCAGCTATATTAGAACGTTTCTTTATCGATGTTTCTTCACTATTAGTTATATTTTGCTGTTCAGCTGGATCTATCCAATATCGTTTTTTCTCAAAAGGATAAGTTGGTAAGGCAATACGTAATCTATATTCCTCTTCATACAGTTTACTCCAATTAATTTCTACCCCTAACTCCCACGCTTGTCCCAATACCTCTAACAAGTCGTTCTGTAAAATAATATGATTATTATTAATTTCAGAATTTAATAACTCTCCAATATGTACAATCACAAAATTAGGATCTACATCCTTAACTTGTGTTAGAAGTTCTACTTTTTCTCCATGCATCCATTCTGTCTGTAACTCTATATAGTTCTCAACTAATGGATTCAGGACATCTTCTGGCTTAAGAGATTTATTATAAATATCTGAAACCATTCCAGCTAAGCCTGTACCAATAATGTTAGAAGGACGTACATCACATTCAATTAAAACATCAATAATCGATTGCAAGCAGACGAAGAAGGTTAAATCTTCAACCAAGCTATCATCTGTTCCTTTAAAGAATGCTTCTTTCAATGCTTTTCCAGTATACATTTGGGCATCAGTCATATTACGCTCAAATACTTTTAAGAATAATGGTTCCTTTTGGTATAGTTCTTTTACATTCTCAATAATTGATGAGTATTCGCTAGGTAACACAAATACCAAATCTGGATTTTCTTGCGTTTTTACGTGAAAATCTTTAACTGTTTTTAAATTGTCTATGGCGCTATCTATATCCTTACATAAGACCGCTCTTCTATACGGAAATGATCGACGGCCAGTTTGCAATGTGTATGCTACATCTGCTAATTCAACATCTTTATTAGATTCCAGATATTCAACAATATTTACTGTAGCATTATTTAAAGCTTCTTTTGATCTAGCAGAAAGAACCATTAGTTTTTTCTCTCTAGTAGAAGCAGAACTTTTAACTTTAGGGGCTTCTTCTAATACAATATGAACGTTAGTTCCACCATATCCGAAAGCACTCACACCTGCTCGAAGAAGATCATTATCTTCACTTTGCCAATTCACCAAATCAGTATTGATATAAAATGGGCTATCTATAAAATCAATTTTCGAGTTAGGGCGCTTCACATTTAAAGTTGGCGGGAGTTGTTTATGCCTCATAGATAAAACTGTCTTTATAAGTCCCGTCACCCCTGCAGCTGTATCTAAATGACCTACATTACTCTTAACAGAACCAATTGCACAAAAAGATTTCTTGTCCACATCTTGAAACGCTCTCTTTAGAGCCTCTACTTCGATAGAATCCCCTAATGGCGTTGCCGTCCCATGCGTTTCTATATAACTAATTGTAGAAGGATCAACTTCAGCAAAACTATGTGCTGCTTGTATTACTTCAGCCTGTCCCTCAACACTCGGAGCAGTATAGCCTACTTTTCGACCTCCATCATTATTTGCTGCTGATCCCTTAATTACACCATAGATTGTATCCCCATCAGCAATTGCATCTTCTAATCTCTTCAGTATTACCATACCTACACCATCACTAAAAACTGCACCCTGGGCTTCTGCATCAAAAGTACGTACTTTGCCATCCGGTGAACTTGTCATTCCTTCATGGTATTTATAACCATTCTTTTTAGGATACGTTATAGATACTCCACCTGCAGCTGCAATAGAGCATTCTCCAGTTAACAATGATCTACATGCAAGATGAATGCTCAAAAGAGATGTAGAGCAAGCTGTATATAATGTAAAACTCGGTCCCTTAAGTCCCAGCTTATAGGAGGTAAGTGTTGAAATTGCATCTTTATAGGAAAGAGTACCTGCTTCTGAGAACTCAACTACACTATCACTGTTTAATAATGGCGTGTGCTTCATCCAATTAAAATTAGTAGATGCTCCTACGTATAACCCTATTAATCCTTCATAGTCAAATGGATTATAACCTGCCATCTCTAATGCTTCCCATGTTGTTTCCTGTAACATACGGATTTGGGGATCCATTATTTTCGCTTCCCTAGGTGTATAAGCAAAAAAGGATTCATCAAAATATTCTACTTCCTCCAAATACCCTTTTGCTTTCACAAAATTAGGATGTTGTAAAACATCTAAATTAACACCTTCTTTAATTAACTCATCTTCAGTAAATGTAGAAATTGAATCAACACCATTTTTTAGGTTATCCCAGAATTGGTTTATTTCATTTGCACCTGGAAATTTACCTGCCATTCCAATAATCGCTATTTCCAAACCAGTTTTACTATCATCTTGATGCTTCATTTTCACTTTCCTCCTATTTTGTTTAATTCGGATTTTCTATGCTTTACATACTCTTAGCTACAATACTTAGAGCTAATACTGCTATTTCATTAACTTAAGCAAAAGAAAAAACACATGAAATTACCCATAAAGTAGCTAAAGTGATTTACATACCTGACAGAAAACAAAAAATTTAATTACAATTTCTATTCCTGGATTTCAATGATATTTTGAGCACTCATTTTCATTCTAAAAACCTAATACTTTGGTAATAATTCTGCTAATATTACACTTTATGTAGTTAGTAATATATTCACAAGAAGTTTTTTTAAGAAATTAATTTGTAGAGTAATAATTTTGTAGGGGATTTATGTTATAAAATTAAGCATACTTTTTCCAATATCATATAGAAAAAAACAAAAAAGTGACATACAGTGAATATTGAGAAATAAAATTCATTTATTCCATATCTAACCAAAATAGAACGAATTTTCAATTTTAAATTAGATTTTCTTGCATTTATAATTGCATTCTCTATAAATCATCTATGGTGAGCTTTTAAACTTTAAACATAAATGAAATTATATGTGAAATTTTTTAATTTAGATGAGGATCTATACGTGAATCCATTCCAGAGGAATTACATATGCTACAGATTTAATATTCTTCATAAAGTTATATACATAAACTAAATTCCTTCAAACGTTTTAAGAAAATATTGAGTATGAACATCGTTAGTGGAACGCTTCCTACCGAAGGCAAACTTATTTCTAGGATTGCTGACTTACAATTATGCATTGTACGACTCCTAAGACAGACCAAATAAGTTCCATATGCTACAGTACTGTTTATCCTTCCGTTATGTTTCGCTATGCACATACAATATTTTCATCTTATACCCATAACTAATGTCCTGCAGACGCTTTATATTATCTTCAAACCCACTATTTCACTAAACTGTAAAATTAAAACCACTAAATTTCCGAATAAACTGAAAACTCATGAGAAATTGACAAGAAATCTCAATAAGATCTTTTCAATATATCTTAACTTCAATCTCATGGAATCAGGACTCAATAATAATGCTATACAGGGGAGTATTCTATTAAGTAGAATTACAGAAACGATTCTGCTTATGCAGGATAAATTAAAAATTTTCCATTTGATCCTTTAACCTTTGTAAAAATCAGGTATTTAAATGTTATAAACAAAAAACGTAGGAATATTTAATTCCTACGTTTTTCATAAATAAATTTAATTTATTTATACAATTCCTCAAATTCGTCAATCTCAGCTTTACGCTTTAAAAATAGTTCCATATCTTTATTTTCTCTTTCTATTAACCCCAGAGCATGTGTATCATCCAAGGCTAACTCCTTATATCCCCATATATAATCTATAGTTGTATCTTTAACCTGTCTGTGTTCTGCACAATACCATTCTAAAGGTTGTAACGCATCGGATATTTTAAATAATTCTGCTGGATACCATGATGGCATATTTTCACGTTCTCCTAAGATTAAATATGTTAACTCACCACTTTGTAATTTACATATTCCATAAACAATATACTCTTTTTCAATGGTTAAATTAAATGTTTCCTCTGTTATCTTAGATAGGGCATTGCCGGTATTATATAAACAAGTTACTTTCATAACATATTCCCCTTATTTATTTTTATCTTTAAACTTAAAATTCAACCGTTTTACCTGTCCCCACATCAAATGCTTGATAATAACAAGCATAGCGTTTAAAAAGAAATTCATAATATTGCAGAGGTACAGAAACGAGTTAAGATATAAAGAATCAATATGAAAGAAAATCAAATTGATATAATATAAACCGCAGGAATTAAATATTTCCACAGTTTTATGTTTATCTAAGGTCCGTTTAATTATTTTACAACAATATAGAATTTACTTAGCATTTTTTCTTCTGCAAATACTTATCTTTCAATTTTTATATCCTTACACCATATTTCTAATTCCATAGGAGGCATAATTATATTACAGGTATATAATTTCAAGCCCTCTTTTTCTACTTCACCGATTTCAATATCATGAAGAAAATATGGTAACTGTTCATATGTAAATGTTTTTATTGGCTTTTCTTTTACATATCCCATGCTATGTTTGAAATCTATTCTATAGCAACCGCTAAATTGAAAATCTACGTCCTCATTTTCATCCTTATAAGTTAGGTGTACCTCATCACCAAAATAGTCGCATACTAATTTAGTAACCCATGCATCACAATAGTGTAACTTTTCAAATTCTGCTTGTATTCTCTGTACGTTCATTTTCGACCTCAATTCTTACTTTTTATATGGAATATGAGCATCTGGACTTTTAGCATCTACTATACTCCCATTTACATCTAATGGATTTTTATTCTCATCATATAAATGTACATGATCATATTTTGTTACTTTATCTGGTGGATCTATTCTCATCCTTATTGTACCATTACCATCTCGAACATGAACAAACCCATTATTCTCTGTGTATTTCCATCCTTCAGGAAGTTTTTCTAGTATTTCTTTTTTAGACATATTGGGTATATTTCGAGCATTTATTTTACCAAAAGCATTTGTGTACTTTGCAGCCGCCTCTAATGCTTTACCTTTCTTTTCAAGGTCACCAATCTTCCCTACAACTTTACCGATAACCCGTGTTGTACCACCAGATACGACGGCCAATGTGCCCCATGCATAATCGTCTGGACCGTATTTTTGACCTGTTACTAAGTCTTCACCTTTGATAAGTTGTCCAATTTCTTTTCCTGTACCAATTATTGGTGTAATACCCAATACGAATGATAAATCCCCATCATTCGCACGATTATAAATACGAGATGGATCTCCACCTAAATCACGCAATGCGTTATTCAAATTAATATTCCCAATGTTAGCTGCCGCTGCAGGGATATTATACTTATGTTGGGCAATTTTTGAAGCTGTTCCCATAAACGCATTTCCAAAGTCTAATCCTGTATTAACATCATTATAGATACCTGGTACTCTTTCTTGAAATGCTTGTAAATCTTTTGCTATAACTGGAACATTTTTTCTTGTTACTTGTACAAGTTCCTCCATCCCAGGTTTCGCCGCATCTATAGAGTGTTTTAATCGAATCGTACTTGTTGCAATGTTTCCTAAATCCTCAAATGTACCATTGTCGTGTAATACTTGCTGAATACGCTTATGACTCTCTGCTAATTCATGAAACGCATCTGTAGTTTGTTTTAAATACACATTAAATTGATCCTGGAACTTTAATACGTTTTGTGTATCTTCCATGATGACTGCATAAATTTGATTATTAAACTCTACCATTTGATCAAGAGATTTTACCATTTCTTGCTGGAATCGAAGCATTTCCTTAGACCCTCTAAGGATTAATTCTGAAAAATGCTTTGCTCGGTCTTCTGCATATTGTCCAAGATCATCACCATAAATTCCAGCTCTTTTTGCATCAGCCTGAAACATTTCTATCAGCTGTCGCATCTCTTCTTTTGTTAAGTGGTCCCAGTCATTTTTAATTTTTTTTCCCAGGACTTTCATTTTTTGATCAAATTCTAGTATTTGTTTTTTCTGTTCTTCTAGGTCATGTTTCGCATCTTCAGCGTCTTTTGCAACATTATTCATCAATTCAATTGAATCAGTGGTACTATTTTCTAAATCTTGTAGAGTTTTTAATGTATTATTGAGTAAAGGCTCGTCACTTTTGATGTATTTAAAAACACCTTCAAAAATTTTCAATTTACCATTTAATAAAGATAACGGTGTCTTTGCTTCTTGGTCAAAAATAATGGCATCATGGATGCGTACATACCCTTTTTCACCTTTATATTTTACTTCATACCAAGAACCAACTTTTCCTGTTACTTCTATTAATTCTCCAGTATTTACTCGCTTTGCTCGTAAAACTTTCTTTAAGTCTGGTTCTGGATATACTTTTTTTACAAGAGATTCTAACGTGATCCAACCTTTTATCATTTCTCCATCATTATTAAAAGAGAAAACCTTGTCTTTATAGGTAAAATCTCCTGTTTGTAAGGCACCATTTGGATGTAACAGATACCAATCATATTCTAATTTCATCCAACCACTTTTTGGTTCACTTTCATAACTAAAGTAGTACGGTTTTCCATCTACTTGTTGCATACCTCGGGATAAGATACCACTTTTATCAAAATAATGCATTTTACCATCAATATACTGAATACCTTTTTGTAACGCACCGGATTTATTCGCATAATATTTCGCGCCACCTATATCAATCCAACCGGTTTGCATAAAGCCATCAGGTCTAAAATAGTATTGTTTATTATCAATAGTCTGAAGGCCTGTTACACGACTTCCATTTTTTAAATAATACGTCCATTTCCCCTCTTCTTGCACCCATCCTTTTGCATTATCAAATAACAACATAGATTTTAATTGTTGGAAATCATAATACACATTATTTACGTTCTCAATTAACTCGTGAATTTCTTTCTCCTGGTTTTTAATTACATTTGGAGGAAAGTATTTTTCTGGATCTTTTTTATACTCCGTTAGTATAAATCGCGTGAGGCTTGTTCCTTCTTTTACAACATCCCAAGAACGTGTGGGATTTTCTCCTATGACTACGGATTCAAATATTCTTACATACCCTATTTCTCCTTGGTATTTTACTTGATACCAAATACCTTGTTTACCAATAACCTCTAATATATCTCCGTCTTTTACAGGCTTTGATTCCAATAAAAATTTTGTTTCTGGTTTAGGATACATTCTTTTAATTTTAGAACGTAATGTAATCCATCCTTTTTCCATTTCCCCATATTTATTAATTTCAAATTGTTTCCCTTGATAGGTAATAACACCTGTTGCATATTTCCCATCACGTATATAACTCCAAGCTGTTCCTGAAAAACTCCATCCGGTTTGTAATTTTCCAGGTTCTTTATAATGAAGCCATTCATTTCCGACTTGTTTTTTCCCTTCAAACAACCTACCATCTTTGAAGAATTCATATTCTATTCCATCTAATGTGATTGTTTCTGTTCTTTTACTGCCATCTTTTTCATAATAATACCAATTCTCTTTCTCCTTCACCCAGCCTACTTTATTTAAAACTTCGGCTGCTGCTGTAAATGTTGGTGCATAGGTAGAGAATAATAAAAATAATGATACTATAAGTCCAATGACTTTCTTCATACTCGCATCTCCTTATCAATTCATTAAAAACTTTTTAATTATATATTAGATTTTAATGTTATTAAAAATATTCAATATAAATATGCATAATTGCATATTTATATTCTCGATAGTGCGATCCCAATCATATTGGGAAGGAATCTTTTCCGTACCCCTAAATTATTTTTACCCCAAAAAAGAACCTGTTTCCCATGGAAAACAGGTTCTTTTTCATTATTACTTCTCCGCTATACAATCTTTTATTTTTTGTACTCAAATAATTAAGATTTTTAAATAAAAAGTTTCGAAGTGAAACCCTTCTTCCCTTTTGCTCAAAATAGATAGAATATACTACAACAGTATTGATTCTTTAATTAATGGTAAATACTCTATACTCATAGCATAATTTAATAACAAATTGATATACTCTTGATTTGGCTCTAAACAATGTATATTCTTCAAATATCCTTGCGTGTATAAACAAGATGGTATAGCTACTGATAGCTCTTCTACAGATTCTAATAAAGGCATTATGAGCTCTAAAGCTTTCTGTTCATCAGTAGTTAGATTCGTATTAAAAAACTTCTCTATATACTTCTCTTGTTTCATTAACAGGATATCATATCCAAAAGCTTGTAAACTATTAATAAATTGATCCCATTTAAGCTGATTTGGATTACAAATATGCATGGTTTTATTTACTGTATTGGCCTTATAAGATAATTCAGTAATAGCTAAACTTCCATAGTCTACAGGCGTTAAATCTACATACGTATTGACGTCAGGAGCTATGCTAGATAGGCATATCCCTTTTAATAATCTATAAAATGCGTTTTCATTAATATTGCATTGAAATTTACCCGTTTTGGAGTTACCCACTAAATTCCCCACACGGTATATCGTGGCACGAACTCCTTTTTTCATTGCTTCTCTGACCATTTTCTCGCCTTGAAACTTACTTTCTAGGTACAGATTATCTAAATTTTGCCCTCTATCAAAATTAGACTCAAAGAATTCAAATTCTTTTGGATCACTTTCAGCCTGACCTACTACACTTAAAGTCGATATATAATGAAAACGTGCATTTGTATTCTTAGCTAATTCCAATAAATATTTTGTAGACTGAACATTTACCTTTTGAAAATGCTCACGTTCTCCATAGTGTCTAACTTCTCCACCACAATGTATAATTGACTCTACCTTATTCTTTAAATGGTCCAATTGCTTTGAATCTAGACCTAGATTCATCAGAGATAAATCTCCTTCAATTAATTCTACTCTCTCCTTCAACTTTTGGAGAATTTCTTTACCGAAATAAAACTCCATTCTTTCTTTTAACTTTGCACCAATTACTTGATCCTCATTTTTTCTTACTAAACAGTAAATAGTCATAGATGGTAACTGTAATAATCGTTCTAAAATATGTGCTCCTAAATATCCTGTTGCCCCTGTAAGGAAAACTGCTTTTGGATAATTCACCGTATCTAACTCACATTCTTCTAATTTAGTTGTTTCATAAACAGGAGTCGTTTTCGTTTCATTTTCCATACATGCTACATTCATATTTTTCTCTTTCTTGAACGACATATCTTCCATCTCTTCAATATGAGAGGCTAATTTTTCTATTGTTCTATACTTAAAGAAATCTTGAATTTTCAAGTTAGGGTATAACGGTTTTAATTTGACTAATGCCGGCATAACTTTTAAAGAATGTCCACCCAAATTAAAGAAATCATCTTTTAAACCTATAGATTTTACGTTTAGAACTTCAGACCATACCTTTGCAATGTCTTTTTGCACTTTAGTTTGAGGTTTAAGTTTACACTCATCTTTTTGCTCATGACCAAACTCTATTTTTGGCAGCTTTTCAAAATCAATTTTACCGTTCGCCGTTATTGGTATTTCTAACACATGAGAGTAATATTTAGGGACCATATATTCTGGCAATACATTTGATAAATGTAAAGCTAACTTATTTTTCTCTACCCCTATACCGTCCACTGTTTTATAATAAGCTTGCAGTAACATTCCATCTTTCGTTTGTGTTACCACAGCCTGACTTATCCCCTCAAGTTGTAACATTGCATCTTCTATTTCTCCTAATTCAATTCTGTGCCCTCTAATTTTAACCTGCTTATCTTTTCTCCCCATAAATTCTATATTTCCATTTGGTAACCACCTTGCTAAATCACCTGTTCGATATAATCTTTTACTATTGTCTTCTGAAAATGGATTTGAAATAAATGCCTGTTTTGTTTTTTCTTCCTGCTTCCAATACCCTTGGGCCAATCCTAAACTTTCAACATATAATTCACCCATGCACCCTAACGGACAATGTTGCATATATGAATTCAATATATGAACCTTTGTATTAGAAATTGGTATACCAATCGGTACGCTTCCTAAAAGGTTATTTTCCCCTTCTAAAACTGGTATGAAATAATACATTGCTGAAACGGTTGCTTCAGTAGGGCCATACTCATTTACCAGTTGTACTTGGTTTTTAAAAGTACTTTGCCAACTTCTAATAGCATTTGTTGATGCAGCTTCCCCTCCCATTATTATAAATCTTAAAGAACGTATCTTTTCGCTATCCAGTTTCGTTAATGAAGTCGATAATTCATTGAAAAATACTGTTGGTAAGTCAGAAATAGTTGCTTGAGTTTCTTGAATGGCTTGAGCATATGCGACAGTTGAATAGCGCTGTTCATCACTTAATACATATAGTTCCGCCCCATTTAACAAGGTAGAAAAAATTTCTGATACTGAAGAATCAAAACTATGGGAATAAAACTGTGTTACTTTATCATTTGAAGAAATCTGAAATACTTCATTTCTCCATTCAACTAAATTTAATACTCCTTTATGCGTTAATAATGTACCTTTTGGTTTTCCTGTTGAGCCTGAAGTATAAATTACATATGCCAAGTCATTTGGTTTATTTAAAATTTTTACATCATCATTTATAGTCGTACGATATATATCCTCTATTATTGAAACCTTATAATCACTTACATTCAAATGACTTTTGAATTTGTTACTCGTTATAATTCTACATGCCACACTGTCACGAACTATATAATTTATTCTATCCTCAGGATATTTTACATCGATTGGTATATAGGCAGCACCGGCTTTTAATATTCCAAGCATAGAAACGATACTATTCATACTTCTATCTAAAAATATGGCTACCTTATCACCTCTTTTTATACCTTTTTCGAGTAAATGTTGAGCTACTTGATTAGAGCTCATATTTAATTGTCTATATGTTAAAGATTCCGTTCCAGTCACTATAGCAATCCGATCGGGTTGTCTATCTACTTGCATATGGAATTGCTCCTGTATATTTTGAAAATAAGGATATGGTCTTTCTGTATGATTTACCTTTTTATATAAAGATTCTTCTTCCTGTGATAGGAATGAAAGATTTTCATATGCTACTGTTCGTTGATGAATAAAGGCGTCCAGTATAGTAAGTAAATTTTGAGTAAACCTATTAATTGACTCTTCCTTGAAAAGATAAATATCATACTCAAATGAAATCCCTACATAATCCAATCCTTCTTCAACAGCTAAAGAAATGTCAAACTTACTAATATCTTGTTTATTAGGTAACAACTGAAGCTTATACGTATCATGTTGCTGCAGAATATCTTTCTGATAACTAAACATAGTAGAAAAGATCGGGTTATTTACAAAGCTTCTATCAGGATTTATTTGTTCAATTACTTTATCAAATGGGTACGATTGGTTTTGGAAAGAATTCAAACATTTTTCTCTCACTACTTGTAATAGCTGTGTTAAATTTTTTACATCATTTAATTGTGTTCTAATTGCTAGGGTATTTACAAAAAATCCTTGTATTTGTTCAAATTCTTGATGATTCCTTCCAACAACCGGTGTACCTACAATAATATCTTTTTGATCCGTTAGATAATGTAACAATTGAATATACGCTGCTAAAAATAGCATATACATAGAAACATTCTCTTGTTCACATACTTGTTTCAAAGACTCTTTCATTTTATTATCTAACTTCATTTCAAATACTGTACCCTTATTTGTACTTTGACGATTCCTACTAAAATCTACAGGAAGATTTAGTATAGGAAGAGGTGCTGCAAGTTCAGCCATCCAATAAGATTTTTCCGTATCCCACCGACCTAAATTTAACTGCTCCTGTTCCCACTCAGCATAATCTACATATCGATTAGAGATAGTTGGCAACTCAGGATTTCTACGTTTTGCAAAGGCACTATATACCTTCAATAATTCATCTAATAAATTCCTTACACTCCACTCATCTGTAATAATGTGATGTAAATTGATATATAAATAAGACTTTTTCTTATTCAGATTAAAAATTCTAATCCTAAAAAGAGGGCCATTTTCTAAATCAAATGGTGTATGATCCGTTTGATTTATTGTTGTACGTATATATTCTTGTTGTTCTTTTTTAGACATGTGTTCAATCTCATCGTGAATCAAGTCAATCGCTATTGAGTTTAAGATGACTTGTCTAGGCTCCCCATTTCTTTCAATAAACACTGTTCGTAGCATCTCGTGTCGTTCAACTAAAAATCTTATGGTATCTTGTAAAATATCCTTTTTTAAACTCGGCTCAATATATATGTGTAGTGGTGTATCATATACTCTATTAATGGCGTTATACTTATTTAAAAACCAGATTCTTTTTTGAGCACTTGATAATTGATAACTTTCCTTATCTACAACTTTTAATACTTGCGTCTCCTGTTCTTCCCTATCATGATTTACTGCCATTAATTTATCGATATAAGCAGACAGACTAGCAATCGTTGTATGCTCAAAAATATCTCTAATTTCAATTTTTAGATGAAACTCTTTTTGAATTTGATTTAACACTTGCACAGCAATTAATGAATGTCCCCCAAGTTTAAAAAAGTCATCATCTCTGCCGATTCTATATTTCCTTAAATTTAAAATCTCTGCCCATGTTTTTGCCAATCTTTTTTCTGTTTCACTTATCGGTGGAACATATTGCTTCTGCATGTTTGCAAGTAAAGATGGGATTTGTAATTCTAATTTTTTTCTATCTAGTTTCCCGCTTGGTGATACAGGAAAACTTTCAAGGTGAAATACATAATTTGGCATCATAAAATCTGGTAAACTTTCACTTAAGAATGTTTTTAATGCCTCTTGTTTTAGTTCTGTATTGTCTTTTGATAAATAAAAGCTAACGATTTTGTCGTTTTGATAAGTGAATACTACAGCATCTCTCACTTCTGGATGTTTAAATAATGTTCCTTCAATTTCATCCAGCTCAATTCGATACCCACGTATTTTTACTTGATTATCTTTCCTTCCGATAAATTCTAAATTTCCATTCGGTAAAAGACGTACTAAATCTCCAGTACGATACATCTTTTTATCATGATTATAGGATTTATCGAAAGAAATAAACGCCTCTTTTGTTTTTTCCTTTTGATTTAAATATCCGTTGGTAACTCCATCACCGCCAATAAATAACTCACCTACTACACCTGACGGACATAACGTATTAAACGGACTAACCACGAAAACTTCACTATTAGCAATTGGTTTACCTATTGGGATATTAGAGATTTCTTTTTGTATCTCACCATTTACTTCATACATCGTTGCACATACAGTAGTTTCAGTAGGACCATATGCATTAAGAACTGGAATCTTTAACCCTAATTTACTTTGCCATTTACGAACTGATTCAGAAGGTAAAGTTTCTCCTCCTACAAATACACGTTTTACAGAATTTAATTTAAGTAACATTTCTTTTGGCATATCAGCTATTAATTTAAAAAACGCAGTTGGTAAAACCACATTTGTAATACCATTCTTTTGAATTACATTTATAAATTCCTCTGCTGAACGTTTTTCAATTTCAGAAATTAAATGCATTCTCCCTCCACATAGCAAAATCGGAAATATTTCCATAATGGAGGCGTCAAAAATGATCGTTGCAAATTGTAAAAATACATCTTCTTTGCCTAAATGAAATGTATTGATTACTGAATATGATAAATTAATTACGCCTTTATGTGGTACAACGACTCCTTTTGGTAAACCCGTTGAACCTGACGTGTAAATAATATAAGCTGCATCTTCTATGGTATGTGTAGGTGCAATATTTTCTATAGAATTAGCATAATGAAAATCTTCTAGATAAATTGTATGAATCGCAAAACCTTCAACCAATCCCCTGTATTCTTTCTTCGTAATAATCATTTGACTTTCGCTATCTTTTAAGATGTATTCTATTCTTTTTTCAGGAAACTTTGGATCAATTGGTACATAAACTCCACCTGATTTTAGGATACCTAGAATCCATACAATGGTATCAATCTCTCTCTCCATTGTAATACTTACACGTTGTCCCTTTTCCAAATCATTTTCACGTAAATAATTCGCAATTTGATTGGACCTTTGCTGTAATTCATAATAGGTAATGGATTTTCCACCCATTGAAATCGCTATTTGATTTGGCGATTTTAATGCTTGTAGATCAATTAATTGATCTAATGTTTTTAAATTAGGATATGTAAGAGCATTTGAGTTCATCTCTTTGTATAGACGATGATCTTTTTCTAAAAGCAAATCCAATGAATGAATAGGTTCATTCACATTCTTCATTAGTTTTTGCAACAAATATATATACCTTTCAACTAAATCACTAATACTCTCTGTTTTATATAATGCTGAGTTATAGTCAACCTCAATTTTATTCTCTGTTTCACCTTCATATCGCATTATTCTCCAAGTCATATTAAAAGGATTTACTCTTTTACAATCTGTTAAAACTGTTGACTCAATATCAGGAATTTTTAATTCCGGTATCTTCATCGTATTAAATGCTGTGGAATATACCATATTATCATTTGTATTTTTATTTAGATTTAAATCTTTTACTATATGTGAGTAAGGATTATGTTTATACGTAATAGCTAGATGAATAGATTTATTCACTTTATTAAGTATTCCCTTAAATGTATCTCCCTTTTCTATTGTTATACGTATAGGTAATGTATTAACAAAGTAACCAAAAGTATTTCGTTCTTCTGTATGTGGTCTAGTATTAATTGGAATACCAACAATTATCTCTTCAGTATTTGTCATTTGATGAAGTAAGGTACAATAAGTACTTAACATTACTCGATAAATACTTATATTATTTTTTTTAGCAAAACATTGTATTTGATAAAATAGATCCGAATTAATATTCTTGCTTATATTTTGATCTGTATATCTCTTTTCATTCATTTTATTAAAATCAATAGGAAACTCTGTAGGAGTCAATTCACCTTGTAAATAATCTTTCCAATACGATGATCCTTCTTTATATATTGCACTATTAATAACCCCCCCCTCATACTCTACGAGGTTCTTATAAGGAGATTCAAATTCTACATTCGTCTTCCCTTGAAGAAATTCACCATACGTATTGGATAATTGTCGGATGAAAACTCCTAAACTCCATCCATCGTAAATAATATGATGAAACATTAAATGTAAAATAAATGTATCTTCACTGAATTTAATGATGTGGAATTTAAACAAAGGCTCCTCTTCTAAGCTAAATTTCTCATTCACTATAGATTCTAAGAAATTTTCAAAAATAGATTTTTGTTCTGTGTTTTTAAAAGCAGTTAAATCCTTAATTGGTATATCAAATTCTACATTTTTTTGAATTAATTGCTTTATTTTTTCATCCCTCTTCTTAAATATTGTACGTAGCGCCGGATGTGATTGCACTATTACGGTAAGCGATTTCTTCAAGACCTCTATTTGAAGTTTTCCTTTTAACTTTATTATAATCGGTTCATTGTTCATTCCTTTTTCTATTTCCATTTGATGAGCTATCCATAATGCTTCTTGGCCTACCGTTGCATCCAATTCTTCTACAATTTCATATTTCTCTTGTATTTCCTTCATATGAATTTCTCCTTTTATAAATATTTAAAAACAGATAATATTTACAGTTACAACTATATGTACATATTCTGCAATTTGTAAATCTATATTTTCCGACTAAATTCAACATTTATTTCGCTTATTGCATAGTTATTAAAATTATGAATAAAACTCATATTTATACTGTAACAGTTCATACTTTTATTCAATTTAAGCATAAAAAACCATTTCACTAATAATTCTAATTTCTTTTTATACAGCAATCTTACATATTTTATTAAAGGAAATTGTTTAATTTATACTCCGAAAATAAATTCAAGAATATTCCAACTAGTCACTATATATACTTCTAATAACATAAACTGTAAAGGAGGAGTCCGTACATAATGGAATATAGATTATTAGGTAACACCGGGTTAATAGTTTCAGAGATAGGATTCGGTTCGTGGGCAATTGGTGGAGATGAATGGGGAGCAGTAAAAGATAATGAATCACTTGATGCAATTGAGAAAGCAATTGACCTAGGGGTCAATTTTATTGACACTGCTGATGTTTATGGATTAGGTCATAGTGAAACACTCGTTGCAAAAGCCATAAATAATCGCAGGCAGGATATAATTCTTTCTACAAAAGGTGGATTAATTGGTCATCATTATGACCCAAATCAACCAGCCGTTTATGGAGATCCTCAAAAGATCATTGATGCGTTTGAGGCTAGTTTACTACGGCTTAAAACGGATTATATAGATGTGTACTTTTGTCATATTTGGTGGGATAAACCGGAAGAAACAGAAGCCTTTCTACAAGCTTTCCAAACCTTAAAAAAATCTGGCAAAGTGAGAGCTGTTGGCGTTTCTACTAATGATTTAGATTATATAAAACATTTTAATCAGAATAATGATTTAGATGTCGTACAATTCGATTATAGTATTTTGAATAAAGAACCTGAAAAAGACATCCTTCCTTATATTGAAAAACATAATTTAGGTGCTGTGATAAGAGGTCCACTTAAGATGGGAATTTTAACTGGAAAATTTAATCATGAAACTCAATTTCCAGACGATGATTTAAGAAAAGATTGGCCAAAAGAAAAGTGGTTTAAAGATAGCTTAAACAAAGTAGAGAAATTACGTTCACTTGTACGATCAAATCGAAGTTTAGCGCAAGTTGCTTTACGTTATGTTTTAAGTCACCCTGCCGTTTCAGTTGCTATTCCTGGTGCAAAAAATTCTACTCAGGTTAAAGAAAACTCTTCACACTTAACTCGCCCATTATTATTAGATAATGAAATTGAATTCATTAAAAAGCTTTGATCAGCTCGTTATTCTTCCATAAAAAATTGTGCTGATTTTTCTACCAAATCCATACTACTACTTCTTCTCCACTAGAACATATCTTTAGCACTTCCACCCTATTTTTTTATCTTTTCCCAACAATATCTACAGTTTATAAGGTAGTTGAACCCTTTTATTCAACTACCTTATAATACGTTCTACATTAGATTAAAATATCTACTACACTAGTTGCATACATGCTAAGACAACATGCAAACCGAATAAACAATTAATTCAGAAATATTTTTAGAAACTTCATTATCTCACAATTACTTTTTTTAAAATAAATCAAAAAATTTTCCTTTACTTTAAATTCCATAATTCATATAATCTTCTATGGAATTACATTTTTTTCTAAATAGCTCCTCATTTCTAAGTATTCAAAAGGGCAATTACAAATTATTATACCCTTATGTTTAACCAAGTAAAATAAAAATCCAGTTTTTCACAAGGAGAAGTGACTGCATGCAAGATATTTTAAAACTATTTCCGAGCGTTGACGGAAATGAAGAAAAACAACAACTTTTATTAGAATCTATGCAGAAAATAATTAAAAATCTTGACCAATTAAAAAATGAAGAGCGAGCTACTTTAGGTAAATGTGAGGAAAAATCAGAAGGATACTACAATGGCTTAATTCACCAAAGTCATATTCCACTAGCTGGAATCACTATGTCTGAGGTTATAGAAGAGCTAAACCAATTTATGAATGGACATCCGTATCCAAATAAATATTACTTGTCTAACGCTGTACCACTACCAAGTATACCTTCACTATTAGGGGTAATGACAATGGCACTTTTAAATGGTAATGGTGTTTGGGATGTATATGGTCCAGGGGCAGCTGAAGCAGAAGTGAAAGTGGTATCCATGCTTTCAAAACTGATAGGTTATAATCCACATAATAGCGGCGGCTATACAACATGGGGTGGACAAGGATGCGTGTTTTCTAGCCTGCGCTTAGCAATTTCTAAACAATTTCCATCGGCAAAAGAACATGGTGCTCCACAAAATGTATATTGCTTTGCTTCTGAAAATGCACATTATAGTTTATTAAAGTCAGCTGAAGCAACTGGTATTGGGTCAAATCACTTAATAAAAGTGAAAACTGATCCTTATACAAGTTCTATGGATATAGAAGATTTAGAGGCTAAAATGATACAAGTTATTAACAATGGCGGTATCCCCCTTTATATTCTAGCTACCATGGGATCAACAGACACATTTACTATTGATGATATAAGAAAAATTAAAGAGAGCGCTGAAGCAATACAGAAAAAATATAAATTAAAACCGATTTATATCCATGCTGATTCTGCAATGGGCGGATTCTATAGTTTCTTTAATAATTATAGTTTTGAAGAAAATTCACTCTCATTTGAACCTAATGTGAAAAATGCCTTACAATACGTACAAGATAAAATGCAATATATGTCCCTTGCAGATAGTGTATGTTTTGATTTTCATAAATTAGGACAAACACCTTATGCTTCAAGTATTTTAATCGTAAAAAATCATACTGATTTACAACTGATGGACATTGAACAAGATGACACACCTTATCTTGGTAATAGGTCATATGGAAGTTATCATACAGGCTATACCTTAGAATGTTCACGAACTGGTAGTGCTATTCCAATGTATATCAATCTATTAGCCTTCGGAATTGAAGGATATCAAAAAATATTAGCAAATTATATTCGTGTAAATCTATTATTTAGAGAGAAGTTGCGCAAGGCCCTACCCCAAGTCGCAATCACAAATGATTTTACATATGGACCAATTACAACTTTCCGCTTCTATCTGAATGGAGATGGCCAAGAAAATTGGGAAAAAGAACGAATAGGCCTTGCAACAAAAGAAGAAATTGAGGATACAAACCGATTAAATATAGAACTATTTAATTACCTAGGAAAAAATCGCGATCAAGTATTTTTTGGTGATACAACTCGTTCTTGTGTAGTAGATGTAATAAACAGTTATGATAGAAATCCGATTTCTACATTAAAATTCTTTTCTATCTCTCCATATACAACTGTTGAATGTATAGATGAGATCGTAGAATTTCTTTATGAACATATTTCGATTGCTACTAAACAGATTCATTCATATGTTTCATAACCATATTTATTAGCGCTTTAATAGTTAAACTTAACTAGATGAAATAAAATTTTTAATCCTTTTAATTACTATTCACTATATCAGGAAAGAGGAAAAACATATGAATATAGAGCTACTTGATACACACCACGTGAAAGATGCAGCACATTTACTTGCACATTCTTTTGTGAATAATGAACCTCTTGTAAGCAGTTTACAAATTCCTTTTGCTCCTTTTCACAAAATGTGCGAAGAAATGATGAAACAAGCTGTATCTCAAGCAACGTCATTTGTAGCAATAGAAAATTTTCAAATTGTTGGAGTTCTTTTAACAAAAAAAGTAACCCAGCCACTAATAGATACAGATAAAGCGATTGAACTATGCCCACAAATGGAACCTATTTTTCAACTTTTAGATACATTAGAGACAGAATCTATTGAGTTTTCTCATTTAGATAAAGAAAAACTGGTCTATCTAGATATGGGCGCTTGTCATCCAGATTGGATGGGAAGTGGTATAGTCACTACCCTTCTTTCACATGCCATTCAAGAAATAAGTAAAAGAGATTATGATTTTATTGCCGCTTGTACAAATAAAATTTCTCAAAAAATCCTAAACAAACTGTGTACGACCTATGAAATGAATGAAATAGTGTATAGTAATTTTCTTTATAAGGAAGCATACCCATTTGCTAATACAACAACTTCCTTAGCAGCCCAATTACTATATATACCTCAATCCCAATTTGTCATCGAGGCCATATAAGTTTGTGAAGAAGACTAGCTGTACTTGAGTGCAGCTAGTCTTCTATATAGAGTAAATTAGTAATAGATATTCTTACTTAAGTGACACCTCTCACACTTTAACTTCTTCGAATTCAATAGCCACTTTCTCAGCATGCGTCTTTTCTCTCCTTAGCCTACCTCAAGATCCCCTTCTATTTATTTCAACATGTTTCATCTTGTTTTAATTTGTTATGCTCCATTATTTCATCTATACAAGTAACTTAAATACTTTTCACTATTTTAATGTCTAATCTTTTACTTTTTAAGTAACGAGTGATACATAGATTCCCACTTTTAAACACTTAAAGACATATTACTTGATAAACCCTTAATATTCCCTATAATACTGACGGTTACAATTCTCTTTCATTTTGTTTATCTATTCATATTACATACCCTATAGCTATCTAATCTTCCTTAAAGAATCCCATGTGAAATTCATGATAAAAGGAAACAAACGTGTCATATTTAGCATTTAATAAAAAAGAGTGAGAATTACTGGATTCCCCTTTCTTCCTTTTAAGCAGCTCTTTTAAGTCTAATTCTATTGTATTCCTGCTAATAAATAGCATGTTATATAACTATATAAAAACTCTACCAAATCATTAAAGGAATCTCCTTTCCCCTATCGAATTATTGTAGAGGGAAAGGAGATGAATGCATGGAAATCCTAGGACTAGATACACGCGCATTAGCGACTTTAGGTGCACTTGAATACACAAATCGTCGCAATAAATTAATCGAAGAAGCAGACAATAATATATACGAGTGTAAAGAAATGAAGGAAATCCTTCAAACGTTCCCTAAAGAGAAGCAGATTGAGATTCTTGAGAATCAAGCTTATTTTGAAGCAGTGGCAAAGATGATTGAACAAAACAATTTAATTCTTTTAGAACAGATGAAAGCTCTACAGCTAATTCAGAAATAATAAACTTATGATTGATTAATTCTACATATGCTTCCATAAATAATGTATCTTTATTTATACCATCAGCCTCTGTTTTTACAGGGGTTTTTGTTATGCGTTGATTCATATTTTGAATTTGAATGGTTTCTTTCACATGTACAAATAGATCTTCTAATAAACCTGGTGTAGACTCTAATTCCTGTTTTTCGATCTCCTCTGTAACAGCACTGATAAATTCCCAAAGTACTTTTGCACCTAATAGTTCTGCTAATCGTTTTTCACGCATTTCAAATGTCTTCATATTCATATTTAAACACTTCCTTCTCCATATTTTTTACCGTTAATTAAATTATTTAGATTATGATGTAGCTGCTATGTAAGGTAATTGAATTCTCACTCAACTTGTAAACTATAGTTTACAAGTTGACCCGAAAACAGATTCTACGCTTGTTCCCAAAACCATTGCTATTTTTATAGCTAACTTAACGTTAGGTTGTTTTTTATTATTTTCTATTTCGGATATATAAGTACGAGATAAACCCACAAGCACAGCTAACGTTTCTTGTGACATTAGTTTTTCTTTCCTCAACTCAGCTATCTTATTCATTTCTCCAATCCCCTTCATCTTTGTATTCATTTGATTACAAAACTATTGTAAACCATGGTTTACTTAATCGTCAACAATGTTTTACATATTTTTTCTCTATTTTAGTTTCTTTTTGTAAATTATTGTTTACAATTGTACTAGGAGGATTACACATGAAGAAAACTCTTGGTGAAATTATTAAAAATTATCGTTTAACAAATAAGCTATCCTTGCGCGATTTTGCTCAAAAATGTGATGTTAGTCATACTTATATAGACAAACTTGAAAAAGGCGTAGATTCCAGAACTGGAAAACCAGTAGAACCAACACTATTAGTAATAGAAAAAATAGCAAACGCCATGAATATAAGTACTAAATCCTTATTAGAAGAGATAGGATTTATTGCAAAAGATAGTACTGATGTACCTGATACGGAATTAGAGAAATGGTTTAAAGCTATTAAAAATTCCTCGCCCCAAAAGCGAGAGGAATTAAAGAAGTTTTGGGAGTTTATAATACAGAAAAAGGATTAATATATCAAATAGATCCCCACCTTGACAGGGTGGAGGTCGCTGGTTCGAATCCAGTCGGGATCATAAGAATAAAAAGCCCTCCAATCCTTGAACTGTAACCCGAATCATGGACACTTAAAAAAGCCCCATGATTCGGGGTTTTTGTGTATTTTTATTAAAAAACCTCGTTATAATGGAACCAACGATAGAAATGAGGTACGGAGAATGAGTAAAATTATTTTTAACGAGATTCAAATGAAACAGCTAGAAAAAAATAAAAATGTAGTAATAGCGTCAGAACGTTCAATTAGCTATTGTCCAGATTTCAAAATAAAAGCGGTAAAAGAAAAACAACAAGGAAAAGGTCCTAGCCAAATCTTTTTAGAAAATGGGTTTTACTTAGCCGTGATTGGTGAAAAGAAACCAAAACCATGCTTAAAACGTTGGCGAAGAACCATTGAACAATTTGGTGAGGAAGGATTTTATACAGAACGCCGCGGGAAAGGACGCACAGGACGCCCTTCGAAAAAAACTCTCTCATCCGATGAAAAATTAAAGAAAGCGGAATCATGTATTGCGTTTTTAGAAGCGGAATTGACATTCCTAAAAAAGTTAGACGAACTCGAAAGGCAGGCGTTACAGAAGAAGTGTTAACACCACGAGAAACATACGCACTCATTGAACAAACCATACGTCGATTCCAATTCCCACGTATGGTGCGTTACCTTTGCACACTGGCTAGAGTAAGTCGGAGTGGATACTATGCGTGGCTTTATCAGACAGATAAACAATTAGAAAAAGAACACATCGTAAAAACGACACAAGAACATAAAACATGTCCGAACCTTTTAAAACGCCAATTCAATCAAGAAGATCCTGAAAAAGGTATGTTAACAGATATTACCTATTTATTTTATGGACAAGGAAAAAAGGCTTATTTATCATGTGTAAAAGACAGCACAACACGAGAGATTTTAGCCTATCATGTCTCCTCTTCTTTGCAAATGGATATCGTCTATCAAACATTAGATAATTTGAAAGAGAGATTAAGAGAAGTCATTCATCCTCAAGCACTTCTACATTCGACCAAGGTATTCATTATACACATCCTGAATTTCAGAAATGTGTAAGAGAAATGGGGATCAGACAATCTATGTCCCGTAGAAGCAATTGTTTAGACAATGCACCAATGGAATCCTTTTTTGGTCATATGAAAGATGAATTAGATTACAAAGATTGTCAAACCTTTGAATCCCTTGAGCTCACCATAAAGAAGTATATGGAGGAGTATAATTATAATCGGTATCAGTGGACATTAAAAAAGATGGCTCCGATCGAATATTGGAACCATCTTTTAAGCGCTTGATTTTTCAGGTTTTTTTTATTAAAATGTCCATTTTATAGGGTACAGTTCAATTAGCTATTAGCCTTCTTTTTAGCCCTAATAAGTGTACTTTTACTAATACCTGTGATTTCCTCCACTTGCTTATATGATTGGGTTTCTAGTAGCCCTAAAGCGTATTCTATCTGTTTTTCACTAAATTTGTTTGGTCTGCCTTCCCTAAAGTCGTCACGTTGTTTGGCGATGGCTTTGCCTTCCAGAGTACGTTCTACAATTAAGTTTCTTTCCATTTCTGCTACTGCTAATAATGTAGTTAAAAAGAACCTTCCCATTGTCGTATCTTCTAATAGTCACACATTTAAAACATGATTACACCTTTAGAAAATAGTCCTTTTACGATCTCGATTCCCTCAACAGTGTTTCTTGCTAATCTATCTAGTTTAGTGACAACTAATGTATCACCTTCTTTTAGGATTGAAAGAACTTCTTGTAATTGTGGTCTATCTGATTTAGTTCCTGTAAACTTCTCAGAATAAATATTGTCACAGCCTTCATTTTCTAATATTGTTAATTGTACCTTTAATTCCTGTGACACCATACTTACTCGTGCATATCCGTATTTCATTATGTATTATCCCCTTTTTTACGGTTCATTTATGAACATTAATTGATACCTTGATAACACTGCAATGACTTTTCGGTGTCAATACTATTGAGTTTTGATTAAAAATATATATAATTTAAAAGCCATATTAAATTATATATTTACTACAAGGAAGGGTACATACACTTTTTTATTTCAAATAAAAATATCCAACACCTTCAATTCAAGATGTTGGATGAATTATGTAAAATATTAAAGAGATTTAAACCCGTGTCCAGAAACTCCAGCACTCAAGTTTCTATGCATTTATCTTGCTTATGTGGTTTTCAAACAGCATTATGCCAATGCCTATTACTGTAAGGATTCAAAATCTATTCTATACTACTATATTTAACCATTTTCTCTAATAGGTACGAACTTGGTTTGGAGATCTAGCTTTAGAACAGCTTAACCCTATATTGTTTCAACAGCTAAACCGTTAACACATTGACTAATAAATAAAAGCCATTTTCCCTCAATATCATTTTCCGTATCCATTTCTTTAATTTGTTCATATGTTAAGCGTCTAGCGACATGATTATTCAATTTTTTCTTTACGTTACTCTCCCCATATTGAGTTAGGCTAGCCACCAAATTAGGCACATCATCATGAGGACCAAACATCAATTCAGTTAATCCATAAAACTCTTTTATTGCATCTGGATGAATATAGTTTTCAATCTCTCTTTTTGTAGTTAAATAAGCTACCGACCCATCATTTCTTTCCCTTACTTTTTTACACCATTTTTCATACTTCGGTTCTTTCCCCTCCTCCACAATATCTCTATCATAAATGTGTATTTCAGGTACATTCAATTGTTTCAAATATTGATTTTCAACCCAACCTCTTAATGTATCCCCTCCACAAGGAATAATCACTACATCATCAGAATTAGATAAATCTACAATTTGAGGATTTTCTCGAGCAATTATCGAACTTAATATTTTTAGTACACTTAAATCATTAGGTCCCTCAACAAAAACAGCCACTTTTACTCCTCTACTAATAGGTGATGCAATTACACCTAAAGTTTCAGCTATTTTTTCTAATACTGATTCATTAGTATTAGAACTTAAAATACTTTTACCTTGTTCCGAATTTACAATTAACCTTAAAGAATCTGTTGGCAATAAGCTGGCAAATGCAGGGACATGCGTTGTTAATATAACTTGTGTGTTTTCTTTCTTACTTAATTTCAGTAATGCCTCTGCCAACATAATTTGATTAGACGGATGTTGTGCAGTTTCAGGTTCTTCAATTGCATAAATTATATTTCTGCCTGTACTACTATCTTGCTTTTCAGCAGCAGCCCTAAAGAAATTCAAAAGAATTAACCTTCTTACTCCACTTCCTCGTTTATTTATAGGAATCCCCTCATCTCCTTCTAGTGTTAATTTAAATACATTCGGCCATTTTGGGGTTTCTGAGATACTAGGTGTTAATTCATTTGCTAATAAAGGATCCATTTCTTTTAATTTTTCTAATGTTAAATTAGCAACAGTCATCGCTTTTTCTTGAACCAATTTCTCAATATCTTCTAATTGTTCCCGAACATCTTCCAAGGCTTCCTTTATAGCTACTTTCATAGGGTCTTGAACTTCTGAATCTCCATCTAAACTTGGTCTATCTGATTGGAACAAAGTAAAAATAGGTAACGTTGGATTTATTTTCTCCCAAACTGTACCACTATCTCCCTTATTTAAGGCTATAGGACGAATAGCTAAATTCGTTAAGTCTATCGAACTAAAAATATCTTTTCTCATTAAATGATTTGTCCTTAAATCTGTGGGTCCATTTTCTAAATCTATAGACTTTACTTTTCGTTGCAATTCAGTTTGCGTTAACTGAATTAAAGCTTTATCTTTCTCAATAGCCTCATTAGGATACAATGCTTTTAAATAAATTTCTGGTTTAATTGTTTTTTTAGAACAATCATATATTTTATGAACTTCTAACATTCCATCTTCATTAAGTAAAAATTCATCTTTAAAAGTTGTAGGTGCAGTCTCATCTAAAATAATTTCTTCTGCAAATCCAGAAAAAACACATCCAATCAATACATTAGGATCACCTGTTTTTACACAATAATCTTTCGCGTCAATCTTTACTGTACTATTATTAAAGAAAATCTCTAAAGCTTCCAAAACAGTTGATTTACCTACGTCATTTTTCCCCACAATAGTCGTTAAATCATCAAATTTTATCTCTGTATATGCGTCATACGAACGAAAGTTTTTTATAATTACTTTTTCTAACTTCACACAACTCACTCCTTTAAGTTTATAAGTAAATAATACCAAATTAAAATTGAAATATTTACTATAATCTTACAGGAATCGATAATTTTATACCTATATTTACATTTCTTACGGTTTGATACATCAATTTCATGTCAAATACGCTGTAATAGTAGCACTTAGTTATAGTTAAAACAATGTTGTTTAATTCTCCATCCCTCTAAAAAAATTAGATTATGAATATAAATGACTTAAAACTAAATCTATAACTTCGTCATAGGTTTTAATCATAATGTTTCTATAATCATTTTCTAGCCTTCTCCAATCTGGGGTATCTAGCATCCATCTTCTTCCCATTACCAAAATTCTTTTCGGGTAATAAATGTTTATATTATGCTTTTTTTCTGCAAACTCTCTATTTTTAGGGTCTTCAAAATAATACTCATAGTCTCTTGTTTGACTAATATATGAATGAATCTCCGCACTGAAAGTTTCTCTATTCTCCCGCCCTACTATGTTATTTATATTTTTTAAATTAGGTAATTTAAATTCAACAATGTCCGAATAACCATTTGACCCTTCTATAAAAAAGTCTGGTCTAATTGCTTTACGTTCTTCTGATTGCCATTCTAGTTCACATTCAGAAGATATTTTTTTACCCATAAAAGCCATTTTTAATATAAATTGATTTTCAGATTCAGCTAGAAAAGCAGTTATTTGAGGTTCACTCGTATCCTTAGAACTAATCAACTCAACAAAGCGATTTAAACTATACCATTTTTCTTCCCTAAATCCAGAAGGGAGAGGATATTGAAAATGGACATCATGCATTATGACTTCTGCAAGATTAGGCCACAAATAGAACTCCAATGCACCTCCTTCTACACCTGTATCATCTATTTTTAATGGGAACAAATCTAGCCACTTTACATTTCTGGTAACTAGACCAGATTGGTTAGTTCCATAAAAGAAGCCGTTAACTATTCTATGGCACATGCCTTCCTGTAATACAAATCCGCCTGTATTGATACCCAATATCATTGACTGGCCAAATAAATTCCAACCATTCCCCATCATAATGTCCATTGCCTCATTAGTAGGATAAATCAGGTCTTCGTTATACGCAGGTAATCCCATTACTGGACCTGTTTGTTTACTAAAATCAATGCCCAATATGTCTGTTAATAGGTTCTCTCCTTTTGAATAGTCTAAAATTTGAATATCAGCTTTATTTCTTGAACTAATTTCTTGAGAATTAACATCCCCTATATACTCTACACCCCAATGGGTTTTTCCTAAATATAATATTACCCTCTCTGGATTCAATAAGAATTTTGTAAAATTCTTTTTTAAATCAGGATTTTTTTCTAGAAAAATCCATAATTTCCCCCAATACTTCTTCATTAGCAGTTTCCATAATGAATTAGCAATATCCTCCAATGTTAACGCTTCTTTTTCCTCCATCTTATCATCTCCTTTTAAAATTGAACGAGATGCTGTATCCTTACTTTCTTGGAACATCAATACAGCAAGTCATATTTATTATAAATAATATAACCAAAACTTAACACTACTGATTGAGGCTACACAGCACCACAATGACACAGGATTCCCTTCAATCATATGTGTCAATCAAAAACATATTGCTAGAACATAGATAAGGAAGGACTGTATGATACTAATACTAGGCAGTACTATAGTGGTAAAAATAAGATTCTCCTACTATCAATAGTAAGACACATACCAAGAGGCGAAGACAACAGCAAGTACAGAACGAATGAAAGAACAATGAAAGAAGAACAAACAAATAAAGAAAAAAACAAGCAATCAATGACTGAGTAATGAACGAGATTAGCAAGAACAGTTGCGATGCACTAATTATTTCTACATTTAGATACCCCACCCTATGTGGGACAGGGGTGTATATATGGTCGGTCTGCTGTGTGAACTGGATACACCATATTTTCATAACTTTTTAGGGCAATGTTGTCGCAGGCGATGATTCTGAAGTGATTAAAAGTTACATAGTGAGTAATTACCTTACTAATTGCAGCAGAGGATGTCCAAAAATTAAATGATGAAGTTATGTTTGGGGATGTTTAAAAAGGGGCATAAAATTAACCACTCGTTTATTAAATAACTAAAAGTCTATACTCATATGATAGAAGGATACTTTATAAAGAGATTCTATAAATTTCTTTATATGATTCATCTACCTTGCTTTTTTTGTTTCTACCTCATTAGGTGCAACAGCCTGTTGAAGAAAGTTAGTTGCTAACTCTTTTACTTCTATATGATAATCTTCACGACTTACCACCATATTTTTGCCACGCTCTTGAACATAAGCAATGTATTATTATCGTATATGTCCCGCTTTTTCATGATTGACTTCCTCAAGGTCTTGTTCATTTTTTAACCATAACAGGAACAATTTTAATGTTTGTTCTTAAGATGAAATTGTTTTTTGTGATAAATTTTTGCTCTGACAATAAATCAAGAAGTCATTTAAATACCATTCCGTTTTCGATAGCTTCATGAAATCACTCCTTCTTACAAACACAAAAAAACCAATGAATAAAAATCATTCATTGGGTATGTATCAAAATATTTATTGGATTGAAATCATGTTTATTGGCTTTTACCAATTACAAGAGGAGCATTAAATCCCTTACTACTTCTATTCTCAGCTAGCCTTATGTTCCAGCCTCAGCTTATCCGCAATCATTGCAATGAACCCTGAATTTATAAATACACATGTTTTTCATAATTAAATTAAATTGTAAATATTGTTAAATACTTTTATTTTCAATAATTTTACAGAGAGTTTCTATTTACTTGGATTCAAGGTAATTAATTATAAATTCAATCTTAGCCTTATTCTTAAAGAACTTTACTCTATCAATACCTGTTAGTATATTTTTATAATACCATTCTAAAAGAGACAATAATTTTAATTGAGGATTCTGATCTAGTTTGTCATTAAATCTATTAATTTCCTGTTTTATAAACCTAAAATCAAAATTATGCAATCCTGGCAACAAATACTTTATTTGTTCACTTTTCAGGATTTCCGAAATAACATTTACTATCTTTAGAAAATTAACTTTCTCATTCACAATTTTAATAATTAAATTAATATCTAATAACTCTAAGTCCCTAAGATATTTTTTTACTTTTTCATTAACTGTATTACGCACTTCTAAATCTCTGTCACAGACCAACTCACTCAATCTTCCTAATCCATTACTATTTAAAAATATTTTAGAACTTCCCTTTTGTAATACATGCTCCTCTGCGATTACCTGATTTAATGCCTTAGAAAGAGTAGATGTCTCATTTATATACCTCATCAATTCATAATATTGGTTTATATTATTGAAGCATTTCATAAATTGTTCAAAAAACAAATAATTTTCCTCTATAGAAATTATTATTACATCTTCTATTTTGGCTAGAGCATTAACTACTTGAAGATTAATTAAATTATTTCCAATATTCATTAATGCTTGGAATTTTTCAGTCGTATCTTCATTAAAAAACTTTCTTAGTTCTTTTTTTATTTCTTCATTCGACCTTCTACCATTCATGATTAATTCTTTTGCAGGTCCTCCCATCCCATAGTTATTTCTCATCCTTTTCACACGACCTAATGCCAAATCCAGTCTATATAAATTACAAATTTCAATTGTTTTAATTCCTTTTTGACTATTATTTTTAGGCTCAATAAATATATGATCATTAATTTCTAGGTGTTCAAAATACTCATCAAAGTGGGTATGAACTATTGTATAATCACTTGGATTTTGAGGATAATCTTCATATTTATATTTGATATTTTGCTTATTAGAGATTAAACTTTCTTTGGTTCCTTTAGCAGTATTACATCTCTTACAAGTTAATGTTAAATTTAAAGGATGGTATGAGAATTCTTTATAATTTCCCTCTCCTTTATAAACAATATGTTCTATATCACCTGGATTGCTTCCTGCATCCAAAGGCATTTTACAGTAATAACAATATTCTCCATACAACTCGGACAATTTCTGGTAAATAATACTCCTTACATACTTTAATTCTGTTTTAGTTTTCTCCCAATCATGACTCTTTTCAAAAATTTTTTGTAGATCATCATTTGGATGTGTGTAGTAGTATTTAACCATCGATACCAACCTTTTTAAAGATTAATTCTAGAACCTCTCGGAGCGGATCGCTTTCCTTCATTTTTTCGTGAATTCGCTTAAAATCTTTAATTTTCCTTAAAGTTCCTTCATTTAAATTCCCTAGACTAATTTCATAAAGAATCTTATCTATTTCATCTGCAACATAATAATTCCTATTTGTTGGTAAACCAAATATATTAAATAGTACATCCTCAACTGCCCATCCAAACGTATCTTCATCGTGTAATTTAACATCAACACCTGAATTAGCAGTTTTTCTTTCCATTGAAATTATTGAAGACGATCCATACTCTAAATCCGAGATTAAAAAATGGGAATGTGTAGCCATAATAAAATGACAACTCGGAAACTTTTTAAAGATTGTATTTAAGCCGTAAATATATTTATATTGCCAATTTGGATGAAGACTTGTTTCTGGTTCGTCTATCACTATAACGGAATTATCTTGTATTTTTGCTAATATATTTACCATCGTTGAAAAGTATTGTGCCTCCCCAGAACTTGCTTGTTCTAATTTAAAATACTTTCCTTTTTTCAGTTCAACGTTTGGTAATTTAAATATCCCTATTTCGTATAAATGCCATATTATGTTTAATTCATCAAAGTAATTTTCATACTTTTTATAAGATTCTATATCAAAATCAACTATTATTGATTGATTTGAAAACTTAAATATATTTGAATCCTTGTTAGTATTATTAAGGTGAGCTATAAAATCTATTATTTCCTGGTATTCTATTATATTCACATTATTAATTTCCCTATTTTTCTTTGAACGTATATATTTTTTTTGGAGATTTTCTATAATTTCTCTATCTATTAAACTTGAAATATTCTTTTTATCTACTGTATTAAATACAATTCTTATTTTGGGCTCAACCCCAATAAAACTAGTAATATTCTTTAAATGAGGAAAGGTATTATTTCCTAGCGAAGACATTATTATATTCTGAACTAAGTTTCTTGTAGTTTCCCCTATTTTTGCCATATTGTCTGAACTTTTGATACCCAGATATTGATATCTATCTATTACATCTTCTTCATTACTTTGATAAGTAAACTTATCATTAATATTAAATGCACATGCAATTAATTTTTGTGGTAATAGATTTTTATTAAACCCTATATTTTTATCTTCTCTAAGAAAATCTATTTTTGAATTATCTCTTTTTACTGTATACTTACTTTTTCCTAAGTAATAGTTAATTTCATAATTAATGTTTCCAGATGAGAATATTTCTTTCGATTCTTTAGATTCAGCGATATAGTACAAATCCATAAGTACTTTCTGAAAAACGGAGAGTAATGTACTTTTTCCCGTACCATTTGGACCAATAATTAAAGTAGAAAAAGGCTTATCTAAATTATTTATATCTTTATCATGGATAAACTTAATATCAACATCTTCATTTCTATTAGATTGATATTTAATACTTTCAATCCTTAATCCTAAGAGATTTAAATCAGTGCCTACACTAGATTTTTCTGAACTTTCTTCACTTAAATACACTATAGATGTTTTATAATATGGATTCAAATATTTATTCTGTCCTTGGAATACTGTACTATGCCCTTCACTTTCATCAAAAATATTGCCAAGTTTTAATTTACTTTTAGCGTTTTGATTATAAAAGTGTCCTGTCTTTGTAAGAAACCACCCTCCTGGGCCAGTTAATGTATCAACATTTTCATTTTTCATTAGCTTTAATATATTATCTGGACTATTTTTAGTGAGAGCAAAATTAGGATATTCTATTACGCCTCTATCCATTAATTTGTACTTAGAAAATCTACTAATAAAATCAGTAAATTTTTCTACGACCCCAGTTTCAATTAATGGAAAAATCCATACTTTTCTTCTATTAGCCGCTTCATCTAATTGATTGTACTTTTCAAAGGGTTGTTGAACTAATAAGACCTTTCCAATAAATCTATATCTTTGATTAGTGGCTATCTTCTCCGTTGCTTCACCTTGAAATAGATATAAATTCACTCCACTATCATTTGAACGTGAAAGGGTTTTATTCTGTAAATAGTCAAGCAATTGATCTCCGAATCTACCCATGCCAACAAAATGCCAGATACCATCAACTTTTTCCATATTAGGATAGGACGGATTTTCTTTATCTGAAATTAATACAAGTGAATTTGTCTTTAAAGATCTTCTCATACTTCCACTAGGTCCACATTTAAACATTTCTTGAATTTCACTATTACTTAAAAAAGTTCCAGGCTCTAAATTATCAAACTCATAAAAGAAAAAAAACATTTTATTATTCCTTTCCACAGTTAATATTAAATATCGGAAATTCCCGATATTTATATACTATGGATAAAATTCAGCACAAATTTTATCCATAGTATATATGTTTATTAAAACACTTCATTGAACATTATAACTTTACATTCCCTTATTTCCGTTATTCTATAAATATTTTTAGTGATTTAACTAAATTAACAATTTTATTATTCAACTCATTTGAATAATTCTCCAAAGCTGCTTAATTGTTTTGACCTTACTTTCTAACGATATACCATATACCTTCATCTTTTTCTCTTTATTTACATGTAAATACCAAGATTGAATATGTTCATTGTAGTCTATTTCAAGTTCTAATTGTTTTGGATACAACAAAATTGCTGTTTTCGCACTTTCATATCGCGTTAAGTATGCATACATTTGAAATAAATCCTCTCGCTTCACTCCTGAGCGATTCCCACTTGTTAAGGTCTTCCACTTTGTATCAATAATAATTTGTGTATTACCATTATCAACAACAATATCTGGTTTTAGCTGAAAAATATCATTACCATTGTGTTCATTTACAAGTAATTTATATTCTTTATGCTGCTCGTATATAGCATGCTTAGTTACTTGTTTTACTAAAGCTGTTATGTATTTTTCAAACAAATCATTCATCTCAAAGAGAAATGAAAATGAGTTATTATTTTTCACGCTAAAACTCGCTGTAACATTCATTAGAAACTGTTTCGCTAACAATAAAGGTGTTTCAAACCTTTTATTTATCCGATCTAAGTTTATTTTCGTTAACTGTTTTGTAGAGAATGTCCTTGGCTGTACCCCATCTAACATATGATCTATTTGCTTTAGGAGTTTTTGAGTCTCTATATCTTTAATATTTTTCAATAGTAATTGGTTAGCAGCTACAAATACTTGGTTAATCTCGTGATTAATAGTTCTTTCTTCATATTGACAATATGCCATATACTTCTTATTTCGGCTCAAGTTTTCTTTAATATGCTTTCGAATAATAAGAGAACCTTTTAACATCATTAAATTATTCTCTACTTGCTGATACTCCATCATAATACCTTTGGTCAGTTCTTTAAATAAATGGGATGCATAAATTCGTCCAAAGATTTCAAATAAAGATCCATCTATTAATTGTAACTGGGATAAAGTCGAAGTCTTAACATTCAAATAACCGCAATCATTTAGCATTCCAATTAACACCTTACGCATTTGATTAAAATTATTATGTAATGCTACCTTGGGTAAGATTTCTATAGAAAACGTTGAACATTGAATAAACCCAACATAATTTATAAACTTAATACTCTTATTTCCCCAGCTTATATACTCACTTTTAAGCTTTTGGGTTTCAATAAACTTAGCTAGTTCATCTGCTTGTGATGGTGTAATTGTCTTGTTATCCCCTACATCCTCATTAATCCCTATAACGTCATGACATTCCGTTAATACAATGTTCTTCATTAACTATTTTGCCCTTTATAAATATTCATCAATGCCTGCTTATTTGGCTGAGGAACAATTGAATATTTAACTTGTTCTTCCAAGTAATGATTATTTAACCCAGTAAAAATATCTGCCGGCTTTATTATTTCTTTTTTCAAGAAATAACTAGAACTATCGTCACTGGCTGCTCCACCTAAGATCATCTCGATCTTTTCCCAATCATCATAAAAATACTCTTGTAATAAAGGAATAACCTTTTTCTTCATAATATTTATTAATTCTGTTTCTGATAAATCATTACACAGGAAGAAAGCATGTCCAATTGTGTGATCTCTATCATATAAATACTCTATTCTTTGATTAATGGTATGCACTAGTTTTTTTACATTTATGCCATCAATATCTTCTGGTAATAGAGAGACATTCGGTACCATTTCAATAAACTCAAAACGTCTTCTAAGGGCTGTATCCATCAATGTAATAGACCGGTCTGCTGTATTCATTGTCCCAATTAAATACAAATTCGAAGGTACTCCAAACTTTTTACGAGAATACGGTAACTTTACAAATATCTCATTTTTCTTTCCTATTCTTTTATCATTTTCTATTAATGTAATAAGCTCACCAAAAATACGTGAAATATTGCCCCTATTAATTTCATCCATAATTAATACATAGTTTTTCATCTTCGTTTCTTGAGCGATTTCAACTGTACTAATCAGTTCTTGAAGTGCCTCTAAATTCAAATTCTCTTTACGAATATTATAAAGGGATTGCATAGTAAACTCCCCATTAATCAAAATCTCTTCAACAGGAATTAACTTACCTTTATATAGCCACTCTACTGATCTAAAGTGGTGATAGCGTATTCCTGTATTCTCTTTGTATTCATATTCTCCTGTAATACGCCCAACTGCACGAATATATGAATTCCCGTATGATATTACAACAATATCACCAATTTCTACCGAGTGTTTAAAACGATTAATATTATTTAAAACTGTAGATTTTTTATCTTTCCCTTTATAATTCTTTTCAACTAATTCTTTTATATCATCTTTAGTGTTGCATTTTGAAAAATTCAAATCATCTCCAAAACCAATCGAAATTAATTTATTATCAATACAATATCTATAAATATCAGTATCAAGGTCTTTTTTACCTAAAGACATTTTGTAAAAGTTTGTTTCTTCTTCATCAAACTCATAAGCCGGGTTAATAATTTTATTACTATCCATTGCTTCTTTACAAATATCTATAAATATACCATTAGTTGGCCTAAAGTTTCCCTCTGCATCACTACGTAAGCCTTCTACAAAATCTTCATATGAATATGATTGATGGAATGTACAAAATTGAATTTGCTTCTCCTCAGTATATCGTTGGTATGCACCCATCCACTCTTTACGATCAGCATTATTTTCTATTAACTGCTGATGTAACTCTGGATCAACTATTTCCAACGCCTTTCGTACAACTGAATAAGTTTTCCCGGTTCCGGGCGGACCATACAAAATTTGATTTTTAGGTAAATTCATATGTACCACATCCTTTTGATTTTCTGTGTTATTAGAATCAAAACCAATTTTCTTCTTTATATTCGTAAGTAAACTATCACTATTATCTTCTTTTACAATTAGTCTTGTACTTACACCTTCTTGAAGTTTTCCATCTAGCTCCTGAAAAATCTCTTCTTCTATTTTAACTTTAACAAATTCTTTAGCACGCCATGTTCTCAAGTTTTTAATGAGTTCCTTTCCATTTAACCCGGCTTTATTACACTCTTCCACAATTTTATGTACTGACTTTTTACTAGGCATTTCCCGATAAGTTAGTCGCTCACTGACACCTGCTTCATTATATGACAAATCTACCAACATATTATCCAACCTAAAAACGCTTTCTGAATTATCATTTTTAATAAAAATAGTACCTTTTTTAATAAAGGCTCTTTGAAAGTGAATCTCATCATGATCTAATAAACGCTTAATTATCTTTCCCATTTCAATAGCTTGCTCTAACTCTATTTTATTTTCAGTAGAAAATTCCTTCCCCATATATGTATCTAATTGTTTCATCTCTTTAAGAAATTCAAAAGGAAGCATAAATGATTTATCCGTAGTATTACGACCATGAGTATATCGGTAGCCCATAACTGGTCGGTTATATACCTCTTTTACAATTCCTTTATGCGTGATCATTGGTGCCCCTGTAACTTTCCCCTTTAATATGGGGTCTTTTATATCATTTTTAACCTTTGTCCCTACAACAATATAAACTGAATCTCCAATATTTTCTTCCATTTGTTCATATTCATTACCTTTTTGTTGATACTTTGTCTTTTTTGCAAGCGCTCGTGGCCAATAAAAAGTACCTAACTTTATAAATGCTTCAAATTCTTCAATTGTATTAGAAAAAAAAGAAAATATTCTTCCCACTTTAACCTCTCCCTATTGCATATATTTCTAAATATATAATAACATTTATTCCTAATATATTAATACGGTTAAAAAACAAGAAACTGAAACCATTTATATTTGTCATAATCCTGAATAAAACTATATAGAACTCAGTGGAAATATTATTGGTGATGGTCACTTCCCTGATTCATTAAAAAATATTGTTAAAATATTAGAACCACTCCTACCAACGTATTTTTTAACTAAATTAAAACCACCAAAGAATTTCTTTGATGGTTTTTAAGAAAGCTATATTATTACAATAATTCCTCTAGACCAAAATTAATATAGCGCCTCTATAAAATGTAGACAAAATAAAAATTAGGATTCACTTCTTTATTTATTAGACTGAATACACTTCTCCGTTTCTTGAATGTACAAATCTAGTAAATTAGAAAGATAATAAAATGCCTGCACCTTTTTTCTAAATATTTTTTCATCACTTCTGAAGCAAACAGACATACTAATAAATATCAAAAATAATATAAACATACCCAAAATAGGACTTACGTTTAAAATTTCTTTCATCATTAATGTTATAATGCCTATTCCAAATGCAAGCTTCGCAGTATATATTTGTGTAGCTTTTATTTGTTCTGCTTTTGATTTAATAAAAGCATTTAATAATTTTAAATCCTCTATTTCCATATTTTCAATTCCTAAATTTGTTACCTCTATCTTGCACTTAGTTAGTGTTCTTTCAATTTCTTTTTTTAGTTCTCTTTTTGAAATTCCCATGTAAAAATAATCAGCTATTCTCATATTTCCTCCTAGTTACAAAAACGTTAAAACTAAATATACACATGATAAAAACTTAGGTCAATGAAAAAACATTTTGTTTTTTTCATTAAGATAATCCACCAATACATGAAAAAAGTACTTCTATGGTGGTCAAAATCCCCCTAAATAAAACTTCCATCACATTGTAACGCACTAGCAGAAAAGATTTTTGAACAAGGCTAGCATTCCAAAGCAGGTACATACTTCTATAAAGCAATTCAAGCTAAGAAAAAAGCCGATGCGAAAGGAGCTTTAAAATGAAAAAGCTAATTAAAGTGATGATTATTGCTACAGCTTTAATGTTTACATTGGGAATTACATCTCAAACAGATAGTCACGTAGTAAAAGTCGTTCAAAGTATGATTGCAAACGGAGACCACGGTGGTTGATGTCCCTTTACCCGGGATTCAGCCCCGGGTTTTTTTTATTGAAACAAGATATAAATCGTCAGTTTTAACTATATAGTTGAGAAGGAATGCTTATAAAAAGAAGGAGGATAATAATGAACTATCAAACAATATTTCCCTTATTAACAAAATCCCTTTTTATCTTATTGCTTTCTTTCAGTATGTTAATTCTTACGATTCCTGCCTTAACCTTTGCACAACCCAATAACAATGCAAATCCTGTTACAAATTACTATGTATCTCCAACAGGAAACGATCTCAATTCCGGTACATTAGATCAACCTTTCGCTACCATTCAAAAAGCTGCTAACGTCGCTAAAGAAGGCAGTACAATCTACATAAGAGGCGGAGTTTATAACCAAAAAGTTCGTGTCACTCATTCTGGTGCCTCAGGCGCACCCATTACTTTTCAAAATTATCAAGATGAAAAAGTCATTCTCGATGGTTCTAAAGTCAAATTAGAAGATGATGGGTTATTTACTATAGAAGACAAAAACTATATTCAAGTAAAAGGATTAGAATTTCGCAATTTAAAATCAGCAAAAGTTAACGAAACCCCTATTGGTATTTATATCACTGGAACAGGAAGTTACATTGATATTAGAAATAATTATATTCACCACATTGAAGCAAATGTAAAGAATGGAAATGCACATGGCATTGCTGTGTACGGTACTTCATCTAGTGCACAAAATAATTTAAATCATATTGTCATCGATAATAACGAAGTAGCAAATTTGAAATTAGGATTGAGTGAAGCAATTGCTGTGAATGGGAATGTAGATTCCTTTGAAGTTACCAATAACAAAGTACATGATAACAACAACATTGGAATTGTTCTGATTGGACATGAAGGCGTATCTCCAGTAACTGCTTTAGATCAAGTGCGGAATGGAGTTGTTCATAATAACATTGTCCATCACAATTCATCCATCAATAATACTAGTTATAATGAATATTCCGCTGATGGTATTTACGTGGATGGTGGGAAGGAAATTATCATTGAGCAAAATCAGAGCTATGAAAACGACCTCGGTATTGAAGTAGCTAGCGAATATGCAGGAAAAAGCGCAAGCCAAATTACCGTTAGAGACAATACGATATCCAATAATATCATGAGTGGTATTGCAATTGGTGGATATGACAGTAAGCAAGGATATGCTGAAAATAACACGATTACAAACAATGTAATTTATAAAAATGATACAAAAGATCAAGAGAGTGGCCAAATCGAATTAAATTATGATACCCGCAACAATGTAATTACCAATAACCAAATCTATGCAAGTAATAGTCGTATCTTTATTAGCATTAATTTTAGTAAAAACACTGGAAACAAACTCGATTACAATCATTACTATGGTGAATTCGATCAAACTAATGGCTTATGGCAATGGAAAAGAAAAACGTATAAAGGTTTTTCATCTTATCAAGCAAGTATGAGTCAAGAAGGAAATGAACAACATAGTGTATTTAGCAAATTGTCTCCTTCATTCAAACTTATTTTAAAATGAAGCAAATTTACTAAAATGACTTTATCTTAGCACACTTCAAATCCCCTCCCCTATAATGGCAAGGATGAATTAAAAATTGCAGTTTCAATTGAAACTGCAATTTTTCCATGCTTATAAAAACTCTGTATTTATACTTTAAGTACATAGGCGTATCTATAATTATATTAGTAAGCTGTGGCTAATTTCTCTTAATATTAAGTACTAATACCTCCGCAGAAAATAATCTATTATTAATTCAGGAACAAGTATATTAAAAATATAATCCTTTATTATTAGTATTTATTTTTATATTTAATAGAGATAAATATCATGAATGTTAACCATCCATATTTATGATACTATATATAATAATACAATTAATAAAATGGAGGTCTACAACATGAAAAACATAAAGGAATTTCTCAACAAACCATTTATTAAATACCCATTAGCTATCATTTCAGCTATAGCTATAATAAAAACAGGCTATGATTTAGGTTCCTTTATAATAAAATTTAAACATATTTAAATCGTAAAAAGGAAATTGAACTTTTTAACAAATGGGCCATTTCCTTTTTATATTTTATCGCATCTCTTTTCAAAACATAGTGACTTTATTTAAAAGTGACAATTGGGTAATAATATGATTTCGTGCTCTAGTTAAGAAACTATGTTTAAGCATAAAATATCTTCATCTAAATCAATTCTTTTGTTATCGATAGCCCTCAAAATATAACAAAAATCTTTTATTACTACACAATTCCCCAGAATAAATACGACTTAACTCTTTTCTTATTCCAAACTAGTTATATCATTTCGTATAATAGAAATATACATATATCCTACTACACTTCAAGGGGGCCTTTATCTTGCACTATGGCTGGGCTGGAACTATTGAACAATTTAAGCAATTAGATGTACAGTTTTTTATTAAACAATTGCTAGATCATGTCTATAAAACCAATGCAAATGATCCAAAAATAGATTCTCAAAAGAGAGCATGGATTGATAGTTACAATAAACTACAAGATTTATTTAATCGATTTTCTAATTTAGATGCATCACTTATTTTTGAATATGAGATTTTACGCGGAGGCGGTCGTCGTCCAGATGTACTTTTATTGATTAATGGTTATTTGATAGTTCTCGAATGTAAAAGTTATAATAACGTTTCCCCTTCTGAATATATCCAAACATCCCTTTATATGCGTGATCTCGAACATTATCATTCGGCTATTCAACAATCTAACATGCAAGTCATAGGTGTTTTACTGCTTACAAACTATGTAGGTGAACGCTGGGTTTTCCAAAAAGATTATCAAGTAACCCTTTCAACAGTTGATGGGTTGGAATGTATTATTAAACGAATATTAAATAAAACAGAAGCACCAACTTTGACGCTAGAGGAAATAATCAATGGTGTCTATGAACCCTCACCTTCTATGCTCGAAGCTGCTCGTTCCATTTTAAATAATGAACCGCTCCCTGATATTAAAGCTGTATCAAGCAGTAACTTTCCAGCAGTACAACAAACTGTACGCTCAATCATTGAAGAAGCCCAACATACAAATACCCATCATCTCATTTTAGTATCTGGCGAGCCAGGAGCAGGTAAAACATATTTAGGTCTAACCATTGCACATGAGCTGAAAAATGCAGTTTATTTATCAGGTAACGGTCCATTAGTAGACGTATTACAAGATACGTTGAAAAATAGAACCTTTGTACAAGGCCTATATGGCTATAAAATGGACTTTCTCGAAAAGAGAATGATTCTAAAGGAACAGATCATCATTTTTGATGAGGCCCAACGAGCATGGGATACAAAAAAAGTCGATCAATCGCTCACTAAAAGAAATCGAAAAGCCCAAAACTTAAGCGAACCGGATATTATAATGAATATTGCAACAAACAATAAACCGTGGAGTGTAACAATTGGTTTAATTGGTGACGGACAGGAGATCTATTCTGGAGAAGAAGGCGGTCTTGCCCTGTGGAATCATGCGATCGCGGGAAAAAACGTGACTGTTCACTCTAAACATCCTAATTCTTTATTTACAAATGCAGCACATTATAGAACTCATTCTCAGCTACATTTAAACTCATCTTTCCGTGCTCATGCAGCTTTAAAATACTATGAAATTATTAATACTCTATTAGATGCTAATTTTGAACAAACAAAACAACTGATTCATCATTTACCGAAAGAACATTATCAACTTTTTATTACACGTGATTTAAACAAAGCCAAACTCACTTTACATCAGCTTTATCAAGATGATACAAAAACAGTTGGTGTTGTCTGTGCTGGTGGCGCTGATCGTCAAAAAGAAGTCCCTGTTCTACCAAGAGATGAACGATATGAACGCCCTAGTAAGATCGCTCAATACTTTAACTATCCCGAATCCCAATACTATTGCAGAGCGCTCAACTACAGCTCAACTGAATTCCAAACACAGGGACTTGAACTAGATATGACGCTCGTTCATTGGGATGATGATCTATATCTACAGAATGGGACTTGGGAGGGACAGCACTATCAATGGGGTGTCGAAGATCCGTTCCAAATTAAACTCAATGCATATCGAGTTATTTTAACAAGAGGTCGGGATGGAACAATTATTTACATACCACCAAAACCCATTCTAGATGAGACTTGGAACTTATTTAAAAATCATTTACATATTCCTGAATTGATGTTTTAAGGCTTATAAATAAGAGACGATATTCTAGATTCCCTCAGAGTAGAGTCTCTTATTTTTTTATTCCACAGCATCTTGAAAATCGTTATTAAATACCTTTGAAAATTCGCAAGAAGAATTTTGTTCAAACAAATAGTATTATAAGAGATTGCCACTATAGAAGTTGCTGTTTCTTTTATTCCCTTAAAAACTGAATTGCTTTGCGATACTTTTCCAATCGTTTTAGGTCTTTATCTGTTATCCTAGCAAGTCGTGAGCGGTCAGAATTATGTTTTAAGTCTGCAAGTTTGACAGTACGGGCAAGAGAATTTTCTTTCACTTTGCTCAGATACTCAAAATAAGGCGTGTATTTCTCTTTTGTCAGTACCTGCACTGCCTCAACTATATTATGAGGTATACCAGCACTTAATAGATCATTAGCAGTTATCTCTGTATCTTCCAGAACATCATGCAAATAAGCAGTAGCTTTCTCTTCGGCCGTATTTACAAAGCTAGCAACTGTCTCAGGGTGTTTGATGTAGTCAATTCCTGCTTTATCTACTTGTCCAGCATGGGCAGTTTTAGCGATCTCATGAGCTATCTCTATATAATAAGGTATCATCACAAAAGCTCACTTTCTATTATCATTTATCAGTACTGTATTCAATAATTTCTTCGGTTATTTTCACACAATGAAACACAATAAGCAAGGTAAAAAAACGCCTTCCTTTCCCTTCCCCTATGAATCTACAAAAAAATACATTTAAAAAGTAGAATCTGATCTCATGATTAAGCATGCTGATTTACTCCATACAGAAACGAAACAACAAATAAAACGTGGTTCAGAGGCTTCTAAAGAACACCCAAAAGAATATAAAAATTTGAGCAGATTGAAAAATCGACAACAAAAACTAATAAAACAAAAGTAAACAACATATAGATTTGAATTATATTTCTCAACAACCAAAATTACTTAATGTGGTAAAATAATAATCGGGTTGGCACCCAATACCATATTACGATGGTTCCAGTCGCAGGAAGGCACCTTTGGGTGTCTTTTCTTTTGCTTGAAACACATTCTGCCAAAATACCTGTATCTTTGTTGAATTACGACTCATATAATCCAACAAACTTCGTATATATAATTTGTTACCCTAAATGGGTTAACAATACGAACAGTTATAGGAGGATTTTGTGAATGGTAAAAACAGCATGTGTAAGTATGATTACTGGCATTCTTTTAATATGTTCAACAGGATGTGCCACTCAAACTGATTCTATTACAGCTAAAACTCAGTCAATTGATGATGGGACATATACAACAAAAGAAATCACAGACGCATTTCCTGTAGGAACACCCATAACTACTTACATTCAAAAAGAAGAAAAACTGAACGTAAAACATCTCACCAGTATTACACTTACAGATGGTGGCGTCGGTAGAGTTCTGGAAGCAACAGATGGTTTTGTTATCGTATGTGGGAATGAAAAAGGAGTTTTTGATGTGTTAATATTTAAAACTATGGAAGATGTAAAGAAATATGAACAGAGTTTAAAGCGATAATTAATATCCTTCTTATGCCTTTTACACAGACATTGTCCTCTTGCTCTTGCTATGGCTTTTCCTATGTATAATTGCATCATGAGTAATCACACGTTATAATAGTCACCTAATTACATATGAAGAGGTGCAGAAAATGAATAAAACAGACTTAACAAAAGTAGTAGCAGAAAAAGCTGAACTTACACAAAAAGATGCTGCTGTAGCAACACAAGCGTTATTAGATACAATAACAAATGCGTTAGCAAATGGAGAAAAAGTACAGATTCTTGGTTTTGGCACATTTGAAGTACGTGAAAGATCTGCACGTACAGGACGTAATCCACAAACAGGTGAAGAAATGCAAATCGCGGCTTCAAAAGCACCTGCTTTTAAGGCTGGAAAAGAATTAAAAGAGGCAGTGAAATAATTATACATAGTCAAAAGGCTTTCCACACCCCAGCTTTGCCCCCTACCCTTCGCATATCCTGTTTTGGCTAGCTAATCTGGTTTGTTAAGGGGGGAAAAGAGAAGGAGAGCAAAAAAAAGAATCCTTTAAAAATCAGGATTCTTTTTTTTGAAGTATCGCCTATTGTAAAGTATTTTTATAAGAATGTGTAGTAGAAGGTTATAGCAAATCCGATTAAAAAGAGTAATGATACGAGGAGATAAACTCTTTTTTTGTTATCTTTTGCTATTATTTTATCTAGTGTAATAAAAATACCAACAATACCTGCGATTAATGCGAATTTAGAGAATTCAGATGGATATGTGAAGGCAACTACTGCGAAACAAGCAATAATCAATGTTAGTCTATAAAACAGTATTCCTTTAGACATTTCCATTTGAGGAATCACACCCTTCTTTTTATATTTGACTAGCAGCGCAACCAATTGCGTAACCAGCTAGACATCCAAGACAACCACCACATGCATATGGACTAGCAAATAAACATCCTCCACATGCACCTTCGCAAGCCCATTTAGCCCATTGAGGCATAGTTTTCCAGTTGTTTTTAATACAACGTTGAACATCTTCCCAGTAACCTGCTTTTGCATTGTTTTCTTTTAAGATTGATTCACTTTTTCCATCAGTGAATAATTTCATCTGATTAAGTTTTCCATCTTTTGAATTTAGGTCTAAAGTCCCTACATTTTCACCATCTAATGTTTTTACTGTTAAAAGAATCGTATCACCATTATTTGGTGTTTTCAACTCTAAAAATGTAGGGTCTGCAAACTTACTTTCAGATTCGTTAAATCCTACAGTTAGATATTGTTTTGTATCATTAGATTTAGGGTTTTCTTTTGAAGGAATTATGATAGCCGATGTTTTATTCTCTTTATAATCGACTTTAACAGCTTCTTTCCATTCAAAATCTGCTGTGGAATAAATACTTAATTTGTTTTGTTTAAGATCAGTTAATTGTTTTTTTACTTTGTCCAAAATTTGTTCGTCAGCAAATTTATTTGTTTCATTTTTCGAAAGATTTTCTGGTTTTTTACAAGGTACACAATCGATCTTTTTTTCTTTGGTATTATTATTAATATTGTTACTAGTATTATCTTGTGCAAAAACTTTTTCTAAATTTAGTGAGTATGGTTGAAAAACTCCAAAAGCTAATATAACTACGACAAAAACTAATCCTAAAAATTTTTTCAAACTAATACAGCTCCCTTATAAGTATAATTTCTCCTCACCTCCATAATAGAACAAAAAATGAAAATTTTTAATATTTTTCTAATAATTGGAATATGCTGTTAACTTAGAGAACTTTGATATATTCCGTTTTTCATTTATTTAAAAATCAGATTATAAAAAACACCTTCAAGAATGAAGGTGTTTTTTTCTTATAAGTCAGCGTGTGTTTGTAATAAATAATCTGGTCTTGCTGGTGCACCTCCACCGTCTCCTATATTTACAGCTTGATTTTTAAAAGAGTCGTTTAACCCTAATGTTAGGATACTAATTAAAGATATTCCAAGTATAGTTAGATAGATTTTTTTCATTATTTTAACGCTCCTTTTTCTAATTCATTTTTTTGAGCTGTATTGCTCATATAAAAATATTGACTTGCTTTGTTATGGTTATTTTCTTCATAAAACTTTAGAGCTAAGATATCAGCATATTCTTTTACGCATTCCCATAGTTTTTCTTGTTTGAAATAAGTAATACCTTCTGAAATAAATATTTCTAAAGTTAATGTAGGGACATTGTTGTTGAGGGCTCTTAAAATTTTAAAACGATGTTGGAATTCTTGATTGTTAAAATCGTTACTAAGTTTTAATCCTTTTTGAATTAGTTGATCGCTGTAATTATGGTCATTTATCTTATAGTATTCATATGCTTCTACGAAAAATGCTTTGAAATGGTTTGGATTGTTCTTTGTTACTTCAGATACATGACGAATCGCGAGTTTAGATAAATTTTGTTTTGAATATAACCAAGCTAAATTATGTCTTACCATAAGGATAGAATTTTTATGGTTATTTTTTTGGAATGTGTCTAGTGCCTTATTAAATGACTCCTCAGCTAATTCGAAATGTTTTAAATCAATACAACACAGACCTATAAAATTGTCACATAGTGCTACATTTATTTCATAACCTTCATGTTTTAAAAATTCTTCTTTAGCTAATTTTATATAATCAAGAGCTATTACTTGTTTATAGATTTGATAATAAAAATACCCCATTCGATAATTAAATTCAGCATGTTCTATTGGATCAGGAATGTGTATTAATAGTTCTTTAGCTTTTTCATAGTGTTCACTTGCTTCAGTGTAATTGGATGTTAAAGTAGAATGGAATGCTTTAAAGAAGTGATAATAATAAGCTAGGAAGTCATCTGCTGGAGTTGTGAAATTATCCATTTCATCAAAACTGCTTTCGTTAATACTTATCCAATCTGTTAATGCTTTGTATCTAAAATCTAATAAAGAATAATATAAGAGTACGTTTTGATTTTCCTTGACATTGTTAATTTCATTTTCTATATACTCTTTTAATTGTTTTGCTTTAACTAATTGTTGTTTTAACATGGATTGATACCAGTCGTTTAATAATTTTGTTATTTGTTCATTTTCTAGTTGAACATTCATAGAATCTTCCCCTTTTCCAAAATTATCTATATCTAATGTAAAACCATGGTATCATGGTATTACATTAGATTAACCTTTAAATAAGTTGATATATATAATTTTGAATATTCTGTTTATTTTACCTTTAATTTTATTGCGGCCTTTATTTAGTATGGTTTTAGCAAAAAAATACTAATAAATCCAGGGCACATTTATGGACATAATGAAGGATATTACATACGTTTATCATACACCTATGCTTTAATTTTATATTTTTTAAATTTAATATATTAATTAATAGAAATTACCCATATACTTTAATGTTAGGTCATTGCCATCAAGTTAAGAAATTCATTATCCTAAAAATGAAAAAAATGATTTGTCATAAATTGGTGTAGAGAGATAAAAATTTTCTTTTTGTGGGTATGTTAAAATTTTAGCTTGATGGACATATGTCACGCCCCCTATTACTGATTGTTGTTAGAACTGCTGCTCCCACAAGAAGAATATCTGAAAAAATTATTTTAAAACAAAACCTCTTTATAAAAGAACACAAGCTCGCATACAATAAGAACAAACGTTCTTTTGTTTAGGAAGGAATAACAGTGTATGACTATTCTATCTTACCGAATAGAATCATCTTATGTGTTGATTTACGTAGCTTTTACGCTTCTATAAGTTGCATCAAAATGGGGTTAGATCCTATGTATACACAATTGGCAGTAGTCGGTGATGTAAATAGAAACGGTTCTTTCGTATTAGCTGCCACTCCCCCATTAAAAGAATTGGGAGTAAAGAAGATGGACAGATTTATGAAGTTATAAACACTGGTTTTCACACTAATAATGCAGTAAGAATGATAACAACGGACGATTTTGCTACAACCAGAGTAAATACACCGATTGTAACTGTAAAAAACAGTGATGGTAATATTCAAGTATACCGCTTGCCTTTAGAATTGGAATCTTGGGTAATTTCTTGTATGCAGGCTGCTTCTGCAGGAAAAATTTCATTTCCATGTAAAGTTTCCTTTGGGATTATAGATACAAAATATTATGTTGAATTCATTTAAAATTAGAATACATTTAACATTTGATGTAAATAAAGACGGAACACCAACATTTTGCAAATTCTGTACGTCAAGACTAAATCTCTTAATCAAACCATATTTTATTATACGTACCAAAACTAATTACCAACAACAAAATAGCCTAAAAAATATTAAACATCCTTTATTAACGATATTATTAATGTCAAATAAAAAAAGAAGAGAGAAAACATTCTCTCTTCACCAATAATATTTTACAGAGTAAGTAGGGTAAAAAACTATATAGAGATGAACCACGAAAATACTTTACCTAGTGAATTATATCATAAATCACTCTAAAAAATACATATCACATACAATTTTGTTTTATTTATGACAAAATTGTTAAATATTTGAATGCAGAAAGGCTTTATATCTAAATGAATAGAATGGTGTTGGTGTGGTAATAAAATTTAAGGAGGCTTTCTATTATGTTTTCAAAAAAACAAAAATTATTAACAGTAGTTACAACATTAACATTAGGGTGCGGATTTACTTTTGGCTTAACACCTGCTTCTGCGGATACTGCCAATAACACTTCTCCAATTAAGGAGGAACAGGTACGAATACAAATACCTTTCACGGGCTATGTTATTTCAGCAGACGATAATTACTTAATTGTTGCTGATACTTTTACGAAAGAAGAAGCACTTTATTATCAGCATAATTGGTGGGAGCTAGTTTCCCAAAATAAAATTTTAAGAGTACCTGTATCCAATGGTGAAAACTACAAATTAGGTGAAAAATTAAACGTATACGCTGCTGCTTGGACTTACTCTTTACCACCAATCGCTATAATGCCAACAATTGAAAAAGTAGTTGATTAAATACTGCTTATCTAATAAAAGAAACATTGCCCTAATTAGAGCAATGTTTCTTTTCCTCATTTGACATTAGAAATTGAAATGGATGAGAACAAATTTGGAATGCTATTCTCAAAAGCTAATGAAAAAGAAGGGATTAATTCATTTATTCTTTCTTGCATTGGTTTCTTATCTACTTCTCCAAGTTCGTTCAAAAGTTCATTCTCTTCTAAAGACTCATCTCCATTGATTAACATCCTTAACATATCTGAGTTAATGATATCATGAGGCGAATGAACTAGCCCATTCATCATTATATATTTTTGGAGCATGGATGAATTCCCCTCATTCGCTTGCTTTACAGCTTGTTTAAGGTATAAATCAAAATATTTCTGTGCAAATTTCACACCTTTTAGTGGAACGGCTCCTACATGTTCAACACCTTTCCAACGTAAATCCGCAATTGAACTCAGCCACCATGCCGGTTCAATTGCTTGTTGCATACGTTGCAGCACCTTGCGTTCGAATCCAGGTTTATGAGTAGAATGTTCTTTTAAACAAGTATCTAACATTTCAGCTTCAATGGCGGCTACGGTCATTCCTTGCCCATAAATGGGATCAAAGTTACAAAAAGCATCACCTAACACCAATAATCCAGATGGCCAATTTTCCATTTGTTCAAAATGTTGACGAGTTGACTCACGTGCTCTAAATCCTCTTGGGACACTAATTGGTTCTAACTCTTTAATTAACTCCCTCATCATAGGGGTAACTAATGAATCCAGCTCTTTTTCATATTCTTTTGAATTGGTTGGTGGATAATGCGTACCTCCAGCAACAAATAGTAGCGCTTGAGCTATGTTATCTTCAATATATAATAACCCTACAGCACCAACTTTTTTAGCAGGATCTCCTTCAGAAATTGCACTCAATTTCTCTTTGATATGTGAAGGTACTTTATAATATCTCGTGCTATATCCGAAATTCACCTTTAAACGTTCTGGTTCTGGAACATCATAGCCCATAGATGTAAGCCATTTATTGAGTTTAGATTGACGACCACATGTGTCAACTACCAAATCGGTTAACACAGTTCGCTTTGTTTTTAATTCGTCCCGTTCTTGAATATTAATTCCAATAACACGCTTGTGATCAGACGAAGCTAAAATGCCTGTGACTACTTGCTTTGAATAAAAATGGACATTAGGAATTTCTTGCACACGTTGGCGGATTGTCCATTCTAACAATGCTCGACTGCTTGCTGCACCTTTTCGTTCTATAACTAGTTCCAGTGCCCCATACGGAGAAAATCGAATCATTTTATCATTCTTGACATTATGGGCCCCTAAATTTAATAAATCATCAACATATCCAGGAAAGAAACGGTTCATAATTATTTCTCCACGTGGTAATACACGATGAGGATGAAAGTCTTGGGGGGTACCTGGACGTTCAGATGGTTTTTGAGGTAACTCATCTTTTTCAACAACTATCACTGTCTCAAAATAACTGGAAAGCACGCGTGCAGTATGTAAGCCTGCAATACCAGCTCCAATCACAAGTGCCTTTTCTCTTTTTTGCTGTTGATATAGTAATTGACTATCCATCAATAATCTCTCCTCTTTCTAAAAAGTATGTTTGTTCAACATGAATCTATTAAAACTTTTCCAGAAATCAGAATAAACAAATGATGATTCTTCATTCAAATTATTAAAATGAAGTTGGTCCAAGTCAGAAAAAGTAAACTTAAATGAGTATCCTTTTTCAACAAAATTCAGGTTCATATAACTTGTATAACTGCCCACCGCTTATAATTGCTTTTTTAATACTGCTTTTTCCCCCTTTAATATTTTTTATAATTTGCACCTTAAATGTATCACTTTTGATATCCTTTTAAATATTTGGGATTTTTAGAAATATTTATTTGATTTTTAGTAATATTTCGATTTTATTTTATCAAATAGAAACTAGAGTGTTTTGGGAAAGTATGTAATAATGCATAATAATTCAATCAGATATTATGATATACTTTCAAAGAGCTGATACAAAATTTCTTTAGATTGGAAAACTAAAGTCTTATCTACCTAATTGTGGGGACGCCTTATGGCGTCTTTTCTTTTTTATTTTAAGAAAACCCCCAAGCATTCATATGCCTAAGGGTTTATCGATTGAAAGGTAGTGCCGTTTGGAATTCCTTAAATTAAGAACAAAGCGGTATTACTCCTAAACCAATTAATAAAGCTGCAGCAAACGCTGGAATTGGCGCAGGAATCTCGATACCTTCTACAACTAAAAAGTATTGACCATTTACAACTTTAAAACAAACTAATTGCATGGCTAATCCTCCCTTCTGTTAGGATTAATACATTATATTAAATAATCTTATTATTTATATAATTAAATAGTTTGTTTTTAGAAAATGTGTAATTTATCAACATTCAGCGGAAACACATTAAATTATATTTCCCTTATTTTCAAAAAGACCTGCTCAATTCAAACGTAAAAACATAAGGTAAAGTGAACCCATTAAAATCCATGGAATGAACCCTAGTTTTATACTCTTATCTAAAGGAGGAACTATAATTATGGGATATGGTGGTAGTTGCGGCGAAGGCTGTGGGTTTGCTGGAGGCTTTGCTTTACTCGTTGTACTCTTTATACTATTAATCATTATCGGATGCAGTTGTTTCTGCTAAAAACTATTGGAGGAGGCACCTTTGGGTGTCTTTTCTTTTTGGAAAAATCCCTACACAAAGTGCAGGGATTTTCATGCTACTAATATATAAAACTGATTACTTAATATATAACGACGTGCGCCACGTATCTCTTGGATAATTTATTGAAGTCTTTTGATATTCAAAAGTCCCTTCTTGATGCTTTGATGCGTCCCATTTATATTCCCAACCTACAATAGGATTACCACCAATTATTTGTGAACCAATACTTTTTACATCAAATCCATTCATTTTGGCAAAAGGAAACTGGCCATATCCTATTTCTTTTGTGTAAACATATAAGTAACTTCCCCCATGATCTTTAGTTGTACTAAAACTATTAGGAGTAATGTATTCAACTCCACCCAATTGTGATTCCACTTTTACTACACTTAAAGAAGTTAGAGGTGCTGCTGGTCCTGCTGATGCCTCCGATGCCATTCCTAACCCAACTACCGCTGCCACCGCTAATGATGATATCCCTAATGTAACTTTTTTAAACATATAAACATCCCCTTGTTTTATAATAAGTACAAGTTTGATATTAGCATAATTTTATTAGAATATTCCTTATTTTGAAAACGTTAACAATTTCTACTTTTTTTGATATGCAATTTAGCATATCGATTGACATACAGAATAATCCAGCTACTACTTTCAATATAAAAACTATTTTCAAATTTAATATTATTAACTCACTAAATTCTCGTCAAAAGACTGGTCGTCTATACAATAGTTTGGTAACATATAAGTATCTTTTAAGAAGGAAAAGCTAATATAGATCGACTAAATAATGTAAAGAAAATGTTTTATTGCATAAAAAAAGGCTCCATTGCTGGAGCACTCAAAAAATAATATAAGTAAATGAATTAAAACAAATAACAGACAATTAAACTATATAGATAAAAAATATATAAATCTATATATATGCAATATTGCATATCGAAACAACTATTTATTGATGCTATAATAAGCTTACTCAATGATTGTTATATTTTTTTATGGTTTTTAAGTAATACAATACCTTCTTAACAGCATTGTACAAGGAAAAAAAGACATCTTAATCGATGTCTTCTTTTCTTATATGATAACAACACAATAAAATTAAGATGGTTCAAGTCGGAGGAAGGCACCTTTGGGTGTCTTTTCTTTATGGGCAAAAACAATCCACTTGTTTTAAGATGGATTATTGCTACTACAAGAGTAATTATAACTAATCTTTAGGAACCCTTTTCTCTATTTGTGGAAAAATCATCGATGTAACCCCAATACATATCCCAGCTATAAGAGCTGCTATAATTAAGCATATACATACCATATTTAACACTAAAAATCCCCCCATTGCTCAATGGTTCTACTTGTAAGTAAAAGAAAATATAAACATTGAATAGTTCATGTAAGTTGTTAACAACATGTATCTGTTTTTTCTATATAATACATATGTATTATACAAACTTAATCTGTACTCTACATGGAGATACACTAGAATTAGCTTAAAAACTTTGGCGGCACCTTAGGGTGTCTTTTCTTTATTTCTCAATATAAGAACTCTAAGAATATGCTATTATTTTAATACAAATTCCCTTTTATGCATTGAGATAGTATTGCCCAAAAAAAGCCCACCTATTTCCGTAGGTGGGCCTTTTCTTTATTACACAATACCAAATTATACTCTCATTTTTTCGTGAACTTTATGCAATTATACATATTCTCAAAAAATACACCAAATAAATATTACATGTAGTAAAATATAAATTGTGGATACATTCTATAAAGCAGATTCTTTTGAAAGACGTAACGTATTGATCTTAAATCTCTTGATATTTAGTGAACTAACAATCTGGTGTATATAGACGATTCTGTTTTATAGGATGTGTTTACACGTATAACAAAGGGGTAATACGTGTATATTTATATAAATTTAAAGTAGTTCAAGTCGGAGGAAGGCACCTTTGGGTGTCTTTTCTTTATGGAAAAATCCCCACACATTGTGTAGGGATCTTGTTTTTCTTACCATTTAATTTTTGTTGGATTTAACTTGGAAATGTATCCACGTACTAATTGTTTTTCGTTGCTGTCATAGATACCGATATCACCAGTGAAATTTTCCTAATATTCCCCTAAATAGTCTTTTGATGGTGCTTTCAAATCTACATATAATCCCATTGTCCCGAAACTTGCCACCTGGCGCGCTGCTATGTCGCATACTTGTTGCGCTGTTTCTTTCGTTGTTCCTGCTGGAACGATAACAACAATTCGAGTTAGACTGTCTTTTTCTTCAATATGGACATCTAGCGCCTGTTCAGCCACCTTTATTCCATCCTTTGCTGTTTGGATTCCTAATTGACTTGATTTCACATCTTTATTTCACGCTCCCTGGCCTTGTTCTGTCATCGATTGTTCCGCTTTTTCTTGTGCTTTCGCTTCATTTAACCCACTGCTTTTCTTCCTGAAATGCTTTAACTTTTTCTTTTTGTTCCTCTTTCTTCGCATCTTGCTCTATTGTCTCTTCTTCAGTACCACACGCTGCTAATAATAAACTTGCTGCAATTGTTAAGCCTGCTAATTTAATTCTTTCATATGTATAAACGACCACAGATACAAATATTAACTTTGTATCCCATATCTGAATCATTCAAATGATAACTAATTAATATTCAAATTCTTTATATTTAAATATTAACTTTATAATCTATTCTCAATCAAAACAAATTAATTTCTTCTTAAAACGTGGAATCATTCTTTTAAATTGATAGTGATGGAGTAACACCGCATCGTTATCAACCTAAGAGAAGGAAATACACCAAAAACAAAAAAAACGATAAAAAAATAATAAAAAAGCTTATCATTAAATACTAAAGGATAAGCTTTTTTGTCTATATGTATTAAATTTTATTTGATCTCTTCCAAGCTATTACTGTAATAAGATATTGAATACCAAATAGGAAAACGAAAAGTATAATGAATTTTGCTATTACTGCTAACCATCCGCCAAAATCTTCAGGGAAGTAATATTTGTATGTAGTAGCACCTATTGCGACAAAACAAAAAATAAAGGTATTACTCATTTTTTCTTTTAATTTTTCTTTTAATTGCTCTTTATTATTAATATCTGTTTCATAAACACCAGTTAGAATAGATTTAATAAAGAAGAAAATCATATAACAAATTATAATGGCTAATGAAGCAATCCATTCTAGGAATGGGTGGTGTAGATATGCTCCCCTTATTACAACATCTATAAAAGCTAAAAGTAGGACAATAATTCCAGATTGCGCCCAAATTTTCATTTCGATTTGTTGAATTCTTTCATCTGAGTGTGTACTGAGTGAAAACCATTTTTTTAGTTTTTCCATTTTAAAGTTCCTCCCAAAATAATTTATCTAAACTTTTATCTAATGTTTTAGCTATATGAATGCAAAGCTTTAAAGAAGGGTTACACTTATTACTTTCAATAAGGCTACTGGTTTGTCGCGTAACGTTTACAACATCGGCCAACTCCTGTTGAGTTAGACTCTTTTAACTCTTGCAATTTTCTCTTTACTTACAAACACTACATACACCCCATTTGTAAAGTTAACTTCATATATAAATCCCATATTCTATATATTAAATTATTATTAACATAAATGAAATATATATATTACATTAAGTCACATATAGATTACGAATATATATTTTTTTATCTTAAACCATCCGTTCCTATAATTTCTGTAGAATTATAGGAACGGATGGCTTTTTCATGTCTGTTTCTCTGTATGATGAATTAGAACTAATTGCTCACGAAATTCGAATTTTTTTATCTACATATACCTTACAGTATCTTGCTAGAGATGTTCGTTTTGTGCAACAAAACAGTAAGTACCAAGCAAAAGGTTTAGTAAATTTATGTGTATGAGTTGGCCAAAATATAGCTATAACTTCTTTAGCCCAGTTATCTAGCTGTTTAGAAGCATCAACAAAAGTACTCATCAGCCCGCGGAGTGACTGAATCAACTGTTTAATAAGGGGACCGTACCACTGTTACAACACCTACTTTTTGACAAGGACCGGCTTATTTTTTGTTTTGAGGATATTTGCTTTTGTTAGATTGATAGTGATTGGGTACCTACAGCATTTCGCAGAAAAGTCACGCTAAGAAAAAATAAAATGAGCCATCCATATGGACAGCTCATTTACATAATTTGCGTTATTGGGAGCTATTGCAAACTACTTCTATTTTGAGTAAGGTCAATCTTTGGTTTGTTTTTCTAACAGTTGAATAACTTTATCTAACTTTTGCTCAACTGAATCTTGCTTTTTGTGATTACTAGTATGTTGAATTAAACGTATAATTCCCCCAAGCAATGTACCGATGATCATTAATATAATAGCAACTCCTATATAATAAATAGAGTTTTCTAAAGGCATTATACAGGACTCCCTCTTTCCTTATTTTACCATTTAAAAGAATTGATTTGTTGTTTGATTTTGGTTGTATACTCTATACATGTCAGGTTCGTATAACGTCACATGATCGGCACCAAGAGCAAAGAGACCCCCTACTCTCGGAAAGAAACCTCCTTTTTCTTTTAGTTATTTGCGTATCCCAAATGTAACCCCAAGGGATTTATGTATCCGAGTTTTGGTGTGCTTTATATCAAATATGCATAATTTCATAATTATTCCTTATATAACGATATTGAAGTTTACATTTTTAACCTGTAAAATACAGGATGTTAAATAAATACCTAAGGGGTTGTTAATATGAAAAAATTTATGAGCATGTTAGCTATGTGTTTTGCACTTACACTAGCATTTTTACCAACTATTTCAAAGGCGGATTCTTCTCCATTACGAAGTGTTAGCATTAGTGCTGTAGGCGATAATAACAAAATGTATAGTGCAAGTTCTTACTTATCTATTCCTGTTCTTAAAGGCGATTACCTTTATGTGAAAGTTAGTGAAGTAGGTACACCGGATTCATATTCAGAAGCTTTAACTATTAATGGTATTAGATATTCAGGAAGTTCTTTAGACGAAGTCAGTTCTTATACTGGTCCATTCGGATCTGAAAAAACATTTAGATTACGTATTAAGGATTCTTACATCTTCTCAAATACACCAAATTCAACAAACACTATAGCTTTTGAAGCTAGAGTTCCTTTCTCAATGCAAGTATTATCTAAAAGTATATCGGTTCATGTAGAATAATTTATAACATTATTATTAATAAAAAATACATCCCTATAAGGATGTATTTTTTATTTAATTGAAGAAAAGACGATGCATACAATATCAAAATCTAATTAACATATCATTTGATTATCGGTAGCAAGATTAAAGATGCCCCTACTCTCGGAAAGAAACCTTCTTTTTCTTTTAGTTATTTGCTTGTCCCGGATGTAACAGCGAGGAATTTATATATTCGAGTTTTGGTTTACTTTCATTTGAAATGCAAATACCAATACATTGCAACTTCATCGCTTTCTTCATGTATCCCTCTATATACTAAAAAATCCAACCCACCTATTACAAACCCACATTTTTCATAGAACCTACATGCTGCTACATTATTATTTTGTGTTTCAAGCATTATACCTGGCATATTGCTTTCTTTTGCCCACTGTGTTGCTTGCTCAATTAACCTCCTACCAACTCCAAGTGAACGATATTTTTTATCCACCTTTATCATTCTCCTCAAGGAACGCGAAGTGAATAGGTGGGAGATGAATTGGCTTCGAACAAGAGATGGCAGGAAGCCATCTTAATTGTTCGACATACATAAAGTGTTACTTCACTATCCATCGAATATACGTTTGGTGTATAATATTCATATACCGAAATGGAGGTGAATCAAATGATAATTAATAAAGCCTTTAAGTTTCGTATCTATCCAAATCAAGCACAAACAATTCTAATTAATAAAACGATAGGTTGTTCTCGCTTTGTATTCAATCATTTCCTATCCCTATGGGATCGCGCATATAAAGAAACTGGAAAAGGTTTAACATATGGTACATGCTCTGCCAAACTTCCTGCCATGAAGAAAGAGTTTGTTTGGCTCAAAGAAGTGGATAGTATTGCGATTCAGTCGTCTGTTCGCAACCTTGCGGATGCGTATACACGATTTTTCAAAAAACAAAACAGCGCACCGCGCTTTAAATCTAAGAAGAACAACGTACAGTCTTATACCACAAAACAAACAAATGAAAACATTGCCTTTGTAGGGAACAAAATAAAGTTGCCGAAGCTAGGCCTTGTTCGATTTGCCAAAAGTCGTAAAGTAGAGGGACGTATTGTAAATGCGACTGTTAGACGGAATCCTTCTGGCAGATACTTTGTGTCATTGTTAGTCGAAACAGAAGTACAAGAACTTCCGAAAACACATTCTTACATTGGAGTAGATGTAGGACTAAAAGATTTCGCCATTTTGTCAGATGGAACACCCTATGAAAATCCAAAGTTTTTCCGATCATTAGAAGATAAGTTGGCGAAAGCACAGCGTGTTCTTTCTAGAAGAATAAAAGGATCTTCTCGTTGGAATAAACAACGAGTAAAAGTAGCTAGAATTCATGAATACATATCCAATGCTAGAAAAGATTACTTAGACAAAATCTCAACTGAAATCATCAAAAATCACGATGTTATCGGTATAGAGGATTTGCAAGTATCGAATATGTTAAAAAATCGTAAGTTGGCAAAAGCAATTAGTGAAGTATCTTGGTCACAGTTTCGAACCATGTTGGAATATAAAGCAAAATGGTATGGTAAACAAGTCATTGTCGTATCGAAAACATTTGCTTCCAGCCAATTATGTTCTTGTTGTGGATATCAAAACAAAGACGTTAAAAATCTAAACCTACGTAAATGGGACTGTCCTTCTTGTCGTACACACCATGATAGAGATATTAACGCAAGTATCAATATAAAGAATGAAGCAATAAGGCTTCTAACCGCAAGGACTGCGGGGCTAGCCTAATCAATTAGAGTTCGATAGAACTCTTTACTTAGGAATCCTCCACTTCTAAACGAAGTGAAAGTGGGGGTAGTTCAAATATTCAGTGTATGCTAGTTCATCATCATATTGGTCTTGTAAATAACTTTTCTCATAACTTGGAACGTCTTCTACTGTATATTCTATTTGCTTATTTATTTTTGAAAGAGAAAAAATCAACCGAGAATTTACTATAAAACTATCATCGATCTCCGGTAAATTGTCTAAATCATCTACTTCTAATTCTCTAATTAAAAGGTTCATCATATTCTCCTTTACGTGGGACCTCCAATTCATATTATTCCCCCTAGTTCTTTCCATGTCCCTTATTCAATTCTAATTTACTAACTGATTAGCGTTATTGCAAATCAAAATAATAAAACCGCATCTCCAAATGTTAGATAACTATCTAATACATTGGAGATGCGGTTCACTTAGGTCATTGAGGACTCATCTATCCTCTTTATTCGAAAATTACATTTATCATACTAATTTAACATTATATTCCTGAAGCCAACTATTAACTTGAAGTAAATAATCTATTATACTTCGTGCATCATTACCAGAAATTACTTTGTCTTTTCCTTCTGCAATAGCACGAACTCTTTCTACATTTATTAATGGTAAAATAGGTGATTGAGGATCGTTCAACACATGTAACATCCAATCACTAATACCTTGTAGATATGAAGCATCCTTTGTGCTTGGATATGCACTTTTTTTGCGATAAAGTACATCCTCTGGAAGTACATTTTCAAAAGCTCGACGTAAAATACCTTTTTCAATATTGTCTATGCTTTTCATTTCGAATGGAACATTCCATAAGTATTCTACAAGCCGGTAATCGCAAAATGGAACCCGTACTTCAAAGCCATTCATCATACTTGTACGATCTTTTCGTTCTAGCATAAATGGCAAGAAACGTGTAATAAACATGTAAGACATTTGACGTTGCTTCATTTGCAGATCACTTTCACCTTCTAAAAAAGGAACCTCAGCAATCGCATCTACAAATTTTTGTTTTTGATATTTTTCAGGGCTAATCTTATCTTTAAAATCCTCTGATAAAATTTCTGTACTATACCATAAATTAACACTCCAAGGGAATATTTCTGCATCTAAAAACTTCTCTTGGTGGAACCATGGATATCCTGAGAACACTTCATCTGCTGATTCGCCTGAAAGTGCAACTGTTGCGTCTTTTTTCATTTCCTTAAATAGCAAATAAAGTGATGTTTCTAGTTCTCCAACTCCAGGTAGATCACGCGCTCGCATTGGAATTAATAAATGCTCTATTAAACTATCTGATCCCAATTCTATAGAGTGATGCTTTGTTCCTACATATTCAGCCACACGTTTCACCCAAGGTTCATCACGATCAAAACGAAGGAAGTCTTGCTCAAAGTCTTTTTCATCATTGATGAAATTCAGGGAATATGTATGAAGGTGTTCCCCTTTATTCCCAAATTCGTTTCCTGCTAAACCTGTTAGACCACTTGAATCTAAACCTCCGGAAAGCATAGATACTACTGGTCTATCAGCAATTAACTGACGTTTAACCGTATCTTGTAAAATAGAGCGGATTGTCTCCACTGTCGTATCAATATCATCTATATGGTTTTTACTTTCAAGTTTCCAATACTGTGTCGTATTCGAGCCATTAGTGGTAAATGTCATATAATGGCCAGCACGCACTTCGTGTATATCCTTGAAAATCGCATGACCTGGAGTACGTGTTGGTCCAAGACAAAATATCTCAGAAAGTCCTTCTTTATCTACTTCTGCATCTACAAGTGGATGCGAAAGTAAAACTTTTAACTCTGAACCAAAGAGAATTGCACTCCCTCTTTGAGCGAAAAATAAAGGCTTCACACCTAGATGATCACGACCAAGCATCAATTTCCCAAATCTTTCATCCCAAATACCAAAAGCAAAAATCCCATTTAAGTGTTGAACACAATCTTCTTGCCATTCTAAATAAGCATGTAGTAATACCTCTGTATCAGACTTTGTCTGAAATTCATGACCTTTCTCCTCAAGTTCTTTACGTAATTCTTGATAGTTATAAATTTCTCCATTGAACGTAAGACCAATCGTATCATTTCCATCTTTATACAGCATAGGTTGAAGGCCACCTTCAGGATCAATGACGATGAGACGTCGATGACCTAATGCCGCTCGTTTTGAAAACCAATGCCCCTCTGCATCAGGTCCTCGGTGAATGATAGCATCTGTCATTTTTTTTAACGTTTCTTGTTCATTAGACAAGTCTTTAGACCAGTCTATCCACCCTGCAATTCCACACATAGTGTCTACCTTCTCTCAAATAGTATAGAAACCGACTAAAATCAAATACCAGTCGGTTTTTCATAAAAAAATCCGACTAAAAACATCTTTTAGTCATGTTTATATAATAAAATGAATTGAGTAAAAAATCAAATTATTCAATCGATGAGGAGATCGCTGTCTCCTTTCACTTGAATTCTCATCATCCAATTAATAACCTATGATCTCATACTCTCATTTCTATTCTTAAGATGTAAAATCGTATTCTATTATGGTTATATACTAGATATAGGAATGATGTGTGTTATTCTATAAGAAGCAACTAGAGGACTTTCTATTAGGCGTTAATAAATGACAAATAGACTGATAGAGAATGTAATGACAGAAAACTTCGCTAAATATTTCAAGGATAGGGTGTAGACGATGATAAAATTAGAAAAAGAAAATAAAAAAATGAAAATCATTCAATCTGCCACAATACTGTTCTCTACGCGTGGTGTCCGTAACACAACGGTTGATGAAATTGCAAAGAAAGCTAAAGTTGGTAAAGGAACTATTTATTATTACTATACAGATAAAACTCAAATATTATGTGACTGCTATATGCGTCATATTCAACTTAAACGCTCACAATTATTTGATTTATATAAAGAGGAAAAGGATGTTTTGCTACGAATACAAAAAATCCTTCATTATATCAGCCTAGAATATCATCAAGACCCATTTGTTTCTACACTCTTTCAAGAATATAAAGAGTACCATTCACCTGAAATTATAGCTTGTTTAAAAAAATCTGAAGAAGAAGCAATTAAAATGATAAGTAATTTGCTTGAAAAAGGTTATCAGCAAGGGGCTTTTCAGAAGGTACCATTACCGCTTACAGCTTTTATGTTAGTGCGAATGATTTTTAACTATGAACAGGATTATATAAAAGATGATAAAAGTGATAAAGAATTTCTTCAGTTACTAAAACATATGCTTCTTAAAAACTAGTTTTAACCACATACAAAAAATAATTGTGGTACAAATATATAAAGAAAAGCACGAATACTGGTGTTTTTAATGAGCTCTTTTCAGTCTGGACAAATATAAGAAATATCCAATGTTTATTTAGGAATAACTGATAAAATCCCAATCCGTATGATTGTCCATAGAGTAATAAATTTTGTAAAGGACCTTTTGATATATTATTGATTTGCTTACCTGAAGAAATTTCTTTAGTTAGGTATTTGCCAACCTTTCTTGTTTACTATCAATCAATTTTAAAAAATTCTTCGTTTAGGGGCTACTTTAAAGTCTTAAGTTGATGGGCATGTGGTGGACCCCTACTAATATTCTTGCTTTTAAATTATTTTCAGTATATTATATTCATATGGTAATATAGAAATTACGGTATACAGAAAGGGATCAAATCTATTTGTAAGATTTAAATCCTTTTCAAAGATAAAAAAATTCCACCAAAACGTCATATAACTTATGCTTCTCTTTTTAAAATGTATCTAATAAACACACATTTTTTATCAATACAATTGTGTTTTCAATATAAATGGAAACTTTTAAATAGAGGTTTATTTACTTTCAATGATAGGAGTTAGTGTCTAAAACATAGAGAAATAAGGCACCATACATAGTACCTGACAAACTTGAGAGGTCTTGTATGTAGTTTACTCATTACAGATAACAAAAGAGCCTTACCTATCTAGGCAAGACTCTACTAGTTTAGTTATATAATATTTACATAACAACTAATAAACTAAAAACATATAGCACCAAGTAGCAGAACCCTAATATTCCTCCTACAGCTAATACCTGTTTAGCCCAACTTTTAATTTTCAGATTACTGTAAATCACTTGTACTCTTTCCATATTTCCTCCTATTAGGGCGAACCCTTAAAGACTCTCACCTCTGTATGGTACCATTAAAGAATGACTAATAGAGGTATAAGTTTTGTCTAAACGTATAAATATGCAATATTGCATACAAAAATGTATTGTTATAAATGTAACCGCTTACTATAATAAGGTTATAAAGATTCAACACACCTTAATACAAAAGCAGAGGAGAGAATTATATGGAAATCGCAATGGCAGTTTTAAAATTTATCGGTGGAACAATCCCATTAATTCAGGAACTTCTAAAAGCATTTATGTAATTTCAATATTTAGTAATTCTTTATAAATATTATCACACAAATGATTTGTATATCAAAGATGAATTGATTTACAGATCATTTGCGTGAGCAAGGTCCCTTTAATATTATTGAGGGACCTTTTTAAATTTTTAAACACTTAAGGTTACATCACATCAACATCAAGTTAGCAAAACAAAATAAAAAATACGCCACCCACTCCTATGATTCTACAAAAAGAATAGCGTATTTTTCATTTTGGAGCATTATAAAACTTTAGCTTGATGGTGATGAGGTAACCAGTTTTAATTTAGAGATACAATCAGATTATACAAAGATGCCCCACCAATATGTAGAAGATGAAGAATACACTTGCAAAATTGAAACGATTGAATTAAAGAACTTGATATTATTATGGTTAACAGAATGTGAAAATCACGTAAAAAACCGTAATCTTAACTAAAAAATACCAATCCCTCCCTCCTCTCCATGGCCGTCTTGGTATTTTTTACGTTCACATACAAATTATTATTTGTATTGTTGCATGGGTTCTCTTTTAAATTATATACGTCTACTTTACCATCGATAAGTACTGACTAATGTCTCACATTCAATCGTACAGATTACCTATGTCATGTTCTAAAGGAACCCTCTTGGCTAAAATGGTAAAAATAAAGAGAGACACTTGTCCCTCTCTCCATAAGTACTATTATTTTTACATTCTAAATCATCCCTTTTAATATTAAGCCCAAAACTGACATAGTAATTGCACTAATAATAATTCGTAAAATCCAAGTTGTATTCATGCTAATCTTTTCTAATTGCTTATTAATTGTAGCTATGTCTTTCTCATTAATTGTTGTGCGAGTTTCTAAATTACGAATATCTCGCATTAACTCTTTTTGTTCTGCTTTTAAATTGTCAATTTTTACATAAACATCTTCCAATGCGTTCACATCCTTTTATAATCTTAATAGAGCAATCTTTACATAATATGAGACAACCTTATTCATGGTGAATTCATTGGAGGAAATTCCATACCACATCCGTATATTGTTAAAAATAAAAAAAGAGGCAATTTTGCCTCTTTTAATACATAAAACTTGATTTTATCCAGCTTTATTATTAATACCATTGATTTGTTGCTTTAATTTTCATCCAATTAACTTGATTGTGTCCTATTTAAATTGATGGTTTCTCAATTGAATACTACACAATTCTAGACATTATGATTGATATCACGGATAATTTTAAGAGCATTTCGTATAAGTGTGATTTAATTAATTTCAGCTATTTTCAAAGACGACATATTAGCGATTATTTATGTCTATTCTACATAATTGTTAGTAAGTTCATTTGCAAAATTGTTAGCACTTATAAATTATCTTTTACTCTAATAAATGATTTGAGTAAAACCATATTCATCTGACTCTTGGTCCACCACTTCTGCTACATCAAGACCAGATATTATCTTTGCACTTAGACTAGATGTAACAAATTTATCACCTTTTTTAATTTTTCCAGCCTTATCTCTTGGGATTTTTTAATTTTAAGAACTTTCTTCTTCCCATCGTACCCTCCCCCTGTAAAAAACCCTAGAATGGATTGATCGGTTTGTATTGTTACTGCCAAACGATTCGTTCTTTCATCTTTACGCATCTGGGTGCACCGCTTTCTATACAACTAGGCAGAAATTCGGTTATTTTCCTCTTTGAATAACTTTTTTCTTATATATAAACTTACAACTTTTATATTAGTATTAGTTAAATTCCCCCACCAGGCTCTGTATTAGCTGGTGCTCCAGTATTTCCATGTGCATAACTAGGAGACCATCCCTCTCCATGAGTATAAGATGGTGCTCCTCCATGATTTCCATGTGCATATGCAGGCGCTCCTCCTCCATCCCCTTCTGAAGCCGCTTGAACAATACCTCCACCATTTCCATGAGTAAAACCAAAAATTCCAAATCCTAAAACAGATAAACCTACGACTGCTGTACCAATTTTCCTTTTCATAATCGCTCTCCTCTATATGTATTTCATGTTAATTGAAATGAACATATTATGGATATCAGTCATGATGAAAATTCGACTCATTTCATTATCATATATTTATATTTCTATGTATTTTTTTGTAAAACCTTCTTGAAATCTGAAGAAAATGGTTATTTTTTGTAAAAATTTAAATATAGTAACAAATTATTCATTTTACAATTTAGGCTTTGTTGCCTAACCATATTCACCCCTTGCGGTAATCCCTAATTTAGTATTGAAATTCTCTAAATCTCAATGTATTATATTTTTGTATTTTCTCAGTTCCCAAGCCGAGAATACATCATCACTTACGAAAGGACCCGAACTTCATCGGGTTCTTTTTCATTCTTCTCGAAAATCTATTTATATAAATGTAGAATTATAGATAAGTTCTAACATTTTGAATCGAGATGAAAATCATGAGAAGTTTTAGCTCATTAATGATCTCTACTGTTTGTTCAATACTTCTTATAATTTGGAATGTCTATTCCTTCTATAACGGCTTCACAACAGGGGGCACATACTACTGGATTAATGGTATCGCAGCTTTTATCTTCCTTTTATTCTTCATCCTCAACATGCGCGATTTTAAAAAGAAAAACTACAGAACTTCATAACAATAAGAGTTGATACATATGTGGGAAAGATTTAAAAACTATAAGTATTCCTCAAAGGAATTAAAATTAATGCTTTAGTTATTTGGTATTACTTGTCTTGTACACTCGGTCGCTTTCTTTGGCGGACTATTTTCTTCTGAATTTCTTTGGTTTAAAGGTGTTTGCGCTATTGCAGCACTACTAGCTTTTATGGATGTTAAGCGAAAAATTAATAAGTACAAGATAGCATTATGAAAAGGAGCCATTACGGGTTCCTTTTTTCTATTCAAAATAAAAAAGCAGCTGTTAGGCTACTTAAAGTTTGTCTTATCACCAAATAAAATGATATATATATTCTCCCGTTACACTTTCATCAACTCCAGCAACCCTAGCAAATCTCATCACGTCAGCACCCTGAAGGAAATACATTGTTAGCATAACTGGCACCCGTGACCACATAAACCGATAAAGCTCATTTACTCTTTGCTTAGTCGTAACAATTAAATCATTTGCAGGTCCATTAATCCACGCAGAGGTTCTAACTGAAGTAAACGGAAGATCTTTCCCATTCACCACTATTCTCGCCATAATTTGTGTTATATCCACATCGATACCCTCATTCCAAGAATTAAATCTGTTTCCCATATTTACATAAGTATTCGATGCTATAAGAAATGTTTAAAATGCTTTTTTATCAAATAAAAAAGCAGCTAATTCGCTACTTTTATTTGCTCCAACCTTCAAAATCTTTATATTGCTTTGGATATTCATTTTTGAACACATTTTCATGCCATGCATCATCTGCGTCCGGCCTTGACTGCTTATTATTGTATTCATTCACATCACCATTTCCATTGAACCACTCAGGATTCCTATGAACGTAACGGTAAATAAACTGTCTTGCTTCTTTTAATGAGTTAAATTCTCCAAAGTATATCTTTTGTTCTATCCCTTTCCCATAACCATGTACAAAGTAAGTTGTTCCCTTTTCTCCATGCGTTTCGAAAAAAGATCTTTTTGACTCATCTATTTTTCTCATATCAACATCCCCTTTTCAATTTAATTTAGATTTATTATATAGAATAAAAATAGCTACTTTTAAAAAGATTTGTATTTTATTTCAAATCAACTGTAATAAAATACAAATCTCATACATCGCTGTATTTCCATTCATTAAGTTCGTTTGTTTTGTGCAAAAGAAAAAGCACCTATTAAGCTAGGTACTTTAATTTTTTCATCACATAATGAAATCCTGTAGCTAAGGCTCCAGCTTTAAAAATAAAAACTATAATATCACTTAGCGAATGCCATTCAAACATCCAATCACCTCCTCCATAATCATACAATAAAAAGCTTTATGGATATTTTAAAATCATTTTATAATAATATTACTATTTATATACATTTCTTTACAATATAAAAAGCACCCCAATGGATGCTATTTATTTGCTAAAACTTTTCTCGGTCCTCTACCTTCTCTTGGCTCGATAATATTATTTTCTTCTAGTCTATTAATAATTCGAGCAGCCCTCGTATACCCGATTCTAAATCTACGCTGTAACATCGTCGTTGATATTATTTTCCTTGTGATTACCCACTCTTTAACAGCTTCATAAACCCCATCTACATATTCTTTAATCTTCTCTTCCATTGTCCTTCTCCTTAAATATACGATAAATGAAATCTCATACTCCTTCACCTACGTAATGTGAATTGCAATTGAATGTAAAAGAAATACTGTCCGTCCAATTTGCAACCATCCTTGTTAGTTATAACAATCCATTTTCAATTATCAAAAGGCTCTCGAGCAATGTTTTACATTACTACTTATAGTACAAATATAACACGTTACCTCCAAAATAACCGACACATTTCCTGCCAAACAAAGGCCATTATCCTGGCACTTTTTTTCATTGAATTCATAATATAAGATACCTTTATAATAACAAGGGAAATAAACAATATCACCGTAATAAAAGAAGGAATTTTTTAAAATTCCTATCCTCCTTTTGATATAGTATCAATAAAACTAGAGCGACCAAAAAAATGTGTATTAATATAGACTGAGATCATTTTGCATCATTATCGTTTTCTGATTTCGTACTAGTATCTTTTAAAAAATTACCTGCTAAATTAAGTAGTTTTTTTCCACCTTCACTATTCATTAGATTCATTAAAAATACCGGATCTTGAATTTTTTTAAGTAGCGTTTGCATAAATACAGATTTAGCAACACCTAATATCTCTGTTGAAGTGATTTTTATATTAAAATACGGAATGTTAATTTGAAATGGCGAGGAATCTAGCGTATTGTTTTCCTGTTTATTAATGGTTTCGTCTGTGATTTCATCTGTGGTTTTCTCTGTAATTTCATCTGTGGTTTCATCTGTAGTTTCATCTGTGGTTTCATCTGCAGTTTCATCTGCAGTTTCATCTGTGGTTTTATCTGTGGTTTCATCTGCAGTTTCATCTGTGGTTTTATCTGTGGTTTCATCTGCAGTTTCATCTGTGGTTTCATCTGCAGTTTCATCTGTGGTTTGATCTGCAGTTTCGTCTGTGATTTCACCTGTGATTTCATTAATTAATTCGTTAGGCTGTTGAGGGAGTGTAATGGTTTCAACCGTTATAATTCTAATTTTTTTCTGAACTACCTCGTTTGTTGGAATAGATAGAGTTTGGTACGAAACATCCTTATGAAAATATGGATTAGATTCCATTTTTTTCTCCTTTCACAACGAACTTATTGGTTGTCCTTAACATATATTATATTAATGAGGGATTACTTCACATCATGTGAAGTAATCCTCCATTTAATCTTGGTGATATAAAAAGGTGTTACTTAAGCACCATATCCCCCGCCCCAACAACTTGCACCAACGATAATAAGCAAGATAAACAATACAACTAGTAATGCAAATCCTCCGCCAAAACCACAACTGTTTCCATATCCTTTTTCTGTAGTCAAGATACATTCCTCCTTTTAGAAAAAATGAATTTCATAAACTAACAAATCCAAGCAGCACCAACGATAATAAGCAAAATAAACAACACGACTAGTAATGCAAATCCTCCGCTAAAACAACAACCACGTCCATACCCTTTTTCTGCAGCCAATATACACTACTCCCCTCTAGAAGCGAATGAACTTCATAAACTAACAAAAACAAGCAGCACCAACGATAATAAGCAAAATAAACAACACGACTAGTAATGCAAATCCTCCACAATTACTATAACCATGTCCATACCCTTTTCCTGTAGCCAAGATACTCCCTCCTATCCAAAGATGAATTTCATAATACTAACAGAAGTTCTATTAATACAGCTCGTAATGAAAACAAGTTAATATAGAAAGTGTATCTACTCATTGCAATCATGTTGTACTTGCTTCTCACTACACTGACACTATATGTATTGGGCTGTAAACGGTTATGTGCTTTTATATCAACTTTTCCATTTTTGATGAAAATGCCATTAATCAATTTATAAATTGTTACATACTATTTTATAGTTTTATAGTTCCTCATTTGAATTGAATCATACATATATTTCCCCTCTACTTTAGTAATTCAAAAATACATAACTATTTCACTAAGTAACTAGTATATTATTTTAAGTTCTCTATGAATTACCCATATTTTATATTTTGTGTAACTAAGTCCAACGCTAGATCTCTTAATACTCTCAGCTTTAATAAGCTTCCATTTTTGAATTACATAGTATGATAAAATTCGGTAACTGTATACAATGAAAAACAAGATACATTAGTGAGACTGTATCGTCAGTTCAAATCGGAAATCGTAGTTTTTCTGCTGTAAGATCTCTTCCGCCTAATCCAATTTAATAAAAAATAGTAATCTCTTATCCCGCTATGAGAATGTAAAAGCTAAATTTTCACATTCAATTAACCGAGCAATTGGCTTTTGCTAACTGCTCTTTGTTTATAAAAAACGAACTCAATTGACTGCACGCACATATAATATTCTGTGTTCCTTTCTTTATAAATTGAATTAATCATTACAAAATGAATCTCGTCACGAGAGCACTTTATTAAGTGCTCTTTTTTGATTTTAAACTAAAACATACTGAAATTTTTATGATCATTTTTAGTTAAACTTCACATATCATTAAATGAAGCTGGGTATTTATTAGCGATTAGGAGTGCCCTAATACGGCACTCCTTTTTTTGTATGCAAAAAATAGCGGTTTTATTAAAAAATCACTATGATTTTTTTACTGCTATTTTTATATGGAATCGACAATTGCAAAAACTTTACTTCCTTGAGTCCTAACACTTTGTGCTAGGACTTTTCATCATTCAAATCACATACCATTTTAAATTAAATCCTCTATATCTAAACCCGTAGTACTTTTTATCGATTCCAAAACTGCTCCGTACTTTCTCCATACAAACTTGTAAACTAACTTATTATATTCTTTACAAACTCATCATACAACATGGCTTTCACATCAAGTATTTCAGGCATTCGCTTCACCCCTTTTAATTTCTCTCATATCAGTAGGCCCTTTCCAGATACCCGCTTGTTTCCATTGTATTTTCTTTTTCCCAACATACGAGGGGCTAAGATCATACATAATACCAATATCTTTATCCGGTATAACTTGCATGTTTAAATTACTGACAACCTCAGGTGCTAAACCACTCGGAGTTTTCCTTCATATATACCTTCCTTGGATAGGTTGCAGTTTCTCTAATCCAAATTGATCTATCACTACTTCTGATACAGTAAGAGTCGATAAACAAAAACTGCGCTTTGCATTTGCCATCTTTTTTACTATCCTAAGCAAGGTTGCTCCTGTAGGATACTATACTTACAAAAGACAATACGAAATCCGAGTCCTCTTCAACGTACGTATTATACAATGAATATAAATATTGAGCTCATCGATGTAGATGCTCTTATTAGCATAATGAAGCATACATATTAAAGAGCTATTACTATACAAGGATTGGCTCTTTTCTTATAACAAACCGAAAATCAATTATTTTTGCAAAATACCTTCATAACATCTGTTATACTGTATATTGAAATTTAAAATACTTAAGGGGGGATTAGGATGGCAAAAGCAATTAATGAAAAAGAAGAAAAAAAGCGCAGAGGGTGCGGATGTTTTGGGTGCCTAGGTATTATTATTTTATTAATTATTTTAATTGGCTCTTGCGCTAAAGATTCGGATAACGATAAATCCGACAAAGCCGCTACTACTATTAAACAAGAAGAAACAAAGAAATCTGAGGAATCAAAGGAAGACGAGAAAAAACAACAAGATCTCCAGAAGCAACAAGAGGAACAAAAGGAACAAAAGAAACAAGAAGAGCTCAAAAAACAAGAAGCTGAACAAAAACGACAACAGGAACTTCAGAAACAACGTGATGAACAGCAAAAACAACAAGAATTGAAGAAACAACAAGAGCAACAAAAGAAACAAGAAGCTGCTACTCAACCCAAAACAAATCAAGTAACAGAACAAAATGGTACTTGTACTATCAAAGGCAATAAAAATAGTAGGGGCGAGAAAATTTATCATATGCCTGGTCAACAGTTCTATGATAAAACGAAAGCTGAAGAGATGTTTTGTTCAGAAGCCGACGCAAAATCTGCCGGTTATAGAGCATCAAAAAAATAAATTAAAAAATCGGCTCCTTACGAGCCGGTTTTTGTTTTTCTATCATCATCTCTAACAGTTTCAATAATCAGTATTAATAAATCCCATAGCATTTGTTTAAATTTCTCACTATTTAATAATTTAAATAAGAAATTCTGAATTTTCTCTTTTATATATTTATACATTACTTCTCCCACCACTTTTCTTTTAACATACTTTTAGCTATACTTCGTAAAAATTTACTTTTACTATTTAACGAAATATCTTCTAATAGCTTAATTGCAACTTCTTCATTAGATTGATTTCTATCCATATTTAGTAATTCTTCTGCTTTCTCTGAAAGTTCATCAACATTTATTTCAATATCATTTTTAACTGCAACATTAATTTCTTCCATTCTAACTTTCAATAAGCTTGATTCCTTTTCTACCGACTCTAATGCAGCACCCATTACTTTTGATTCAAACTTATTCTTTATCGCTTGTAATTCCGCGTGCTTTTGGGTTAACTGCAGTTCATTCTGAGAATCTACATTTCCGCTCTTATCCATGAATTCATCCCCTAATAATTTGTATATACAAACATTTTAACAGGAAAATATTCACAAATACAGAACTTTATTTAACATACATTTCTATATATTAATTGTTAATATAAGGATGTAAACATTTAAAGGAGGATTATCATGATACCATTTAAATCAACATTACCCATGAAAGACTTTTTGGATACATTAAATAAACAAAAAGCAAATGTGGTATTCACTCACGAAACAAATTCTACCCCTAGTCAGCATTTTGTAATTACTAAAGATCGTTATGACAGTGGTAATCACGCAAATTATTATCACATCTATGTTAATGGCTTGCTCTTACCAGTTGATATTGTAGGTACAGAAGCAAATGCTTTTTTAGTTATGTCAATATTATATAAAATCCTTTCTACATCAAATAATGCTAAGTCTTTTATTTCTACTGAAGATGTACAATTACGTATTGAAGAATATCTTCCTTTATTACAAAAATGGATTGAAGACCCTCAATCCATGGAAGTTAACAATATTAACCTATATCCAAAGTGGTATTAAACTCTCTATCAAGAATGTTCAAATTAAATCATTCTATAAATGAAACATTCTGTATTGCGATATATATGTAATAATATACTTTAATCATATGTTAACAATAGAAGGTCTGCTTAAAAGTAACAGCAGACCTTTAATATTAAATCCCCTTTTCCCCTAGTTACTGCAAATATTTATTATCTTTATAAGCAGTGATATAGTATGTTTTGTGCTGACCATTATGGATAGTTATTGAATTATTCAATTACCACTAAATATTTACTTAATTTGTAAATTTAAATACAATACTAATTGTTATATTTGTATTTATTAATAAAAAAATTTAATTAATTTGTGAAAAATTAATTATTAGGAGATTACTTATGAATTTCAAACAAATTATTTTAGCGGGCGCTGTTCTTGCTACATCAACATTTACTTCTTTGACAAATGTACACGCTGAGACTGGATTTCGTGATGTTCCTTCAGATCACTGGTCTTATAAAGCAATAATGGATTTAAAAGAGAGAAATATCTTTGCTGGTTATGGAAATGGTATTTTTGGTTTTGGCGATCCCATTACACGTGGTCAAGTTGCTAGGTTGTTATATGCATATTTACAACCAGTGGATGATCCTTCTTTCAAAAATCCATTCAATGATGTAAAAGGTACTATGTTTGAAAAAGAAATTTTAGCGATTGTAAAAGCTGGAATTATGAATGGATACGGTAATAGTAGATTTGGCCCAGATGATATTTTGACTCGTGAACAATTGGCTGCTGTATTAAAACAAGCTTTTAACTTAAAAACAACATCTATAACTACATTTAAAGATGTTGAAAAAAATTATTGGGCTACTAACGCAATTAGTGCACTACAAGAAAATAAAATTGTTGTTGGAACAGGGAATAGTATGTTTGAACCCAAAAAAATTGTAACTCGTGAACAATATGCACAATTTCTATATAACACAATAAATAAGGCAGAAGTTAAACCCGAATTAATACCTTTCGGTATCCATAGTTCTATGATTACAAATGATTTTTCTTACGACAGTAAAAACTGGAACAACGCTTCGCCTGTGCTAAAAAAATCCGTATCTAATGAAGCTCAAAATTTAATTACCAAAATAAATAAGAAATATAATGAGAATTATAGATACGCTAGCGCCTTTGTCAACAGTATGGGCCTTCCTGAAAGTGTACAGTTACGTACTTCTAACCCTAATTTGGGAAGGATTTATGATTTAGGACAAGGGCAGTTCTTTGTAGAAGGTGAAAATGAACATGATTTCTATATTATGTTTATAATTGATAACGCAACTGTTGAATTAGCAAAAAATTGGGTCCCAATGATAAATGCTAATCTGAATCTAGATAATGAAATTAATAATGCTGTAACAATAGCTCAAAAACGCCAATCTGGGCCATATTATCATACATACAAAGAAAAAGATAATTACAAAATAGAGCTAGGGGTAAGCCCTCAAACTGAGAAAGGCTATGATGCATTATTCATAGGTGTTAAAAGAAAATAATTGATAGATAATAAAAAAACAAGGCCCCATTGGAGCCTTGTTTTCTGTTCACTTCAAATATTCATAGTATGACTTATGCACATCTAACCATCTAATAAAATTTTAAGTTGAGAGTTTGCAAGGTTTATTGTTAATTCATTTGGTGTATTGTGCGATTGGATTTGATGAATTGGTGAATATAAACTAAACAAACATAAAAAGAACCATCTAGACTAAAGGAAACAGTCCTTTTTCATCTCACATACACATAGGCTTCATTTGCTGTTACATAGTATGTTTTTCCTTTGCTATTGTGTACTTTATATTGTGACAATCCATTGACAGTTACTTTCGCATCAATCGTAAATCCTGCATCTACAAAAACAGCAACAACTATGGATAAAATATGTTTCTATTTCTTTTTCATTTCCGATTGTCATCCTTTTTCATAATTTTCGTATGGTCAAACAATCCACTTGCTGACAATCCGATAATCATTCCTTGAAATATATTCATTTTGATATCTTGAGACAAAAATAAAACACCTAGCATAATGCCAAGCGTCAAATTTAATATCGGGATATATTTCGTTTGCAATCCATTTGTTTTTGCAATTTGTGATAATCCTACAACAACCCCAATTATGGCCGTGATTTCAATCATTACATACCGCCACCTTTCAAGAGGAAAGTCAGAGCTGCTCCAATTAGACCACCAATAATAAGGCGTAAGATCCATGTTGTATTAGCACTAATCTTATCTAATTGCTTATTGATATTAATAATGTCTTTTTCATTACCTGTTGTCCGCATTTCTAAACTTCTAATCTCTAATCGTATGTCCTTAATATCTTGCCTTATTTCCTGAACATCACCTTTCATCTCCTGTATATCATGCATATTGCCACCTCTTTCCCATTTCTTATTTGATTTAAAATAAAAAAGCCTACATTATATATGCTCGACTTTCCGTTTCATTATTTAGTTCCTTCTTTTTTATTTGCCTCATCTATATGTTCCTCGATAGAATTCCCAGCATCAACTTCTACAGGAACTTCTACTACTGGATCCCCAGATTTGACAATGGAAACCGTAATTGGACTACCTCTAAATAGCTCCACGTTAACATTAAAATTGCTAGCGGTAATAATCCCAGCATTCACTAAATTATCTACAACATCATCAATTTCCATGAATTTATTTTCATTACCTGGATTCGCATCCTCATTCGGTGCTAGATTTTGAATGAATTGCATAACTAACTTCTCTAAGATTGGAATGATTTGATTGATAATTTGGCACTGTAATTGATTGTCTTCTGGATGTTTATTTTGGATAGGATTTGTCATCTTGTTCTCTCCTCCTAAAAAACAAAAATAGAGCAGCTTATAGCTGCTCTATTTTTGTTTTCTTTTCAGTTGTTATTTTTGTTAATTCTTCAGTTTTTAATTGTGCTTTAGAGATCTTCTATTTATACCTTTAACATTCTCTTCTGATGTGTTTAATTTATTTGTGATTTCACTATCTTTTTTCTTTATTTTTTCTATAGATTTGTTAAATCCTTCATTTTGCTGTCTCATTTTAGTAACTGCTTTTCTATTTCTACTTGTGTGTTTTTCACTGGAGTAAGAGTTTGTATAATCTCTTTAATATTTTTGAAACTTCATTGTATTACTACGATACTTTTTTAGCATCTTCCACTTTTTAATTTCATTATTTTTTTGTGGATGCAATATCTATATTAGCTAAATCAATTGTTTCTTTACTAATTCTACATCCGGTATAATAAGCTCCTAACCTGTGCCACTCATACGAGTGAATCTTAACCTTTTATCGAATATCTACAATGTCAAAATGTTTCTCTGGTGCCCAACGATTCCCACCAATATCAATCCAGCCTTCTTTACGGAAGAATACTGTAAGAGGTTCTTTTGAGTTAATACTGCCTTTGTATGCGCCGTTAATTCCATCACAATAGCTTACTTCATATCCTTCTGGAAATTTTGATATTGCTTTGAAGGGTCTCCAATAATAATGCTCTGCTTTTACCCAACGGCTTCTACCTAAGTCTAACCAAACATCATTATCTTCCCCCCAGTACGCATCCCAGTATAATACTTCTGCTGCTGTTGTAAAGTCCCCCAGATATTTACCGTGTGGTCTATCATGATAGTTAATGCCATAGCCTTCCCAGTATATTGATCTTGCCATCCCAATCCCCTCTGGTTGCGGTGTACCAACAGCGCCACCCTTACCTGAAAACCATTCAATAGATTTTTCACCGTTTAAATAATTTAAATCTACATTACCAGTTACGCCTGCAAGACTACCAGTTTCTGTATATTGCCATAAGTCACAACTATACGCTGGTTTATTTCCATAACGTGGAATCCAAAGGAAATCCGCATTCACAGTATTTAGTCCATAGCTTGTAAACATGTGGTGTGATACATATAGCCCCACTTTCCAGCCTGCTGCACGGCACGTATCAATAAATGCCTGCGAAGCTTTTGCTAAGTTAGCCGCTCCACAACTTGCTAAAGTATCATCTTCTACATCTAATACTAAAAATTTTGCCTCTTTATCAGCGCGTGCCATAAAATCATTTGCTTCTACAATAGCATCCTGAACACTTACATAACATCCATAAGCATAGTGTCCAAATGGAACACCATAGTCTTTACAGCCTTGCACATACTCTTTATAACGTTTATCAATTGTCCTTGACCCATATTGTACACGTATAATAGCAAGGTCTAGCTCCTTACTAGCTGCAGCCCAATTTATTGAATTATTGTGATGAGATAAATCTGCAATTTTCTTCATTTCCAGTCTCCTTCTTTCCCCTATAAAAATTTAAGAATAAAAAAACAACTCTTAACAGAGTTGTTTTTATCGAATATCTACAATGTCAAAATGTTTCTCTGGTGTCCAACGATTCCCACCAATATCAATCCAGCCTTCTTTACGGAAGAATACTGTAAGAGGTTCTTTTGAGTTAATACTGCCTTTGTATGCGCCGTCAATTCCATCACAATAGCTTACTTCATATCCTTCTGGGAATTTTGATATTGCTTTGAAGGGTCTCCAATAATAATGCTCTGCTTTTACCCAACGGCTTCTACCTAAATCTAACCAAACATCATTATCTTCTCCCCAGTACGCATCCCAGTATAATACTTCTGCTGCTGTCGTAAAGTCCGCAATATATTTACCGTGTGGTCCATCGTAGTAATTAATGCCGTATCCTTCCCAGTATATTGATCTTGCCATCCCAATCCCCTCTGGTTGCGGTGTACCAACAACACCACCTTTTCCTAAGTAGTCTAACGGATTCACAGCATTACTCTTATTCATATTCCAGCCGCCTTTATGCATTTCAAAATGTAAATGCTGACCATAGGCTTCTCCTGTTTCTCCCATAACCCCGATTGTTTGTCCTTGTGTAACATAATCACCTTGTTTAACTGTACGGGAGCCACTTCGCATATGAGCGTATACGGTTTCCCATGTAATCCCATTAATATTATGGACAATCATAATACACTCGCCGTAACTAGTTGAAAAATACGAACGACTAACTTGCCCGCCAGCTGCTGCATAAATTGGATGATAACCTGCTTGTGCAAGGTCTATCCCATGATGATCTGGTCTGTCACCCCTAAAACCACTTGTTACTCTCGTTGTATCTGTTGGATAAATAAATGTTGCCATATAAATCTTCCTTTCTATTTCTATATTGTCTATATTTATTATTTTTAAATATATTGTAGGTTTTCCAACCTCAAAATGAACAAGACAGAACATTTCCCTATTGTTATCTACTATTAAAATTTCCATCTTGTAACCATAAGTTAAATGTCACTGAAATTAGCCAAAAATATCGAAAGCTATTATTCTATATAGCTAACTCTTCTTACCTAAAACACCGTTTAAAGATAAAAAACAACTCTTAACAGAGCCGTTTTTTATCGAATATCTACAATGTCAAAGTGTTTCTCTGGTGTCCAACGATTCCCACCAATATCAATCCAGCCATCTTTACGGAAGAATACTGTAAGAGGTTCTTTTGAGTTAATACTGCCTTTGTATGCGCCGTCAATTCCATCACAATAGCTTACTTCATATCCTTCTGGAAATTTTGATATTGCTTTGAAGGGTCTCCAATAATAATGCTCTGCTTTTACCCAACGGCTTCTACCTAAATCTAACCAAACATCATTATCTTCTCCCCAGTACGCATCCCAGTATAATACTTCTGCTGCTGTCGTAAAGTCCGCAATATATTTACCGTGTGGTCCATCGTAGTAATTAATGCCGTATCCTTCCCAGTATATTGATCTTGCCATCCCAATCCCCTCTGGTTGTGGAACACCGCCTGCATTAAAATCTACATATTGTTTAACAATTTCAGCGTAGAAGAAATTCCCTCCATTTTTATATCGGTAACCACCATTGTAGGCTACAGCAATCGGGTTACTATATCGAACCATGGCACCTGTTGTATTTCCAAGTGATGGCGCAACAACCGTTTTAGAGTACAGATCCGCTACCGGTAATGAATGTTGTTTATTGTTAGAAGCTAACCAGCGAAGGTAAGCTCGTCCAAAATTATATGATTGAACAATGGCACTTAAATCTGTAATACCATTTTTTTTCGCATCATCAAAAGCTCCTTTTAAATGCTTTACTCCATAATAAATTGAATCTTTAGGATTTTTAATTGTATTCATTGACCAGCCTTGTGATTCACTTGACTGCATAATATCAGGTGTTGTTTCAGAGTTCCCTCCACTTTCCACCATAATAATTCCAAGTACGTAAGGAACCAACTCAGAAACACCTTGTGCAGAACATTCACTTTCTACCATCGATTGCCAACGTAACACTTGTTGTGGCAAATTCTTTGTTTTAGCTGAAGCAGCTAATATATTCATTATTAAACATCTCCTTATTTCCCTATTATTTTTGTCTAAAATACTACTACTTTACGAAATATGACTATCAGTCAAATACCTATTAATCTATAAAATTACTTCATGTTGCTCACCTTCTTTCACAACAAAAAGAGCAACCATAAAATAGTTGCTCTTTCGTCGAAATCTTATATTACTACTATAAATCACTTTTTCAATACTTTCTGTACACTGCATGTAGCCTACAAAAAGGTAACATTAAAACCCCTCTAAAAACTTGACAATCTTTCTTATTTCAGCATGTTTTCGTCGGATATAGCCTGTACTATAATGCAAGTCAAACGCTATTTGTTCTAAAGTCATTCCATCTCCATACTTCATTTTGATTATTTGATGATCTAATCCTGTAAACTTATTAATTAAAATCTTTAAATCGTACATTTCATTCATCTTATGTCCTAATTCATATTCAATAGCTTCAATACGACCTTCTACCTTAGTACCATCTGATTCAGTAGTTAATCGGACATATTGCAAGTCCCCACTAGTCCATCGCTTTAATTCCGCTTTTGATTTATCTAAGTTATATTCTATATACGTAATTTCTTCTTCTAGTTTCTGATAATCTTTCAGCCAGCCTAGCATCTAATAATCCACCTACTTTTCTTTATTTACATCCTGGTTTTATTGATATCACCAAAGGTAAACTAATCTTTATAATCAATTAAATATAATATATAGATATTTATCATAATTTATATTTTCTTAATAAATCTTTTAATCTCTCTCGATCTTCTTCAATAGTTAACTCATTATTTTGTCTAGATTGCTTTCCTAAATCTTCATCTTCTTTTTGATGTAGCCATTCTGGTACCATTTCATTTCGTCTGGTAAAACCTGATCCAAATTGTTTTTTATTCTTACAAAAATCAAACTGTGAATCTAACACAACTACATCATTAAGTGTTTTTACTTTTTGACTTTCCCAGTTTTTAAGAATTCCACGTACATACCTCCACTTTGGTATATTCTCATCAATTGATCTCTTTACTGCTTCCAAAATTAGTTCACTGCCTAATGCTTCGCAAAATTCACCGAGCTCTACAATAGCTATTTCACTTAACAATATTCCATTCATCAGCAAAAATTTATAACTTATTTTGAAATCTTCATTTATCAATCTTTGTGGGAGTGATTTTTCCTTATTATCATGATGATGATCCTTATTTTGTGTATCAGTGTTTAGTTTTTTAGTACTTTTTAAATCAGTATTTAGTAGCTTGCGATTTTCCACCAGTAGATTCCCATCAACAGGATTTTCAGCAGGTAGGTTTTCCACTGATGGAAAATCATCCACTGGGATTTCGTAAATAATTGTCTCCCATCTTACAATTTTATTTTTTTCATCTCTTATCGGAAATCTTTTAATGTATCCATACTCTTTTAATTCCTTCATTCCAGCTCTTAAGCTATTAATACCATCTTTTGCATGTTGAGATAATTCCTCTCTATAAAACACCCAATCATCTGGAAGTGTAAGTATGTATGCTAATATCCCCTTCGCCTTCCAAGAAAGCCTTTTATCTTTTAACCCTGTATTATTTATGACGGAATAATTATGATCCTTTTTAACTCTACAAATCCCCATAATATCTACCCCTCCATTATTATTAAGAACAAATACCTACTTTCAAAGTTCGGTACTCACTACCTTTAACTTTCTCATAACGAGATCTATTTTCCACCCTTTTCACACCAACACGAGGTTAAAAGAACTTAAAGTTCGATTTATTATTAAAAAAATATCATCTACACTCATATCAAAAAACTGTGCAATCTTTTTAGCAGTTTTCATTGAAGGGGTTCTTTCTTTTTGATCAATCATTCGAATATATCGTTCCGTAACCCCAAAATAACTAGCAAGTTCTTTATATAACTTCTTTTCCGAATCGTACATTTTGTTACCCATTAATCCACCTCCATAAGAACAATTAGTTCTAAATACAGATTAAAGATCTAATTGTTCTTTGTCAACACAAAAAGGAACTATTTGTGCTATAATGAATCTAAAGAGAACAATTAGTTCAATTAGAGAGGTGAACAATGTGATAGGAGTTAGAATAAAATCCTTACGAAAAAAAGAAAATTTAACACAAAAACAACTAGCTGAAAAAATTGGAGTATCCCAAAGAATGATAGGCTACTACGAATCAGAAGAAAGATTCCCTCCACATGATGTTCTAACTAAATTAGCGGATTGTTTTTCAGTTTCAGCTGACTATTTACTAGGACGAGCTGTTACGGATGAAACTAAGAAGCAATTAACGCCAAAAGATGATAAAGACATAGCAAAAAGAATGGAAGAAATAAAAAAAGACCTTCAAGGAGAAGATGGCTTAATGTTCTCTGGTGAACCTATGAGTCAAGAAGCTGTAGAATCACTATTAGATGCAATGGAGTACATTGTAAAACAAACGAAAGTAATCAATAAAAAATACGTGCCTAAGAAATATCGTAATCCAGACGATAAATGATGCGAGCTTAGGAGGGAATACATTGAAATTCGTCATTAGAGATCTAGTCCAACAACTTAGCAACAAATACAACACGACAAACCCCTATGAGCTTGCAGACTACTTAAAAATACATGTACTAACATGGGATTTACATGAAGAAATAAATGGTTTTTATAAATATGAAAAAAGAAATCGTTTCATTGTCATTAATACTCATTTGTCTCCATCCATGCAGAAAACTGTTTGTGCTCATGAATTAGGACATGCAGTTCTACATACTCATGCAAATACACCTTTTCTGCGTAAGAATACATTCTTTTCCGTTGATAAATTAGAGATAGAAGCAAACACGTTTGCTGCGCTTTTGTTAATTGACAGAAAAACCATTCAGCCTGGTGATACAAAAGCATGTATAGCATACAAAAATAATATTCCAGTTGAACTTTTGGAATTTTACAAGCCTTGCTAAAGGAATTAAGACATTATAATTATTGGTTCAAACACTGACGAAAAGAGAGAATATCCCTTCGTTTCAGCATAAGAAGTGAAATATTATCTATTGTTTAAAATTATGTAAGTCTTCTTTTTTGTGCTATACTTTTTTTGAGTCTAGTAATCGTCATTTTACGGTAGCCCTCAAAACATATATAATAAGGGCTGCTATCATAAATTGACTGAATTTTCTGACCTTTATTGAGAAATGGTATATGATGGATTTAGTCTTATCTAATTTCTGTTATGATATTTATTAAGATATATCATATATATATGATGAGGAGGATACTATGAACGTTTCAGTTAAGGGGAACGATAAGATTACACAGCTTTTAAATGAATGGTATATAGAAATCCGTGCAAGAAGAATTGGTCAAGCGCATAGGCTGAAAGAAGAGATTGATAAAAAGATTAACGATATAGAAGAAGATCAGAATCTACAATTATATTACTCCCTTTTAGACTTCCGCTTCCAATACATTGTAGACAACTTAGGTGTCTCTGCAAGTAGCTTTGATAAGGTTGAAGCATTTGAGATTCCAACAAACAACTTTTTAACTTACTACTATCATTTCTTTAAAGCAATACATACTTCGGGTATTGGTAACTATGCAATCGCAAAAGAACACTTTGACAAAGCAGAATCTCTTCTTAAATTAGTACCCGACGAGATTGAAAAGGCGGAGTTTTACTATAAATTAGGTGCTTTTCATTATGATATTTATGAATCACTTAACTCAGTTAAATATACGGCCAAAGCAAAAGAGATTTTTGAACAACACGAGAACTATGAACGTAACGTCGGGTTCTGTGAGAATCTTCTTGGAACTGCATGTACAAAATTAAAAGAATGGGCATTATCAGAAGAACACCTTATCAAAGCTATGGATATATTTCAAAAGCTTGATGAGGAAAAATATATTCTTATGGTTAGACATAACCTAGGGTATATGTACTCTAGTCAAAACCTCTCTCCTTTGGCGATTAGATATCTTTCAGAAGTAATAAACCATAATCCTAAACATCACAAGGCAATCTTCTTAAAAGCTAGAGAACATTATAAATTGAATGAACTTGATATTGCGAAGGATTTAGTCGATAAAGGTTATAGCATATGCCTCGAATTAGGCAATACAGAGTATATCCATCTATTCTCTATTTTAAACTGCCTCATCTCAAATGTATCTGGAGAAGATTTAGAAAAGACTGCACTTGAAGGAATATCTTACTTTGAAAGCGAATCACTATATGAGTATGTGGAAGATAGCCAAGAGTATTTGGCTGTTAAATTCTATGAAGAAAGAAACCATATTAAATCAAGTGAATACTTCTATCTGGCCACGAAAACACGACAAAAAATCAAAGAAAGGGAGTCCTTAAAATGAAAAAACTAGTATTAGGATTGATGGGCGTTTTAACAGCCTTAACTTTGACAACAGGTATTTCCTCTGACAAGGGTAACAATAAATCTGTTACACCTGTTATTATGATGATGGAACATGGAGATCACGGTGGTTGATATCCTATTTTAATGTACACAGAATAGATACTAATGCAAAGGGAAGGATGTTTTCTTCCCTTTTTATATTGCTCCACTTTGTATATGCTATCAATTCTATTTAGCGAAAAAATTTTTATATTTTTATAATTTAATATTTAGTTATATTGATCATACTCTTTTTCAGTAAGCTCACTCATTAAGCGCTATAATTTTTTGATTTATAAAATAGCCCTCTTCCTGTAACGCGATTTTCATACGTGGATAACCATATTCTTTGTGCTTTACGTGAATCAATCGTAGTACCTTTATTAATCATTCCTTTGATTCTAGTCGCATGTTTTTCATACCTTTGGTATGAATACTTATAGTAACTTGAACGATGTACACCCGCAAATTTCGTAAGCCATATAACTGGATATTTTGTCTTTAATGATTCAATGATATGATATCTCTCTTTATATTTTAGTACGCCTTCATTTAGAGATTTGGATACTGCTGTTTTAAATATTCAACCTTTGCCTTATAGTAGTCACGTTCCTCTTCAATCGTCCTAAAATAAACACGTTTTCCTTTTAGAACGTTTAGTATACCTTTTATTCCCCCATTTTTCCTGTGAGTATCTGAAATCTCACCACATTCTTTTTATTTTTTGACCCAATTTTTAAGCTGGGTAGAACTTCTAATATGATATTTTTCCTTTATCATATTGTAACTTCCTTCTCCGTTTAAATAACTTTAAACAGCTGATAACTTTAATTCTTCTAAATAGGTATTAAATATCGATCTTTTTTAGTCATGAAAAATCCCCTCCAGTTAATAGTGTAACATCCATGTGTTTACATGGTCTTTTTTACACTGTCCACCTAAAGGGGATAATATCACAGTCGGTCTTTTTCAAAAAATCTCTAAGCTCTAATATTGTCTATACTTTACTGTACGAAAATCTATACACTACTTAAATATTACTTTCCTTGTACAGAAATTCCTAATACATAGTAATCTGGATGTAGAGTAACTACAGACTCTCCAGGGCTCACCCACTCTAGAGGACTTACATTTAATTCAACGCTATGATTATCTTTTTCAAAACGATTGATATAATCCTTATTATTTTTTATAAAACTATCAATTTCTTTTTTTAATTCTGGATTTGGATTTACTAATTTATCAATCTCTTTATCAAGTGTGAAATTCGGATTTATCATATGCATCCAGTTTTCCGCTAGCTCAACAGTTGATTTGTCAACGACAAACACGAAATAGAAATTATCTTTATCCTTCCCAACAAACGAAAATGAACCATGAGAATCAATCATTCTTGGCAAATTAGGAGTATATAGATCAATTTCTGATGCAACGTATCTATATCTGAAATTCGCATTATATTTCTTATTTACTTCAGTAATAAGATTTTGACCTTGCTTAGAAATAGATTGCTCTCTTACAGGTGAAATTTCAATTGAATATCTATCAAAGAAAAAATCATCTGTCACTAACGCATTGGGAATACCTATTGGCGTTACTCCTGGTTTTGTCTCTGGCTTTGTTTCTGGTTTTGTCTCTGGTTTTGTCTCTGGTTTGTTCACACTTTTAATTCCATTGTATAGAAACTGTGCATATTGCTCACGTGTTACAACTCTTTTTGGCTCGAATAAGTTACTTCCTGTACCAGCAGCAATTTTACTCTCCTGCACTGCACTAATTGCCTTCGTAGCCCAATAATTCTTGTCAACATCTTTAAAAGTGGTGACAGTTGTTCCTTTTAAATCAAATACTTGTGTTAGAACAGCTGCTAATTGTTCACGAGTTAAGACCTCATTTGGTCCAAACTTTCCATTACCATATCCACTCATAATCCCTGCTTTTGTGATTGCTAAGATTTCTTTTTCGAACATAGAACCTTTTATATCCGTAAATGGGTTTTGAAATTTAGCATCTACATCTACTGGTTTCAAGTATACATAAAGCAATCTAGCAACTTGACCACGTGTAATACTATCGCCGAAACCAAAAATGCCATTTCCATAACCAGCTACGATATTTTTCTCTTTTAGATCCATAATTGCTTTATATGACCAATGATCAGTAGGAACATCTTTAAATGTTGTATCTGCCTGTACATTTGTTAAAGTTGTTGCTGCAAGTACTGCACCTGTTAAAATCATTTTTTTCATTTTCATGCTATTTCCCCTTCTTATCCTAATTATTTTTGCGAACAAAAATATACTTTATTTTCCAATATAAATATAATAACATAAATACATTATATTTATATATGATTATTTATTGTTATTAATGATAAAAATACTAATCCCCCAGAACGCTATAGACTCACTAAAAAACTCTTCTTGCCTATAGTAGAGTTTTTACTACGATTTCACTGTTACATTTCACTTAACACTCTCTTGATAAGTCCATCATTCCATTTACTACCAAAAATAGAGAATATCCAATATTAGTAGTTCTTTTTATCAATTGGGCATAAATTTCACTTTCTGATAATATTCTTTTAAATTCTTTTTCACTTTGTTTAATAATTAATGCAGCTGCTCTTGAAACATGTGGGGTTGCCATTGAAGTACCACTCAATTTAGCATATCCGCCATCTCTATCAGTTGACCAATTCTCTTCACCTGGTGCCACTAAATCTAAATGATTATTAGAATTACTTTTACACGCAATTTTTTTATTTATATCTACTGAACCAACCTCTACTATTTCTTGATAGGCCCCTGGATAGCTCAGTTCATTTGTTTCTTCTCTACAGTCCCCATCATTTCCAGCCGAGCATACAACAAGTATGTTATTTTACTGCTAACTTTATCGCTTCATGTAAGCAATAGGCATCTTTTTTTCCACTTAGGGACATAGAAATGATTCTAACCTTCTCTCCCTTAGAGCCTCTCCAGTTTATTGCATTAATGATTCCAGCTGTAATCCATTCATTTGATGATTTTCCCTTTCCATCAAACACTTTTAAAATTAGTAATTTGGCTAATGGAGCTACCCCAATAATACGATCTTTTAAATCAATATGTTCAGTATTTCAACCTTTATCTAAAACCGCAATAACTATGTCCTTTCCTTGTTCACTTTTCTCCCATACTGATGGAGCATGTATCAGTTTTACTCCACTAGGTATTTCAGCTACACTTGAAGCCATTTCTAATACTTGGAAAGGAATTAAAGATATTGCATTTTGTCCATTCACAAATGAATTTCTATGACTCATTAACTTCACCTCATTAGATTTAAATAAAGACCCTCGGATACTATTGTTTGATTTGAATGTAATTAATATGTAATGCAGCATAAAACTTTATTTTTTACTTATCAAAAATATAACTTCATTTTCTCCTTATATACATCATGAAGAATATTACTTTTTTTCTTTAAAACCCATGAACAGCAATCTAAAGCCACTCATTTTATTCTAAGTAGTTTTTTAAAATCTCGTTCTTTACATTATAAAAATCTAATATTCATTTTTTAGTCTAATACATTTTTAAAATAAGATATTTATATTTCTCTAACCCTGAAACTTTTGAGGATTATCTAAGATTTAAACACTACTTCCAAATGGTATTTACATCCAAAAATGTCATTTAACTTCATATATATAAAAAATAATTAACTATGATAAATGTAAATTTACCAGTTAATGCTTGTATAAACGTATGAGTTCGTTCACAAGTTATATTTGAAATACTGCTTTCTAAGCAAAAATATAATTAAGGTGGTGAAATTATAAGAATGAGTGAACCTATTGTCCCTGGTGGTACTAATGATACTGAAAACGAATTACTTATTTCCGGCAGTTTTCATAATCAGTCTACACTTGTAAATTCTATACAATCACTAGTTAATCAAGTAAGCGAAAATCAGTTCCAATCATATTTAACACATTTAGTTTCATATCCAACAAGGTTTTCTACTAGCTCTTTTTATGAAGAAGCCGCAACGTGGACTCGTGAGATATTAAATGAAATGGGATATACAACTAGTAGCGAAACAATACGCGTAAATAATGAAGATAGCCAAAATGTTATCGCAAATAAAATGGGTACAAATCGTGATGAAGAGAAACACTTAATAATTATTACTGCCCATCTTGATTCTGTTAACCATAGTGGAGGGCCTTCATCTAATGCTCCTGGAGCCGATGATAATGGCAGTGGTAGTGCAGGAGTTTTGGAAATTGCTCGTGTATTCAAAGACATTCCCGTACAACATGATCTGCGCTTTATCCTTTTTGGAGGAGAAGAACAAGGATTATTAGGTAGTAAACAATATGTTGAGAACCTACCTACTCCAGATAAAAATCGCGTTCGAGCAGTTATTAATATGGACATGATAGGAAAATTAAACACTTCGACACCAGCAGCATTAATTGAAGGTTCACCGTTATCTGAAGAGCTCATTAATGGATTAAAAAATGCAGCATCTTTATATACGGATCTCGATGTTAAGGTATCTCTTAATCCATTTGATAGTGACCATGTATCTTTTCTTAATAAGGGAATACCTGCTGTTTTAACAATAGAGGGCGAAGACTCTTTGAATCCTAATGACCATACCGCAAACGAAACTCTTGAGCATATCCATTATCCACTTGCTCTCGATATTTTACGAATGAATATAGGTTTTATTGCTTCTCAAATTACAAATTTAGAATGAAAGAGGGAATTTTCATGAAAAACTCTACCCATGAAGAAAGTTTTAACAATACAACAGATGATTCAAAAGAAACTTCCCCTATCAGGCGTAATTGTGGAACTATGTGTATGCACGAAAATTTATTGAAAGAATCAAAAGAATACAGAGAAGAACGAGAAAAAATCGAAAAAATGACTGAAGAATTTATTAAGAATAAAAAACAATAAACATTTTTACAATAGTTTTCGAATCAAACATTATTTGAAATATTCAATGTAACTTACATGATATCAGCTAAAGGAGAAATTAAAATGCCAAATCAAACTAACTCATCAGAAAGAACAAATACACCTACTTTGCGTAGATGCGCAACCATTGAGCTTCATCAAAAATTACTAGAAGAGTCTGAGCAATATAAAAATGCACGTGCGAAAATTGAACGTGTCACAAGCGAATTTCTAAATAGTGCGCGTTTAGAATCAGAAAGGCCGGTTGTCAAAATCCCTGTAGTAGTCCATGTTGTATGGAATACTGAGGAACAAAACATCTCAGATGAACAAGTCCAAAGTCAAATTGATGTTTTAAATCGTGATTTTCGAGCAACGAACCCTGATATCGCAAATGTACCTTCTGCATTTAAAGATTCTGTAAGTGATGCTAGAGTAGAATTCTTTCTTGCTACAAAAGATCCTAAAGGAAATCAAACAAATGGTATCACTCGTTCCCATACAACCAATCAATCATTTTTGATGAGGAATAATCCTGTCAAATTTAAAAATAAAGGTGGAACAGATGCATGGCCATCTGATAAATACTTAAACTTGTGGGTATGTCCTCAAATTTTAGACAACGACGGTGAAGAGGTCTTAGGTTATGCACAATTTCCAGGCGGTTCCACTAAAACAGATGGTGTAGTTATAGAATACAAATATTTTGGCACTACAGGTACTGCGACAGTACCCTACCATTTAGGACGAACAGCTACGCATGAAATTGGACATTGGTTTAACCTATATCATATTTGGGGTGACGATCAACGTTTACCTGACATTTGTAGTGGTTCAGATAGAGTTGATGATACACCCAATCAAGGAGAACCAAATTACGGAAAACCGACATTCCCACACACTTCATGTAATAATGGACCAAATGGAGATATGTTTATGAATTTTATGGACTATGTTCATGATGATACTATGTTTATGTTTACAAAAGACCAAGTAGATCGTATAGATGCATGTCTTGCTGGACCACGTTCATCCTTTCTTACAAACTAATACGGTAATCTAATTTTATAACGGTGCAGTATTAAAATTAAATGATAAACAAATAGATGCAATAAGCACCCTACAAATCATAATAAATTAAATCTCGTTAAAACAAAAAGAGATGTCCTAGTACTATATCTAGGGCATCCCTTCATTTTTACTCAGCTTAAAATTAACTTGTCTATATTTCAAGATTCTATACATCTCTAACAATTAAACAATTATTAGGGATATCTTCTACCTAAAACATCGTATTATTATTAGCTGCCTCATTTGGAATCTCTTGAATTACATCCCAGTGTTCAACAATCTTCCCATCCTTTATACGAAAAATATCCACTATAGCAACTCCCTTATCTTGAGAATTAGCACGAGAATGTACATGAAGAGCAACTGTATCTCCTTCAGCTACTACACGTTTAATCTCTGCAGAGGAATTTGGATTTTTTACAAAGTCCTCCTTAAAGAAATCCATGAAGGCTTTTCGTCCATCAGCAACAAAAGGATTATGTTGCTTATAATCTTCACTTACATATTTAGGGATAATATCAATATTATGCTTGTTAAAAACTTCATTATAGAAATCAACTACCATCTTTTTATTCTTTTCTTTTTCTGTCACATTATCTTTCGATACTGATGCAACATTCTCGCTCTTTGTTGAATGACCTTTGGTATTACCAGTTGAAGCTTGAAATATCAAAGTCGACACAATTCCTAAAATAAACACAGAAATAATTATTACTATTAAATTTTTCTCTAATTTCATATATACCTACCTCTTCTAATTTTATGATTCATATTCGATAACAAACTCGATAAAGGATAAACCTTACCCAGAATGTGATGTAAGAGATATTGTTAGGAAAATCCATCTTTCCTAACAATACTCCCTATACGAGGAATGTTAGAAACTAGTAACTCTAACTTAATACCTCATTAACAGTTGCACTGTCCACAATTTGAATAAACTTCTTAACCTTATCGTTCTCATCAAACTCATAAAGATGACAAAAATCTGCTATGAATGATTTCCCTGTTATTTTATATATTCCACTATATTTTCCATACACGATAACAGTATTATTATTAAAAGCATAAATTTCATCTTTAGCGCTATAGTTATCCCATTCAGTTCCAAGACGTTCATGTACGTTTTTCACTACTTCATCGGGACCTATATAAGTGCCCGCATATGGAAACCCCGCAGCTTCTGTCCAAGATACTTTTTCACTTAAATACGTTTTGAAAACATCTAATTTTCCTTCGCTAGTTAACACATATGTTTCATGTAATAGTTTTTGATATTTATTCATAGCATTAACCCCAAGGCATTTCTTTTGTTACAACTTTTGCACTTAATTCTAATACACCTTTATTTGCATAGCCTGGATATGCTGTTTCAAGTTTTGCTACAAAATCTTTTGAAGTTTTACTTTCCTCAGCAGCTTGAATTGCAGTTCTTAGATAATTCATAGTTGCATGAACTGCTTGATTATCTAATGATTTTTCGATTGATCCATGGCTCGGTACAATAATGTCAGCATTTAACTCCTGTAATACTTTCAAGTTCTCAATCCATGCCTCCATTGCTTCTTTTGAGCTAGTATCTGCTAAGAATAGATGGATTTCGTTAAATACATCTATACCTCCAATTAATAATTTCAGTTCTCTGTTAAATAAGCTTGTTCTGTAATGATCTAAGCCTACTAGTTCAAATGTTAGTCCCTGAAAATCAATAGATTTTTCCTTAAACACTTGAGGTAATACCACATTACTTGGTGCATTTTCTCCAAGTGCATCTTTCCAAACCTTTAATTTCCCTAATACAGAATGAACAATATGTTCAACCGTAGACTCTGTAGCATACGCTATAGCTTCTGGATAAGCAGCTTTTATACTTTCTAACCCAAAATAGTAATCAGGATCTCCATGGATAATAAAGATTTTATCTAGAGATAAGTTATTGTTTTTCAAATAATCCACAATTTCTTTCGAATCAGATTGAGTAAATTTTGAGTTTATTAAAAATGCATGTCCTGCTTTCTCAACTAAGGTTGCAGTGACCATAAAACTATTTTCGTCTGAACTAAACACCGTCAATTTTACATCTTTTTGATTTATATCAATTGTTTTAAACATAGAATGTTATTCTCCTTTTTTAAAGTTATTAATTAGTTACCATATTTTTGTCTTATTCCGACAGAAGCTCCCTTTTCAATTCACCTGAAAGTGTAATAGCACCAGCAAATATTCGGGAACTGTATGTCAGTTGGCGTAAGCTAACATGTTTGCTACTATAGCTTAAGTTTTCTTAATATAAATTTTTAAAACGTGCTTCAATTTTATCTAGCGTCATTACCCCACCACCAATAGGAATAATTTGATTATCCTTTTGTAAAAGTAAAGAAGGATAACTATTAACACCAAGCTGTCGAACCTTATTGAAATCATTTTGGACATCTACAATTGTTTCTTGCGCATTTAAACGCTCTAATACTTGTTCAGGGTCCAAACCATGCTCAATTGCAATCTTACGATATATCTCAGGATCACTTAGGCTTTGTCCATCATAATAAAATGCTTTTTGCATAGCAGACGTGAATTCTAACAAACGGTCTGGCGCTAATGAACGTAAAGCTGAAAATCCAATTGCAGCATCTTTCGAATTCATTTTAAAAGTCCCTTCTTCCACCAATTTTTGATAGGAAGGACCAAATTCTGCACCTGTAAGTTGATTAATTCTTTTATTTCCCTCTTCTATATATGAAAAATTTTTTATTGGTAGATCATCTAAAAATAATCCTCCACATAAGACTGTTAACGGCATTTCAGTGTGTTCTTTGTAAAACCCTTTAATACTTTCTGAAAAACCATAGCACCATCCACAATATGCGTCCCATACATATATAAGGTTATCTTGTTTTTTCTCCATTTAAATCTCCTACCTTTATTTTTATTAGCTAGTTCAGCTATCACTTAAAAATTCTTAGCTAGCTTTTTAGTTTGTAAAATTGCATCTTTTTTTAGCAACCTTATTATTTTCCCCAAAAACTAATCCTTCCAAAAAAAGATCACTAAAATTATTTATAAAAGATAACACTGCACATTTTGGCTCTAAAGCAGAAAATACTACCGTTAAGAATATGAATAGTTGTTAATATAGTAGTAATTTTCTGCACTGAACGACAACGTATAGACTGCTATCCTTAATTAAATATATAAATTTTTTTCTTAAAAAAGGAAGTTGTTGTAACTAAATAAGTTACACCTTATGTAACCATATTAGTTACAACTAAATTAAAAGTCAATTCTTTTTTACAAAAACCATTACATTTCTACTATTATACACCGGACAAACATTGAAAAAATGGTGAAGTAACGGTTTATGTATGTCGAACAAGGGATAGCTACCTGCCATCCCTTGTTCGAAGCCAATTCATCTCCCACCTACTCACTAGGCTGTGACCCTTCACGCTCCTCGAGAAAGGAGTCTTATTGACTAAAATGATAAAATTTTAAGAAGACCTACAATTAGAACTTGAAATTTATTAATTTCATGGAACAGATCATTATTTTGAATAATCACTTTCCTTATTTGAATTTCTTTTCAATTGAAAAAAGTACCTTTATTTTGATATGCATGATTACTTAACCCCATATAGCCACTTATGAAATGTTATTTCATAGGTGGCTATATGGGGTTAAAGTGTTATTTTTATTAAACGTTGTTAAATATCCAGATGTTATCTTATGAAAATCTACTTTTAAAAATTAACTAGCTTATATATCTACATACAAACCATTTTAAATTTCATTTTTTTAATAATAATTCATCAATTTTCTTTTCAAAAACGTCAATTTCCAAATCACTTTTTATCATTTTATCAATATCATAATTAACAATAAAATTCTTAACCTGATTATCAAATAAAATTCCTGAACTATATTTTTTTTGAAACCATTGCTGTTGTTTTAATATTTTATACTTTTTCTTAAACACTTTTTGTTTCTTGGAAGGGATTAAAAGAAAAAGTTGTCCTATTAACCCTACTATAAATTCAATCATTACTTTCAACTTCCTTTCTTAAGTAATTACCATTAAACTATTAAAACTCATAGCTATTTTTAACAAAATTAAAGAAAAAAATAGTTATTGATCTTGTAAACTGGTAATCTTATTTTAAACTTGCAGAAAATTATTGTTAAAAAATATATAGATGAGTATAAATCACTCATCTATAGTTTAGCAATGATAAAGATAAATAATAGACTATATTATTATTAAATATGAATAATGGCATATTTAATAATTTAGGCATCATAATATTAACTATAGCTAAATCAATATGATTTTCTTCTAAACAGCTTAAAGTAGCATCACCATTCGGAATCTCTAAAAATACTTTAAAAGTTTAATAACGTCTATGTAATTATCAACCATTAATATGTTTTTTCAATATCAAAAAAAAAATTTCATTTTGTAAATATAGCGCATTTGCTGCATTTAATACAGCAGGTATTGTACCACCAATTTCCCCTGATTCATACGCATAATGTAAAAAGGGGGATTTTTTGAAATCTGTTTTTTAAAGTGTAGGCTAGCTATCTCTAGTAGGTTTAATTTTTTAAAGTTTGATTGTAATTAAGTTGGATAATGGAATGCATATTGAATCGGTATTCTCATGTCAGGGGCACCGATCTATACCATTTCAAGTTAAATGGGTTCCATTTGAAAGCTATCTTAAGGATGAAAAACTTAATGAACAAGTTGATCTTTTTATTCATGGTGAAGTATTCGAGATGAACCAAGAGATATCATTTTATTATTTTTTAACAGCTAGATATTCACCATTGGCTAAAGTCTTAAAAACAAATGAATCACTAAGAAAGCAACTATCTAAGTACAAGCATACACATTTTGAAGAGTGGGCTTCATTAAATAAGAAGCTTGAAAAAGAACTGATAGAATCCTCTATTATGATTCCCTTATATTATGATACACGTCAAATTCCTTTTTCATCAGATTTAACGAATATTAAGATGAAATATTTTGGTTATGTGGATTTTTCTCAACTTTGGATAAGACCTTTAATTCAAAATTCACAACAAACCTAATCCACTTGTAAGAATTATCAACCTAAAAAACTTACCTAATGCCAAAGGTAAGTTTTTTAGGAATACCGATACATCGCTATCAGGTCAATTAAACTGGTATCCTAGAGTCATCAAATTAAGCAATAAATAACATCACCTTCATTTTTCCAGTATTTTGAAGGACTCACAAAACAAAATTATTATCTCTCCACAGTTATCTATGAGAAGTTTGCTCGTATTTTATTTTGGAAAACCATCAATTTATCAGTAGTCATATCTAGAAACCTAAAAAAGTCCATTTAGAAGATCTAAATGGACTTTTTTACTTATATAACACTATTTAAAGTTAAACAAATACGTTTGAATAAATGTAGAACTCAAGTTTCTTATTGACACTCCCCCTTAAAGGGGACAGCTGACTAAAGTCTTGCGTAGACTTTCCCATATTGTAAATTCTGTACCCCTTTTCCTAATTATTGACTTACTTTTATTATTTCCTTTAAATATCTTTGCATATTTTGATTTACTGCATAGACATAACATCCATTTATCCCTCGTGATAATAATACATAATAAATACGTTTAATATAGGCTGTTAACTCTTCATTATTTAAATCAGTCCCCTTAATAGGAAGGCCGTTTCGATCTTTATACTCTTTTGGATTGACGATGATTTTTGCTTTATTCAAATCATAGTCTCCATTTTCTTCACCTGTGTAATAACAATCAATTTCTGCTCCTAAGATCACTCCAACATAATTTAAATCAGCACCTTGGGTAGTATGAATACACCCTATTTCATCTACACTGTTTTTAAAATTAATCCAATCTTTTACCTTTGAGTTCCATATAAATGTATTACCTGTAACAGGATCTTTTATATCATATAGATTCTTATCCTTTTGTGTAGCCCATTTCCAAGAATAGCCTGCAACTACACGACATAATTCATATTCTTTATTTAAAGATTTGATAGAATCATTTAATTCTGTAATAGAGTCCATTACTTTAAAGTCATAACCCTGTAATAATCCTTCCTCATAAACACCAACATTATTTGCTATTTGTAGATATTTACGCAGCCATGCTAAATATTGCTCTCCAGATTTTAAACGGAATTGTTTATGTAAGGGATGCCTCTTATAATTCACTGTCAACTGTTGGAATACATCTGTATCTATATCTGCAGGTCGAATAGTTTGGTATGGATCATAAACCACAGTTAAGTGATACGCGAAGGTTTCTATTAACTCCAACTCAGTTGTATAACCATTATCAGTGACTAAATGTTTTAAATCACGTGCTTGTTTACCAAAATATTGTTTCAGACGATGCGCTTCGTCCACAAAAACATATTTATATTTTGTGCCCCTACTTTTTGCCTGCTTAATAAATTGTGAAGGCGACAGTACTGTAATACTTTGTAGACCTAGTTTGTTCATTAGGCTCTTATATAAATTTAATGAATGATTTTGCGGAACAACAAGTGCTATATCTTCATAATTCAAGCCCTCTCGTGCTTTACCAGTTTCATTGTCATAAGCAAGCGCATATAAGATGTTTGTTAATACAATTGTTTTTCCGGTACCCGGATCCCCTGTAATCAAATGTCGACTATTTGATGTGGTAAGCATCGTATTAAAAATGTCTTTACAAACCTCAATTTGATTAGCCGATAGCTCTTTAAATGGTGAATATTTATAAATAAATTTATTATGTATCTCGCCTAAATTCTCACTAGCTATCCCTTCTTCAATTAAATGATTCCAAATTTCTTTAAACATACTCTGAACATTTTCAATCCCGCTATAAGAATGAATCTTTTGGCCCCTTACTTTATTCAGTAAGTTAAATGTATCATCTGCAGATAAATATTCAATTAACAATGTTTCAATATGCTTAATTGAACTTTCATTAAATAATTCGCTTTTTATTACGATAACTTCATTGAATGTTTTACTTTCATCACTTAAATGTGCAACGAAACGCTCATATATATCTGTGGACTTACCTACATATAAACTTTTCTTATCTCGTTGAATGTAGACTACTGGTACTGTATCAATTTCAAAATCTTTCGTACAGCCTTTCTCAAAATCTTTTCGCTTCTTCTTAATTATTTCAAATGAAGATAATTTTGCTGCAACTGATATCAATTAAATGACCCCCAATTTTTAAGTTAATGAATATTTGAGAATGGTGAATCTTGTATACCATTTGAATCCAATACACACATCCCATTCAAATTCCCATCCCTCTTCTTTTACATACTTATTTCAAAAAAACTGTAAAACGTTAATCGTTTTACAGTTCATTATATTTTTTATTTTTTCCAAATGCCTTTTCTACTGGATATTTCTCTGCATTCTTGAGTAATTTGGCATGTACTTCCTCTTCTAAATCAATATTCAATTTATCACTTAACATAAGCAAATAAATCATCACATCTGCTATTTCTTCTTTCATTTCCTGCATTTTAGTTTCTGTTGCTTCTTCACTAGACTTCCATTGAAAAGTTTCAAGTAATTCTGCTGCCTCTAAATTTAATGAAATTGCCAGATCCTTTGCATTATGAAACTGACCCCAATTTCTCTCATCTCGGAATTTTATTACTGCCTTTTGTAAATCTTGCATCACTATTAATCTCCTCTCTTTTTCATACTATCTTTTCAAAATAACACGCACTATATATAGAATCTCAACTAATCCACCTTAATCCAGATATAATCGTCCTCATATTTAACGTTTAATTTTAATCGGATTCCTTTCATATATTCCTCTAGTTGTTTTGAAAGGCTCTCATCACCGACTTGATTGTATCTATCCACATCTAAATATAACTTAAATACACTTCCATTCGTTAACTCAAATTCCCACTTTAGAAAGTTATGTAACATACTTTCCTTACTCATGTATTCATTTGCTTCCATATATTCTAGTAGCTCATGTAAATTATAATATACTAAGCTACTTTGCCTGAGATCATGACATTTTGGACAATATTCTCTATACCTATCTTGCAATTGCATAATCATTTCTGTACCACATTGATAACATTTACACATGTAGCAATCTCCTTCAATTCTCTTATGTTCTTCATACAATTGAAATTATGAACTATACTATTTTGTTTTAAAAATGTTCCTCTTATGCCACTTAAAGTATAATTTATTTTCTAGATGAATTTCTATCTTAGCTTTGGGTCTTAATCCAAATATTAAATAATCTGTTTCTACTATCAATGGAGAAATATGCAATCGGCCTTGTCCATCAAATGTAATGAACCCTTTATCATACAAGGCATCATGATTACAGCAAAGTAACACACCATTATAAGAATTTAATCGCTCCATACTTGTGCTATCTTTCCATGGCTTTGAATGACTTGCTCTTAATAACTCTGGCAAATTTATTCCGCATAATGCACATTTTCCGTTCCATAGCTCCATTAATGCTTTCCTGAATTTTTGCTGTCCAATTCGAATTGTAGCTTTTACCTCTGATTCCGTTTCAGATATCACAGGAATTAATGTGTTATTTTCAGTCCTTCTTACCTCATCAACTGATAATTCTAATTGCTCATTTTTCTTCTCATAAATGTTTAAATCACTAATTAGTTCAATTAATTTGAGGGCTAATTCTTCATTACATGGATATAAGTATCCTTGATTTCCTTTTGCATCTGATTGAAAAGGTGAATATTTAATTGGCAACAGCTGCGATATCTCTTCAAATTTCTCACGTATATTAATTGGTTTTTCCAACTCATGATATTTTAAAGACACCAAATAGCCCTCATCATTCCATTGATCATGACTTTTCATAATCGACGGTTTATTCGATTCTTTACAATCTTCTTCAGCAATACTAACCGCTACAATGTCCCCTTTTACATAATGAAAGATTCGATCTCCATTTTTTACATCCATCATTCTTTTCCATGAATGTGGTACATTACCGCCTCTATCCTTTTTAGGCGACCAAATAATTTCTAATTCTTTTTCCTCTTGATAAGTATGTCCTTGCATAACAATAAAATGATTCATATATTCTCTCCTAAGGCGTTTATTTACTACGCTGTATTCTCTAATAAATATAATACTAAAAAAACTCTTCTATGGTTAGCAAATAGTCTGTTTAAGTGTATATTACTCATCTATCGTACTTTTCTTAATTTATTAGAATTTCTCTCATGAAATTTACTTTTGCAATTCATAAATTAAATATATATCACAGAAATATCTACGAAGGCAGCACATACTCTATTATTAAATCACGTGATATAAGTTCTATTTTACTCCTAAACTATTCCCACCTGTAACCACTAAAAAACATTTTATATCCCTTTACTCTAAAATTGAGATTTCTCCAGAAGCAAAACTACCACCAAGTAAAATGGCTTCCAGTTCTTTTTCTTACTGTAGATGTTTATTTGAAAATGATTCAATAATCTCATTATGTAGAGTCTTATGTTCTATTACATATTCCCATTAATTACGTATCTTTATCGAGTTGTTCTCACTTGGCCTTCTCCTCTTCTATAAATGAATTATTAGGTTCTCTTTAAAATTAGAGAACTCACTCTCACCATGTACTTATAACTTTTGTCTCTTGTCTCTACTTAAGAACATCCTTACTGTGATTTTATATAGCTCTTTTCGTTAGATACTAAATGTTTTAATTCATCACTACACATTCCTTCTAAACAACCATATTTCTTTTTAGCTTAAAACCTACTTTATATACCCACTTAAACAAACCAAAAAGGACTCCTTTAAGTCGATTAATTGTGCATAGCAAAATAAGCTGTATACACTAATCGGCTCAAAGAAGCCCTTTCAAAATTGAAACAAGAACAAAACTTGCTTCTACAACTCAACCACAACACATAATGTGTGGGAATAAACGGAATCTAATAAGCAAATAATATAATTATATATTACATAATAGAGTTATTTTTCTCAAGGATATTTCATTAAAATATTCCTACAGTGCTTCTACGGTAGGAATATCAGCTGGTGCCCACTTTAATTGCTTTAAACCTTTAATACTCGTCCATTTTAGCTCTGCATGCTCAAGAGCTTTGGGCTCACCTTCCAATATTCTTGCTTTATATGTAGTAAGATGAACAACAATAGTTTCATACTCGTACTCGACCTCCTCTACCTTCTCATCTACAACAATTCTACACCCAAGCTCCTCTTTTATCTCTCGAATTAATGCAGCTTGTGGCTCTTCTCCCCTGTTTATCTTACCACCTGGAAATTCCCAATAGTTCGGTAACGTCATTTTAGGAGAACGTAATGCACATAAGACTTCATTATTTTCATTAACAATTACCGCACCAACAACTGATATTTTTCTCTTCATTGTTACTCACTTCCTTATATAGTTTAGTTAATGTTTAATATCTTATCTTGATTTTCATATTTCTTAATCCTTTTCTCAAGCTTTTCCACATCATTTTTATCATTAATTCACCAAAATAAAATATAGACTGTAAATACTGTTAAAAAAATTAAAGGCATGACATAATCTGCCATGCTTTTTATCATACATGCTCAACAAGTATATAAGATAGGTTGAAGATAAACTGCCTGTAAAAATCTCATTATTTATGCTAATAATCCTTAGCCTTCGCCTTATATCGATTGTACTGGTTATAAGACAGTCCTATCGCTTATAAAACGATGTATTGATTGTAAACAAATCTGATTAAAAATCCTGTTTGGAATGGAGGATTTTTTTCAACAACCAGACGCTATTATGTGAAATCTAAGATAATAAATAGTTAAACTTTTTAAAAATTAATACTTAAATATACTATAAAATACTCCATTTCGATCCTTTTTTCAAAATATACATTCTCATTTACCATAAAATACAATTCCCGAGATATTTTTAATCGGATTTATTTTAAAAGTAACACCTAATTAAACGTTCACTTTAATTCTCCTCTAAATGAAAATATTGTTTACCTCTTTAAATTCATCACTAAGCCTGTTTTTAATATCTTTAAAAATAAAATAATTCATATTATTATCTAAATCCTCATAATTAGAAATAACTAGAATTTCTATAAAATATTTAAGGATTTTATTCACTTTGTTCATCATTAAGATTAATAACTCTTCTTCCTTAACAATGGACAATATATCATCTATGTATTCACTACAAGCATTAAACATTGTTTCACGTGAATGTACTACATCTGATAAATCCCAATATTCTTGCTTTACCTTATCAGCAAACTTTTGATTCATTAATTTTTTCAAACTATCCTTTTTATTTCTATTTAAACCTTGAGAAGTGCTAATTTGATCTACTATATTTTTAAAACTTGATTCAATATTATTTGAGAACTTATCAGTAGATCTGCCGATAAGGTGTATTAATAAACCTTTTGCATAAGTTTCCATTGAGCCTCTTAAAGTCATAGATGATAGCCTATATTTTCCGCATAAAATAACCCACAAAAATTCCATCAAACCATTTAGTGATTCCAAAAAATAACTTTTTGGATCTTCAGCTAAGGTAATTTCACTTAACAGTTCTTTATAAATATAAAGGGATTTATGAAAATCCTTAATTAAATCCATTTCCGTCCATTCACATATAGGTATTCCTAACTTTTCTTGAATTATCATTTCAACCTTATGATAATCCTCTAATATTCTATCCGATAAATTTTCTTGATAATTACTCATATTTATTATTCTTTCTTTGCTTTAAAATATCATCTAACAAATTGCTATCATTTTCTTTTTTACGTCTTTTATCAGTACTTGGAGTTGAATTTTGATTCATAAAATTTATATGTTCATTTATTAATAAAGATGTAAGATCCCTATCATCATTATTTAAAATTAAACGAGTAACCCTTGCAGATAACAATGTTCTAGATTTATATAAATAATCCTTAAATGGTTCATTATTATTTAAATAGAGTTCATATGGCATTAGATATGTATTTAAGTCTATGTTATTGTTAAATATGAATGTATCGTATATAGTTTGATTAACTATCCCAATAAATAAAATTTTCTTTTCTTGAAAACTAAATTTTTTTCCTTTAAGTAAGGATTCTGCTAATTTTGCATCCATTATTACACCTCCACTGTTATAGATAGTCTTTTCTCAATTTCATCTATTAAATCTAAAACTCGTTCTTTTAATTCTGGGTACTGTGTATGTTTCCTATATATTACAGAAGAGCTTGAAATAGCAGGTTTATTATATATAATTGTATCAAATTCTTTTACTTCTGACTCCACTTCAAGAGCCATTGATTCATAAAATTCTTCAATAGATTCCTTAAAATCCTTATGTCTTCTAGCTATTCCTGTCGGTGATGAAGTTTCATTTAACATCATATAAACTACACCAAGACATTTTAATTCCCCATCTACCCCTGCAACCTTATCACTTAATTGTTCCGATAAAATTGTTATACCAATTGTTGAAAACTCATCTAATTTTGTCGGGATTAAATAATAGTTTGATACAGATAAGGCCACTGAAGTTAATTGTCCCCAGGTAGGAGGACAATCAATTATTATGTACTCATATAGAGAATTTAAGTCCTTCCTCTTAAAAAAGCTACTAAATCTATCCGCAGCGGTAGTATTTACATCTACAATTAACCTTAAATCTCCAGGTATAATATCTAAAGATTTCAAAGTTGTATCTGTTTTACTACTTAATGTGTAAATTGGATTAAATTCTGATTGTCCTTGTTCCTCCCTTCTTACGACCCCCCTAGATTTTTTTGTAAATATACCTCTAACAGTATTATCAGAATTACGTAATTGTGTGTAATTATCAACATTACCTTCATAGTATTTAAATAGTGTCTGAGTTGTATTAAATTGCGGATCAATATCAATAACGAGAACTTTTGCTCCTTTTTGCGCTAATTCTAAGGCTAAGTTGCATGATAGCGTGGTCTTTCCTACCCCTCCCTTCATATTTAGTACAGAAATAATATTACATTCCATATCTACACCCCTTTTTCTAGATGTTCTAACTATAGTTTATATAATAAATCAAAATTGCATAAAATATAACAGTATAGGAAAAAATGAAAAAAATAATATATAATTATTATTTCTTTCCTTGAGAAATCACTTTAAAATTATTTAACTTAAGTGGATACAGATCAAAGAGATGTCTAAAATTAAACATAATCAAAACCAACTTTTACTTACTTAGACTCAATTTTTATATTTCTCAGAAAATATTATACCCAAATTATTTTTATATTTTTAATTAATAATTGACAAATGATGCTACTTTTTCACGAAAAAATTGATTAATTACAAATAAAATCTTTTCATTTATAATAAGTTTTTATCATATAAATAGCATGTACTTGCTTATAATACAAAACGTTTTTTATACGTAACAGTATATAAAAGCTGACACTTTATTCTATATAAAAATTAAATATAAGCTGCTTTAAAAGCTTGTTGGACAGCTTGTACTTCAGATGAATTTTTCCCCATATAAGTTTGTTGCTACACTAATACAGAATACAACCCTCTTTTAATTCTTTAAAGTCAGATGTCATATTTAATTCATCTGTATTCACATAATAGAAGATATCTAACATCTTATCTTCTCCAATATTTTGGACATTTACGCCATTATGATTACCACCGCTAGCTATCAGGTAAGCTACCTTATTAATAATACTAGAGTTTGTATGCACGCCACCATGATCGTGATCAGAATCAATAGGTAAATGGTTATAGTGTTTATAATCTTCAGGATATCTAGAAGATATTGATGAAGGATTTTTCATATCTCTAAAAATTCGACCTGATTATTCTCCCATCGTCCAATTAAACTTCCCATTATTAGCATACTTTTCAACAGCTACACCTAAAATATCGGATAAAGCCTCATTTATTGCACCTGCTTCTCCTACGTACCCAAGTCCAGACTCGTTTCTTGTAACCGCATGTGTAAACTCATGTCCTGCCACATCAAATGCTCTGACAATTGGATCTCCTTATACTAGCATAGCCCCATTACAGAGTTGATGATACGGGAAACACACGCAGGACTTTAGTCCGTCTTTAGACGTGGGGGGAAAGTATCGTTTTTGCATAGCTAAACATGGTATACTTTATTCATAGTCATGCAAAAGACTCTAAAACGACTGTTCTCTGAAAACCGAATACATATAAGGTTGAAATAGCAAATTCTTCTACTTCGTAAAATGTATTAAGTCGTCATGCAAAAGACGTAAAAACATTTGAGAACCAACAAACTGCACGGTATGGTCACAGTACCGTAGCCCACGAACCTATATGGTCTGTCGCGGGAGTGGTGATGGCACACCGCAATCTTGCACGTCAGCGATACTAGAAATGGACTTCGCCTTTGGTAGCAAGAATCCCACTGACGTAAGTCAGCTGGCCCCTTTGGAGGTGGGAGTGTCAATAAATGCATTAAACCACTGCTTAAGATTACCTTTATTCATACCATTTGTGTTCCAGCCATGAACTACAGAAATTACATGTGCCCCCACCATAAAATACTCTAGACATCGTGCTTTCTTAGCTTTATGTTTCTTTATAAATGTGGAAATTTTGTTATACATACAAGAAAAGTTCCCTGCCTCATGACAGGAAACTTTTCACATACTATTAGCCTAAAAACCTAAGATTCCTACAATCTGACGAGCTTTAGCATTATCTATATAATAATGCATCTCTAATCCCCTTCTTTCTACACGAAGTACGGTTCCCCTTAATTTTGAAAGATGCTGTGAAACAGTAGATTGTGGGAGTCTTAATATTGCCGTTAATTGCGTAACATTACACATTTTATGATGCATTAATTCATTTACAATTTGTAATCGTACCGGATGTGCCATTACTTTTAAAACATCTACGTCTTCTTCACGGATTTCAGCTAGATCTCTATCAGTTACTACTGTTTTCATTTCGCATTCTCCTTTAATTATTAATTTCTATTTTTCTTATTATCCTTATAAATAGTACTTATAGATGATTACGATTTGTCCTGTTGAGAAAATATATTCTCTTCTTAAAACAAAAAGGACACCTATCCTGAAAACAGTTTTTTCACATAACTTTGATCTATGATTAACACACTTTGCTAAGTAAAAATACTTCTCCTATCCTTTGTTTAAAGCAAATAAAAAATTCTGCTTTTGCCTTCCCGTCCTGAAAAATTGATAAGCAGTATCCCCCATCTCACACTCTACAAAATAATCATTTTATTTCTCAACACGAATACCTGGAATTAAAATACCAAAAATGGTAATATGAAGTCACCTTCAGTTGTCAATTGTGTCCCTTTTTGAAAGGCCCTGTCTATAATGACAAGGCCTTTTAAATTTCCCTAACCTAAAATATCCTTTTTATTTCGTTTTTTAGTTAACCCAAATAATATGAACGAATAAAAATTGATTTTATACACAATCTAATTAATAAACTGTGGTATAACGGGTATAGAAATTTAGTTTATTTTTAAATAAAAAGAAGAGTTAATTTTTGATTAACTCTTCTTTTTTGCAATTTCCCGCTCGTTATTAGCAATTAATTTACGAACATGCTCTTCTCTATTTTCTTTTATAAACTTCATCATTTCTATTAGCTTTACTCAAATTAGCTCCTAGACGTTGCATTTTCTTATATACTCTATTAAAAATCTACACTACATAGAATGAATGTTTGTTTCGATCCAATTCCTTACTCCTTCAATCAAAATAATAACTTCTTCTATCAGTTTAACCCCTTATAAAAGCTTAATTATTCACCAATATAAATGTACCAGGTCCTATAATTAGCCATTTGTCCCATTTTTATTTTATGTCGGCCTTTATCAAATGCATATTCCACATTTACATTTTTGACCAATCTATCAATCTCTTTGTCTAGATTTAAATCAGGGTATATCATAGTAACCCATCTTTTCGTCAACTCAATAGATGGGTTATGGTTTTCGAAGCTAATAGTAAAATTATTGCCACCCTTTTCATTTATACTCAATGGCACATACCAATCTTTATTTTCTTTTGCCATTTTAGATGAAGCTAAATATATTACAGCACTTGTCTCCCAATACTTTATATCTAGATTATATTTCTCATTTATCTCCTTAATGAGATTCTGTGCCTCTTTAGATATAGATTTACTATACACGGGAACAATATCCACTAACGATTTATTAAAAGTGAAATCATCTGTCACCATGGATCTCGGTATCCCCAACGGCATTACTTCAGGTTGTCCCGGCTTCTCTAACTTACGCATTGCATTATATAGAAACTGTGCATATTGCTCACGAGTTACTACTTTTTTAGGCTCAAATAAATTGTCACCTGTGCCCACAGCAATTTTGTTCTCTTGTAGGGCACTAATCGCCTCAGTAGCCCAATAATTTTTTTCTACATCATTAAAAGTAGTTATAGATTGTTGCTTTAAATTAAATGTTTTTTGTAAAATTGCCGCTAATTGTTCACGAGTTAATACATCATTTGGTCCAAATTCATTATCCCCATATCCATTCATAAGACCAGAACTGACAACAGCATAAATTTCTTTTTCAAACATAGTACCTTTTACATCTTTAAATTGATCTTCAAACCTATCACCTACAAGTAATGGCTGTAGATACACATATAGCAGACGAGCTGCTTGTCCTCGCGTAATATTATCGCCTAATCCAAACATTCCATTTCCATAGCCAGCTATCATTTTTTTATCTTTTAGGTGCATAATTGCATCATAAGACCAGTGATTTGCAGGAACATCTTTAAACGTTGTGTCTGCTTGTACATTCGTTAACGATGTTAATGTCGTCGTAGCAAGTGTAGCTCCTATTAAAAGCATTTTTGTTAGTTTCATACTGTAATCCCCTTATTTCTACAATTTATTATTACAAATAATTTCATTTGTCTTATATAATTCATTTCCTAGCATATTAATATTAACATAAAATACAATAATTGTTATATATCAATATTTGATTAAAATATTTCCCTTATACATTAATAATCTCTGTTCTACTTTCGGAATTCCCCTGAACATGTATGTAAAAGATATGTTGATAGTAAATAAAAAATTTGATAATAATCAATCATCTGTACTCCCCCTCCATACAAAAAATAAGAAGCCTCTTTTTGAGAGACTTCTTATTTTTAATACAAACGACATACATAGGCTAAATATACACAATAAAATTAGGTTGCTGAACCTTATTGCAGCTTTATTATAACATATAACCCCCTTGTTTTGTTTAATAATTACAAATTTTACAATTTTATCAACAATTGAGTTTTTATTTACATACAATGAATGCACAATAAAAAAACAACAAAATATTCACTTATAGAACCAACGTATGTAAAGACCAGCTACCATCCCATTCATAGTTTTGAAAAGTTGTTCTCTCCTTCTATAAGAATACTTTAAACCTCGGATAGATCACCTTATATTGACATCTTATGTATGCAGAATTACATATCAATATCGATTGAAAATCATTCTCGTTGTAACTATAATGGTTTCAAGAAGTGATATTTTCACTTCCTTTTCAAATCTCACAATATATTAAAGGAGGACTAGCATTATGAAAAAAGTTATTTTAGCAGGGGCATTAGGAATTGCAGTACTATCAGGTATGAACTTACCAGGAGCAGAGGCATCAAAAGCGAGTGCGGCAACTGCGAATTTAGAAATTCAAGAGGTGACAAAATATTACTCTATGAGTTCGTATGAAGTTTCTCAAAAAGAATCATTTAATCTTAGTAAAGGGGAAGAACTTACGGTCTTTGTACAAAATTCCGGGTTCCCAATTTCTTATACAGTCTTTGATGCGGATGATCAAGTAATTGGCACATACAATGCTAATTCACCATACGGTCGCGTATTCAAAGCACAAAAAGACGGTAATATTTCTGTTCAATTTCAAGCAGGAGTAAATTCTTCTTACATGAAGAAGATGAATTTCACAGCCAAATTTGCAGTGTCTAAATTTAACTATCAATAAAAATTTTCACTATCCTCATTTAAAGGCAAATTAAAAAGGTATATCCCTTCTATGGGATATACCTTTAACTTTAGTGAATTTTATATTGACCAGATAACTGCTCTTGCGCCATACGAACTAAACGTTTTGTAATTTCTCCACCTACTGAACCATTTGCTCTTGCTGTTGAATCCGGTCCAAGTGTAACACCAAACTCCTGAGCAATTTCATACTTCATTTGATCAATTGCACTTGCTGCAGCTGCTATTAAGATTTCGTTTGAATTATTATTTTCACGAATTTGCATTTTTTAAACACCTCCGTTGAATTTGGTAATATCATGCTCTATTTCCAACAAAATATGCAAAAAAGTTTATTCGCTTAGCCATTTTACATATATACCTAAGCTTTCACACTTTATATGGGAATAAATAAAGGCATAGGTCATACCTATACCTCCCCCTTCTCCTATCCTATTTACTTTTGAATTCCCCTATTAACTCCTGTAACTCTTGGGAGAGCCAATTTAAAGAATTGGCCAACTCTGCAATATCTTGTACATACAGTTCTTGCTCGTTCATACTTGTCTCTACATTACTACTGCTATTCACATATGTATTTGCAATGTATGAAAATTCATTTACAATCTGAACAATAGTTTGATTATCTTTTAAAATGTCACTTGAATTATTCAAAGTCGCTTTAATTTGATTTGTAACAGATTGTGCAGATTCTGAAATCTTTTCAAAGAAAACACCACTACTTTGAACAAGTGTTATTCCTGATTCTATTTCCTTTGAACTCTTCTGTATGGATCTTAGAGCTTCATCTGCTTCAGCTTGGGTTTCATCAAATAATTTAGCTATATTCCTTGCAGATGTCTCGGTTTTTTCCGCTAATATACGTACCTCATCCGCAACAACTGAAAATTCTTTCCCCACCTTTCCATCACATGAGGCTTCAGTAGAAGCATTTACAGCTAATAAACTTGTTTGATTTGACATAGTTGTAATTACAGTAAGAATTTCACTAATCTCCTTAGAACGTGCTTCTAATGCATACATACTAGAAGATACATCTTGAACTGTATCTTGGATTCTTTTCATTTGATTTACAATTTCCTTAATCAAATCTTTTCCTTCTCCAGAATTCTGTTCCATGTCTTCCGAAGTATTCCTAACTTGTTCTGCAGCTCCTGTAATTTCTTTCAGCTTACTTTTCATTTCTCGAACAATTCCTAAACATTTTTGCACTACATATTCGTGAGAATGTGCTCCTAAATTTAATCCTGTAATAGCACTTGCAATTCCTTTAAAAGCTATGCTATTCTCTTTTGTACTTACCGACAATTCCTGTGAGGATGTTGAAACTTGTTCAGCAGTCTGCCTTACTTTATCTAAAATCCTATTAAACTTTTTAATAGTGTTATTGAAATAGATATTAGTTATCCCTATATCATCAGACCCTTCATTCAATTTAATACTTAAATCCCCTTCACCAACTTTACGTAACCCTTCTTGTAAATCCTTTAAAGGCGATAGAGATTTTCGTGAGATGAATATTTGAATTGTAATTGCGATTGTTAATGAAATGATTATAAATAGTAAACCATGCACTATAAATTCTTTCTTTGTAAGAGGAATAATAGAAGCGTCTAAATCCGCTGCAACAATTGCAATTATATTATTATTTTCATCAGTAATTGGCTCTAAAATTGTTACCCATGTACCTAGTACATCTTCATACACTTCTGTCATTTGTGCCTGTTTCGTTTTCATTACTTGGTCGTATGTCTTCTTCCAATGAGTAGGATGCTCATAATAGTCACCTGTTTTTACAGAACCTAGTTTTACAGAAACCGTATCTGCTAATTCTGTATCCAAGGCTACTAATTGTAATTGAGCTTTATCATTTAGCTTGGCTCCTGTAACATATGTTTGTCCGACACTTTTCATATCTTTTATGGCTTTATCTAATTGATCTGTCAATTTTTCTTTCTTCACTCTTTGTGCTGTGGGGTCTTTTGCTACATCTCTTACTATTTCTAGATCTAATTGATTTATTATTGTATCTCCTGTTTCAAAAGACTGCCTTTCAAATATAGACATCATACTATTTTGAAACATGTTAAAGCTTAACAAACCCATACTTCCCACAAGCGTTAGAATTACTAATACCGTTAGTAATACATTTTTCTGAAGCAACGATAGCTTATGCCAATATTTTTTCATTGATTTCACCTTTCTTATTTTCAACAATACAAAAACAAAGTAGTAACTTATTAAAAGGTTCTATTTCTGTTATTAACTTAAACATTAAAATAGCAGACTTGTCATTCAATCAAACGTTCCAATTTTTTCGTTTGATAGATCTTCTTTCCTTTTATACTGATAGTTTCACTATAATTAAAGAAATAATTTAAAGTTTATTTTCTTCTTTTCGAAGCTCATTCTGATCTATTGTACAAATATCAGTTTTCCCATTTGCAATCGCATCCTTTTAATATATGTCCAGCTGCTTCTGGAAATCTATTAAAAGGAAGACGTAAAACTTCTACTACCTCATCTCTTCTATTCGTACTGATATTTTCTAAATTGATGTGTTAAAGGCTTTGCCTACAATAATTGCTATAAAATTTAATGGCCTACTAAGAATATGTTAAATTTCATATTTATCCTCTAAAAAATTTCACATTAAATTTGTTGGAGTTCCTTCAGTGAAGATTTTTTATAATATCGTTAGTTTTAAATAAAGACAAGAATTTTTAAGAGCCTCTTCTGTAGTTATCTTTATCTTGCATAACAAAAAATTGGTAAGTTGAATCCAATCTCCCATTTTATAAATTTTTTCCTTATTTTTCTATAAAATTTTAATATTTACTTGTACAAATTAAACTTAGACTGTTTTGGCCTTGATTCTTTAATTGTCTTAAATTCATATGAAGCAGCATAGTAAGTAAAGTTTTATATTAAAAATATGCAAAAATACATACTCCCCCAAAACTATATGCACTTAAATATTCATATAGTAAAATATTAAATACAAGAGTGCCCTATACAACAGATTTCCTTAAGAAGCTTGATATATTATTTATCATAGAATTGTTGTGACATTAATATCTCACTTTGCTCTTTAATATTTTGATATTAACAATATGGTGTTAAAATATGCCTACTTTATAGCTACACCTATATAAGCCAAGGATTCAATTACAGAACAATTTCCATCAATAGTAAACGAAAAAAGATGTGAAACAAAAAGAGACCCAATTATATATTACTTTTTGTATATGTGTAATAAAAGATTATAGGAGAAATATATATGCTAAAAAAAATAAATAGATTTATGTTTGCTTTGCCTACAATTTCTTTTGTTTTTCTTATTTTATTAGGAACATTTTTATTTGTTATACCACTAGATCTATTCTTACCTGAAATACAAAAAAACCCAATAACAGAAGCACCTCTTATTCTGCAAGTTTTATTAGGGGTATTGGCGGCACCTATATATGAAACAATAGTTTTTCAAGTATTTTTATTTTGGATATTAAGTTGGATTCCTTATATTAAAAATCGCGATTACCTTATCATTTTAATGGCATCAATTATATTTGGATTAAATCATAAATATGGAATCACTTATATAGTTGGTACAACCATAATTGGTCTTTTATATAACTATGCTTATTGGGTATATAAAAAAAAGAATGAAAAATATCAGGTTACATTGCCTGCTTTTTGGGTTGTGTTTTTGATTCACTTATTACATAATTCTATTGCTTTTATAGCATCAAATTTATAAATTTAAAGATAATATAGATTAATGAATTATGTTTGTACTTATTTAAGGTAAATGACACGAAATAAAGATTAGAGAGTGCCCGTATTTTCAAAGCATAACTAAGAATTAAGCCACCTGAGTCTATATTTGTATGGGCTCAGGTGGCTTAATTTCTTTTGAAATCTTTAATGATTATAAAACTATATATATTTGCGCACTTAACATAGCGAAAGACTTCTTTTTATACATGCATTATCCTAAAAGTTTCGCTTTCGTGACATACTTTCCTTCATTTTTCTAACATCTCATTCTCTTCTTCCAATCGTTTAGTCTTAGTACCTAAACATAATCCTTTTGTTTCCCCACTTTATTCTTCTAGTTCCTTAATACCTACAGTTTCGAATTATTTCATCCAACAACTTATAATAGGACAATAAATCTCTAATTTTTTCGCAACAGTTTTATCCTTTATACCTTTTTTGAGTATAAACGCAATTCTTTTTCTTTGCATTTTGTATAGCGAGTAATTCTAATTTAACCCATAGAAAAATCCTCTCCATAGTAAACAGGTTAATGTGTTTTCTTTTCCTATCTACTATAAGGGGAGTATAGCATAGCTTCTTTTTTGTAAAAGATTTAAGATTCTAGCACAGTAATTAATTGCTGACGTTCTTTATCTCTAAAAATTTTAATTTCATGTTTAAACTCATAATTTCCTGCTTCAAATCTAACCCATTCCTTACTTATCCAATATACAACATCTACATTCGCATCTAAAATTACAGAACATATGTCTACTAATTCTTCCTCGTAAAATGGCGCTTCTTTCGCTAGTTCAAAAGCTAGTACTTTTGGATCCTTACTTTTAATTTGAAGTTCCCTTGAAGTTTGCCCTAAATACTGCCATGGAGAATGTAGAGATTGCACATGGGAATTTTGAGTTTCTTTAAGCTGTGATGAAGAATGTATTGTTGCAGCAAATGTAGGTTTACTCACTCCTATTGTTGCGCCTAAAGCAATAGAAACAATAATAAGTTTTTTAATCATTTTTTCAGCCCCTTTAATTATTTTGGATATGCTTCCTTTTTATACTACGTTCATGTTCGTGTAAATGAAGATGATTTGACATGATTCATCATTTTTCTCAAAAACTGTATATTAATTAATCGCTGTAAATTCACCAAAAAACAAAAAAGTTTCCGTAGGGAAACTTTTTTGTTTTTTGTATACATTATATGTATAAAAATTAATTTTGAAAATATTTACTTATTTGTTGATAAAATTGTACATGGATATTATTCCTAATATTATCTACACGCATCTCATGCAAAGCTTCACTACAACATAAAGAAATTCATCTTATGACCGCGTTTCTTCTTACGAAATTAAGTGATTGTTTCAATAGCTGGTTTGGGAATCATAGAATTACTTTCTTTCTCAGCCTTATTATTATGTTATTTTGCCTAAAATTCCAATATCCCCATTACTTCTTTCGTAAATAGTTTAAAATCAGTTAAATGTTTTTCAATAATTTGACGAACAATATCTAAATTTACACTTTGATAATCATGAACAGCAATATTACGAAATCCAACCATTGCCTTTAACTTATTTGCTAAATCCGCGCTAAGTAATCCTGCTGTAACCAATAAATCAAAGGCCTCTCGACTAGATTGGGGTAGTCCTAATTTTTTTCCTGCAACAATATGCATTGCTAAATCAATACTTGCTTCACAAGCTCTTTGTATGTTCAATATTATTGAATCTTGTTTTGTAAAATCCTCTAAATTTTCAGGGTCATTTCCATACACATCTTGGATTCTTTTTATACAACGCTCTACTGTAGAAATTTTATTTAAAATAACCTCATTCTTCATATATAGAACCTCTTTTCTTTATATCATCAAATACTATCTGTCGTTCTTCATTCAATTTTGAATACATTTTTAAGGTTTTCATTTCAAAAATAACTTTACGTTTTTCATCCGAACAAAATATTGTCTTTCCTGTATGTATAATCTGAGCTTGAAAAACTGTAGAAGCTTTGGATAAATCAACTAAATCAACATCTCTATGAACAATGTTAGCTAACTCCTGTGCTAATAAAAAACGTTCATAGTTCCCTAAAGTTGTGTCACTTAAATAAGCTATATCAATATCACTATCTTCTCGTTCTCTGTTCTCAGCCGTTGATCCAAACACAATTATCCAATAGGGATTCACCGTCTCTTGTAATTTTTCTATAATAGCTGTTATCATGCTTTGAAAAATCATCTCATTAGTCCCCCTTAGTATACTTGAATTTTATTATATCATAACCAATCATCAATCCTTTAAACTACTACAAATACTTAAACAAAACTAGAAGCTTATTTCTGACCTAAAATTATTATAGGTCAGGAGTAGGTATGTTGTAACTTTGAATCTTAAATAATTGTTTATAATCCTACACTTCACCTATTAAATGTCTTTTATATTTTCTTCTTGCAAAAGTAAAAGACTGACAATAACTGTCAGCCTCTTACTTTTGTAATTCTAAAGAACTTTAGCCTATTTCAATATACATTCTAATAATTTGAGGATATATTGCTCTAACAAAGACTTATATATATTAATCCACTTTTAATTTTTCTTTCACCTTTGTAGGGAGTTCGTCTTTCTTAACCTCTTCCCAAGATTTCACACCTTTTTTCTCAGAGTAATATATACGTAAAAACGCTTCTTTACGAAGGTTTTTTAACGCTGTAAACTCCATTTCTTTCTCTTTACCATCCTTATCAAATCCAGGTAATTTATATTCGTAAGTCGTATCCCCATTTACATTTTTCTCTTTTAATTTTTCACCATCCTTGGTAATTTGCACATAATATGTATCTGTACCAAGACGATTTAAATTACACCCCGATAACAACACAGTAAACATCACAAAAACACTACACATAAGCACTATTCGTTTCATATTATTCACCTCATATCTTTTCTCACAAAAATTATATCCTAATCTATTGGTTGCCAAAATTCATTTCCATTACGCTAACATTACGTTTTTGTAAGGTAGTAAAAATAGCATAATTAAAAGGATATGAATTCATATTTCTATTGAATTCATATCCTTTATTCTTATTGAGTAAACTATTTTGCCTCATTTTAAATAGGAGATATTTCTATTATTCTGGGAAAATGAAGTTAGAGTTTCCTTCACTATTATCGGAATCCTCTTTCGGGAACGTAATAGTAGAACCTTGATTCCCTTTATTTATTTCTTGCTCCTCAGGAAATACAATGGAAGAATCATTACCTAAGTTTGGTGAAAAACCAAGTTTAGATAATATGGCTTTTAAGTCAGGTAAAACACCAATTTTATCATTAATTGGATCATTAGATTTCGTTCCGGTACTAGAATCACTTAAAATATCCCTAAGCTGGCTTGGTGTATATACTTTTCCCTGATTATTTTTTGCAATTCCTTGAATTGATGCAGCAGCACCAGCAATAATAGGTGATGCGCTAGATGTTCCACTAAAGCTAGAAGTATATAGATTTGTTGTAAATTCACTTGGTTTAGCATCTGTTGTATCTACTGCATTCCCCCATCCATACACATCTACTCTACTACCATAATTAGAGAAATATGAACGCTTATGAGGAACTCTTGCAGAAGCTGCCCCAACCATAATTGCCCCTGAATCTTTAAAATCAGGATTATTACGATTTAAGACTTGTTTACCATTACGGTCCCTAAATTGATCTAAATCATTTCCACCGTTTGAACCTGCTTCAATAATAATAATTCCCTTATTTGTTCCTATACGAATTGCATCAAATATATCCGGTTTTACTTCTACAGGAAGATAGTTCTTATCTCCATATCCATCATAAGTAGCTTGGGCTTCTAATAAAAGGATATCTCCAGCTTGCATATTGTTAACTGCACTTAAGATAGCATCAGCTGTATTGTATCTACCATTATCTCTAATCTGAGATACAACCTTTACCTTAGCTTTTGGTGCAATCCCAATTCCACCTATGTTATTATCTTCTGCCGAAACAATCCCTAAGACTGAGGTACCATGATCATGGTGTTCACTCTTATTCTGTCCGGATATCAATTCAATCTTTTGATTCACTAAATCCTCATGACTAAATAACCAGCCATACTCCATGTCTACGAAAGTAGTTCCTCTTCCATCTCCACCTTTTATGCTCCAGGCATAAGGTGCATTAATTCCTAATGGGGCTGGTTCAAGGTAACCTTGTCTTGTAAGTCTAGGCTCATCATATGGATTTACAGATAAATTTGGTAAACGATCTTCTGGTGGCGCCTCTTCTTCCTGTAAATACGCCGTTTCAACAAGAGATGATTTTTCAATTTTTGTAAGTAATGCTTGTACATCTATATTATCTTGAGTGTCTACAATATAATAGTTTAGCAAATTAGAAGAAATTTGATCGGAATCTTTTATTTCTTTACCTAGATTTTTAATTTCTTTAGGATTTAAAGAACTAAAAAGTCGATTTATAGTTACATTTGGGTATTCAGCTAAAATTCTAATTAATTCAGGATCTTGCTTTTCTTCTGTAATGAATTTTTCTACTCCATCCTGATATGGTAAATTCGCTTCATTTTTAAATTTCAAAATTAATTGTTTAGTAACTTGCTTATGTACAGTAGAATTCAATTGCTTATTTGAATAATTGTAAGTAGCTGCGTAGGCAACTTCTGATTTTTCACTTGGAAGTATACCGCCTATTCCATTAAATGCTGTTAATGCAATTGAAGAAACTAGAATTCCCTTAAAAATTTTCAAAACGTGCACCTCTTTTAATTAATATATAATAATAAAACCTATAGATTATTTAACTTCTTTTTTATGCAAACTTCTTATATATCGGATTATATTTTCAACTCCATTCATTATTTAATACTTGTTAATACAACTAATTCATACCGACAATTTTATTAATTAAGTCGCATGACTGTAACTATTATAGTTACACCTTTACGAAATAGTCAACCTTAAATGCAATTTTGCATTTAAAACCATACATACTTCTATCAACTTACTCCTAATTATTTCAAGAAAAGTTGAGATTCTATCATTTTGAGTAATTGCATATATGTAATATAAAACATATAAGGGGGTTAAAACGTGGTAATCTCAAGACAAGATTCATGGACTGATGATAACGATTTACTTCTCGCATCAACAGTACTTCAGTATATTCATAACGGGGGAACACAATTAGCTGCATTCAAAGAAGTCGCAAAACTACTAGCTAGAACACCTTCTGCTTGCGGATTCCGTTGGAATTCATACGTGCGAAAAAAATACGAAAAAGAAATACAACAAGCAAAACAAGAGCGAAAAGTGGGAACCAACATTCCCCTCTCCCCACCAGAAAAAGAAACAAACTCTTTGTCTATTACATTAGATGACATTATTCTCTTTCTACAAAATTATAAAAATGTGAATGAATTGACAAATTTACAAAATCAAATTGAAGATTTAGAAGCAGAGAATCAATCCCTTCTACAACGTTTAACTATGTATGAAGAAGAGTATCGTATGTTACTGAACCATATCGAAAAGACAAGAAATTTAATTGTAGTGGATTAAACAGCTTAACTATATCGAGTTTCAAGTAGGACCTTTACCCTCCAAAATCACTACTTATAAAGAAAATTCCGACTATTATAATTGGTAATAAGTAAAATACACATACATAATGTATGTGTATTTTTAATTTGACTATTATTAAGATAAATACTTAGTCTATATTACATCTTTTCTAATATTTCTTGTCTTTCACACCATTTTGTTAGCTTTTCTAATGCTTTTTTAGATAAACGTTTTGTTTTATGATTACAAAATCTCGATAATGTAGACGGAGAAATACTAATTTCATCTGCTATTTCACGAATGCTTACCTTTTTTTCATTGTGTACTTTCAGTATTTGGTCACGAATCTTTTTCTCTATTTGCTCGACCGATTCTACAGTCTTCTTTATCTCTTTAACAACTGTTACTTCAGGTAATTGTTCTTGAGGTTCTTCTATGCTCTTCTTTCCAATTACCCTATCCATTGATAGCAGCATTTCCTCAGGAGGTAAAATAGTTATTCCTAAGTTAGCGTAATAATTTTTAAACCAGTTACGTTTCCCAATTTGTTGTTCATCCAGTGGATCACTATACTCCCAATGAGAGATTACTTTCTCATTTTCCAAATCCATTAGAACATTTTCTAGCTGTTCCTTAATACGATTTGGCTTCCAATCTTTTGGAATATCCATTACTGCTAGCAGCCCTTTGTCCCCACCTATAGAATATGGCTTTTTCAATGATGAATACATTTGTCTAATTCTCCATTGCCATGTTAAGTATCGAATTAACCTTTTATGATATTTATGTCTATAACTATTATATTCAAGTGCTTTTTTAGACAATAACGCCGTTGTATTATTTGATCCATATAAGTAATTAGTTAAAAAGCTGCCTGGCTTAATACGACAAGACTCAATACCCATATACTCATTTGTAACACTATGTCTCCACAATACAACCGAATCTAATACGAATAATCTCTTAACAACCTCACGCTTTAATTCTAGTCGTTCTCCTTCATCATCGCGGTCATTTAATACTACAACCTCATTTTCATCATTTAAATAGATAAAAATACTTGCTAAAGCTGCAATTCTTTTTGCTATTTTAATTTTATCTTCAGCTCGATAATATTCTTTATTTTTAACGACTGTCTTTGGAATGTTGCACATTTCTAAAACTTGCTCATATGAAAAATCAATAAACTCATCTGGAGATTTTGCTTCGTTGATCCACTGTATTGTAATTGCATCTAAACAATCTGCCGTTAAATCATCCATATTACTCATTACATCATCAACAAGGGTATTCCATCGGGCAGCTTCTTCAATATTTGTAAGTCTTAAATCCTCATCTTTATGTGAAGAAAGTTGAGCCATCCCATTAGAAGACTTCGTTTCAATAGGATATTGTAAAACTTTGGTATTGTCATCCTCTTCAAATTGATTCTTTGCAATTCCATCTCTTAATTTATAATAAACAGCAGAGTTATTTACCTCATAATAATCCTCGTGGTTTACTATGTTGGTCTCTTCTATATTTTGATCATTTTCTAATATTATGGAACTTGAAGATGCTACATTTTGAAATTCTTTGTCTATAAATCCTTCAATTTCTTTATATATTTCTTCCTTATAGGAATCAATTTTGGCATAAATTTGTACTAATGTAGTACCGGATTCTTCCTTTTTTTCTAGCCAAGACACTAATGCAGTAAATGATGGGGAAGCATGAGGTGAGGTTAATACTTTATTATTATTGTTTTCAACATCTTTAAAGTATGCATTCCACTTATTCCATACTAGCTCATTCGTTTTATAAATTGGCTCAGAGATTAGCAAGGCATCTCGAAACATTTGTAATAAGTTATCCACTTTATATTCCTCCCTAAACCATGGATCACAACAAAGTAGTTTTTATCATAAATTCTTTACTACTATTTTATTTAATACATTGTAACAGATATTTATAAGATTTTGCGTCTTTGTTTCCATAACTCCTCATTTTGCAACATGTTTGTTCATTCTTTTTCCTATTCTTCTTTACTTGCATTCCTTTTGCGCTTTGCTTTCCTTAACTCCTCATCTTGCAACACGTTTGCTCTTTCTTTTTCCTATTTCTTTCAACTTGCACACTTTTTGCGCTTTGCTTTCCTTAACTCTTCAACTTGCAACACAGTTGCTCTTTCTTTTTCCTATTCTTCTTTACTTGCATTCCTTTTGCGCTTTGCTTTCCTTAACTCCTCATCTTGCAACACGTTTGCTCTTTCTTTTTCCTATTTCTTTCAACTTGCACACTTTTTGCGCTTTGCTTTCCTTAACTCTTCAACTTGCAACACAGTTGCTCTTTCTTTTTCCTATCTCTCCTTACTTACATTCCTTTTGCGCTTTGCTTTCCTTAACTCCTCATCTTGCAACACGTTTGCTCTTTCTTTTTCCTATTTCTTTCAACTTGCACACTTTTTGCGCTTTGCTTTCCTTAACTCCTCATCTTGCAACACGTTTGCTCTTTCTCTTCCCTATTTCTTTCAACTTGCACACTTTTTGCGCTTTGCTTTCCCTAACTCTTTAACTTGCAACACAGTTGCTCTTTCTTTTACTTATTTCTACTCAACTTGCAACACGTTTGCGGTATCCTCTCCCTATTTCTTTCAACTTGCAACAGTATAATTTATTTCTCAACCAAGTAATTTTAAAAAAATTATGTGATTTTAAGGTTATTAAGCTATTTTTCTCATATTTTGAATAAGTTACATACATAAAATGCAACATGTTTGCGGTATCCTTTCCCTAACTTTCTTACCACTTTCACTCTAATCCTTTACATAACAAGGGTTTAGGTACTTTTCCACTTACTTTTATACATATCACACAACTTGCAACACGTTTGCGGTATGCATACCCTTATTTTTCTCACAAGATGCAACACTGTTTGCGGTATCCTCTCCCTACTTTTAATCTATAGGTGCGAACAAGTCCTTTGATATCAAGGTTAATCATTATAATCCATTTTTTATAATTACGTTCACCAACTTGCAACAAGTTTGCGGTATCCTCTCCCTAACTTCCCTGCTATTTTCACTCTAACCCTTTATATACCAAGGGTTTAGGTACTTTTCCACTTACTTTTATACATATCACACAACTTGCAACACGTTTGCGGTATCCTTAACACAAAAAAAATAAATGAAATTCTCCAATCCCTTGACACACTTGGCTTTAGAGGCTGTTGCAAGTTGCTATTTTTCTTCTTAAAGGAGCACCTTTCGCCAATTTTCGATTTGCTATAATCAAAATTGGTATATTTTATAGTATTCTGGCATACATTTCGAATTTTGCAGAACGGAGGTGAAAAAGATGGGGAAATCATTTGTGATACGTAATCAACGTAGCTTAAATGGGGAAACAACTAATGCAGTACTAGTAACATTAAAATCTTGGCAAAAATTTGTGGAAACATTTGAGGAGAAATACTACAGCTATAAAGATACATATTTAGAAGATATTCTGCAGCACATGACATACGAAGAACGTATTGCTGACGTAGAAGGCTTTGTCGAAAAAGCCAAGCCATCTTTTTCACGTCGCGCAATGTCTGCAATTGCAGACAAAACCGGAAGAAAACATAAATTATACGGTATTACGAATGCAGATCTTGAAGTATTCTTGTACCTACATAAAAAATGCTATACAAATGGTGTCATTCCAAATGTAACAATACATATGATGTGGGAAGATTACAAGCAATATAAAGAAGAATTTGCTTATATCCAACACTCTCAATTCTATATCGCATTAAAGAAATTAAACTTACATAACATTATCTCCATTGAAAATGGCGTAGATGGCCGATATACAATTAAACTGAATCATTTTATGAATGAGGCAACAGAAAAAGCAAATCCGTACGTATATATTAGTCCGGTTGTATTTACAAAGGATTTCTTTAAGCTATCTGTAGCGGCTAAGAAGCTATTCTTAGACATTGCTATGCAACAACATACAGAAACAACGTTAAAACGTTCTTTGGACAAGCAGGATGAAAGAGGCAACAAAACTCACTTTGGTGGGATGTATCGTTTCTTACATAAAAAATATCCGCACCAAATTCATGCGGTTATCGAAGAATTAACAACTGCATTACCATGTACGGGGAATCCCCTATTCAAAATTTGTAAAATGCAAAAAGGTGTAAAGCATACAAAACGTTATACAACGTTATATCTATCTATCCATTCAGACTTCTTATGTACGAAAGAATCTGGTGAACAACAACACAGAGATCCCTTTACACCAAGAGCTACCTATGCTCGTAAAGCGAAATTCATCGAGTCAGTCCTACAAGAAATGAACATCGGTGAACTGTCTGCAGATATGAATAAATTCATTCATGTTTTAAAGCATACTTGTCATCGTCAAATTCGCAGTGTCATTCGTGGGCTTCGTGATATGGTTGATCGAAAAGAAGGATATCCAACAAAAATTGTATATACATTGAAGAAACTATTACATCAAACATCTCAATATCAAATCCTTGATACTGCAGCGAAAGAAGGTATCTACCCTCTTATTGCGCAGCACATACCAAAAGAGAGAAATAGTGACCGTGAACAAGCTGTCTTTAATTTTGGTCTACATTATTCTATGTACTCTCTTCATAACATTAAGAAGATGTTTAAAAATGTGCATGCACTACTGAAGCAGAAGTTTGCGGTACCGGTGACGGAAGAGTCTTATCACCGTAATTATCTAAAATACCAGGAAGAAACGTTATTTAGAAAATATGCATATGATCAGGGAGTAAATCTCCATGCATATATCGCTTTAGAAATTGAAATGCGTGAAAAACTAAAAGTTCGTGGTCATAAAGAACGCACGATTCCAAGTGATGTGCGTGAATGGTTTATCGAGGCAATTGATAAGCTGCCACAAGAAAAACTTCGTGTTATTGAGCTACCAAAGCAGTTTAATTTACTAGAGTTTATGCGTACCTTCGAACGTTTAGTACGTGCTGGTGTAACAATAACAGCTCCAGATCAGGTGCTAAATGCAATGGAAATAAAATAATAGCAACAAGCTCTCTATTTTTGAAAAAATCGAAAGTGGAGGGCTATTCGTGTTTGTTTCATTAACATCCCCTTTCTACTCCTCTATTTATAAATACCAAATCAGAAGGACTTCATGTAAAATGGAGTCTTTTTTTATGCATTTCTATACAAGTTCTCTTCTAGCTATACAAGAATCTCCACACTCCACATTGGGTATTCTTCACGTATAGTAAAACATTCGATTTTATATCTACAAAAAATCAGAAGGATATTTATAAAAATAGTGGATATGAGGACAAATATGATCAAATGTGAATAAAATTTTCACAACATCCTTGATAATACTAGTGTTATTCATTATATCTAATAAAAATCATCAACAATAATGTGAGTTATGTGTAAATACTGAGTTATGTTAACAAATCGCTACATTTTCTGAACAAAATGTGGACAAGTTGACGCTAGACACTGCTTTATTTACCAAACTAAAGAAAATAAAGCCTATTTCCATAGTTGGATACATATAAAGTGATTTGTATTAATTTCTTTCCGATTTCATGTAGAAACATATGATTTTCTTTCTGCTTTTTTGTAGAATTAAAAACCTATTAATCATTGAATCTACGGATACATTTTCTACTATTTATGATTTTTTACGTTCTAACATGAAATTTTCCCTTGTGGGAGTAGATCTTTCCCCTATTTTTGATAACCTATAATAGTTTTATCTTTATTTCTTTTTAATATATAAGATATATATTTATAATAGATTTTATTATTACTAGTATGATTGTTAATAAGATGTCCGACCTAATTGGAAATATTTGTTAATTTAGTTATAATAATGGTAATTAAAGATATCATTACCCTCATACAAAAGGACAAACCTACGTATCCCTATCAGGGCCAGGTTTGTCCTTTTTTTATTGTAGTAAACAATTCTTATTGGGAGGATTAAATATGGCTGTACTAAAAGATACAACTTATATAGAAATGAATACGCATAACGAGATTAGATTTTTCAAAGGGATATTTTTGGGAATAGTCTTTGTAGTTCCTTTTTGGAGTATGATGATAGCCTTATTCATTTGGCTCTGTAAATAATAATCAACATATCAAAAAGCAAAAACTTGTTTGTCCGTTTGCTTTTTAATATGCCAGCAACTATGCGCAGCAAAAGACGATAGCAGGTCTTCACCCTACTTTCTGTTATAATACACCTAAAGAAACTAGGTGATTATAATGAAAGTGACAATTAGTTTAGAGAAAATCTTAGAAATCTTTTCTGCTTATTTGAATGAAGACAAAGAGGTTAACTGAAAGACAGGCTAAATATCGAGCTCCAATTATGGATAGAAACGCTTGTATAATCAATTTAATAGTAAACTATGCTTTATCTTTGAAAGAGCTTGTATCGCTTAATATGAGCCATATACCGTTTGCTAGAAGTACTTAATAGAAAAAGCTCACCTATTGTGAAAAAAAGTTGATTAAATTTATAATTACTTGTCAAATGTGAGCAACTAGATGTTTGTTTAATAAAAGGGCTATACTAACGTTGATAAAATTGGTTCTTCTTTTTTAAACATGTGATTATTCTTCATAGATTGAATGAACAGTTGAATAAGTATCTCTTTATGCTATTTAACCCTCTTTCCCCAAGAATCGTAAATCATATTTTCTAATAACCTAGTTGTTTTTTGATGGTTTAAATATTCGGAATAAAAAATACTTTCAAACTATTAATTGACAAAAGTAATCTTTTATGGAAAAATATACATTGTAATAATTTTCTAATTATAGAAAGGAGTTGAGAGAAATGAAAATTTTTAAACCTTGTGAAAATGAGTATACAAATCGCGTTGATTTAGAACACGGTGAGACTTCTCCATCAAAATAATTAAAAATGCTTAAATGACTGTCCTACTAGGGGCAGTCATTTATCGTTAAAAAAAGAGATACATATTTTTTAAGTTAGGAGACATTGATATGCAGTTAAAAATATCCGAAAATATGATTTATTTTTGGAAAAATGGTCATCTTATGATAGATGATTTTATTAGACACGAACAATATAGCTTAGAGCTTTCGGTTTTCCCTATTTTAGGATTATTTAAAGAATGGAATGATCCTGATAGTGCGTATCTACAGCTACAGAAAGATCGAGCTTCATCTTTAACAAGAAACGAAATGATGGAAATAATTAAAAGCCTTCAAGAAGTTCATATATTAATAGAAAAAGAAAATCTAGAAGATATGAAGCTTGAAAATTGGAGAGAATGGGGAACTCCAGCTAAATATTTTCATTTTAATACAAGGTTACTCCATAAAGATAATTATTTAGATGTAAATCAAGACTATGAAAGATTGGTTAATAAAAAACAAAATATAAAAGCACCATCTATATATAAAATATATGACAATGTAGAAGAAATACCATTACCTACTCCTGATTTTAAAAAAGAAGGAAAATTCCTAGAGACTCTCTTAGAAAGACAAACTATACGTTCTTTCTCAGAAAAACCTATTACCCTAATTGAATTATCTACAATTCTTTATTTTGTTTGGGGGGCACAGTCTTGTAAAAGGGATTTTGGAGTGGGTGCCAATCTTTTTAAAACAAGTCCTTCTGGAGGTGCTAGACATCCTATTGAGGTATATCCTTATATAACTAATGTAACAGGGATAAAAGAAGGGTTATATCACTACAATGTTCAAAATCATTCATTGAATGTGATTAAAAAAGAAAAAATTACAGATATTATAGATATGGCCGCAGGTCAAGAATATGTAAAAAATGCATCGGTCCTCTTTTTTTATACAGCATGTTTAGAACGACCAATGTGGAAATACAAGAGTCCAAGGGTATATCGTATTATTATGATGGATGTAGGTCATCTAAGTCAGACTTTCTATTTAGTTGCTTCATGGTTAAAATTAGGAGCCTTTTTCACTGGCCATCTTAAAGACGAATTAGTAGAAGAAAGACTATTTATAGATAAGGAAAAAGAAATTGTTTGCGGACTATCTGGAATAGGACATATTAGTGATGGAGCTAAAAATTATGGGAGAGATTTTAGGTTTAGAGGTGAGGACTTGAAATGAAATCCTTTAAAGCCATCATTCATAACAAAAATTTATGTATTGTATTAGGAAGTCAACTAGTCTTTCAATTAGGTATATGGTTTGGCACAATTGGAAATTTGCAATTTTTACAAATACATATAAAATCTCATGTTCTGCAGGCTTTTTTTCTTGTTATTGGTGGTGTCCTTGGGGTTATTATAGGCCCTTATGCAGGGCGTTATATAGATTCTACTTCTAAATTAAAGGTATTACAATTAGTTGGATTGATGAGAATTGCATCTGTTTTATCAATGTTAGTTGCTATATATACGGGGTCAATTTATTGGATGGTTATCTATAGCATAGGAATTGGCTGTTCTGCTTCATTTTTTAACCCTACTATACAAACAATATTGCCAACTTTAGTTAAAGAAGATGACTTGATTACGATTAATGCTATTAATATAAATATAATCACTTTGTCAAGAATTTTTGGAGCTGTATTAGCTGGCCTTTTATTAACCGTCGCTCCTTTATATACATTATTTATCATTGCTCTCATCGCCTATGCAATTTTATACTTTATTAATTTTTTATTAGTTATTCCAAACGATATACAATTGCTTCCTAAAAAACTAAAGACTAATTTTAAGGATATTTTTCCCATTATTATAAATAATCATCCTATAAAAGTAGTTCTTACATTATCCATTATCCCTCTAATCTTTATTTCTGGCTTTAATTTATTTGTTATTGAGATTGGAAAGGGACAACCCAGTTCAATCATGGGGATACTCTATTTTATAGAAGGGACAAGTATATTAATTGCAGGCCTACTCATCAAAAGAGTAATAAAACGATATCATAAACAAGTGAATATCCTTTTATTTTCTTGCTGTTTGATGGGGATAGCTCAAATTTTATTATCATTGACAAACCTTTATCTAACTATTTTCGCTTTTAGTGTATTTGGTTTGGCATACGGCATGTTTAATCCCCTTTTATATACATATGCGCAACAAAAAGTCCCTTCAAGTATTCATGGAAGATTTTTTTCATTTAAAACAATGTTAGATCGAACAATTATGCAATTATGTTTAGTGTTAATTGGGTTTTTGCTAGATCAAATAGGGTATAGTAGTTTAATGGTTTTGTTAGGTATATGTACCCTTACTCTAGTTTCCGCTATTATCATTGACTTTAGGGTGAACTCTAAAAGCTATACAACCGAAAATAAAAGTGATTATTCTGATGTTTAAATAATTACATTTTTAGGGGGAAACTATGAAATTTCAATATTCTCGTCGTATAGAGAAATAACAAATTTGCTTAATTTTGATGTGGAAAAATAAATCCTTGCTGCCTATGAAGTGTAGCAAGGATTTTAAATTTGGTTAATGAGGTTAAAAGTTATTAAGTTTTCGATGTAAAATATTTCACTAAACTTAAAAATATAACAATAAGATCATTTAATTCTACGAGTTATTCCATAATGCCCTCCGTCAGTACAACAAGGACACTCACCTTAAATCTCTTTATTCATGACAATTCGATTCTCAATAAACCCAAATTCCTCATAAATTTGAATTGCTTTATTCCCTTTATATACAACAAGACGAACATTTTTTAGACCTTGTGTTTTTAGGTCAGTAATACATTTTTCAAGTAATCTTTTAGCGAAGCCCTTTTTCCTATAATTCTTCAAAATATAAATCTCATAAATAAATCCAATTTCTTCATCAGTGATACTATCTTTTTGAGAGCCAAATAGCACCCATCCCGCCAGTTGTTCCGACTCTTTTACTACTAAGAGCTTACCATTATTTGCTAGTACTTTTTCCATTAGGCTGGTTGCTTTTACATTATCAACAGTATAACTGTTTACAGACCCTTCATTTAAAGCTTGACCGGTAAGTTGTGATACTTCTCCTAAATCCGATTTAGATGCATTTAATATTTCCATACGTCCTCCTTATTAGTTATTAAGCGTATAAATCTCCGAACATATTATGACATCTATTGTACCACTTCTTCTTAAAAATATGCCCTGCAGTGGAACTATATAATGGTAATGATCAAATAACTTAAATTTGTTAAAAAACTTTATGGTGATGCAACGCCTAATTACGATTTTCTAGCGACAGCAGACACGGTTTCACGAATTTTTTGTAATAATAGGTTCAGTTTACTTTGTACTTCTTCGTTAATTCAAATCCCTCCCTCGGATAATGGAATTAAATAGACGTTTGATTATATAATACATCCAAACTAACACAAAAAGGGCTTCTATAACTTAACCACAATGCAAGAGGTGTGGGAATAAACGGAATCAAATAAAATAAAAATATCTCCATATATTCCATAATTGAGATTATTGTAGCAAGATATTTTCTGATTTTTAAAACTTATTTACAAAAAATATTACTATTTATTATTTTTTATATTTAAAAAGTTGTAATTAAGGAATCTAAGTTGATTGAGATAATTATGATTTTTAATATGTTAGGAATGGAAAAAAAAGCGTATTTTGACTAAGGATCAAAATACGCTTTTTTATTTATTTATTTTGTAAAAGGTGTATAGGTTTAGCTGATAATGATTGTTTTGCTGCTATCCAAACCACAATGATTGTTGTTATAACAGATAAAAGTATGCCTAAAATAGACCAAGTCATATCTATTTTCATGGGCATTTGGAACTAGCTCGATGATTATAATAAATGAAATCATATGAAAATAGCAACTCTAAAAATCTGAATATTTTGTGATATACTTTTTAAATATTTTAATATATAAATGATATTATAATACTGGTTTTAATAGTATTGAGGACGACATTACATACGTTTTTGGGGTATTAATTTATGTTGTAATTTAGGATTGTCTAATGATTACACTCTCATATTTTTTACATTTATACCAATTCATCGGTTGATATTATTCCCTTAAAGGCTTTTTGGCCCAGGAAATTGATATGGTTATTTTATAACGTTACTTCATCTCAAAAATGAACAAATATCTTTTCCTATTTATTCTTTTTTCTGTAGCTTATTAAAAAAAGACATTGAACCAAATGGTTCAATGTCTTTGCGCCTCTTACATGTTTGTGTACTCAAAGTACAATTTTTCCGGTTTTCCATACATGTTAATTTCATTTTGATATACATCAGCTAATTGCTGAGACATCTGAATGTTTTCCATATAAGATAATGAAGCAGCTGCTTCTATTTTTTCTTTAATTTCATTAGGGATAACTGTGTAAGATAAATTCCCCATCTTACTTCCTAACTTAGTATCGGTAGCAGCTTCATAATAAATTTCGGTAATTAAGACCTTATTATCATCTGGATCATACATATATCCTCGGTTAACTGTAATCATATTATAGTGCTCCTCTCATTTTTCGTTTTCTAATTCCTTGTGCTTTTAACATTGCAACGAGTACCTTATTTCTATATAAAATCCCTAGTTACTAATTTATATATTCCATTATTTCTCTACTCTACTATAAATTAGTATTTAATATCCTTTTTTAGTTTTGAATTCAAAAAGTCTTAACAATACTAAAGAGTTAGACTACGAATTCATTCTTCACATTGTTTTTCTTATGCCATACTTCGTAAAGTTCCATATGATCCCTCCTCTAAATTAAATGAAAAAAGCACAATATATGTACTTTTTTCATTTAGCATATTATTAGCCCAAAAGGTCTATTTACAAGTGATTCCTAACTTAAAGACAACATAAAAAGGGCTTCTTTAAGTCGATTGAAAATGCGCATAGCAAAATAAGCTATATACATTAATCGGCTCAAAGAAGCCCTTTCACAATTGAAACAAGAACACAACTTGCTTCTACAACTCAACCACAACCCATAAGGCGTGGGAATAAACGGAATCAATTAAACAATAAGCATATTTTTATATTAAACTATTTTTATATTGTATTCAATTGTTTTAATTAAAAGAATATAAGAAGAGGTTTTATATGCAGTTATTATATGTATTAAATAATAATGTCCCTGTTTCCACTGCTACAAATCCCCCCCCTTATTTTCGGTTCTTGGTGTTACTTCATGTACTGCATTTCAAAATATAGTTTTTCTGGTTTTTGATTTTGGTCTAAATAAATAAGTATTTCTCTAATAGTTCCTTTTGCAACTTCAATATTTTCCATATAGGACTTACTTTCATTTTCTTGAACCTTTCGAAAAATAGCAGTGGGTAGTTTTACTGCACCAAATCCCCCCATCTTACTTCCTAGCTTTTTATCTGAAGCAGCATCGTAGAAAATTTCATTTACAATTACTTCATTATCATCCGGATCGTACATGTACCCTCTTTGTATGCGTAGCAATGTATTACTCCTTTCTTGTATATTTCATTTCAATAATAACAACATTTGTATATATCATTGTTGTTAAACCAGGCATCAAATAGTATTATTTCGTAAAATCCGCACTTTGTATAGAGGTAGACACAGGATAATTAGTTTTCTTTAATTTTTTCGAATATTTCGTGCTTTTTATACAACAAACAAGCCACCCTTTAAAAGAAAGCAATAGCTTGTAAGGGTCGCTTAGTTTATAGTAAATAGCTTTGTATTTAATTGCTTAATCTCTCCCTCTGCAAGAGGCTGATAAAAAGCATGTTGTAATCCTTCTACATGTAATGTTTCTCCTATACATAGCAATACTTTACCAGGAATTAAATCAAGTAGTAGTTCATTATTAATTTGCTTTGCTTGTTTTTCAGTAGAAACATAAATAACTAGGATTGTAGGGTTATTCCTTAAATCTTTTATGATAACATCCTTACCTGACTCTACGAAATCTCTCCATTTAGCGATAATTTGTCTGAAGCGATCCTTTTTATCTGTTAATAAGGTAGAGTATACAACAAAATTAAATTCTTGATTTACTCCGCCCTGCGCAGCAAAACTTAAAGGAGGGGTAAAAACCCCTTTACTAATAGATGGATGCATAATATGCCCTATAAAGGAAGGAGCATAACGCAGGTGGCAAAGTAGATCTATATCATGCCAATAGCGTAGATGAACATATTTACCGTGATTATCAAGACGCTCTGGAGCAAAGAAGAACATATTACCTTTCCAGTATTTTAAGAGCTTGTAACCATTATCGGATCATGTATATGTTTCTTCAAAGATTTCCATATCAAAACTCTTAACCCGCCATTTTTCAATTAGGCGATAGTAAAGTAATCCTTGAAGTGCATCAGTGATTTTCTTACGTGAGTATTTGTTCTTGAATAAATATAGTAAATGATTGAATCGAACAGATGTATGAACACCAATGAAAGTGAGTATGGCATACTGTTCCTCTGTCAAACGCTGCTTAAACTTAACCAATTCTTCATAAGAATGGAATACATAGGATTTATCCAGTTCATGTATTCGATATATTTGAAGTCCCTGTACATCCTCATTTGATAAATGAGGAATAGATGGTACATAAGTAGACAATTGTTTCTCTATTGTACGCATAATCATCCATTAAAATTGGTAAATTGACTAATTAGATTTTTTACTCTGTCCTTGGGGATAATTTAGGATACGCACAGTTCCTTTTCTATTTTTGGCATCGATATTAAGCAGCTCGCATGTAACAATCGTTTGGTTTATTGCATCTTCCGCAGTTGGGTTGGCAAGATTACGGATCTTTAGTCCTTTAAACTGAATACCTGGTGCAACTTCTACGAAAATACCAGCAATTGCATCTACCCCTACTATTTTACCTACAAAGCGGTCACGGCGTTTCTTTAGCTCTAATAGCTTATCCATTGGATCTGTTTCTAGTTTCTTTTTATTTCCTCTAAATTCATAACGGCCATTTTTTTTACATGATTATTAGTTTTATTTTATCATATATTAGGTAGATGGGTATTTTAAAAATTATATAAGTTTATTGAGATGTAGAGTTTGAATATTAATAAGCTAGTTTTCGATATTACCAAATATATCATCCAGGATTTTACTCATAACATTCGATGTTTTGTTCTTTGGTTCCTCATTTTTATTAAGTAGTGATTGTGTATTGTTATACTTATTTTTTTGTTGGGATTTCAAGCGATTTTGTTGTTTTTTATAGCTCATGAGTTTATATTGACGCTGTTCCTCATCATTTCTAATGGTCTCTACCATGTTTTTTTCTAAGTTTTGATGAACAGTAAGGTTAATGGATTCGTAAACTTTTGCAACTTCCTCTTCGAGTTTATTCTCTTCAATATGATCAATTGTTTTTGCAATTGGAAGTCGGTTTGATGAAAATTTTTCTAGAAATGGTTCAGTCTCATTAGAAATTTCGGAATGCATTATGGAATCTTTGTCCCACTCTTGTTCTAGCATAGTAATAGATAATTCTTTGTTCATTTCCTCTACCCCCATGTTTATTTCATGGCATTCTTCCATATGAGGTAATTCTATACTTATGACTTCCTCAATATTTTCTTCCGAGAATGTATTTGTTATTTCAGGACTTACACTTTCTATTGATATTTCTTTTAATACTGGCAGCTCGCCATTTCGTTGTAAGGCGTCTATTAATCTCGATGCACGTGTATAATTTATTTTAAAATTGTCCTGCAGTAAAGATATAGACGTGGTACCAGCTTCTTTTACAAAAGCTAAAACATCGTCATATAGAATATCTTTAAAGAAACTTTTCTCTCCTTGCGTGACCTCGTTGTCTTCGCCTGAAGTGGCTACTTTTTGTGATATAGTATTCTCTATACTTATATTAGGTGATTGGGTAGTATTAATATCTGATTCTCTTGGTAATATTGGTATACTATTATCTTTTGAAATTAGAACTGTACGAGGGCCATTCCCTGCATAAGAACTTACAATTTGATTTTGTTCTAACTTCTCAATAAATCGAGCAGCTTTCATATAGCTAATTTTAAATTTTCTTTGCAGAAAGGCTGGAGAGACTTGTTGTGATTCAATAACGAATCCTTTAATTTCTTTATACAATTTATTTTCACCCACTTCTTTATCAACCTCGATCTGTTGGCTGACAACTGCAGAATCGTTAGAAGAGGTTGTACTTTCGGATTTATGTCCCCTATAATTCTTCAATGATACAATGTATTGTTGCTCATCTTGTAATTTTATTGGTATATCTTTCTCCATTTCCTCATCTTGAATAGGGAATAAAGGTACAAATTCTTTCATCTTCTCTGCATCTACATGCTTGATAGGATTTGCTTTGACAATAGATTCATTAATCAGACGGAGACGTTCATTTTCCCAATATCGTCCTATTTTCATATCTACCTGAATAACCGCTTGAACATATGCTTCTTTTGGTACAAAATTTCTCGTAATTTGTTGTACGGGTTGGACATGATTGTCTTGTACAATACGAGCAGCACAGATAAATGCACCTTGTGCCATGATATCTCCTGGTGACATAATAACTTCTTTTGTTTTCTGATAGGTTGATCCTAATTGACTAACAGGATTCTCTTGCATAGGAGAAATACCTTGTTCGGATTCCGCCTCTTTAAATTCCTCTTTCTCACCAAACATGTCAGAGAAGATTTTTGTATCATATGGCGTTACATCTCCAAATATCATTTTGTTACGGAATGAGCCCAGTAAGGTAAACATGTAATGCTCTGTGAAGTCGAGAGCCAATTGAGATAGTGTTTGGCTAGCGATTGTTAGAATTACTTTATATTTACGAGATTGTGCAGGGAATTCTTTAAATGGCCGCACAACATAATCCGGAAACTCATCATAGGCCCACCTACCTCTTACAGATATAATTGAGCTTTATGATGGAGTGTAAATCGATTATTGAATTCTTGTTTAAATTGTTCTTTTGATTTTTCTAAAAAGAATTTAGCTGCATCTTCGGTTTGTTTTAAATATAAATCAATGCTATTTCTTTCGCATAGTTGCTCGTATTCTTCTTGTGAAAGTACCGCAATATTTACTTCTATTTTTTTATTCGTTGCCGTTTCAATTATGACATCATACCAAAAGCAATTCGGTTTTCCTGGGATTTGGATATCTTGTAGAGAAACACTAAACGTTGCCCCCTCTTCTGTCATATGTTTTAGGACAAGTTCTGGATTCTTAAATGCTTCTCTTGCAGAGAGCACTCCTCCATTCGTTGTTGATGCAAATTGTAAATTCATTATCATTTTCCCCCTTTCTCCATATAAAAAAAGACAAGCGACACCCACTGTAAAAACAGCGTGTGTCGCTTGCCTTAATTTCATATGTTCTGATTTGATTGTAGTTTTTATTATATGTTCAATCGCTATTCTAACACCTTAAAAAATAGAAATCAATAAAATTATATAGAAGTATATAAAAAACAACGGATTAATATAATTCTACAAGTTTACGTCTCTTTGGATGAATGTTATTTGCAGTACGTGCCATGATCTGTTCATTCGCGTCTATAGTGACACTCTCATTTTGTAAGGATAGTAGTATTACGTTGTTATAAGTGTTCATTAAAAGAATATCTCTAGGTTTCTCACGTTTCGGATAAATAACAACAAGTGGAACGCCTTCGTCCCCTTCTTTTCTTGAAAATACGACATCGTCTAGTCTAGCAATCATCCTGTAATCATTTTCATTTCCGAAAATAAAGAAGAAATCTTGGATCACATCTTTATCTCTCCTATACGTTCGTCGAAGTCCTCCATCTATTGGTTCTTTGAACGTTTGAACCTTTTCAACAAATGCGTAACGCCAATCGGCATCTCCAACTGTACGTTGAGATAAAGATAAAAGAATATCTTGTTCGAAGTTTTGATTATCATCTTTTCCAAGGATGATATCTGAAATAACATCTCCAGCATTTTTAAGTGAGCAGACGTGTACATGTAGATTGGTTTGATTCATTAAAATTTCATGATATTTCCGCATAGAAAATAATAGATTTTTCATCCGCACGTATGGTGGTTCAGCATCTTCTGCAAGAAACATAGTTTTGTCGTACATAACAAAAACAACGGTTATATTCTCATTAGTTTTTTGTGAGAATTCTATGTACTTACCTACTTTTTCAACTAAGGTAGTATTTGTTTCTTTACACATATCCATCTCGATATAGATATTTTTACCTTGATATGAAATATGTTCATCAGGAATCAAAGGCAACTGGTCATCCTCAATTTTCATATTTTGTTTCTGGTAAAAAGAACGAATATCCATTTTATATAATAATTCATTGGTTTGAGTTTTCTTTGTAGTCGCTAGAAGAGTACGCATAATGACTTCGCGTGAACATACTGTGTGAAAAGAAGTTGCTCGTGAGTACCTTCTTTTGGAACTTTTAATGGGAATTCTCCCTATCCCCATTAAAAATTCAATTGTTTTTTCTTTTAAGGAAAATAAGGCACGTTTCGTAATGCTGTCATCCCTTTTATCTATTTTTTTAGTTAGCATAGCTCCGTATTGTGAGTATCGATCAAGCTTTGTAAATATGCTAGCTTCAGAACATTCCCTTCCCTCAAATGCACTATATAACATTGTGATTTGTCGTGTTGTAAGAGCTCTTTTGTAATATAAAACTGTTAACATAAAAACGTCTGCTTCTTTTAAGTGAAAATGTTTTTTGGTACCTGGACGTTTATATTTATACACTTCTCCGGACAAAGTATACACCTCTTATATTGAATTAGACTTAAATTAAATAACTATCATTTTTAATATAATATTACATCGATATAGTGGTTGTAAAATAAGAAAACATGAATAAGAGGTTTTGCTTTTCAGAGATACCCAATTTTGTACACCAGAGTTGGGATTGTAATTGCACTTATAAATCTCTTATAGATTATGGGTTTATGTGGGTCTATTAAACCTTTCGTATTGTTAGGTCGGTATACTACTAGACATCTAACAATAGTTATAATGAAATTTCGTTAATAAAATAATGTTATGGCGTCCTAACAATTATTAGATAGGACGCCATAACATTTGGATTGATTACAATTATTCAAGAATTATAATGAGACTTTTGATAGCAAAAAGTAGCTTTCCCTATATTTTTTAGAAAGTAAACTTTTTGTTGAAGTGCCCTCTCCTACTTTTGTTATAGATTCAGTGTAAAAATTCTACTTATTCTTTTAGGTGTTTCACCTCATAAAACAATAAATTCGTTTATATAAATAAAAAATTATAGTTTGTACTAAATCGTTAGTACGTTAAAAATGTGTTTACATGTTCTTAACATAAGGGTTCCATTCACATGAAGTTAATTAGTTGTTAATTTTATGTGAAGTTCTAATTGCTATCATCATTCCTCCTAAATGAATAAGACTTTTAGTGTAATGTAAGTATCACTTTGATGTTAATAAGATAAGAACTTACTGTTAATAATTCCATTTACATAAATGTTCCTTTTTCATAACAGTGATGCAAATTTTTAACATAATTCTATTAGAATATCTTAGTTTAAAAGATTATTTACAAGGATCTTAAGAACTATTGCATCAACCAGCTTAACCTTGGACTTTCTTTTTTGCATGTTAATGATAATTTGGGATGATTTTTGTTGTTTATATGAAATTAACAGCCTCTCCTAATGGCTTTCTAAGAATGACTGAAATTGACAAGGAATTGTATTCAAATGATGCACAGAGCATATTTTTTCTGTTAACATATACATTCATGTGAACTAACAAGCACTAGGTAAAGAACAGCGCATTAACATAACATTAACAATTATCGTCCTTATAAGAGATAGATTCCTTCAAACCAATTAAGTAATAAAAAAACTTAGTGTGAATTGTTATAAGATCTTCATGAAATTTCCTTAGTAACATATCTACACGCGTATGATAGTAGGTGTTTGGATATTTAATATTTTAGATGCGATTTATATAAGCTGTATAAGTAAGAATTATATATAAAACTTAGTTATACAGCTTATATAAAATAATATCAAATAATTTTGTGAATAAAATTCAATTTATTGTTGTTATAACAGTGTTTATGTATACGACTTATATATAAAACTTATATATAAGTCGTATACATATTTTTGTAAGTTTTATGTTAATAAAAAGGAGTGATTTTTTATGTGTTTTTATCAGTTTTTTTCTATAGTGTTTTATTACAATTAATTAAAATGTAAATCACATGAAATTTAAGATTGATATAACATATATACGCGTTATATATACGCTGTATATAAAAACCCTTATAAAACATAGATTCTTTATGATTTTATTAATATAGGTCTTATATATAAGACCTATATATAAGTTTTATTTATAATGACTTGATATACGACGTGTAATGATGTACTATGTTTCTAGGAATAATTAACCAATGCTTTAAGGGGGGGACAACTTGAACGAGGTTTTAAGTGAAAAATATCAAACAATCAAGTTTGCAGATGAAGTAGTAAACATGTTTGCTGATATAATTGAACAAGATGAAATACTCTACAGTGTATTTCTATACATAGGAAACGTAGTAAATAAACAATTTCAAGAGACAAAGTACATGAGGGGCATATCGATTAATGAAATAGTGGAAAATGTGGTTATTGATAGGAGAGTAAAGAAGAAAAAAGGTAAATCCTATTCATTAGAAGTTGAACGTACAAATATATCTAGACGTTCAGCCGAAATAAGTGTAAGTACACTATCATCAATGTCTTTAATCTATGAAAAGACTATGCACCCATATAAATTTTTAATCTCAACTTATAGAGGGCAACAAGTACTTATTGAGTTAGGGAAAAGAAAAAAGGTAAATAAGGAGAGATAAAGTAATGGCAAAAAACTTCTTAAAAAATGAAGTAGCAGTTAAAATGACAATGGTTGGATTTGGTCAAGCTGGTACTAGAATGGTAGATAAATTTGCGGAATATACACATACAGATGGCACAGCAGTATATAATTGCTTAGCACTAAATAGTAATGATGGAGATCTAGCTGAATTAAAAAATGTACCAAAAAGTAATCAAGTTTCACTTAAATTAGGTGGTTTAGGTAAGAACCCTGAGCGTGCGTTAAAAGTTCTTGATTCAAATGAGGAAGCAAAAGATAAATTAAAAGAATTTATTACTGAACGTGTAAGACCTTCTGATGAACTTGTTTTATTCTTTGCAGGTTTAGGTGGAGGAACAGGAACTTCTACAATCATTAAAGCTATTGAAGAATTTTCGGCTTTTCATAATAAACCAGTAATCAGACAAGAATTACAAAAAGTTGCTCAGCAATATCCAATGTCTGAAATCAAAGCAAATCAAGCAAAGTTTGCGAGAATTGCTTTTGAAAATGCTATTGAGCGCAAAGATTTTATTAAAATGGGGATTGTTGTAACACTTCCCGTTCGAGCAGATGGGCCGGATGTATTACGACAAGTAAATAAATTTTCACAGGAGATTTGGAAATTAGCAAATGATAAATCCAAAGGTGTAGCCTTTGTAGTATTTGCTGATAATCAGCACTTCTACGATGAATTTAAGGAATTAAATGAAAATGAGAAAAAAGGTATCGCCAATTCACGGGATTATGCAAATCAACGCATTAGTGAAATTATTCATGAGCTAAATACCGCTGCCAATGGATCTGGTACATCTGTAATACTCGATTCTCAAGACTTTAAGCGTATTTTACTTGAGAAAACGGGCTGTTTAGTAATTAATAAGGTTTCACGTAATATGAACCAAATAGAAAATAGCCATGCAATTATAGAGATGTTCCAAGAATCATTAAGAGGTAGCTCTTTCCATCCCCCAATTGATTTGATGAAGAAGAATAACGACGGTTCTGTAGAAGCGTCAAAAGTACATCATTTTGGTATGCTTGCTATCTTAGATGAGCAAAAAAATATTAATGATTCCTTTATGGATGATGCTAAGGTAGAAGTTTCAAATAATCTACCTATAAACGGTACAGTTTTTAACGGATATTTGGTAAGTAAAAATGATTTCTTAGGAAGTGTATATACGTTCTATAAAACTGATGCATTACCATCAAGACTATCTAAAGGATTAGTTGAAGAATTTAATGAGTTTAAAGAAAGACAAAGCCAGATTCAGTTTACAAAGTCTCAAATTAGTACTATCGAGAGTATTGATGAGGATGAGGATTTAGGTTTTGCATTTGGAGATTTTATCGATATGGGTAGTGACGAAGAAAATGATGCTGGAGCAAATGAAGAAGAAGATTTAGCAGATTTTCTAGATCCTGATAAGATGTTTGGTACTACAAAATAATAAAAAAGTCTGGACTAAGTTCCAGACTTTTTTATTATTCCACAGAATTCATAAGAGATTTTATATAATCAATTATATTATCCTGTATATACTGTTCAATGAAGAGTTGTTTTTTACCCAAATCTTCCTCTTTTTTAAACCATCCTACCTTTCTAGTACGTTCCTCTTCAGCTTTACTATTCCACAGGCCTTCTGCCTGCTTTCTTAACTCCTGACGTGCCCTATGCTCAATAATGAAATTATCAAGTCTATCTTGGCGCTGACGTAATTTTACGGTTTCTGCATCTTCGGGTTGTGGTAACTGTTTAAGTAAACTGTCTACCCTCTCTTCGTAACGAGACTCAATATGTTGTATTTTTTCTTCTAACTGTTTAGCTACCATTTTTTCAATGATTTCTGCAGTGGCCTGAAGGTTTAATTCAGTAGACACTTCATTTGATTGATTTTCTGGTGATACAGGTCTTAAATCGAATTGGTGTGGTAATAGGTCAATAATTGCATCTAAAGACCATTTCTCATCCCTTTTTTGCTTAATAAATAGAGCAATTTCAAGATCTAATGTATTATAAAGTTTTTCATTTGTGTTTTGGGTTCTTAACGTTTCGTGGAGCCCTTTTTCCTCTAATATATTGAACCAATTATAAACAGTATTGTGATGACGTCCAACTAGTTTAGAGAATTCAGTTATTCGCCATGCCTTTTCAAAAATATTATCATCTAATATGTCATCATCGTTAGTTTGATGGTCATGTGATTCGCTTTTTTGTTCAATCATTGTAACAACCTCCTTAAAAATCAGCTCATGAACACTCAATTTGAAATTAACATGTGGACTGAAATTAACATGTTAGGTAGTATTTCGCTAACATGTATGCAAATCCCTATGTATTAAGTAACTCATATGAAATATAAAATTAACATGTAAACGAATGTTTGTTAACAGAACATGACCTATCTAAATAGAATACGCTGGACTTGTTGATACTATTGTCACCCTAAAGTATATAAATGGCAATGTTCTATCAATGGATAACACTATCTTTTATGTTAGCAAGATTACTGATAGTTGCCATGAGATTAACAAAACACGTTACTTAATACTAATGATAAGGAAATATAGGTATTTTGTAAACAAGTTATGAGGAGATAATCAATGATAGTGCGGAAAAATCAACTAATGTAAGCTAGGGAATTTAAATTATAATGTATAATAGCTAGAAAAAAAGGTAATAATATAACCAAATTAGCAGTATTTTATGAGGACAAATATTGCTAGGAATATAGGATTAGAATTAATGTGAATCGACTTTAAGGTTTAATGCCTACTCTATGTCACAATCAATAGGATATTTACATGTATTTTAATAGTGTATGGAATATTTGAGATAGATTTATGTCACCGTGTTAACACTCGTGATTTTCAAACAATCACAAGATGTCATTTGTTTAATTTTCAACAAGACAGCTGTTGTTAAAGGTTGAAATCACTCATTTTGGATAAAATTTCACCCCTACTGACATTAACACGAGATATGAGATTGACATAGAAAGGATTTTTGGTGGATAAATATCAATGTCTTGTCAACTGAACTATCATTAGCTATCGTTGTATTGGCGATGTTCTTATTTATATGGGATCAAATATAAGAAAGACTCATTCAAATTAATCGAATAAGTCTTTTAACAACTTTGTAATAATACTTAATTTAGCGGATGAACTAACATATAATTAATTATTGACTGATTCTGTTGCAAATATCTAAACTTCTATTATTAACATGAGATTGATATTAAAACACATTACTATAGTTTATTGTCAATTTCATGTCAACCAAAAGGATAAACTGTAAATATGGTAGTTGTATATAGGTTATTGATAAATTGAACTTTTTACATAGTTAGAAGTGTTATATCTTGTTAGTGATTAATTTATTAGAAGTTCAAGTTACAGAATTAATAGCTATTAGCAATACCCTATTATAAACTGTTTTTAATAGGGTTATTGATGAGTATTTATACTTATTGTATTATAGGTGTTGATATGAAATCAACACATTACTTCAAGCTTGGCACTACATGTCAATATCAGTTGATATATCAATGTGAGTGCGTGTTGTGAAGAGGTTGTTTCTTGTTCATATAACATCGATAACAGAGATAATGTAGCTTTGAGAGTTCAATTGTATATAAACATTATGGTATTTTGTACAAAAGCTCCAGGTCTCTTGAAGTGATTATTTAAAGATAAGTAGTACGCTATAAGGTTTGATTTACATGTAAAAGTTAGTTTAAACGAAAGTGGCGGGGATCTGAATGCATAATTCCTCAAATCTACACTTCTATCATTCACATGAGATCGATATTAAAACACCTTACTAGATCCTAATGTCAATTTCATGTCAACCAAAGGAATGAAATGTTAATACGATAGTTTCATATAGAGTATTGATAGATGGAACTGTGTACATGATTAGAAGTCTTATATCTTGTGATAAGTATTTAAGTAATTAATAAATTTATTAGAAGATCAAGTTACAGAATTGATAGCTATTAACAATGTTTCTATTTAAAAAGTGTTTTCCTATAGAGTTGTTAATAAATATTTATCGTTAATGCACCCAGAATGTTGATATGAAATCAACATTTAATGTAGTTTCTATGATTACATGTCAATGTCGATTGATGTGTCAATGTGAGTGCGCGTTTCAAAGGGGGATTTTCTTATTCAAATGACATCAATAATAGGGATAATGTAGTTTTGAAAGTTCAAATGGTATATAAACATCTTGGTATTTTGTACAAAAGCTCCAGGCCTCTTGAAGTAATCATTTAAATAAGTGATACATTAAAAGATTTGAATGACATGTAAAAGTTAGTTTAAATGAAAGTGACAAGGATCTGAATGTATAATTGCTTGATTTCGTGTGTATAATTAACATGTAAACAATGATTGGTTGATTCTGTAGCAAATATCTGCACCACTATTATTAACATAAAATTGAATTTAAATACTTTACTATATTCTATTGTCAACTTCATGTTAACCAAAAGGATAAAATGTTAATGTGATAGTATATTAATAGATTGAGATTTGCATTTGATTAGAAGTTTTATATTTAGTTAATAAGTAATTAATTTATTTATTTATTAAATGTTTATATTACAGCATTACTAGCTATGAATAATATTACCGTAAAACGTATTTTTAAATTATTAATGAGTATTTGTATTTATTGCATAAAAACTGTTGATATAAAATTAACATTTTTTTCGGTTTTCGTTCGACATATCAATGTCAGTTGATATGTCGATGTGAATTTAAGGTGCGAAATGGTTTTTTCTTGTTTATATGACATTAATAACAGAGATAATGGAGTTTCGAAAGTTGAATAATATATTAAGATTATAGTGTTTTTTATGAAAGCTCCAGATCTCTTGGAGTAATCTTTTGAATATAGTGGTTTGTTAAGAGAATTTATTGAAATGTAATAGTTTTTCTACATGAAGATGATAAAAATCTAAATGTATATTGCTATTAACAGATGGTTATTTATAATTTTCCTATTAATAAGTATATATATAAGATATTAAGACATCTTATATATATACTTATTCTATTAAAATGTTGATATGAAATTAATAATTCTCCTTGGATTTTTCTTTACATATTAATGTCGGTATATATATGAATGTGAGTGTACTTAATAAAATCGGCTTTTTATTGTTTACATAATATTAATATGGGGGCGATTGTATGTTAAGTAGTTTTAAAAATTTAATCGTAAATAAAATTATGAGATTTTGTTATAATAATTGCAGATTTCTAGTAAATAATCTTCTGTACATTGTATTATTCTAAAAATTGTTTGATTAATATAGAAGTTTATGTAATTAACTGTATTTTTGAGTTTAGATACATGGAAGTATAGAGAAAGAGGAATAATTATATATGCACAAGGATGCAATAAAGCTATTGACTTTTAAAAATTATAGCTTTATTCTTATGTGTGAATGACAATTATTCAAGGTTAATATACAAATTAATAGATTTAATTTCTAGCTAAACGGACACACCGAAGGCACATAACCTGCCATTGGTGTGTCTTTTTTTGTATATATAACATTTGAGAGTGAGAATCCAGGCTATGAATGAAATAATAAACCTGAGTAAAAAGAGATTTACAAAGTATTGTGAGGATAATACAACATTTGAGGAAAGTATTAATCGAATGATTAATCATTACTTTTTGCAGTTAGGTAATAGAACGAATATCTTACAAGAAAGAGAATTTAATAACGAAGTTGAAGAACAAAAATTTAAAAATAATGTAAAACATTTTGAAATTTTATTCCCAGCAGCAGCTAAGAATGCGTTTTTAAAAGGGTATCAACTTTGCCTAGAGTTTATACATCATCCTGAAACACAAATTCCAGACACTTTATATACTGATCCTAACTTTATAAAAGATATTCCTTTTGCCTTAGCAAATGCATCCGGATATGAATTGTACGAAATCATTCGAACAGATGAAACGCAGGAATTTAGTGTGTTTGCTATACGAACATACGAGGGGATTCGTCCACTATTAGAACAGGTATTTTGTGAAATTGCATACGCTGGTGCTGAATGTGCTTTTGAACATGAGCGATTGGAAAAAGGATTTGAATTAGAGAAGGGTGATAGTACTTCGTTAACCAAAGTTCCTGTAGATCGTCTCTTCTCAATTACGCCTTCTGTCAATGGAGTTGTTGTACATGCGGAAGAACATTGCGAGATTTGGGATTTAAATTGGAACAGTAAAGTAACAATTGATAATCCTTTCATTGAGCTTGCTGAGGTTACATTTATTCATCAAACAAAGGATATGATTCAAAAAAATATTGAAAATGGTGTTTTATACTACAGCATTCTTTATCTTGATACACCTTTACATGAGATACAAGATCGATTAGAAATACGAGTAAAACTAAATTCTGATTTTGGGGCTCCACGTCCAATTGAACAAGTTGAAATGGAGTATATACTGAACGAGATTATTGGGAAGGTTCATCTTCAGGCACAGATTCCAATCGAAAACATGATTTTAATCCAACGTTAGAGTTTGTAGGAGGTTAGCTATGGTGAAGAAAATTGTATTAGCTATTAGTGATACTGTATATACGGCATATTTACGTGAGGATTTTATTGGTGCGGGATTTGAAGTAGCTGATAGTGATGTGATGCACATCAAGTATCTAGATGAAATTCTAGATACGGAACAACCCAATATTTTATGTATTAATGACAAACGTTTAAATATTGATGCGGGACAAGAAGATAAACGGGAATTAATTATTTTACAGAAGTTAAGGGATATTCGCTTTAATCGGGATATTCGTATTGTGGTATTTACAGAGCGTGAAAATGATGATGAGTTTTTGGCGAAACTAATTTATCTAGGTATCTATGACATTTTTAACTCTCGTAAAATTGATATTGATAATAAAGTTATCCCGCAGCTGCTACAAGAATCAGATATAAAAAATGTAGCGGAAATTGTAGGAGCAAGTCAGGCACCCAAACAAACAAAGTTGCCTGAGGTTCCTGCAGATAAGCAAGAAGAGGAAGTATCAAGTGAAATAGATGAAGGTAGCAACAGTGAACCTGCCTCTATTTCCAACAAATTATTTAAAAACAAACAAAAGCGTAAATCTGTCCCAGAAGAGACGCCACAAGCACCTATTATAAAAAAACATTATAAATTGGCTTTTGAGCCGGTATATGAAAAACAAATTGGTATTGCCATTCCAAGAAGAACAATTGTTGTGGCCAGTATGAATAGGAGAAGTGGTGCTACTTTTGTTTCACATCTTTTAGCTGCTTACTTAAATGAATTACAGATTGATGTGAATTATATAGAAAATCTTTATGATGATGGCTATACGTATCCGTTACTAAAGGGATATACGGAAGCACCAGAAAACTATCGTAGTGAATTTATGTTGCAGCGATATAAAGAGATGTTACAGAAGGAATCTGATATATTATCAATTCCAAAATGGAAGCAAGGAAAAATAAATTATATCGTAAAGAATCCTATAGTGGACCAAGAGCTAAAAATAGAAACAGAGCATGACTTTGACCATTTTATTAAGGTTTTATTGGCAAACCAAGAAGCACCTATATCTATTGTTGATGCGGGTTACGATTGGGATAAAGATTTATATCATGAAATATGCGAAATGGCAGATTATATATTCTTTGTAGCGGAACCAGATCTGCATCAATTGCTAAAGATAGCACATCCCCTTACACCAAAAGAGAGAAAGCTCGTTTCTTACTTAGCTTTAGAGAAAACGAGAATCATTGGGAATAAGTTTTCTTCTGCCCTTTTAAAGAATGAAGTAGTAGAAGAATGTTTTGGAGAGAAGTTATTAACTGCTTTAGCACCATATGAGATAGAAGATGTGTTTGAATCTCAATTAAATAGTAGTACGTTACTATCTAGTCGGAACTATTATAAAGAGCTTGAAGGAATAATGAAGGAAATAGCAGAGTTATTGCTACCAAACCAATTGTTGAACCAAAAGAAAAGTTCTATTTTAAGTGGATTTCGTTTTCGGAAGTCTGAAAATTAAGGGGGGTGAAGAGAGATGCAAAAATTTATTATAGGTGCCGCCTCATTATTATTATTTGTTGGCTGTTTATTCTTAATGACAGATATGATTATTGGAGATACAACACACACAGATAATAAGTCTGCATTAGAACGCGCTGGAAGTACAGCAATGGATAAAGCCGTAAAAGTAGGTGTTCTACGAGCGCAAGAAGAAATTGCTATTGAACCGGAAATCGCAAAGAAAGAATTTGAAAAGTCTTATAAACAAAATGCAACATTTAAGGATCCTGCATCAAAACGAGAGTTTTCTGTACATGCTGTACAAGAGCAACCTGCAATGATTGCGGTTGAAGGAGAAGCTGAGACTGCTAGTTATACTAAGCAATTTGATGAAAAGAAAGGCAGCATTAAAAGTAACGCAAAACACATATTTATTTATGAAGCAGATTCTGACAACAAGAAAGCTGGAGGAAACGTGAAATAAATAAGAAAAAGTAGGTGTGTAAGAAATGCAAAATACAGTAACAACAGCGCTTTTTCTAACGCTTTCTTTATTATTGATAACTCTTATACCAGAGGGTGTACTGTATGGAATGCAGTTAATAAAGGCACATGATTTTACTTCTAGTACAGTAGAGTTAGCAGAACAAACAGGTGGTTTCAGTACACAGATGACGACTTAAAATTGTTATGTTATGCGGCAAAGGAAGAAATCCCATCGTGTAGAACATATGGGAATAAATACGAGATCGATATTAAATCTTTAAAAGGAGCAGGAAAGACACTCTTATAAGAGTGTCTTTCTCAATAGTTTTTTAGCAGAAGCAACTGCATCCGATAATGATTAATAAAATAAACAATACAACTAATAAAGCAAATCCTCCAGCGAAACCGCAGCCTTCGCCACAACTACCACCATATCCCATAATAATAGTCCCTCCTTTAAATCAGAAGGTAAAACTAGGGTTCATTTCATGGTTCTTAATGAATTCAATTTACTTTATGATTTTATGAATAGATTGAGCAGGTCCTTTTGAAAATAAAAAAAAGACGCTATAAAGCGCCTCCCATTTTGGGAAATAAAAAGTAAGGTTTCTAAGATAACTGAAAAAATAGAACAGGTGCTTAGATTTTATCACGATTTTTTTCTAAATGAACATGCATTATTACATATCATCATACATCCCTCTATTTTCCATTTGACAAAGTATATTACCAATATTGACAAGATTCGAATAAATATTTCTTTATATTCAAAATATTTATAAAAATAACAAAAGTGATACATTTAAGATGCAAGTTATAAAAAATATTAAGGGGGATTTATTATGTTCAAGAAATTAGTAGTTGGAGCATTAGCAACTGGTATTGCATTAACAGGAGGAATTGGGGCTGCGTCAGCGAGTACAGAAGGTGTAGAGAACACAAATAAAATGTCACCATCAATCGCAGCATTAGAAAACACAACATATTATTATAATTCTGAATATGATTTCTGGTTCACACATGATAGGGACAGAGACGTATATAAAACTTATAAATTCCTTAGTCGAGATGGCTATTTTGCCAACTCTTTTGAGGATACAAATCGAAGAATTAAGTGGTATTTTAAAGGTGTAGTTGGAGATGCACCAGGTGGCGGTAAATATGGACATTATGAAGGCAGACAATATTAATAATTTTAATAAAAAACCCTAATATCAGGGCTTTTTATTTATGGAAATCTATAAAAAAAGACACCCTAAGGTGCCTTCCTCCGACTTGAACCACGTTCATTTAGTATAAACTTATCCGTATTATCCCTTTGTTATACCTATAAACACATCCTATAAAACAGAATCGTCTATATACACCAGATTGTTAGTTTACAAAATACAAGAGATTTGAGATCAGTATTAGAGTGACGCCACATCTTCTATAATAATTGTTATGTTACGCCTATAAAAAGAATCTGTTTTATAGAATGTATTCACATTTTTATTTTACTATATATAATATTTATTTAGTGTAATTTTTACGAATATGTATAATTGCATAAGGTTTATAAAAAAGAGAGTATAATTGGGTATTGTGTAATAAAGATAAGACTCATCTACGAAAATAGGTGGGTTTTAGGTTGGATATTACTTTCTCATTGCACAAAAGGAATTTTGCATTTAAATAATAGTATATTTTTAAATTTCTTATATTTAGAAATACGATTAACAAGAGAATGATAGCAGTGAAGACACCTAAAAATAAGGAAGTAGATTCTACTCTACAGGTTGACTACGAATTTATAGATTCATGGTAACCCAAGTGGCTGTAAACAATATCATTAATAGTATTACAATGATATACAATTCGGGTTAAGGTATCTTAATATCGATCATTACGCCCATTGCTCTTCCCATTACTCCTGCTACAATCCCATTTAATATGGGGATGATATCTTAAAATGTAAATATAATAATACCACTAAACAAATACCGATCAGGAGTCCTAAAACAGAGGCTGTACTTAAATAGTTGTTACATTATTTGTAAGGTAAATTTTTTGTTCATTTAAAAATCCAAACAAACTTATTAATGCATTACGGAGGTTAACAGGTAAAAACATCAATCATACAGATTTCTGGACTTAAAAAGGGCTACTAAACTATGTAGTCCTTTTTAACAATTTAGTTTCTAAAAATCTATATTTTTTGTAATTCAGTTGCAAACTACAAAACTTCTTTTAAAAGAAATGTACGTACATACACATTAAATTTTATTCTATAACGCTCTATCTTTTTTCACGATAGTTTAATATCGTGAAAAATAAAATATTTGGTACGACACCACTTTGTTTTTTATATAGATTTGTAATTAAACTATATATTGAAATTAGTAATAATAAAATGTATTATTGAAAAACACAATTTATAATTCAAGTAATCAAGACTATGTACCCATAATAATTTGAGCATTCAGAAATTATAATATTGTCTAAAAATGAGGTGAGATTCATAGAAACAGTACATATTAAATGATATGGATTGTATAGTATAAATGATTTTTATAATAGAAAAGAAGCTTCTAAGAAGGGGATATTTACAATCTCTAGAGTAGATGCTAAGAATATAACATTGCTCTATATAGGAAAAACCAAAAGAAGCTTTATACAAAAGATAAGGGAACTTAATAAGGAGTGGCTTTATGATGATAGCGAATTAAAGATTACATTAGGAATAATAGAGTTTCCTAGTGGTGAAAGTTACTCTGAAAAGAAGGCAAAAGAGATAAAATCCCTTTTGATTTTACGACATACCCCAGTAGAAAACGAAACATCTTTATTATACCATAGAGGGAGATTTAATTTAAAAATTATAAATAAGGGAAGAAGAGGTTTAATTGTTAAAAAGCTTTCTACAGAGGATCTAATATGGACGTAATTGGAATCACCTTTGAATAAAATTAAAGGTTTCTTAAGTGCCGAGGCTTATCAATTTTTAATGTATTAAACTATTTTGAATAACATATGTCAGATGCTTGAAAAAAACAAATTTTATTATGATATGAAATCCTGTATGGAAAGTGTAGTTCATTTCTATTATTTAATAAAAATATTAAGAATTATAGGGATAATACATAAAGAATAGAGGAAAAAATAAACACGGAGGTTTAAAGAATGGGACAAGCAAGCAGGTTTCAAGAAAAACAACAGAATCGTCGTCAAAAGGCGATTTTTAATATTGCATTTACTTTGATATTAGTGACAGTTTGTATAGTGACATACCAGTTGTTTACCCTATCAGATGCATCAAAGAAAGCAATTGCTCAAGAAAAGAAAGCAACAAAGATAGAAGAGAAGAAGAATGAAGAGAAAGAAGCAACAAAGATAGAAGAGTAGAAAAGTGAAGAGAAAGAAGCAACAAAGATAGAAGAGAAGAAAAGTGAAGAGAAAGAAGCAGCACAGTTAGAAGGGAAACTAAAGGCAGAAAAATCGGTAAAAACGAAAATGAAAATAAAGAGGGAGAAAAAACGGTATCTCAAGAAAAGGGTTCTCAAACTAATTCTTCTTGGAAGCCAATTGGTACAGAACAAGGAGCAAAACCTGAAATGAAATTTAAAGAAGGAACAGTAGATTGGAGTGAGATGAAAAAAGCAATTTCTTATGCTATCGATGTTCCAGAGAGCCAATTGATTTTCGATTTTATTGGGAATAATGGTAATAATAAAGCCTACGGTAATGTACGAGATAAGCAAAGTAATAAAAAATATAAGGTTAATATTGATTGGGTAGAGAATCAGGGGTGGAAACCAGATTCTGTTCAGGTGGTAAAATAAATAATAGAAATGGAATTATGTGTTTAAAAGTTTACTTTTGTAAAAACTCAAAAAAGAGTCCGTATCAATCAGGACTCTTTTTGTTATGTTGACAACATTAATTACTTGGACTCATTTGTTAGATCCTGATGCGGACAAACTTGGAAGTCTATAAAAAAATAATCTATGCGCCTACTTTATGTAGGTAAATAGATTATTTTTTGTTATACATTTATAAAATTTCTGTTATTTTTTTCGTCGAGATACGTGTGAAAATAGGTTATATCAACACATTTTTTACTAAACTTTGTTTTTCGTTGATTTTTGTAACATAAACGTTCGTTTTTGTGACGTTTTATATTTGAAAAAAGGACCCCTTACGGAAAGATAAGAGGCCATCAAAAAATGTTGTATTTGAAACACGTGATGTTTCACAAAATATTATAACATAATTCGAATATTAAGTATAACTAATATATAGTTTTTGAAAAGAATAAAAATGTATAAAACTATTATTGAAATGGAACAGAACTAGGATAAGGGGGGGTGTTATATATATCACACGACATAAAAAAAGAATAAAACGTATTGAAGATAACACATGAATGTAAAAACATTATTTTAATTGTTGCAGCCCCTTAGAGGGCGCTCTAAGGGGCTAAGATTCGAGAATTTTTAAACTCTTGTTAATTACATGATAACTCCCTAAGGAGCATATAAGGAATTTTAACACTTAACTAATAATTTAACAACTATATATGCGAATTAGTGAATTGATAATCTATTTTTATAAAAAAAAGGGCTCTTACTACTACGTAAGAGCCCTATGAACAAAGAAAAAGTCGTAAATGACATTATATAAGAATCACAATAATATTTTAAAATCTTGATATACGGTTGTTTGTATATTATTGGCGTAGTAGGCCTAATAAAATGTCATTTGATTTGAAAGGGGAATGGGAAAATGATTGAAAAGGTTGAGATCGAAGGGCAGTTATCAATATTTGATATAGATGAAACAAAAATCAGGCTGTATGAAGTCTTAAAAGCAAATGCTCGCCATTGCATGATTAGGAATTATTACCTACAAAACGTTTACATGTGTGAAGTTAAGTAGTTCTTTATTAGAATTATAGATGACATAATTATTGATATGTATTTGAGTCAGTTCCCTGAAGTATTTGCTGTGTACGAGGGATTCCCTGAAGCGCAGATCAAGAAGATATACAGAGGGAGATTGCAATAATGCTATTTTATAAAAAAAGAGAAGCCCTTAATCAGGTCACTCCTCTTAATGCCAATATACAATAACTATTCCATTATAATGTATGGGCGTAAAATATTTAATAATTATCTTTATGGTAAAAATTTCATGTTTTCTTAGTACCTTTAAATCACGAAAAAAGGTTCTGCTGTTTCCAACAGAACCTTTCCTAAAACGGCAAAGAGTAACTCTCACCTTACCCTTTATTTATATACTATAAGATTGTTAACGAGAATCCAAGATTCTTTATATCGAGAAATAAAGAAGTATCATTATAAAAAATTTATCTTTTTTCATAAATAAAAGAGCAGCTAGCAAAAACTAACTGCTCAATACAAGGAGATACAGAGAAAACTAAATGGATTTTGGCATACAAGCCTATCAACATTATGGACATAATATTGATTTTTATTCGAAGGAATTCATGTTTTACAAATCAGATTATGATAGTCGAAATTCTCCATATTGACCAGAAAAGGACCAAGAATTCTAGTGAAATTCCAAGTGTTCTTTCCCTAGTTTTTTGAAATTCTTTTACTAAATAGCCAACAGCACTAATTGCTAGAAGAATGAAAAGAATAAGTTCTAGTGTAACTGGCATTTGATCTAATCCTAATTCGTTAATTAATTTAGCATATAACGATTATAAGATGCTTTTGTGGTTAATGGTGAAAAATATAAAAAAACTATCTATATATGTAAATAGGCCCCGTTGTCTACAAAAGGACCTTTCCTAAAATGGCAAAGAGTAACTCTTGCCTTACTCTTTGTTCATACACTACAAGATTGTTAATAAAAATCCAAAGAGCTTTATATTGAGAAATAAAGAAGAATCATTATAAAGGATTTTATCTTTTTACATAAATAAAAGAGCAGCTAAAAAACTAACTGCTCGACTGGTTCTCCAAGGGGGAAAGGAGAAAGGTTAGGGATTTTATTAAATGAGTTATGGTCATTACCTATCTATATTATTGACAAAATATCGAAATTTATTCCAGTGAACCTTAAAAGAGCACCTTTAAAAAGTGCTCTTTAAGGGAAAAGTGAGATGTTAAAAAATAAATTAGGGTTTTTTGCTTCGAGATAATATATGACCATTTCATTATAATGTGACGATGAATCAAAAAAGAACAGCTAGCAAATGCTAACTGCTCAGTTCTCCAAGGGGGAACAAGGAGAAAATCTAATGTCATATATAGTATTGACGTAATATTAAGTTTTATTCAAGGGGGTGTACTAATTATGTAGATTACACGAGAAGTCCTATTAACATCCAGGCTGCCCCGATCAGAATCAAAGTTTTGAATGTAATCCAAAACTTTCTTTTTTCTGGTTTTTGAAATTCTTTGATTACAGAAAATATGGCACTTATTCCTACAAGAGTGAAAAGAGCAATTCGGATTGTTTCAATCATTTGCATAACCACCTAATATTTGGATAATTAAATATACATTAATTACCGTTTTATAGAAGCTTAATGAAATAATCCTTTTAAGTGAATACAAGTCTATTATTCTTTGTCATTTGTTTCTGGGAATGGAATGGGGTGGTTGTTCATGATTGAATGGTTACGAGTTTCTGGATAATATACAAATATTAAAATAGGCCTCAATTCATCAATTTGGACGATGTGATTTACACTTTTAATGAAGTACTCACATTTTCTTTGAGCAAGGGGTGTCGCTCTTTGTTTGAGCTAATATAAACAGAGCTCCCTCAGTTCTCCATGTGTATTGCTTCAAATAAGGCATCGGAAGAAAGATATACGTCTTGGATATAAATTAAACATTATGCAAACGTGATTGGTCAGCACAAGATCGGTCGGCTGAAGTATTGACCGACTCTACAGAGTTTAAACGAGAAGATTCTTAGTCTTTTCCTAAGTACCGAACGTAAAGTGCGTAGCTAATATGAGCTGAAAAATTACATGATGCGGTGGTTTGGAGAAGGTTGCGAGTGACCTTGGAAGAAGACCTTTTTCCGTTTATTTTTATTTTTCTCTCTCTATTAGATAGGAAAATTATGAGTAAGTTAATAAAACATATTTTTTGAATTATTTAATACAAATATATATAATTATATCGATGTTAATATATTAACTAGTTAAAAATGGGGAAAGAAAAATGAAAATTAAATTTAATGTGGTTAAAGATGAAAATTTTGATTTTATTTTATTAGAAGCAAAATTACTGAAAACTTTTAAAGAAGTCGATAATGTAGCAATAGTTGAAAAGGTTGAAGACAAAATTTTTGAAAAAGACGATGTGAAAACCCATTTAGAGGAGATTACTATTAATGTTACAGGAAAGAATATCGGATATAGATCAGTTTCAGCTAGTATATTTATTGTTCTAGAAAGCCTATCAATGAAGTTATTCAATATTAATATTAGTATACATTAAGCATCCAATACGGATGCCTTTTTCTTTGTTATGTGGAAATCACACATTAAATATTAGGGGGGCATAGAAATGATATAACACCAAACAATCAACTCTTCTAGTGTATTGTAGCGTTTTAGTGTGACCACTGCATTCATGAAAGGGTACCTATATAAGGTGCCTTTTTGATGAACCATTTTAATATAGAAATCATATAGTATAGTGTAGGACAAGCCATTCGCTTATATCCTATTCAATGCTCATTGGGGAATTTCCCTTAACATATTCTAGCATCTACTGACGTGGATGCTCTTTTTTGTTGAATAAGATGGGCACATTTTTTGAATTGCTATTACGCCGTAAAGAATAACGCTAGAGCGATGAATCCATATAAAAACAAAATGAATCCTAAGATGAGTAGTATTGCACGAAAGTTGAGCATTTTAGACCTCCTAAGGGTATATAAGGAAATTTAATATATTGTTGTTCTATTTAGAAGGATAACCACAAATTGGTAAAGGTTAAACGAAAATGTGAATAAAACGGATATTTGGATTAAAGGATATCTATATAAATAGGTAGAATCTAATTAGTTGGTTCACATTTTAATCCAAGGGGTACAAATTCGATGCGGCGTGAAAAGGACTTGTTGAAATAATCGAAGGCGGATCTGCAAGCTATTCAAGAAGAGAAAAAGCTGAAGAAGAAGGCTAAGAAAAAGAATAAGGAATACAGCATTCCTGGTAAGATAGCTGACTTCATGGATGGCAAGAATACTTATCGTAAAAAGAATGGTGTATGGAAGCAAAGAAATCAATAATGTGAGGATAAATAAGTTTGATTAAATCAATAGCGATTATCGTAGGCGCTGCCGTGATTTGGGCGGTGTCTTTTTTGTTGTTAAGGAAAGATAAGGGGGAAATAAAAAAAGAGAGCTAGTGCCCTCTTTTTCTTTTGATAAGGTAATTAATCGCAGATTGGTATTCCAAGCACTCTTAGAGCTAATGCTACTTGAAGAGAAATCTCCAATCTAGCAATTTCAATACCAGCTACTGAAAGAACTAAAAAAGGTTGTCCATTTACAAACACAACGCAACTATCCATGGTTACGCCTCCTTTCTAGCAATCTAATATAGTATATGAATGAAACGATAATATGTAATAGTTGAATTAATGGATTTGATAGAATTGATAGATTAACCCATTAATGAATTGATTAAATTAATAGATCAATTGGAGTATTCTCATGAAGGCGCTTTGAAAATGAAGAAGGCAAGAGAAAAAAATTTAAAGTAGCGAATCCGCTGCTTTTTTATTTTATAAAATAAATTATTTTGAGTAGAAAAGAAAATAGGTGTTTGCCGTAACCACTTAATTATAATCGAGAATATGAGTATAGAAATAGGTCGGATTTTTGTAATGAAGGAGGGGATTATTGTGGACATAACTCAAAGTGTGGCAAGAATAGCAGTTAATGGGAAAGACCTTCCGTTTACTTCAGTTCAAACCTCTGCATGGAATCATGGACCTGTAAATGATTTAATTGTTTCAACGAATCAGAGGGTGAATGAGTTTTATCAATTCATGTGGTCACAGGTACCAGTTACGCTCCAAATGTATTTTCTTCAGGGAATGGACTTAATGAGATTCGCTAGGATTGCTGGAATTAATGAAAGTATAACGGGAGAATATATATATCATTTTATTTGGTGATAAGAAAAACTTTAAGTAGCGTAATCGCTGCTTTTTTATTTTGCATAGAAAAAAGGAAACCTTAAAACTCATTCATTCTCTCCTTTCTAGACAATACAAAAAGCCCTTCAAGGACACTGGATAGTAAGAACTAATGCATTTAGCATTACATTCTTCTTTCAAGTAACCCGAAGGGCTTATGTGTATTGAGATTGATTTAAAAAATAAAAAAGGTGTATATAACAAATAATATCTCAAATTTCTGAAAATGTAAATTAATTATAAAGAATTCGTTTTAGAGTTTGATAAATATAATTTATAAGAAGTAAATATGAAAAAGTTAAAGAATTATCTTAGTTATTAAATAGATTCTGCCTATACTTTAAGTAGAGGCCAATTTATTATATTTTAAATAGTTAATATGTTCATATATAGAATTTTGAAGGGGGTATATTGTAAATGATTCCAACGTCAACATACGTGGCTAAATGGGTATTAGATGACTTAACACTTGCATCAAGACCAAATCAGGGGATCAAACTAAGTACATTTAAAAAATTAGAGAAACTTTATGTAGAATACAGAGAAATGATTGAGGGGGATACTAGCTTTGAAATCACACATTATTTGCTAGAGTTTATCAATCCGCATAATCTCTTTGTAGTAAGAGAGGGTTACTATATATTTGATAATAAAACGATGAAATTTATTAAAGTATCGGATGACATCCATTTTTCAAATCAAAGCTTAGCGTACTGTAATAATGGAGTTGCAGTGGATTTAATAAACGGAAAAATGCATTTTTTAGAAGGCCATTATTATAAAGTTAAGACCTCATATGTTGATTTATTAAAAGGAGAAACTATACCTGTAATGGTATTAAGTCATCTAGATAATAATGTTGGAGTATCAGTTCCTTTGACAATGTTTAATGAGGAGAGAACTTTTAAAATTTCAGAGAGTTATATAGTAGATCTTACCGCCAAAAATTGTAACAATGAGAGTGAATTTAGTGAAAAAGGAAACGTAGTACGATTTCTAAAACCATCTATTGTGTAGTTAAGTATATATGTTAATTAAATTCATAATGAATTTAAGAAGGTGATAAATTTGTCTTTTGAAATGTATACAGCCTTTCGAGGTAAAGTAATTATTAAGGATGAATATAAGAATTGGTGGAATTAATAAATACAGGAAGCTGGGAAGAAGAGAATGACTATTATACAAATTTGAAAGGTAATGAATGGTCATTTATAGCTAATCTAAAGAATTGCAGCCCTTCCTGAACGAGAAAGCCCCTCGCCTTTAGGCATGGGATGAAAGTGAGGTTGGATAAGGAGTGCTACTAAAAACCGCAAAGTTGGTGGCACTCTAAGTATCCAAAATGTTGGTTCAAGAAATATGCGGAGAATTGGATATTTCTATAGTTGCGATGGAATTCGACAAAGACCATGTTCAATTGTTCTTAAATACACCAACACTTAGTCCTGCTGATACAATGGCAAAAATTAAAGGAGTGACATCAAAACGTTTGAGAGAAGAGTTTCCACATCTTCAACACTTGCTGATCCTATGGATGCGTTCTTATTTTGTTTCTACTGCTGGAAATGTATAAAATAAGACAATAAAACATTATGTTGAAAATCAAAAACGAGGGGGTGAAAATTGTGCCACAAACCATCACGGTTAAAGTTAAATTGCTTCCAACAAAAGAACAAATCATGCTATTGGAACAAAGTAGCCACGAATATATAAAAGTCATTAATGCCCTTGTATCTGAAATGGTTGAAGCAAAGAAAAGCACTAAGAAAAGTACAAAGGATATTGAGGCCAATATCCCAAGTGCGGTGAAAAATCAAGCAATTAAAGATGCGAAAAGTGTGTTTTCTACAAAGGTGAAAAAGAGTAAATACAAAATCGTTCCGATTCTAAAAAGACCTGTTTGTGTATGGAATAACCAAAACTATTCATTTGACTTCACGCACATTTCAATTCCGTTTATGGTAAACGGAAAGTCAACTCGTTTAAAGGTTCGCGCTTTATTAATTGACAAATATAATCGCAATTTCGAATTGTTGAAACACAAGTTAGGTACACTTCGTATCACGAAGAAATCTGCTAAATGGATTGCTCAAATATCTGTCACGATTCCTACAAACGAAAAAACGGGAACAAAGATTTTAGGAGTGGACTTAGGTCTCAAAGTTCCTGCGGTAGCCATCACAGATGATGAGAAAGTTCATTTCTTCGGAAACGGTAGGCAAAACAAATTTATGAAACGTAAGTTTCGCAGTGCTCGCAAGAAGTTAGGAGAAGCAAAGAAACTGGATGCCCTTCGTCAACTTGATAATAAAGAACAAAGATGGATGCAAGACCAAGACCACAAAGTAAGTCGTGTAATCGTTGATTTTGCAACGGATAATAATATTTCTGTCATTCGATTAGAGCAACTAACGAACATTAGACAGACGGCACGAACTAGCCGTAAAAACGGAAAAAATATACACACTTGGTCATTCCATCGTTTAGCACAATTCATCGAGTACAAAGCGACATTAGTTGGCATAAAGGTCGAATATGTGAACCCTTCTTATACAAGTCAAAAATGTCCGAAATGTTCTGAAAAGAACAAGGCGCAAGATAGAAAATACAAGTGCCAATGTGGATTTGAGAAACATCGTGATATCGTTGGGGCGATGAATATTCGCTACGCAACTGTGGTTGGCGGTAATAGTCAATCAGCCTAAGAACCTATATGGTCTGTCTTAGGAGGGGTGATGGCACACCCTCATCTTGAAGGCTGTTCAAAACAGAAATGGACTGCGAATGCTTAGTCATTCAAGAATCCCATCCGTTACACCGTAAGGTTTAGGACTTGCGGCTTTAGCCGTGGGAGTGTCAAAGAGATACAGAATATAATGTGAACCCTATTTTATTATGTATGAATTTGATATTAAAAGAAGTAGCAGAACATATTAAAAAGCTGGAAGCTTGATATGGTGAAGCTGATGAACCAAAAGAATATGTTTTTATAAATAATGGATTTATAAAGAAGTTGTAGCAGTAATGAATTATTGCTGCTTTTTTATTTCTAAATACACTAAATTTATTGTTGTTGGTTTTATGTATATTCATTTATAGTAAAATACGGAAAATTTTACATCGAAATAATAAAGATTTTTATTATACAAGCGCTGGGAGCAGCTCTTTTTATTTTGCTTAGGAGGAGTGTGAAAGAAAAAAGTTTATGTTAGTGGCGAAGTTAAATGACCTAATAGAAAATAAAAAGTTACAATTAGTAGAACTGGTAAATAAACATGGTTTTAGTCATACGAAAGTCCTCCATTTAAGTCAGGAAATTGATAAATTAATTAATAAATATATGATTATAAAAAAAGGAACCCTATAATAGTAGGGTTCAAAAGGAACAGATACATAAAATAAATAAAGAGAATAATTTAATTATATAAGAAATTTGATACTGTAATATTGAGAAAGTGTAAAACCTTAATTAAATATTTTCGTTTAAAAAGTGATGTGATTACTATTTTAAAATTAAGAACAGATTTAATAGAGAAAGCAGTAAACTAACTCATATCAAAGAAGACACCAATGTTAGTAAAGAGGAAGTCAATATTGCATTAAATTTTTATGAAAAATTACAAAAAATAGATGAACCTAAGAAATTTAAATTATATCCTTATAATGAAAAGTAAGCCAGTGAATTCTCAATATCTGATTTCTCGAAAGACGCTAAAAAAATTACCCGTTTAAGAAACTGGGTTTTAGAAGTGCTGCCTATTATTGAATTATATAAGAAGGCGGGAAAGTTACCCCTTACTAGGGAGAATGATGACTTTATAGAGTATCTTGAAAATTGTTTTATTACTTATATCTCAGGGTTAGAGAGCATTTGTAGTACAACATTAGAAACAGTGATTACCAAAAAGGATTTGGAGCTTGTAAAGGATTTGTGTAATGGGATTATTAATTCTTTAAAAGAATATTATAAAGGTTTTCCGTCAAAGGCTTTTAAAGAATTTCATAAAGTTTTAATAAATAACGTGTCTATACCAAATCATTTCAATGATATAAAAACACTTCAAAACTTTGACAATGAATTCCTCTATAAAATTTGAGTCGGTACCGATCATGTATTTACAGGTGAAGAAATATTTCATATTCCGTTAGAACTTCGGGGAATAGTCAGCACAAATTGATACAGTATTCATGGGTTACTATGTATCTATTTAGAAAGCTCACCTTTAACCAGCTGGTAAGAACTTAATAAACCTGACTTAAATACGGTTCAGACTTCAGTATTTAAATCAGATGATATAAGTTATATGGATTTATCTACACCACCTGTTGTTTTTATAGATAAGATAATTAAGAAATTCTACGATATCGGTACAATTATGAAAAAACGCTTTTTGGCGGATAGATTAAATGAACCAAATGAAGTAATTTCTTATCTAATTATTTGGCCTTTAATGGCAGCATGTTCTGTACGTGTAAAAATACGAATGACACATTCAAACCAGAATATATTATCCCACAACTATTATTGCAGTTTATAAGATATGATGGATTTTTTGATGGCGTAAGCTACTTCTCAACTAAAGTGGATAACTACTCTGCAGCAACAGCCGTACTTTATATAAACTTCGCTTTTCCTGTTCAGGATGGAGCAACTAAAGGTCTTTGTCCAAAACTACTAAGTAAATTTAAGGTTTCCGATGCAGTACCGTGGAATATGTTTCAGTTATATAAAGATTCACAACATTGTCTCCCCCATGAGGGAGAGAAACGAGTTGAACATGAATTTATTATTTTCTTCTACAGATTTTAGTAAGCTTGAAACTTTTTTACAGAATAAATCTTTATTAAAAAGTTCTAATGGACGTTTGTCTTAAATATGGTGTTTCGACCTAGTTATAGATTCAAATGTTTAGGAGACTAGATAAATTTATGATATATTTTTAAAGTAGTGCACAAGTGCAAAATCACAAAAAAGATCACCTATGAAATTTTGTAGGTGGTCTTTTCATGTTCGTTAAATAAACTTTTGTTCCAATTAGTCCAGATGTTTTTTTACGTATTTTCAATAGATAAAACTACATGAAAAAATAAGTAAAAAAGTGGAGGGTTATTTGTCTAAATATATAGAATTTTTAACAAAAATTCATAATTATGTTATATAATGATGTTAACAAACCATATTTTAGGCATTACCCCCGATTGTGCAGAATAAATATTTATTTGATGAGCTAAAGTATTTGGCTAAAAGAACTTGTAGCGGGGCCTGCTACAAGTTCTTTTATTTTTTCAGTATAGGAAAATAAGAAAAAAGGAGGGAATACAAATATGACAAGAAATTTAAAGAAAGCAGCTCTTAATTCGTTAGATGGTAAATGGGGGGTAGGTATAGGAGTATCAGCGTTAAACTATTTTGTACCTACTCTTAGTGCATCAGCAATCGCGACATTCATGTATTTAATAGTTGGCCTGTTTATTGGGGTAATTGGTTTGGATGTAATTTTTGTTTATTCAATTAGTGGGCAACCCCAAGTAGACCCTACTGCACTAGTTTTAATTATTCTAAGTTATATATTTTTAGGACTTATTTGTTTCTTAATTTACAGTTCCATACAAGGTATCTTTAACTATGGATATTCTGCTTTCACCTTACATTTAGGGAAAAATGAAGACGCTAAAGTGGACGATGTATTTCTAGGATTTAAAAAAAGAAATTTGTTTAGATCAATAAAATTGGGCCTGTTGCAAGCTATTTTTCTTTTTTTATGGAGTCTCTTATTAATTGTTCCAGGTATTATTAAATATTTTTCTTATTCCATGTCGTATTACATATTAGTAGAGAATCCTGATTATACAGCAAGTGAAGCGTTGAGAGAAAGTAAAAGAATAATGAAAGGACAAAAGCTAAAGTTATTTGTTCTTTGGTTATCATTTATTGGTTGGTTTTTATTAGCCGCATTTATCGGAATGTTTACATTTAATCTATCATTTATTTTCATTTCTCCTTATTACAACACAACTGTCACACATTTTTACTTAGATTTAATTAAAAAAGAGGATGTTGGAGAAGCGAAGGTAAGTATATAAATAGGAAGAAAGTATGTATAAGGGAAGTGTATACTATCTTGATAGTGGATATGCAATTAAGCATATCCATTTTTAAGTATTATATTAAAAGAGTTAAGCTGCTAGATATATAATATTTATTATGATTTGAGCAAGGATACCGCAAACATGTTGCGAGTTGGAGGAAATAGCAATGTGGCGACACCCCATACCCATCAACTTAAGAATGGAAACAAAGTGTACTTTCATTTTATGGGGTAAAGCATTCCTAAAATAGAAGCATACTTTTAATAATACGCATACCAAATAAACCCTTTCGTTTTATTAAAAGTCAAGGCAATAGTAATGAAATCCTATATTTATACGATTGAATATAATATCACACATTTTATAAGGTAAAAAGGAAAGGATAGATGAACAGGGGAGTATACCTGTTTACATCTATCCTTTTTTACAACAATATGACCACATTTACTACTACAACAAATTTTCATATAGTTATTGAACTATTTTTTGAATAACTAAATTAACCTCTTTGTTAACTTTAATTACGAATAAATGGTCCCCTTCACCTTCAATTGGATCAATTATATCTTCATTAAAAGATTTAGCATGTTGTCTACCATATCTATTAAACTAGCGGTTTTTATTTTCCCTGATTCCTTTCCATACCTAAGGTACCCAAAAGTCCACTGGATTCCCGAGGCTACCATCCATATTTGTGTCTCTGAAAAGACATTTTGTGCCACTAGACGTAACTGTAGATTCCTGAACAAGCCAAATCATGAAAATACACACAAAGATAGATTATCATCCATTACATTACTGTTTTGCTTCGTTCGAATAGAAAAACTCGGAAGAACGCCACTTGTTCGATATCTCCTCAATGTGATAAGGGGTCGTTTTGCAGCATCCACCTATTAAACGTGCACCTGCTTGGTACCATTTTTCAGATTGAATATCCAACGCGTTACATTGTTCATGACCATGCCATGTTTTTGTTTCTGGATTATAAGTTTCACCAGAGTTTGGATAAATAATAATCGGTTTTTTGGTGTTTTCCCTCAACGCTTGGATTGCACCAGTCACAACGGTTACTGGCGCACAATTGATGCCTATCGCTACAATTTGTTCACTTTTCTCAAAAGCTCGTGCACACTCCACGAGTTTCATACCTTCACTAATCTCTTTCTCATTTTTTACCGAAAAGGAAAGCCACGCATATGTTTCTGGAAACTCACGCAATAATCTATCTAATACTCTTGCTTCTTGCAGGGAAGGGATTGTTTCAAATGCCAATAGATCTGCACCTGCTTCGATTAACGCTGACATTCTCGAACGGTGAAAGTCTGCTAATGTTTTATCTGTCACACCATAGTTGCCTACATACTCTGAACCATCTGCAAGGTAAGCCCCGTACGGCCCAACTGATGCAACAACCAATGGTTTAGGCCTATTCGTTTGCGTATTTTCCTTCCAAAAATCATCTCTTGCCCTTCTTGCAAGTAACACCGTTTTCTTAATTAATTCCAAAGCTTCCTGTTCTTGTATTCCACGCGCGGAAAAACCACTAATAGTAGCTTGATAGCTTGCTGTTATGGCACAGTCCGCTCCAGCACGAAAATAGTCCGAATGAACCTGATAAATTAGTTCCGGATTTTCTAGTAACACACGTGCCGACCAAAGGGGATCGTCCAAATTACATCCATGCGCCTCCAATTCTGTAGCTAATGCTCCGTCAAGAAGCATAATGGAATGTTGGGATAAAATAGCATCAATTGGGTTGATTTTGTTCGACATAATTTACGTCCCTCTTTTTTAGATTTTTTGTTAGATAATAACTTCCATAGCAAAACAAAATAAACGGTATGCCGCAATATAAGGCAATTCTCTGTGTTGGATCGAATGCAATTCCAATACACGATGCCAGACAAAGGATAAAAGAAGCAATTGGTACTAATGGATATAGTGGTGTGCGATAAATCAAGTCCTTTTCAGAATTTCCTTCTTTCAAAAATTGTCTGCGAAATAGGAACTGGGAAGCACTAATACTCATCCAAACTACAACTACTGCTAGACCAGAAATGGAAACAAGTACGATATAGACAGTATCTGGTGCCACAATACTTGAGAGCAAAGCCAAAGCTCCACCCACCATGCTGAAAATGACGGCGTTGATTGGAACACCTTGCTTTGTCATTTTTCCAAAAATCGGGGATATCGTATTCTTATTAGCAAGCGACCAAAGCATTCTAGAAGAGGCATAAAGGCCTGAGTTTGCTGCAGATAAAATGGCTGTTAAGATAACGAAATTCATTATGTCAGCTGAATATGGCACCCCAATTCGTTCTAGAACTGCAACAAAAGGGCTCTCTAATACCCCTGCATCGGAAATAGGCAATAACGCAGATAAAACAACAATCGTTCCTACAAAAAAGATGATCAATCTCCACAGAGTAATTCGAATGGCCTTCGGTATCATTTTTTCCGGGTTCGCTGTTTCTCCAGCTGCAATGCCTATTAATTCTGTTCCCGAAAAAGCAAAATTAACCGCAAGCATGGTCATTATAATGGCGGTAGCACCATGAGGAAATAAACCTCCACTTGTAAAATTAGAAAAGAATGGTGCTGCTTTTGAATGATTCATCGGAAGAAAACCTAGCATTGCCGCTACTCCTAAAACAATAAAAATCACAATAGCTATAACCTTTATCGATGAAAACCAAAATTCGGATTCGGCGAAAAATTTAACAGTCAGGACATTTAATACAAAGATCAAAATGGCAAAAAGAGCACTCCATACCCAAACATTAACCGATGGAAACCATCGCTTCATAAGTAATCCTGCGGCTGTAAATTCAGAACCTAAAGCAACAGTCCAAGTTAGCCAATACAACCAGGCTACTGTATACCCTGTACCTGGTCCAATGTATTTAACTGCATAACTATGAAATGCGCCCGTTTCAGGCATATGTACGGATAGCTCTCCTAAACATAGCATAACTAGATAAACCACTAGCGCACCAATCAGATAGGATAGAATTGTTCCAAACGGGCCAGCTTGTTGAATAGTGTAACCCGAGCTTAAGAATAAGCCCGTTCCAATCACCCCACCAAGTGATAGCATGACTAAATGACGTGCTTGCATTTTCCTTTGAAATTCTTGCCCATTTTTGTTCTCCATTTCTACTCTCCTTTAGTTACTATCCAGAAAAAACAAAAACGCACTCTAAAAAAGAGGGCGCTACTGACAAATAAAAACGGAAGCTCTCATCTATCAGGATTATCACCCGCTGGAATTAGCACAGTGTCTACTTAAGCAGACCTGTTGCTGAGGTTTCATAAGGCCAGTCCCTCCACCTCTCTGGATAAGAAATATTTTTTTATAACCTTATCAATCCCTTCAATAACTGTCAAGATAATTCTGTTTTTTAAAAAAATTATCTATTATAGAAATACAAAAAATAGAGTATTACTATAACTGCAACCCACTCCTTCTTGGGTATTATTTAAAAATCGAACATATAAAACCTCATTTATTTATGATACGGTTCACAAGCACTTCCTCAAAATTTGATGCACTTCTAAATATCTTCTTATTTCTTTGGCTATGGGGTCACCATATATAACCAGCAACTCAGGAGATTTTAATACCCTCAAATATCAAAAAACGTTATCTTTTCTAAACAAGCTAAATTAGTAAGGATGATGTTTTCTTATGAATCTCTCGATTCAAGATGAATTACTACCATTTGCAGAAGAATTACAACGATATGTTAAACCTGTATTCTTAGAAGAACTTGCAAGAGAAATAGGGTTTATAAAGCGAAAACGTAAGTTTTCTGGATCAGACTTAGCTGCTATTTGCATTTGGATTAGTCAACGGGTGGCAGTGATTCCTTGGTTCGATTATGTAGTAGGCTTCATGCAGCGGCAGGCACTTTACTTAGCCCTGAGGGCTTAAATATACGTTTAAATGCTAAAGCAGTTTTGTTTTTAAAACATATTTTTTTTACTGTTAGAACAAAAGATATGTGAACAAACACAAATTTCTAACCACCTTTTCTCTTATTTTCAACGAGTCCGTATCCTAGATGCCACCGTATTTCAAGTGCCAAATGCTTTAGAGAATGTATATCTAGGCTCAGGAGGGTGTGCCCAAACAGCTGGAACCAAAATACAATTAGAATATGATCTGCACAGTGGAGAATTTCTTAATTTTCAAGTTGGACCAGGGAAAAAAATAAAAGAGCCTACATCTCCAATTACTTAGTAATTGGAGATGTAGGCTTTATTTTTCAATGTCTATTTATAGTTATTTATATTTAACGTTCCGGGTAAAGTTATGGTTTAAATTGTGGCAGATGTATGCTACAAATCACATTTATAGAAAGACGTGAAAATAGTAATTAATTTTATAGTGTTAGGGGTCTTGTCACATGCCCATTAAGCTAATATTTTAAGGTACACTCTAAATAGAAAAAATTTTTATAGCACAAAATTTCATTTTTGGCTTTTTTGGGGTAACCTGTTCTGTTAGATTTATAGTAATGTGGTAATACCTCTTTATGGCGAAAGCCTGTTACAATAGTTAATAATAACTTAGGTACAAATTGATAATGAAATGGGGAAAGAGACTAGATGAAAGCAACCGGAGTAACTAGAAAAGTAGATGAATTAGGGCGTGTAGTAATTCCAAAGGAACTTAGAAATACGCTTGGTATTAAAGAAAAATCACCATTAGAGATTTTTGTAGAAGGGGAAGACATTGTTTTACAGAAGTATCAGCCTGGTGGTGTTTGTGCATTAACAGGAGAAGTGTTAAATCATAACATAGCATTAGCAAATGGTAAGATAACATTAAGTCCAGAAGGTGCAGAATTATTACTAAAAGAAATAGAACAGTATCTTGTAAAATAAATGCTCCTTTCAAGGGGCTTTTTTTATAGGGGAAATATAAAATTTCACGTATCATAATGTTTAATAAAAAACTAAATACCTAATTAATAGTCTACATATAATCTTATGTTGAATTAATCCGCTAAATAGATACTGTATTGTTTGTTTTGAGAAGATTAGCAAATAATTTAGTACGAGATGCTGAATTATAGGGTAAAAAAGAAAAAGGACGCTTAGCTTTAAATGTCTAAACGCCAAAATGAATAGATAAAATATAAGTACATAGAGGGGAGAGTGATTTCCCGACTCATTATGAGTATATCATAGAATTAAGTTATAAAGAAAAATAAATGATGATTAGGCTTGTTAATTGGTGGGGGAATTTTGAAGAAACTTACAAATGAAAAAATTGTACTGTTAAAGGTAAATATAGGGGTACTGCCAAGATACATGTAATTTTGAGTCATAGGCTTACTTTTATTTTGAAACATAATCAAATCGGGGTTTTTTCTATAATTATTAAACTTATTATCATACACCCTAATCTTACAATTGAAACAAAGTATTTTCAGTAACTAACTAATGAATGATTAAGGTTGCTTGTGCTTTATTTAGATAGATACGAAATTTATATGCTTCATTGATCATTATTCCTTTTACACCCATTTTGATATTTACCTATTATACAACAAACGTACATTCGAATGATATTGAAGTAACAATGTAAGTATTTCGAACAATTAAGATGACTTCCTGCCATCCCTTGTCCGAAGCCAATTCATCTCCCAATAACTTAAAAACTTAAGCTATAAGAGAAAAAAGAATGAAGTATTCTGATGGTAGTAAATGACTTAGCGGTGTCAATGTATATATGACAAATCCGCCTATAGCTATTTACTTTCTTGAATTTTACATAATATTAATTTTTTGTGAATTATTACTCTGTAATTAATTAGATTTAATGTATTATTCACACGAAATGACTACCTTTGTGTAATTTATTTGATTTGTAAGACAGTTAGGAATACTAGATTAAAACATAAATACACGTTTTTGATAGATATTTTATAAAGTTGTATTTATATGTGTCATAAAATAACATCTAAATATAATTATAAACAGAGTAAAGGGAGGGCTATGTAAAAAGTAATAAATACAAGTTCATGAACTGTTTTTGCACGTAAACACATGCTAAAGAAATGAAAACTTTTAAATTTATCAAGGAAATGAGAGGGAGATACTATGGGGAATAAATCAAAGCATAAAACCAAAAGAATACTTGTAGCTACTGCAACATTAACTATACTTGCTTCTGGAATGGCTTCTTCACCAGATGTCTTTGCAGAGGAAATGCAGCAACCAAAAAAATTATCAGCATCACTGCAAGGTGAGAATTCAGTTAAATCAGAAAATAGAGCGTATACAGTCCCAGGGAAAGGTGATGTCGAGGTACTAAAACAACAGGAAAGAAAAAGTATGGCATTTAGCCCATATGAACCCACTGGTTTATATGCAAAACCAAATGAACAAATAACGATTAATGTAGAAGGTAATCAAGATATTCAGGTATATATTGGAACGTATTCGTATGATGCTTCTTGGAGAGAAGATTCTAAAATAAAATTATTTACATTAAAACCTGGTATAAACACAATTCAATCTCCAAATGGGGGGATGATTTATTTTTATAATAAACAACAAGGTGGCACCATTCGAACAACAGTCACAACAGGTGGAGCGACTACGCCTTTCTTTGAATTAGGAAAGCATACGAAACAAGATCTAATAAACATGCTGGACCAATATCCTAATGCACATGCAGTGGAGTTAAAAGGAGAACGTGTATTAATTACAGCCAGCCCTGCACGTGTTAAGAAATATTTGTTGGGTTCTAATACAGATCCTGTACAACTCTTAAAAAAGATGGATGAAGCTACTCGAATTCAAGACAAAGTAGCTGGATTATCCGAAGAACAAGTAGGTAAACATTATGTTCATTACGTAGAGGAAAATCATTCTCCTGATTATTATATGTATGCAACTTCTTATCGAACTGCATATGTAGGAGATGCAATTCAATACGTGTTAGATATTGATAAATTTGTAAAAGATGGCTGGGGTCCATGGCACGAGGCAGGACATTTGAGACAACAATCGCCCTGGAAGTTTTATAATATGACAGAAGTACAAAATAATATATACAGCCTTTCTGTAGAAAAAGCATTTAATCAACCATCCAATTTAGAGAAAAGTGGAATTTATCCAAAAGCGTTTCAATATCTAGAACAAACGAATAAAAATTATGATGAAATTAGTGATGTTTTTGTTAAGCTTGTTATGCTTTGGCAACTACAGTTAGCATATGGAGAGGATTTCTATCCTAAATTGCATCAATTGTATAGAGACATGCCTTCAAATGAAATTCCACAAACTGATGAAAATAAAAAACAATTATTTATGATTTCAGCATCAAAAGTAGCCAAACAAAATTTGATGCCTTTCTTTGAGAAGTGGGGATTACGTCCAAATAACGATACCATCCAAAAAGTGGCTGCATTAGGATATCCAATTTTAACAACAGAAATTTGGAAGGGTACGGATTCTAATCCAATTAAACCAGATATGCCTAATGGAAATAATATTTTAGAAGGAAAACAGTTTGCATGGTCACTAAAAGGAATTAGCGATTTTGAGTTTGCTAAAATCAATTTCAATAAGTCGACAGAAGAAATGCAAATCGACTTAAAAGCAGGCATACCGCATCATTATTTTAATGAAACATACGCGAGTATTAAAGTACAAAATGCATCAGGAAAAGTAGTATATAAGAAAGATATTTATGGAAACAAACAGCAAAATGCTGAATCACAAACGGTACCAGTCAAAATAGGAGATTATATCGAGTTAACACATTTAGAAGGTGTGCATAGAGCTACTTTTATGAATGTCGATAATAGTAAACAAGAGAGCTTTGGGAAAAAAGCCATATACGAAGTTACAAAGGATGGCCTGAAGAAAGTAAACCAAATTGTTAATCCGAAACCAGATACAGAAGCTCCCACGCAGCCACAAGGATTATCCGCAAGCAATGTAACTTCTAACAGTGTAGAGCTAAAATGGAATTCTTCTACAGATAATGTAGGTGTAAAAGAATATCAGGTATTACGTGATGGACAACTAATTCAGACGGTACAAGGAACGACGTTTACTGATCAAAACTTAACAGTTAATAAGGAATATAAATATGCAGTGAAGGCCGTAGATGCAGCTGGAAATACATCAATTCAAAGTAACATTCTTCCGGTAAAAACAAAAGATCAAAATGCATCTTATGAGAAATGGGATCCAAAGAAGGCGTATACAAAGGGAGACAAAGTAGAACATCAAGGGAAAGTGTATGAAGCTGTTCAAAATCATCAAGGAAATGGTGACCCGAATTGGATATTTGCAGTATCGTTATGGAAACCACTTACAATCAAGTAATATGTAAGAATCAGATGTGAAGATAGAAAAACATAAATTGAGCCAGTATTTTAAAGAATTACTGGATGTTGCTTGAATTTTGATAGATTTCTCTATTAAGTTATTATTCAAAAATTAAAATTAGAAAAGGAAGAAGATTAGTGATTATTCAGAAAGAAAAGAAAAGATTTAATAAAGTTATTATAATTACCGCAGCATGTAGCATGTTTTCTATGTTTGGAACGTCTATTTCGCACACTAAAGCTGCAACACATTCAGCTGCTCCAGCAGTTTATGTCAGTCCCCAAAATATACCTGCCTCAGATATTATTAGTATAGACTGGTCACCAGTTCAGACTCCGCCTTATACGTACTGGGCTGTACACAACTGGAATGCAGGTGGTGAAGCTGGAGGATATGCTGGTTTTCAACAACAAAGTGGGTTTGATGAAAATGGAAAACGTACTTTACATTTTGCTTTATGGGATCCAATTTCCTCTAAAGAAGCAATAAAGGCCGAATACTTATCTCCGAATTCGCAAGCTGGACCCTTTGGAGGAGAAGGAACAGGAATGAAGGTTCAAACAACTTATGGTTGGAAAGACTACAATTGGTACAGAATGACAATGCGTTCATGGCAAGAAAATGGTCATACTAAATTTGGACAATGGCTGAAAGATGTAACAAATAATAAATGGCATCAAATTGCAATTATGGATTTTCCTGTTGCTAATGTTGCATTTAATCATGGATTAGGAATGTTTCAAGAAGACTGGGCTGATAGTGGACAGAATGTTCGAGAAGCTCGCCTGAAAAATGGTTATAGCCGAAAGTTAGTAGATAAACAATGGAATTCCTGGAATAATCAAAATATTTCAGGGACGCATGATAATACATATCAATATGATGGAGGAGCCACTTCAGAATATGTATGGGTCAAAGCAGGAGGTAATACGCAGTCTACCATTGGATCAGGAAAAATATTCACGCTAAATCAACCTACTCAACCTGAAATAGGAAAACTAGATTTTGATATCCAATCTATATATTATGAAAATGAAAAATTAAATGTATCTTGGAAACTAAAAGAAAATAGTACACCGCAATTTAAGGGGAAAATTGAAATTTATAACAATGAAAATATGACGGGCCAACCTATTAACGTAATTGATGATATTAAATCTTATCAAAATGGAATCAGTCAATCTATATCATTATCAACAAATGCTTATGCAAAAATTGTATTAACGGATTTATTTGATCAAACTGTTGAGAAAAAGGTACAAATCAAAAATGAATCTCCAAACATTTTTGAAGGTAACGAATTTGCATGGTCGCTGAAAGGGATTGGAGACTTTGAATTTGCGAAAGTAAATTTAAATAAATCAACAGAAGAAATGCAAATTGATCTAAAAGCAGGTGTACCACATGACTACTTTAATAGTACATATGCAAGTATTAAAGTGCAAAATACATCAGGTAAAGTGATCTATAACAAAGAGATTTATGGAAACAAACAGCAAAATGCTGAATCACAAAAGGTACCAGTCAAAGTAGGAGATTATATCGAGTTAACACATTTAGAAGGTGTGCATAGAGCTACTTTTACAAATGTCGATAATAGTAAGCAAGAGAGCTTTGGAAAAAAAGCCATATACGAAGTTACAAAAGAAGGTCTGAAGAAAGTAGAAAAAATGCCAGAAGCAACAGTTTTAGATGGAAATCAATTTGCATGGTCATTAAAAGGATATAGTGATAGAGAAATTGCAAAAGTAGATTACGATAAAACGGCAGAAGAGATGAAGATAAAACTAGAAGCAGGTGTACCACATTCCTACTTTGCTAGTACGTATGCGAGTATTAAGGTCCAGAATTCTTCTGGAAATGTTCTGTACAATAAAGAAATCGTGGGAAATAAACAACAAAATGCTGAAAGCCAAACTGTGCCCGTCAAGGTAGGGGATTACATTGAATTTACCCATATAGAAGGAGAAGCAACAAAGGAGAAAACGCGAGCAACTTTAACTAACCTTGAAAATAAAAAAAATGAAACCATTGGAAAGACAGCAAGGTATCAAGTTACAAAAGAAGGCCTGAAGAAAGTAGAGAAAATGCCAGAAACAACAGTTTTAGATGGAAATCAATTTGCATGGTCTTTAAAGGGATATAATGATCGAGAAATCGCAAAAGTAGAGTATAACAAAGCAACAGAAAAAATGCAGATTAAATTAGAAGCGGGAGTACCCCATTCCTATTTTACTGATACGTATGCAAGCATTAAAGTTCAAAACTTATCGGGCAATATTTTGTACAATAAAGCAATTGAAGGAAATAGACAACAAGCTGCTGAAAGCCAAACCGTTCCAGTCAAAGTAGGGGATTATATTGAGTTTACTCATATAGAGGGAGAAGCACAAAAGGAAAAGACACGCGCCACACTTACTAATCTTGAGAATAGTAAACAGGAATATATAGGAAAGAAAAGAATATATCAGGTTACCTCTATGGGATTATTAATAAAGTCATAGATTTCACTACAAAACTTAAATTATTGATTTATATAATATATATAAATCTTAACTATTATACGCATTAAAAAATGCTCAAGAGAAAATAGATTGGCGGGTATAGTATGAACATATTCAAAGGGTTTCTAATTTCATCAATTGCAATGACAACATTTGTAGGAACAGATCTAATACTACAAAATGATAGAATTCATAATAAAGTTTACGCGGAATCTTATAATGTCACATACAAAGAAACAGATTCTAATAAAAGAGATTCACAGGAAGAACAATTAATTGTAAAGTTTAAAAATGCAATTGACTTACCTTATGAAGATGGTATTGAGAAACGAATAAAAAATGGGAATTATGATAACAATTTAAAGAAGTTATTTTCCGAAAATACGGAACTTACTTTAAATCGCCTGTTCTCATCTGTAAATCCGATAGAGATTGAAAAGTTATCATTACACTCTAAATCATTTGCTAATCAATCAGCTAACAATCTATTAAATTATTATATTGTACAAGCTCCTAATAACATAGAAATAGAATTATTACTGAAAAAATTTGAAACATCACCTCTTGTAGAGGAAGCTTATATACAAGAAAAACAAATTTTGACACCCCCTGAAATACAACAGTTACCAGATTTATCTGTTAATCCGTACGATGATCCTAGATTTAAAAATCAAGGATATCTTGAAGCAGCACCAAAGGGAATTAATGCCTCGCATGCTTGGAGCATTAAAGGTGGTGACGGAAAGGGTACTACTTTTGTGGATATGGAATATGGATGGTTATTGAACCATGAGGATTTAGTCAATAAAAATATAAAGCTTATGTCTGGACAAAATATAAGTCAGCATAGAGCTCATGGTACTTCTGTATTAGGAATTGTTTCATCCGAAGATAATCAAATTGGAAATATTGGAATTGCACCAAGAGCAAATGTAAAAGTAATATCCCAAATCAGGGATAATGGAATTTATAATACAGCGGATGCCATTTTAAGTGCTGTACATAATTTACAAGCAGGGGATATCCTTTTATTAGAGGCACAAGCTTCGTATGATGGGTATGGGGAGAAATATTTACCTGTAGAAGTACATCCAGATATTTTTGATGCGATTCGTGTTGGTACAGATAAAGGGATTATTATTATAGAAGCTGGCGCAAATGGTTCAAACGACTTAGATAATTTTAAAGATCGTAATGGAAAAAAAATCTTAAATCGAAATAGTCCAGACTTTAAGGATTCAGGTGCTATTATGGTTGGGGCGGGAACATCAACTGTTCCACATAAACGTTTATGGTTTTCAAATTATGGAAGCCGATTAGATGTATATGGATGGGGAGAAAATGTTGATACAACATCTGCAAATCCAAGTCAAAATAATACAAATTTATATACATCAACATTTAGTGGAACATCAAGTGCTTCACCAATTATTGCTGGGGCAGCAACTTCGATTCAAGGTATTGCTAAAGAACACCGAGGTTCTCCTTATACACCAGCCGAATTAAGAAATATCTTAAGTAATCCAAATACAGGAACAAAATCTCAAGATCCATGGAATGATAGAATAGGTGTTTTACCTGATCTAAAATCTATATTAGATAACTTAGGTTTTAATCCAGATATACCGAACTCTTCTAATATTTTAGAAGGAAAGCAGTTTGTATGGTCACTAAAAGGAATTAGCGATTTCGAGTTTGCTAAAATCAATCTCAATAAGTCGACAGAAGAAGTGCAAGTTGATTTAAAGGCAGGCATACCACATCATTATTTTAATGAAACATACGCGAGTATTAAAGTACAAAATGCATCAGGGAAAGTAGTATACAATAAAGACATTTATGGAAACAAACAACAAAATGCTGAATCGCAAAAGGTTCCAGTCAAAGTAGGAGATTATATCGAGTTAACACATCTAGAAGGTGTGCATAGAGCTACTCTCACAAATGTTGATAATAGTAAACAAGAGAGCTTTGGAAAAAAAGCCATATACGAAATTACAAAAGAAGGTTTGAAGAAAGTAGAAAAAATGCCAGAAGCAACAATTTGGGATGGAAATCAATTTGCATGGTCGCTAAAAGGAATCAGTGATTTCGAGTTTGCTAAAATCAATTTCAATAAGTCCAAAGAAGAAATGCAAATCGACTTAAAAGCAGGCATACCGCATCATTATTTTAATGAAACATACGCGAGTATTAAAGTACAAAATGCATCGGGGAAAGTAGTATACAATAAAGACATTTATGGAAACAAACAGCAAAATGCTGAATCACAAAAGGTACCAGTCAAAGTAGGAGATTATATCGAGTTAACACATTTAGAAGGTGTGCATAGAGCTACTTTCACAAATGTCGATAATAGTAAGCAAGAGAGCTTTGGAAAAAAAGCCATATACGAAGTTACAAAAGAAGGTCTGAAGAAAGTAGAAAAAATGCCAGAAGCAACAGTTTTAGATGGAAATCAATTTGCATGGTCTTTAAAGGGATATAATGATCGAGAAATCGCAAAAGTAGAGTATAACAAAGCAACAGAAAAAATGCAGATCAAATTAGAAGCCGGTATACCACACTCCTATTTTACTAGTACGTATGCAAGCATTAAAGTTCAAAACTCATCGGGCAATATTTTGTACAATAAAGAAATTGTAGGAAATAGACAACAAGCCGCTGAAATTCAAACTGTTCCAGTAAAAATAGGAGACTATATTGAATTTACCCATATAGAAGGAGAAGCACAAAAGGAAAAGACAAGAGCTTTACTAATTAATCTTGAGAATAGTAAACAGGAATTTATGGGTAAGAAAAGAACATATCAAGTTACTTCTACGGGATTATTAATAAAATAGATTAAAAAGATGTCTAAAAAATATAATTTTTTTTGGACATCTTTTTTATTATTAAAAAAGAGTTAACTATTGATAATGATGTATGATGAATTCTATAGGCACATTAGATATTTTATATATTTATACCTATTCAAAAAAACAAGTTATAGCTAATGTTCTAAGGATTGACACATCTATTTTTGTTTAATATTTTTATCCAATTTTTCTTTTATTATCATCATGGAAATACGAATTTCATTAATCTCACTATCACTTAGTCCGTTAAACAATTGATTTATTTGTTCATCTGACTGAATATGAATTATATCTAGTAGTACCTCTCCTTTTTTTGTCAAAAAGAGAAAGTTTTTTCTGCTGTCTTTTATTGAGCTTCTTTTCTCTATTAATCCTTCCTTCTCAAATCTACGTAAAATTCTGCTCATATAGCTTCTATCAATATTAAGTTCTTGCACAAGATTATTCGCAATACACTCTGTTCTTTCGCTTATTTCAAATAGTATTCGTGTTTCGGTTAATGAATAATCTGTATCTAGAATCTGGTTATTAAATAGACCAAGTACCTTTGTATAAAAACGGTTGAATTGTCTGATGTCATAAGTAATTTTTTTATCCATAGATCCTCCTTTAGTTGACTAAGTCCACGTTTAATATTAATATAACTGTACCCTTAAAATGTGGACTTAGTCAATGTTTTAAGGATGCCATTTTCAAAAATCTGTCGCAATCTTTATTAAAACCTAATTGAAGGAGATCGTATATGATTATTCGAAAAATGAAAAAAGAAGACAATGCAAAAGTAAAAGAAATTATACAAGATTCATTAAAATCACTTGGATTAGCGCTTCCTGGAACAGCTTATTTTGACCCTCAACTTAATGACCTACATCAATATTATAATAATCTAAAACATGCGAACTATTGGGTAGTAGAAATGGAAGGAGAAGTTGTTGGTGGAATTGGTATAGCACCGTTTAACGAATATGATAAAGTTTGCGAATTACAAAAGCTATACTTAAGTCCAAAAGCACAAGGTCTAGGGTTTTCCAAGAAACTAATGGAAACAGCTTTGTCATTTGCCTCTAAACATTATGAAAAGTGCTATTTAGAAACAATGCATGAATTAAAAACTGCATGTCTATTATATGAAAAATTTGGATTTATACTTTTAAATGCCCCCCTACCAGGTTCTGAACACTCCACTATGAATGCATGGTATATAAAATCTTTTTAAAATTAGGTGTATTAAACGCATCTATTAAAAGGAAGTATTGAAGGAGCTTTATTTTGACACAAATACAAACATGAATTTCAACTAAGCAATCAATTGCCTCTCTTAAACTGGCTATTTAAAAGTGATGAAAAAAATTCAAATGTAGCGATAAAAGTTTTGATAAATCTACAAAATGTAGTGATAAAACGAAGGAAAAACCATGAAAAATAGGCGTATCATGCAAAGTGTTGATACGCCTTAAAACTACATTGTTAAACAACATGTGTCGTCGTGTAGTAATAATGATGTTTATTTAATTATCTTAGTTTCAGTATTACAAATAATGGCTATCTTCTTTTATAAAAAATATATAATTTATTCAATTATTTTTTCGATAACAGGCATAGCAGCAATTGGTGGAATAGAGTGAGTCCATCCTACGGAAAATATGTTTAGTTTTTCACCTACGCTGTAGTTATCTTTGCTAGTAATAGGGACACGTAAGATTTTATTTTGAGAGGCTAATTCCCACCAATTATTTTGATAAGAGAGTGCCTCCACTTTTGTGTTAGTGTCAGCTACAACTAAATAATTATCATCTGCTGAAATAACATATCTAGTGAAAGGTATCTGTATTCGTATTTGTTCTTCGTTAATAGGAGTAGGGTTACTTATAGAATCTGCCGAAATAGGAGTTAATCCAAAAGCTAATCCACATCCTAGTGTTAAAGTGGTTACCATTGTTACTAATTTTTGTTTTTTGAAAACATAATATAAATCCCCCTTATATTTTATCCGTACACGATCACCTTTCTATTTATATATAGAATGTATTCTGATATTCCTAAATCTAACAATTATGTCACAATTGATCCATTGTTTTTTCAACTGGGTATTATTTAAAGATAATATATGTTATAATTCACCAAATTAACTATTAATTGTACCTTCAAAAATAATATATTTCTTCTCATAAACTACGTAAAATCGAGTTAAAATTAATAAATATATACCATTTTTGTAAGTTGGGAATTAACGGTAAATCATAAGTAATATAAATGTACACAAAAGTGTCGATTCTAATAATCTAGTTTGGCTAAAAAACTTATATCTTAAATAGAAGACTAGATACATTTTGACTAAATATAGATAATTTTTTGTATTTTTTAGTAGTATAATGAGATTATTTAAAAATGTAATATTATGTATATATAGAAATATTTATCTATTTTTTGGGTTATTAGGGATTTATTTTATCTATAAAAGAAAATTAAATATTGATGTATAATTAAAAGTTCTGGTGCGAAAAATTTTATGGGAATTGCAAAAAATCTCTACATCTTGGAAATACTGATGCTATTACTCTAAAAAAAGTATGTGATCGGTATGAAAAAGGAAAAAATTTTCATATGCAAGCACTATCAACCTACTATTATCTTATTAACGGTAAGATGGTACCCACGGTACAACCTAAATTTTCGTTATTTGTTGATGCGGATATTCTAGAAAAAGATGGGACAATCCATGACCAAAAAAAATAGAATATTTAAAATCACATATTATAAATTTTTAGAGGAAGCATCCGTAGCGGATGCTTTTTTCTTTGCTATATAAGATTTATATAATAAATGAGAAATTAACTAAGCAGACAATTGAACCCCGCAACTCAAACAACCATACTCATATCTCACAAATTGATCCATAACTAAAATAATTAAACAAACATTTGTTTAATTTTACATAAATGATTTCTTCATTTATAAATTTCTTAGCGTACAAATTCATCAAAATGATATGGTGATCCCAATTAGGATGACGTTCTTTTTAAAGTACTGTTATATCTGAGTTTAGGTGATTAGTTATAACTGTCTAGAAGTTTTTTTATGAGAACATAGTGTGTTAATATTTCGACATTTTTATATATTTTATGTTTTTTTTAAAATAAATGTATTAAAATCTGTTTTTTCTCATACATTCATTTGATTATTCTTCTTTTTAATTGAATTGAAATGTATCCATTTTCTTATATAAATGAGTATATTTATGTTAAATTGTGTAAATATGTGTAAATAGATAATATGAATATGTAAGTAATATTTATTACTTATATATTCATATTTTAAGTATCTAGAAATATAGCGGAGGGATATTATGAAAAGGTGACAGAAACGAAAAACACAAAATTTAGTGATGGTAACCGCCACATTATCTATGTTTACTATTGGAATAACGCCCTCATTAGAAATCTTTGCGAAAGAACAAGCGCAGCAACAAAAAGTATCCGTGTTAAAAAATGATACAATCCAAAAAATAGCGGCACTAGGGTATCCAAATTTAATGGCTGAAATTTGGAAAAGTACAGATTCTAATCCGATTAAACCAGATACACCGAATTCTTCGAATATTTTAGAAGGAAGCCAGTTTGCATGGTCGCTGAAAGGGATTGGAGATTTTGAATTTGCGAAAGTAAATTTAAATAAATCAACAGAAGAAATGCAAATTGATTTAAAAGCAGGTGTACCACATAACTACTTTGATAGTACATATGCAAGTATTAAAGTGCAAAATACATCAGGTAAAGTGGTATACAACAAAGAAATTTATGGAAATAAGCAACATAATGCTGAGCAAGCAAAAATTCCGGTAAAAGTAGGCGATTTTATTGAGTTCACACATTTTGAAGGTGCGAATAGAGCCACTATTACAAATATGGAAAAAAAACATTCATGAAAGTTTTGGGAATAAAGCGGTGTATGAGATTATAAAAGAGGGATTGAAGAAAGTAAATCAAATTGTTAATCCAAAACTAGATACAGAAGCTCCCACACAGCCACAAGGACTATATGCAAGCAACGTTACTTCTAACAGTATAGAGCTAAAATGGAATCCTCCTACAGATAATGTAGGTATAAAAGAATATCAGGTATTACGTGATGGACAATGGATTCAATCGGTACAAGGAACAACATTTACTGATCAGAACTTAACAGCTAGTAAGGAATATAAATATACAGTGAAGGCTGTAGATGCAGCTGGAAATACATCAATTCAAAGTAACATTCTTCCGGTAAAAACAAAAGATCAAAATGTATCTTATAAAAAATGGGATCCGAAGAAGGCATATACAAAGGGAGATAAAGTAGAACATCAAGGGAAAGTGTATGAAGCTGTTCAAAATCATCAAGGAAATGGTGACCCAAATTGGATATTTGCTTTATCGTTATGGAGCCCGCTTATTTTGAATTTTTAAGTTGATGGCATGGGAATTATTTTATATAAATGAGAATCATGCAACAGTCAAAAGTCAAAAACAAAAAAGGAGAAATTATTTTGAAAAGGATTTCATCTTTATTATTAACTATGCCTATTATTTTAGGAAGTATTGCTACGATTCCGCATACAAAGGTTTCAGCTGAAACAATGTCATTCAATCAAGAAACATTCACTTTAGAAACATTGAATCAACAGACAGATCAAGCCATTGCAAATGGTAATTTTGAAGCCCATTTGAAAAATCTCACAGCATATTTAAATGGAAATGTTGGGGGTATGACTGAAGAAAACTTGAAAAAGAAGCTTGCAGACCCAGTATTTGCAGCAGCTTTGGCTCAGTGGCAATTCATATCACAAACAGGTGGTGCAACAATGGATGCATTTGCCAAAAAAGATGCTGACCATCAGAAATTTCTTAGCTGGGCTATGAAAAATACAAGCGTGATGAATACCTATCTTGAAGGTGGTAGTCCAACGGGAAAAAATCCTGTAAATGCACTTGAGATATGGAATACAATCTGGAATGCGGATGCAGATTCTCACGAAGGGTTGTATTTGAAATTAGCGGTAGCTACATCGTTAGCTCATGCTGAACCTATAAAATATTGGACAAACAATCAACCTATTAATCCATTAATAAGGTACCAACATTATAAATCAGCAGATCAAAATAATGAGTTACTTCCTTGCTTTAGAACATATGATGTTTGGCATTTAAGATTAGTAGTGAATACTTGGTCACCAGAAGAAGATTTAACTTGGGCAAGAAATATGATTAATACGGAACATCCAGAACTTAAAAACCAAGATAAGGTAGGGGAAAGTGCATATTTGATTGATTATGTAACCCATAACAAAGATGGAGTTAGCATTCAAGCTGGAAATGATGCATTCTACGGTTTAGGTTGGAATCTTTCTTCCATTTATAAATTTGGTGGGGTATGCGGTAATATTTCGAAGTTTGGTACGCAAGTAAGCCAAGCATTTGGAGTGGCAGCTATGCCTGTTGGACAACCTGGACATTGTGCACTTATATGGAATAACAAGCCATCTTCTTGGAATTTAGGATATGATATATCTGGATGGGGTCAGTCGAGCCGTCATGATGCAACTGTTATTCCTTGGTCAGATAATAGCCCGACAAATCAAGTGCCGTATATGTTACTATTTGAAAATGCTGAACGTGAACCAGTAAAACTAGATCAATCAGAGCGATTACGCTGGTTAGCGAAAGCGATGACTTCAACAGATAATAAAATTGCAATTTATAAAATATCCACCAATATTTTACCAATCAATTTTTTAGTATGGAAAGATTACGTTTCTCTTATGTTACAAAATCCAAATGTAACAGATGCTGAGTGGGAAGAATTAAATAACAGTATCATTTCCGTTTTTGCGAATGAACCGAGACCGATGATGGATCTTATTACTCAAATAAAAGACCATGTACCAAATAGAGATGGTATCTTAGAAGGAGACCAATTTGCATGGTCACTGAAAGGGATTGGCGATTTTGAATTTGCGAAAGTAAATTTAAATAAATCAACAGAAGAAATGCAAATTGATCTAAAAGCAGGTGTACCACATAACTACTTTGATAGTACATATGCAAGTATTAAAGTGCAAAACACATCAGGTAAAGTGGTATATAACAAAGAGGTTTATGGGAATAAACAGCAAAATGCTGAAACACAAAAAGTTCCAGTAAAGATCGGCGATTTTATTGAACTTACACATCTAGAAGGCAGAGAGAGGGCAACATTAATAAATTTAGAGAATAATAAACGTGAAAACTTTGATAAAAAAGCAGTTTATGAAGTTACAAAGGATGGCTTGAAGAAATTAAATCAAATTGTTAATCCGAAACCAGATACGGAAGCTCCCACACAGCCACAAGAATTATATGCAAGCAACCTTACTTCTAACAGTGTAGAACTACAATGGAATCCTTCTACAGATAATGTAGGTGTAAAAGAATATCAGGTATTACGTGATGGACAATTAATTCAAACGGTACAAGGAACGACGTTTACTGATCAAAACTTAACAGTTAATAAGGAATATAAATATGCAGTGAAGGCCGTAGATGCAGCTGGAAATACATCAATTCAAAGTAACATTCTTCCGGTAAAAACAAAAGATCAAAATACATCTTATGAAAAATGGGATTCAAAGAAGGCGTATACAAAGGGAGATAAAGTAGAACATCAAGGGAAAGTGTATGAAGCTATTCAAAATCATCAAGGAAATGGTGACCCAAATTGGATATTCGCTTTGGCATTATGGAATCCACTGACATAGGGGGCTGATGGCATTCCCCAAAACTTAAGAACAGAGACAAAATAAATTGATGGACATGTATGGTGACCCAACTTAGCGTATTTAATGAATCGGTGGTTTTTTTAAATGTATTATTGTAACAATTACACCATCTAAAATTAAAATACAAGTTTATGCCATAATTCACGAATAAACAAATTTCGGATTCCTAAGAAATTACATTTTCTCAATACCTATTTTTTTCTATTAGTTATATATTTTAGTTAGGTTACGGTAGTAATCTAACTAAAATATATTAAGCAAAGGGGACTGTAATTTGGCTTATTTTCTTTTATTATTAAGACTTTTTCATCTTTAAATACTGATATACTAACTACTAAAACAATCCCATTTTGAGTCATTTTATTTCCTCCAGTATTTTATACTTATTGAAACACTTTATTTTGTGAAGAAGTTAATTTTATGAACTCATTAACATCGTTAACACATAATTTTATCCCTTTTTCCCAAAAAGTTTCTAATGTGATATCTTCTCCTAAGTGTTTCATTACTAAATCTTCTGCTAACATACTTCCTGAATCACGAAGCAATTTTAAATAGTCTTTTTCAAATTCTTTCCCTTTTTCTTTTGCGTTTGCAAACATACTTAATGCAAATAAATATCCAAATGTATATGGGAAATTGTAAAAAGGAGATTGTGTAATATAATAATGTGGTGTCCATATCCATGAATAGAGTGAAGCCTTATCTAGGGAACCAGCATACCCTATATCTATTGCTTCTTGCATTATTTCATTTAAGCGTGATGATGAAACAATTCCCTTTTTACGTTCCTCATAAAATTTCTTTTCAAACAAAAACCTAGAATGAATATTCATGAAATTCATGACGCTACGCTTTAATTTCTCATCAAGTAAAAACAATTTTTCATTAGTAGATCCTGCTTTTTTCATTGCAGCATCTAAAATAATCATCTCAGAAAATGTTGAAGCAGTTTCGGCAATACTCATTGGATACTGTTTATTTATTCCATTAATAGGTTGCATTGCATGGTTATGAAAGGCATGACCTAACTCATGAACTAATGTTAATAGATTTGTAAACGTACCGTCATATGTCATAAAAACTCTTGATTCCTTCGAGAGTGGAAAACCAGCACAAAAAGCAACAGCTGACTTATTAGAGCGATTTTCTGATTCTATCCAACTTTTATTGAAAGCCTGTTTAGCAAATTGCTCTAGTTCTGTTCCAAACTGACTAAAATGCTCCAATATGAAATCAACAGCATCTTCGTATTCTATTTTTTGATCACTCTGTGTAACAGGTGCCCAAAAGTTAAATGATTTCATTTTTTCATGACCATTCATTTTTGCTTTTTGATTTAAGTAGTTAGTGAAGGGGGTTTTGAATTTATTAACCGCAGACCACATTGCATTTAGCGTTTCTTTTTTTATACGATTTTTCATTAAGGGTTCTTCTATTACATTATCTAAGCCACAATTTTTGTAAACTTGTAATCGAAATCCTGCAATATGATTTAATATTTTCGCAAATAATTCTTCGTTTTCTCTCCACTTATTTTCTAAAGCGGTATGAGATTCTATACGAACTTCTTCGCTAGGGTGTGAACGTAAATTTATAGCTTGCCCCACTGATAATTCGTTTTGTTGACCATTTATCTGAACTTTAATTCTAATATTGCTCATAAACGAATTATAAAATTGTCCCCAAGCATGATACCCATCTACCATAAGGTCTGACACTAAATCTTGTTCTTCATCTGAAAGTTTCATTTTAGTATCTTTACGCCATTCATTTAGTATGAACTTGTAATTTGCTAAAACATCAGTATTAAGTAAGTCCGCCCACAAAAATTGATTCGTTTTTATTAAAGTATTTTTCACTTTTTTCAATGCAGATTCAAAACGAGTATGTATTGTTGTTATTTTTCCTTTTAATGTTATAGCATGTTGATCCTTAGGATTTTGAGCAAGAAGACAGGTTATAAAAGAATTAGCTTGTGATATATAAATTTGAATGTCTCCTATGTAATCAAGTAAATCTGCAACTTTTTCTGATTCATTTATGTTTCCCGGAGTATTAAAAAAATTCAGTTCGTCTTCAAATTTATTGACCTGAACATCTAAATCTTTTATATGTTCACTTAATTGAGAGGATTCACTTCCACCTGGGAATAGATTATCTAAGTTCCAAACTTGCGAATATTTTGTTTCTTCCAATTGTTTCTCCCCCTTTAAATTATAATAACCCTACAACGACCGAACGTATATTCTTGATTTTATCATATCCTAGAGTGTTATTTCATTATTTTACTTAAATGCTTTAAGTACATTTTTTCACTCTCCCTATCAATGTACCATAAATATCCATATTGATTATGTATTAAACACTATTAATATTCCCAAAAACGACCGTTTATGGGACTTGGGTGGTTCTTTAACAAAATCGTTAAAAACCTAATCATACCAGGTACCAAAACTCATATCCAAAAACAAAGTTCCTTATTTTAATCCGATGAGGTTTTTGGTACTTAACCACAAAAAGTCAATTCCTTCAATTTACAGGAGATCGATTTTTTCTTTATAAAATTTTGCTTAGCGTATGAAATTCGCGTTATGTTGGTGGGACTCCTATTAAAAGTTGTAGAGAAAAGGGGCATGTAGAATGGAAGAAGGGCGTATTTCCTTTCAGCAAAGGTTTAAAGAAATCCTGGTTATGATCGTTAGTTTTTGAATCATTATGTTTCTCGTGTATGGAGAAAGCCTGTTACAATAGTAAAGAATAACTTGGGTACAAATTGATAATGAAATGGGGAAATATGCTGGATGAAAGCAACCGGAGTAACTAGAAAAGTGGATGAATTAGGGCGTATAGTAATTCCAAAGGAACTTAGAAATACGCTTGGTATTAAAGAAAAATCACCATTAGAGATTTTTGTAGAAGGGGAAGACATCATTTTACAGAAGTATCAGCCTGGTCATGTTTGTGCATTAACAGGAGAAGTGTCAAATCGTAACATAGCATTAGCAAAGGGTAAGATCTCATTAAGTCCAGAAGGTGCAGAACTATTAATAAAAGAAATAGAACAGTACCTTGTCAAATAAGTGCTCCTTTCAAGGGGTATATTATATAAAAGAAGATGTAGAGAAAAATCGTCCTTTAGCACAAGATAGTGAAAATAGGAAGAAGATGAAAGTTTCAGAGGAATTTCCTAAGAATGCATTTACATTGCCAAAACAACTGTATAAACTGTATAACGATGATACGAAAACAAAACAATGGAAAGAAGCTTTCTTCACAATCCAGCCAACTTATATGTATCCTGATCATGAAATAAAAATTATAGACCAAAGCATATACGATAGTATGAAGAATAAAGAAAATACTGTGTTTATTGGAAAAACAGATGATTTTGGAGCACATTTGAAATAATGGGAAAAACTTGATGAATTACAGATAGCGAAATGTAAAAATGTGAAAGCGGAAGAATTAGGTAGTACATATCAAATGTATAATCTGAGTCATGGTATGGCCAGTGGATTCATGTTCATGGGCTTCTTCGTTGGAATTGCGTTCTTAGCAATGATGGCAAGTTGCCTAATGTTTAAAATTCTATCTGGTGCATCGAAAGACAGCACACGTTATCAAATGCTTCGTAAAATCGGTGTCCGCCAGGGGTTATTAACACAATCGATTTATAAAGAGTTATTCTTCATATTCTTAGTACCGGCAATTGTGGGTATTGCTCATATATTAGTTGGTATGAACATGTTCGGTCCGCTTTTGATTGATCCGTATTTCCGAATTTGGTTGCCACTTGTCATTTTCGTAGTGATTTACTTAATTTACTACTTGATTACAGTTCAATTGTATAAAAGAATTGTACTTCCGAAAGAAAAATAGTTTTAAAAAACATACAAAATGTTAAACTGGGGTACAGAAACGATTCAAAGAATAAACCCCCACATCTGAAAATTTCCAATTTGGGCGGGTATTTTTTATTATGTTTTGTCTTGTAGTATTCTATATAAAGCAGATCTTGAAACATTGGTAATTTCACAAATATGGTCAAAAAAGGACAAACTCTCCAAGGGGAGAAGTCTGTCTAAAGGCAGATATATCTTATCAATGAACTCTTTGGTTTAACAGCATAACGTTCAATACCGCTAGGAATCTTTTACCCTTCTTTCATATCCCACTATTTTTGCAACAGAACCTAAAAAACGACACCCTTTCTCATTTATATTATTAAGAAAGAATAACGCCTTTTTTTAAAATTCTTAAGTTGATGGGCATGCGGCTGTATCCCAACATTCGTTAGAATAGAAAAGAGGCATCTTTCCGAAGCAGGAGAGATGCCCGATTTTACAACAATTGAAATTCAAGATGAAAATTTTTTCTACCAGAATCTTATAATTTAATTTAGTCTCTGTAATTTAAATTTTTGATTATTACTAGCTGTAAATGGATATACTATAACATTTGTTCCATCTTTAGTACCAGAACCAGTTACATCTAAATACCTAGAGTTTTTCTTATTTTTTAAATAAAAATATCCATTTCCTGCATCTTCAACTATCCAATAATGCTCTTCATAGTATTGGTTAGGTGTAGCAAAAACATTGCTAGAACCTTGATAGTCATTCCAAGCTAATATTAAATTTCCATTTGTTACACTTTTAATTTGATAGGCCTTTTTATTTGAATCATATACTAACTTCCATTTTTGATGATTACCGCCGTTATTGCTCCATAAGGTAACATTATTCGTTGATCGATCCATATCTATAACGCTACTATTATTTAACGCAGAAAATAGTTGATAGGTACCATTCAAATTAGCTCCAGGAATGTTTTCTCCTACTTCTTTATATATGACATAATCCATTCCATTGACCGTTGCTATTACTGCATATTGGTCTTTTAAGTTTAATGGAAGCTGGTCAATCCACATGCTTGCATTTGGTCCTCCGCTCCACATATTATGAGTAGTCCGTTTTGTTAAATTCATAACTTTATAGGACGCATTTGGTGCATTTGCTCCCGTTTTTATTTCAAATGTATAGGCATTGTGTATCGGTTTGTAGAAATATTGAACACTTGAAGGAAGAAGTCGATCCATAAGATCCTGCTCTTCTTTCTCCGCAATTTTCACCGATTCATATAATTTATCAGCATAATTCTTAAGATCTTGCCAGCTATCTTTTGCTGTATTAAGATCTGCTTTTATAAAAGCAAATTCTTCTGGGGTAATGAATGTGATGTTTTTTACTAAATTATTATATTTTGCTGCTACAGTATCCCAACTATTAGACATTTTCTGTATAGAAGTAATAGCTGTGTCAATTGTTTCCGCCATATTCGTAGTCTTATTTTTTGCATCAGTTATAATAGCTATTTCTGCTTGTGCCCCAGAAATTTGTGCTTTTAAAATTTCTATTTCTCGCTCAGCAGATGCAATATTACTTTTTGCTGTTGCGATCAGCGGTCCACCAATGATACACGTTATTAACGTCGCGCAAAGTACTGAACCTGCAATAATTTGATCATTGCTTTTTTTGATAGACTCATTATACCCATTAATTCGCTGTTCTAAATACGGAATACCTGCAGTTGTACTAGCTAAAATAGTCGTTAATTGATTTGTATCTTGTTTAAAGTTTTGCGTATCTGCTGTCATTTTATTTCGGAATGTTTTCAGCTGTTCCAATAGCTCGTTAACTTCACTTTTATTAGTTAATATACTTTGATACAATTTTTCGAGCTCAGTTTTCAATTTTTCAGTATCTTTTTGATCTATTGCATCTAGTAAAATACTATAGTGTGTTTGAAATGTATCATTATAATTTACAATGTTTTGATTCGTATTCATAATACGTGGTTTAAGATTATCTAACCAATAGGTCGCGTTTTTTTTTGCATCGTCCTGGTGCTTCAACATGTTTGCTCGTAAATAACTATTAAGAGAACTTATACCACTAAGGTCTGTCTCTTGTTGATTGCGTATTGTTTTGGCATATGAATCCATAACAAGTACATTAGACATTGCTGGTGCTAGTACATCTTGAAAGCCCTCAGGACCAAGTGAATAATTATGAATGGTTTCTTGCGATATAGTTGTATGGACTTTTTGTTCTGCCGCGAAAGTATGAAGTGGTACTATATTACTTGTTACCATTCCAGCAATCATCATTGATAATAGGAATTTCTTGTACAATTTCTTATTCATATTATGCCACCTACGCTTTTTAAGAATTCGTATCTTTTAGTGAGCATTGAGGAAGTTCCCTGCTCAAGTTTGAACAGGGAACCCTTATCACATAAAATCAATTGATTATTTTGTATCTACTAATTTAATATCAGTTTCATAAAGATTTGCAGCAGTATCTCTAACTTCTTTCCAACTATCTTTAGCCACATCGAGATCCTCTTTTATGAAAAATAGATCGTTAGGGTCCATAACTGCAATATTTTTAAGTAAAGATTTATATTTTGATCCAACTACATCCCATTTGGTTGAAAGATTTTGTAGTGCAGTAATTGCTATATCAATAGTCTCTGTTAAGGATTCAGTTTGCTCTTTTAGATTGGTTAAACCAGCTACTTCTAATTGAGCCTGGGTTATTTGTCCTGTTATATTCTTAATCTCTTCCTGAGCCTTATCCATCTCTTGCTTTGCTATAACAATTCCCGCTATACCACCTGCTGTTGCTCCTAAACCACCTACAATGAACACCACTCCTAGTTTAGCTCCTAAACCAGTACCAATTAGAACTGCTCCGCCTATAATAGCAAGTGGGCCTAAAGCAGTTGCAACTGCTGAGGCAATAAGCAGTTTATTATATTCAGCAATTGTAGCATGATACGTTGTGAGTTGATTTTGCAACAGCGGAATTCCAGCATCTTGACTTGCTAAAATAGACGTTATTTGAGTTGCATCTTGTTTAAAGTTTTGCGTATCTGTCGCCATTTTCTTTCGGAATTCTCGCAGTTCTCCTAATAATTCGTCCACTTCCGCCTTATTTGCTACAACATCATTATTTAGCCTTGTAAGTCCATTTGATAATGTTTCCTTGTCCTTATTGTTTACAGCTGTTATTAACGTATCATAGTAATTTTGAAATTTAGTATTATAATTAATAATATTTTGATTCGTTGAAATCATTTGCGGTTTAAGTTTATCTAACCATTGCCCTGCATTTATTCTGGCAATATTTTGATCATTAATTATTTTCGTTCGTAAAGATGTATCAATTGAATTGAGCCCATTGAAATCAGCATTTGCTTGTTTAATGATTGTTAAAGCATAAAGGTCCATTACTAAAGCATTTGACCCTGTATTTGTTATTGCCTCTTTAAGACCCTCTGGTCCTAATGAATAATCCGGGTAATCGCCCGTTGTACCTGTTTTAGCGTGAATAGGAGTTGATTTTGCCGTGCTTTCCGCTGCAGAAGCATATGTTGGCATGATACTACCTGCTGCCATTACCGTTATTAATGCGGATAAAGCCATTACTTTATAAGGCTTTTTTGTCATTTTTTTCTTCTCCTTTAACTTTCAGTATAATCATATTTCACTCTTTGCTTAAACTTAATTTATTGTTATATTTGAAATGAAATTTTCAAACTTTTTTGTTTGCAAATACAGTTCATCACTGAATTCTTTGAGCTGAATTAATTGATTTTGCAATCCAACACTATCCATGTTTGCCCCTGCACTCAGATTGAGTTGGATTTGGATCATTGTATCATTTAGCGCTTTCCAATCATTCATCAAATATTCAAAAGTAGTAATTTGCCTCTTAATCATCTCAGTAAACCCATTCATTTGATCCTCAATAAAAGTCATTTCAGTCACTTGAATTTGGGTTTCTGCTAACTGCTGAATTAGTGGTAGTAATTCTTTTTGTTTCTGCTCAATAATCCTAGCAGAAGCAGCTGTTTGGCTGTCGAAAAGATCTAAAATTCCACCACCAAGAGATGAAATAGAGATAAAATCTATAGTTTGAGTCTGAGCTGCTCCGCCCGCAATCGTAAAGACTTGCTTCCCAATATTTATAACGCCGTTACGAACTTCATTTGGTCTATTTAAAATTTTTGCGAGTTCTACCAGTATCTCTTCTTGAAGTCTTTTAATATCAGCTCTTAGCTGTGTAACAGTTCCATCTGACCCCTCTAAGGATTGAATTGCTATTTTTGCTTTTTCAGAAAACCCTTTGTTATCTTGAAGTAATAAATCATTAAAACGATTTAGCTGCAATAAGGTTTGGTTCATACTATCTTGGATAGTTTGTACGTCCTGTTGAAGTCTATTAAAAGCATTTACAAAACTCACTTTTGTTTCCGCATCTGTATTTACCGTTCCCGCTAAATCATATAATGTACCATAATAACCATTGAATCTTGTACTAAAACGCTGCATATCTTGATTTAAATCAACTAACTTAGGATTATATTCATCTAACCATTCGCGAACATGATTTTTTACAAATTCTTGGTGATTCGTTAAACTGCTCATACCAGTCCCTTTAATGGTTGGTTGCTGTAAAATAATTAATCCATATGCTTGTGCTAAAGGTGATTGTGAACCTAACGTTCTAATCGAATGTGATAATGTATTCGCATTTTTGACATTTTGTACATATGTTGACTCTGATTTAGACTGCACCTTCTCCGCGTAAACACTTACATAGTTGGAAGGACTTGCTAATATTGCTGTAACCATTAATCCTGTAACTAAAGTTTTTTTCACTTGAACTCCTCCTTTTCTTATTTTTTAAAGAGAGATTCTAGATTAAGTCTGTTACAATTACTATTTTTATAAAGGAAATAGCAATAGATATTGACTAGATTCTTTCTTATTCTCCTTTATCGGGGGATGGAAAAAGATACCCCCTATTAGAATATATAAACGTCAGAAAATACGCAATTTTATGATTAATCACCCACTATAAGATAATAGTGACTAGTTTTTTTATGTTTTGTTATATATATGCCATTTGAAATATATATTTTTTTTTTGGTAATGTCATATTTATAATAAAAAGATATATATGAATTAAGAATTCCATCGTTAATTGTCATAAATTCTATAATGATTTTGAATGTGCTTATCTTTCCAAAATGTAAAAATAAATACTCTTAAATTATGTTGGGGAATAAAATTTAACCTTTGACCGATTTTTACTCGTATCTAAGCTTGTACCCCATGCCATATTGGGAAAATTGTACACTTGGACACTTTTTAAGCGTTTTCTGTACATTAAGAGATATCTGTCCAGAAAATCCATGTTTATGGACAGGCGATAAAACTCAATAATATCAACGTTTTTTAGCTATAATCGTGTTCATAAAGTATGTATATAAATCAGTGTTCAATTAAACTTAGTATTTTATCTTTATGAACATATACTCATCTAAAAAAACACTGTAATGATAAAGGTTTGTAATCCTTAGCGTACAATTTTCCCGAAATGGTATGGTGAGGTCTAAAAGTAAAATAAAATTGTCAAAAGATGATACCAATTTGATACTATCTAATATTGATATCGAGAATGAAAATAATTTAAGAAGCTAAAAAAACAATACGCAGAAATTTTTATCAATTTGTAAATAAACAACAAAAATAATAGAGAATAAGGCGTATATAATCCTAATGGAATTGTTGCATTAGAAATGGATAAAACCGTTTCTTCATCATCTTTACCAAATTGTGAGAATTGGGATTGTATCGTTAACAAAATATTATCAGCTGATAATGCATATATTTGAATGCGCGTTTCTTTTCCAGACCAATCAAATATCTTTTTTTGAGTAATAGTGTCAGTATGTTGAAGTTTTAGAGATTACTTACACATCTATTAAAATTTTTGCACCAGAACCATACAATGTAATTGAAGCAATCCAGGAAACGAAAGATGGGGGATAAAATAGTCAATATTCAGTAAATGGTCTGCTTTTGTATGGAAGAAGAACCTAAATTGGATTCTTCTTTTTTATCGTTTTCCGACAGAAGACTCCTTCCTCAAAAATGTGAAGGTGTGAAACACCAATTTTGGTGGGAGATGAATGTCGGTTGGCATAAGCCAACATGTTTGCTATCATTTACTTGTACAGATTGCTCTTCGAAAACTGAAGATATGAGGTTGGTTGCAGAAAAACGTTCCAACCGTAAAATCTTCAACGTTCTATCGCCCCATGCTTGCCGATGTTGCGAAAACCAAACTAAAGTAGGGAGTGTGGGGCGTCAACGTACAAGATACTTGTGTTCTCACCGTAGGGACTACGGGTAGAGCCTGCTAAGATAACCGGTGGATACATCGGTGTTCGCAGGAATCTCCCACTTCAAAAAGTCCGTAAGGACGTTAAGTGGTGAGTAGTTCAAACAATCGTTAGTAATTGATATAGTTCATTATACGTCGAAAAAAACGAAGTTTGGTTGTTGCAAACTTCGTTTTCGTGTATATAGAGTATGAACGGTTTCAACGTCTTTTTACATGTCTATAGTCTTGTTCGGCGAGATTGTTCAAATGTTTGACTGTACAATGAGTTGTTTATAAAAAACTTGTACTTTTAATTTGTTAAATGCGCAAAGTAGTGCTGGGGCCTTGTCTGTTTTGAGAACCGTTGACTCTCCAAAAGCCTTCACCAATCTTTTCATAAAGGCATAGGCTGTCTGATGATCTCTAGTTTTTTGAAGTTGAATATCCAATGTACATCCATTATTAAAGATTTTACGATATAAATAACAACATTTTCCTTTCACTTTTATATAAATCGCATCTAATTTCTAGAATGATTGAACCTTTCTATTTTTCTTCTTCCAGATTTGATAGATCAAATTACCATATTCATGGACCCAACGTATAATCGTTTTTGGATGAATATGAAATCTTCAGATTCTTTGAGGACCTCAGATACACCTCGATAACTAAAAAAACAAAAGTAATAGCCAACGGCTATCACAAAATTATCTTTCTTGAATTGTATTACCTTTCAAATATCCTATCTGTGATTTTTCTCATTTTCTTTTCTGAAAGTGATCTATTACTCAGGATTTAAGCCTCCTTTGACCTATACGGTCATAAATGAATTACATTTTTCTTTGGCCAATAAATTTTTGATAATCGTAAAAAAAGGAATTAAACCCGTGTCCATTGAGCATTTCTTCCTCGTGAAGCTAGCTTTATAAGACCAAGAGACTGGAAGGAAGCTAATGCTTTACTGATTGTACTTTCGGCAATATCTGGATAAACGTCACGAATATTTTCTTTAGTAAAAGGTTTTTTTTGCCTAATTATATAATTTTTAATTCGCTCAATTTTAGTATCCCTACATATAGAATCCTGAACTGTTAGATGCAAATCCTGATATGCTTCTAATATAATTGTTAAGAATATTTTTATCCAAAAGCTGATATTGTGCCCACGACAGTACCAATTAACTGAAGATTTAAAGATTGAATCATAGTATTTTGATTCATGTTTCTTTATATATTTATCTAAACATACATACTTTATAAATGTATGTTCAGTCTTCATTAATAGTAATTGTATCAATATGAATGCGAGTCTTCGATTTCCCTGGTCAAAAGGGAGAATACAATAAAAATTCAATATAAATTGAGCTATTAATATAAGTGAATGAAAATCCTTATTCTTCACTAATGTATTATATTGCTCACATAATTGTTTTACAGATTGGGGGATAAGTTCCCGAGCTACTGGACGATAGCTACTGGAATGCATCCCATATTCAGGAACACCTGGGACAATAAATTGTTTTTTACGCCACATTGCACAGTCAGAAGTAATATAATGGATTAATTGAAAATGTAATTCTTGTATTGTCTCTGAGTTAACGGGTAGATTATGGAATTTTTTTTGCACAAGAGACATTGCTTGATAATAACAATATACGGCATCTTCTTCTATTGTTTTGGGTAACATTTCGTTCAAAATCAGTTCTTTTAACCTTTTATTCGGAACGTTTACATCCATAAAAACAGTATTAAAGTTTTTTATGTAATGAAGGGGGATAGTTTTCTCCAAATTATTGAATATATCAGGGTTTCTGTCTTGATAAGCGGATATTTTTCCTTTGTATTCACTAATTTCACTTATTAAACTTACCAGTTCTCTTTGTAGCTCTATATCTAAGTATTTATCCTCAAAAAAATCTCTCATTTAATACCTCCATTGATCATTAAGTGTTGCTACATAAATTAATCTACTCTAAAAATATTTTACAATAATTTTTTACGATATTACTACTGAGGGTGTTGCAAAACTCATAAATATCCAATCTTTTTATATAGATAGGCTCTCATACAAGAAAAGCATGCGAGCCTATCTATAATCGGGAACTACCTTTCATTATTATAAAGAAAAAATCCATATAAAACCAATAAGTTTTTCTATATTAAAACGCTACATTTTCTATATTTTATGGTAAAATTAGTGATTGAGGGTATAATTTTTCAAGAGAAAAAGGCAAACAATATAAATACTTTCTGAAAGTGATCAATTCAAGTTCAACAAAAAGCATTTGTTATTCTATAGCAAATGCTTTTTGACAAATTACAAACTTTTTTATAACATAAAAAAGGAATTGAGTGGCTAGACTCAATTCCTTTGGTGAAGCTATTTGTCAACGAACACCAGGTAAAAGAATCCTTCGTTAAACGTTGGATTCTTTTACTTTGTCTGTAACATGAATTTTAATACTGGATATGCCATTTTTCTTGTTGAACATCCTCGTTTGAGCGCTAATTGTTGTAAGAGTTTTTGTTGAAATGGTGATATTTCAATTTTTACAAAATGCTGAAAAGCATGAGATTACATTACAGGTGTACCCTCTTTATAGATATAGTCTAAGCCCTCTATTACTAACTCCGATGCGGTTTGATTTAGATTTTCGTTATACAATGCGAACTCTTCCAGTCTTTCAAACAAATGTGGTTCTAATGAAATAAATAACTTTTTATATTCTTTTCGAAACTTCTGTTTTTGACCTTTCCAGTAATTTTTCTCTTGCATAACTGCATGATTGTCGATAGGTAAGTCTTTGAGATTATTTCTAACTTTTCCCCCGATCCGCACAGTACGTGCCACTTTCATGGCATACCGCGCTTCATCTATATTGTAGTTTTCTTCTCACCCAATAATGATAAGTTCTAAGTAAACAACACTAGTTTTTTGTTATTTGTTTCCACTTCAGTTTGTGATTTCATACAGATTTCCTCGTTTTTAACTAGTTTTCGCAATTTGTTGAGTTTGTTTAACTGTTCCTCGTTAAGTTGTAGCTCAACGAGTAGTTGGTTAATGATTTCAACTTTGGTTGCCTGAATTAGTCTGTAAATACTCGATTTAACAATTGTAAGGTTTTTGTAGCTATTGTCCTTTGTTTCATTCCATAATTGCTTGTGACAACAATGGATGTCCCACAGGGTAGAAGTTTCTCCCCAGTTACACTACATCTGCCTTTTTGAGCGACGTATAGGGAGATTCGAGGTACATTTAATTTCTTAAGTTGATAACGATGTGGTGGAATCCCCATTATGGTCTTAACTTAAAAAAGATTTTAATAATATGTCCTTGCCTACGCACCGAGAAACCACTTATTTTTCTCTACATAATCTCCAGATACAGTCCATATCAACTATAGATTCTTGTTTTATGCTAAATGCATACTCAAACAAAACAAGGAGGTAATGAAAAAAACATTATTAGCAGCAACACTTTTAAGTACAGGATTATTTGCGGGTGGTGTAGTAGGTACAGAAGATGTAAAAACGGATGAAAAAATAAAAGTTACTGTTGCAGATAAAGATGGAAATATAACGTATAAAGAAATTGATGGAAGTGAAATTTCAAAAAACGCAGTACCAGCAACTCCTAAAGGTGATGTAAAAGAAGATGCAAGAATGGATAACCTAAAGTCAAATGAAGGTAATTCAATTTCAATGAGTGCAGATGGAACAACTTCTTTCTCACAAGACTTTAATGCACCTAAAGATGCAGTACCAGCAACCTCTAAAGAGGATATAAAATAAGATAATTAAATTGAGAAATCAAAATCAAAAAGAACTGGGCATAAATAGCCCGGTTCTTTTTGATTCCTACAGTTTTTTTAAAAGAGAGCTTTGCCCACATGTCCATCAAGCTAAGACGTTACACTATCCATAAAGCAAAAAATACGTTATCCCTTCCTCTGATTCTGCAGAAAGAATAGCGTATTCTTTCATTTTAAAAGGAATTTTATTTTCTTAGCTTGATAAAGATGTGGTGCTACTCCATTAGTAAAACAAAGAATTTAATTAGCTCACTAAAAAAGTGACTTTAAGTAAGAGGTATATATATGGAATACCATTAGCATTTCTCTCATTTTCCACTTTAATGTATAGAATGAATTATTTGACGCAAATAACTTCTTCTAACTAAATATGTAAATAAATGTAAGTGTAAGAAACTAATTGTAAATATAAATAATACAACTCCTACTAGTACACTAAGAATAGATAGTATCGCATTCACTTGTTTACTTTCTAACCATTTTAATAACGGGGAATCAAATATAAAAGGTCGATATGCGTTTGTATAATCATTTGGAATTATCTTTGTAAGTTTTTTAGCCACATTTTTATAAGCACAACGAGTTAGCGGCCCGTTAGCGTATGAACAGAGTGTAGCAAGCGGCGAGTCATAGTCGATAGTGAACTTCTGTCATATTTATAAAGAATAATAAAATTTGAGTGGGATCCTGCTGGATTAATAGCTATGTCATAAAAATCATGACATTTTGACACTACCGTATGTGACAGAAAAACACTTAGTATCAAAGAGCAGTTTTTAACACATTAACAATAAATGAGGAGGGGGAGATTTTCATTGCGTATGATAAAAAATTTAAAGAGGCATGGAAGGAGAAATAGGTATGACCTATTTATGAAAAATAAACCAGTAACGAGAGTTTTTTAAGGAAAAGAAGCAATTTCTATGATTAACATACATGTGGAAAAAGAGGAATTTACCATTTGTTAGAACTCAATAGCTTTTGTGAAAATAATATTGAGTAAGATAATTGCAAATTTACCTTATTTTTATCTGAATTTTCCAATTTGATTATTTCAACTTTATGAAGATAGTAGCTAGAAAATTTGTGTGATAGTATTTTAAATAGAAAAAAAAGACAATTCTGAAAAGAGGGTGTAATTTGGATGGTTTAACTATTGTGAATTTTAGGGTTAGATAGCTATTAATGGATTATTTTCATTGAGTAGAGTTTTAGCTTGTAGAATATGAAAATCAAAGAAAGTTTTTCAGATAAATTAATGAAATATTATTTTTTTTTACTGTGGTTGTAATGACGATATAACTAGAAATCATTTAATTTGTCCACGTTTATAGGTGAAAAAGATTATTTAGAGTCAGAAGTGAATGTATAAAAACTGAAAATAAATATATTTGAATGCATAAATTATACCAAAGATATTGAATTTTATAGTTATTGAAGTTTGAATACTATTAAATTTCGGATGGATATATGTAGAGTTATAAATTATATGCAAAAAAGAGGTATTGTGTACACGAAAACATCCGTTTTAGTAAATTTAAGGAGCACATTTTATGAAAACTACCGATTCACAAGGCCTATTAGGAAATAGGGTTTATTTACAAGTTTTTTCTGCCTATTCATTGCTTATGCTTGGTGTTTTTATTGATATGTTAGCGATTATGACTATAGTTGGGTTTGAATGGGAAGTAGATCCTACTATGATTGGATTGATCCCTGTTGCATATGCACTTCCTGGAATTATTTTTGGCTCATGGGCAGGTGTTATTGCGGATCGTTTTCGAAAAATTCCAATTATGATGTTCTGTAATTTGATGGTTGGTTTAATAACAATTGCTCTTTTATTTGTACAAAATATCCACTGGCTCTTAGTGGCATTAATGATTCGTTCCATTTTTATTGTTTTCTATTATCCTGCACAACAAACACTAACAAGACAAATTGTATCCCCAGATTTGCTTACTAAAGCAGTAAGTATCAACGGAATAGTAGAGCAGGGTACCAAGATAGTAGGCCCACTTATAGGGGGCATGTTGCTGAGCTGGTTTCAGCCAGAGTTCTGCCTAATTATAAGAGCTATAAGTTGTTTATTAGCTACTTTAGTTCTGATACCCACAATAAAATTCAAAGAAACTATATCAAAAGAACTTGTTGAAAAGCAAAAGCAAAGCACTTGGGCTGCTTGGGTACAAGGGTGGGGCTATGTGTTATCTAATCGGATAATATTATCAACTATGATTTTCGTTACAATAGCCATGGCAGTATTACAATTAGTAGACTCACAATTCCCGACTTTATTTAAGAGCTTATTCCCACATGATAAAAGTAAAATGGGATATATCATTTCTATTATTGGTCTTGGCGGAATACTTGGTGCATTACTAACTCAGAAATTAAAACAATTTCAATATGGTTGGGTAGTATGTGGAGGCATGGTTTTAATGGGGATTGGTTTTGGAGGGATTGGTTTGATAACGCCCGGTACGGTCTTCGTTTTGGCCTATCTGATTAGTTTTATCGCTGGTATTGGAAGTGGGCTGATGCTTGTATCTAATCAAGTCATTTTACAAATAGAATCTGATCAAGATCAAGTAGGAAGAGTATTTGGTATTCAAAGCAGTTTAACAAACGCAGTTCTAATTATTTCTCCTGCTATGAGTGGCCCATTAGTGCATTTGTTTGGAGTAACTCAACTCTATGTTTATGGCGGGATTGGGCTTGTTGTCATTGGAGTAATTGGAGTTTCACTGCAGAAATATTTATGGGCTAAACATAAACACGAACCTATAAGAGCAAATAATTTTTGAAGGGAAGATTTTTTATGACCAATGAGGAAAGTTATCCATTAAGTCACCCGCAGCGAAGAATATGGTATACAGAAGTTATTCATTCTGATAAAGGGATATGTAATTTAAGATTTTTATTTAAACTTCATCGAAAAATGAATTATTCAAAATTAAATCAAGTTGTGAATCGTGTTATCAGTGAAAATGACGGTCTGTGCATTAGATTAAAAGAAAATGGGCATCAGGAACCTAAACAATATTTTATTAAACATGAAGAACAAGAATTTGAGTTTTTCGATTTCAGTAATGTGGAGAATTCAGATTTACTTGAGGAATGGATTGAGCAGAAAACAAAAGAAACGTTTACATTATTTAATTCGAATTTATACTATTTCGCCTTAATAAAATTAAACGATAATGAATGTGCAGTCTTTGGAAATGTTCATCATATTATCATGGATGGTTTATCAATTCAAATATTTACTGAGCAGATTGCAAAATATTATTATGAAATGCATAACGAGACTGAGGAAGGCGAAATTAAAAATTCATATATTCAATTTCTGGCTAATGAACAAACATACTTGAATAGTAGTCGCTTTCAAAAAGATCAAAAATTCTGGTTAGAGGAATTTAAAACACTTCCATCTGTGACCGGATTGAAGCCCTATAATACGTACCAAGTTAGTACCAAAGCATCACGCGAAACGTTTATATTATCGGAGCATTTGAAGAGAAAAATAGAATTATTTTCCGAAAATTACAAATTTAGTTTATATACTCTTTTTGTCGCTGCTTTCTCGTTGTCCATGTATCGGTGGACTTCATCGCTTGATATTGCATTAGGAATGGCTTACGGCAACCGTATGACTAAAATGGAACGAAAATTGATTGGAATGATGGTGAGTACAGTTCCTTTAAGAATGGATATTGATCCAGAAGATGAAGTGCTTTCATTTATTGGTAGGGTGTCCAGAAAACAAAGTAAATCATTAAGACATCAGAAATATCCATTTGATTTATTATTAAAGCAGATTAATAAAGAGAATAACAGCAATGTGAGACTTTTCGGAACTACGATTGATTATAGGGATCGTGATGAAAGTGGTGACTCACTATGGATTGCAAACCGTGAAGAAGTACAAGATTTTGCAGTGCATATTGAAAATCTAATTGATATAGACTCTTTGCATGTACATATTGATTATCGTGAGGAGCTATTTTCTAAGGAAGAGATAAAACGCTTTTTTAACGTTATGTTAGCGATAATGGAAAACACTTTTGAAAACCCAAAGCAGAAGGTTGCTGAAATCGAAATTATTTCTGATGAAGATAAAAGAAAAAGTTTAGTTGAGTTCAACAATCCTAAGCTGGATTTTCCACCTCGGGAAACTCTTCATGAATTGTTCGAACGACAAGCAATGATTTATCCAAACGCTATTGCAGTTACGTATGAAAAAGAAAAAGTTACTTATAGGCAACTTAATGAACGTGCAAATCAGTTAGCTCATTATCTGCAGAAAAAGGGAATAGGATCTGATACTTTAGTTGGACTGTGTGTTGAACGTTCTCTCGAAATGATTGTAGGTATTTTAGGGATTTTGAAGGCTGGTGGGGCTTATGTTCCGCTTGATCCAACATATCCAGAGCAGCGACTTCAATATATTTTAGAGGATGCTAGCATTCAGATATTCGTAACGCAAGAAAGTTTAAAAGAATTGAAATGGTTACCAGAAAATGTTGAATCGATTTGCCTGAATCGTGATCAAGAAGAGATTGGGAAAGAAAGTAAGACCTTGCCGGTTTCTGATGTGAATTCCCAAAATCTAGCTTACGTAATCTATACTTCGGGATCAACAGGGAATCCAAAGGGCGTTATGATAGAGCATCACAATGTCATTCGGTTATTTAAATCGACGGATTGTTGGTATCAGTTTAATGAAAAAGATACTTGGACGCTTTTTCATTCTTATGCATTTGATTTCTCAGTATGGGAAATTTGGGGAGCATTATTATATGGTGGAAAATTAGTTGTTGTTCCGTACTGGATTAGTCGATCGCCAAAAGATTTTTATCAATTATTGGTGGAGGAAGAAGTCACAGTTCTAAATCAGACACCTTCCGCATTTCGACAATTAATACGAGTGTGTGAACACGAAGATAAGAATAAAAACTTGCAGCTGCGTTATGTGATATTTGGCGGAGAAGCGTTAGAACCCATTAGCTTGTTACCGTGGTTTCAAAGATATGGGGATAAAGAACCACAGCTAATTAATATGTATGGAATTACAGAAACTACAGTTCATGTTACATATTATCCAATTACTCTAGATGATGTACATCATGCTTCGAGAAGTAATATCGGAAAACGGATTCCAGATTTAGAAGTGTATATATTAGATGCTTATCAACAACCTGTTCCTATAGGTGTAGATGGTGAGCTTTATATTGGCGGGGCAGGGCTTGCACGTGGGTATTTAAATAGACCTGAATTAACAGCAGAGCGCTTTATATCTCATCCATTTAGTAGTGATCCGAAAGCTAGATTATACCGGACAGGAGACTTAGCGAGGTATTTGCCAGATGGGAATTTGGATTATCGTGGAAGAATTGATCATCAGGTTAAAATACGTGGTTTCCGAATTGAGATTGGGGAGATTGAGTCTACTTTAAATACATATGCATCTATAAAAGAGGCAGTTGTAATTGTAAGAGAAGATCAACCGGGTGATAAACGATTAGTAGCTTATGTTGTAGGAGATGGAAATGTCGGTGCGTGGAGAGAGTATCTTAAAGCGAAACTACCGAGCTATATGGTACCTTCGGGATATGTGATGATGGAAGCCATTCCACTTACAGCTAACGGAAAAGTTGATCGTGAGGCCTTACCTATGCCGGAGGAAAAGCAGATTAATAGTGAATGTATTGGCCCTCGGAATAGTAATGAACAGATACTGGCTACCATTTGGAAGCAAGTATTAGGTATTAAAAAGGTGGGAATCTATGATAATTTCTTTGAAATTGGTGGCGACTCGATTCTCAGTATTCAAATCATATCTCAAACAAGTCAAGTGGGGTTAAAACTTACTCCGAAGCAAATGTTTGAATGCCCAACTATTGCCGAGCTGGCACAAGTGGCTATAGAAACGCAGGGAGTACAAGCGGAGCAGGGGATTGTGACAGGAGATGTGCTTCTTACTCCAATTCAGTACTGGTTCTTCGAGCAAGAACATCCACATCCAGAGCATTGGAATCAATCAATGCTTTTAAGAGTAAAAGAGAGATTGGATGTGAAGTTACTAGAGGGAGCAATATTAAATTTAATCAAACATCATGATGCTTTACGTTTTCGGTACGAGCAGTTACCAAACGGAACATGGAGGCAGAGAAATGAAGGGACAGATGAGCTGTCAGTACTCCATGTTGTAAAACGGAACAAAGTTAATGAAAAAGAGTGGAATAAAATAATACAAGAAGAGATGAACATTAATCAAGCTAGTTTAAATTTAGTTACTGGTCCGTTAATGAGAGTAGTTTACTTTGAGGATAACTTGACTGGAAATGATCGAATATTCTGGGTGATTCATCATTTAGTAGTAGATGGAGTATCGTGGAGAATTCTATTGGAAGATTTACAGGTGGTATATAACCAGATGAAACAAGGTCAAGGAATTCGCTTACCTGCGAAAAGTACATCTTTTAAAGAATGGTCTGAACGACTCCAGACATACAGTGATTCGGGTATTTCAAAAGAAGTACAGGATTATTGGAATGAACAAGTAGAAAAAGAAACGATGACAATTCCAATGGACTATCCAATACAAGAAACAACAGAAGAATCGATTGATCAAGTGACAAGGACTTTAGGGGGAAAAGAAACACAAGCATTGTTACACGAAGTTCCAGTCACTCATAAGACAAGGATTAATGAGGTACTATTGGCGGCATTAGGACAAGCTATCGTCGATTGTACAAATCAGCAAACGGTTTCTATTCATCTAGAAGGACACGGGAGAGAAGAGATGATTGAAGGTATTGATTTATCACGGACAGTGGGCTGGTTCACGAGTATTTATCCTGTTCATCTAAATTTTCAAGGAACTAAAACACCAATTGAAGGCTTAAAGGCTGTCAAAGAACAATTGCGTCGAATTCCGAATCACGGAGTAGACTATGGTATTTTACGTTACTTGAATAAAGAAATACTTCCGTTTTATCAGCAAAAGCCTTCAATAAGCTTTAACTATTTGGGCCAATTTGATCAGGTGTTTTCAAAGGAATCTTTGTTTATGCAAGAGGTAGGGTTTACATTTTTAGATCATGCTCCAGATTCCAAGCCATCTCATCTAATTGATGTTATCGGAATGGTGAAAGATGAAAAGTTACATTTTATTTGGATGTATAGTAGAGAACAGTTTTCTAAATTAAAAATTCAAGTAATAGCAGATGGTATGTTGAGGCATCTTCGCCAACTTATAAATAAACCAACAACAGAGTCTGCTTTTACGGTATCAGATTTTGCTGATGCAGAGAATCTTACGGAAGAAAGCTTGAGCAAAGTCTTACTTAAATTAACAAAGAAGAGGGTGTAAAAATGGGAGACGTTATTGATATATATGGTTTATCACCTTTGCAAAAAGGAATACTGTTTCATACTTTATACGATCAAGATGATGAATATTCTTTTTCCTATATTGTACAAGTAGGTTTCTTGCTCGGGGGGCAATTGGATGTTGCTACTTTTGAAAAAGCTTGGGAATATGTTATTCAACGACATGAGGTTCTGCGCTCAGTATTTGTTTGGGAGGAAGTTGAAAAACCTCTACAAGCAGTTTACGAACGTCTTCCTTTTACTATTCATCAAGAGGATTGGAGTACCCATTCGCATGAGGAGAAGGAGAAGAAATTACACCAGTTTTTGACTGCAGATCGTAGGAAAGGATTTTTATTGGATGAAGCACCATTGATGAGAGTCACTGCGATTAAAGAAGTAGAAGGGGAAACGAGAATTATTTGGACACATCATCATATTTTGCTAGATGGTTGGAGTGTTTCATTGGTCTTTAGTGAAGTGATGGAAGTTTATCTCAAGATGATAAAGGGAGAATTGTTGAATCTTCCTAAATCTCTTCCTTATAAAAAATATATCCAGTGGATAAATAAACAAGATCAAAGTCAAGCAGAGGAATTTTGGAAAGAAGAATTAAAAGGGTTCTATGCACCTACGCCATTAGCGATGGAAAGAAAGGATCAAGGGCAGGAGAAGGGCTATGGAGAGTGTGTTTATCAGGTATCTGAGGAACTCACTGAGAATTTACAAGAGTGGGTACGAAATAGTCGATTAACATTGAATACATTAGTACAAGGAGCATGGGCCTATTTGATGGGTAGGTATAGCGGTGAAAGTGATATCGTATTTGGCGTAACTAGCTCTGGACGTCCTACTGATTTGATAGGAGCAGAGAATATGGTAGGCCTATTTATTAACACATTACCTACTAGAATTCGATTAACGGATAATACATCTGTAGTAGATTGGCTTCGTAAAATACAGATGAAAGAAATGGAACGAAGACAATATGAGTATAATTCATTGATAGATATTCAAGGGTGGAGTGAGGTTCCACGAAATAGCTCCTTATTTCATACCTTGTATGTGTTTGAAAATTATCCAATTCAAGGTGAGAGAAATGATGATTTAAGATTACTAGATGTTAAAAGCGCGGAACAAACAAATTATCCTTTAACACTCATTGTAATGCCTGGTAAGAAAATTACTTTAAAGTTGATGTATGATCGAAGGTATTTTAATGAAGAAACAATAAATCGGATTCAGAATCACTTATTGCAAATATTAATTCAGATGACGAAGAGCCTAGATTCAAAACTCTTTGAAATTACTCATTTAACAGCGGAAGAACAGATACAGTTATTAGAGGAATGGAATCATACTCAAGTAAATTATTCGGCTGAAGGCATGATTCATACGATGTTTGAGGAGCAAGTTAAAAAAACGCCGGAAGCAATCGCGGCTATTTACGAAAATGAACAAATTACCTATAAAGAGTTGGAGGAGCGTGCAAATCAGCTAGCTCATTATTTACAAAAGCGTGGTGTAGGCTCAGAGTCTCTGGTTGGAGTATATATAGAACGTTCATTACAAATGATGATAGCGTTATTAGGTATTCTAAAATCAGGAGCAGCGTATGTTCCACTTGATCCTACTTATCCAGAGAGTCGGCTTCGATATATATTAGAGGATGCTGGAATCGAAGTACTAGTGACGGAAGAGAATTCTAAAAATTTGTTTGTATCTGAAAATGTTGAAACGATTTGTATGAATAAAGATTATACTGCAATTGAAAAAGAAGAAACAACCCCATGTATAAGTGGTGTAACAGGAGAAAATTTAGCGTATGTTATGTATACTTCAGGATCTACAGGGAATCCAAAGGGAGTAATGATTGAGCATCATTCAGTAATTAATTATCTAGAATGGATGCAACATAAATATCCGCTTTCTGAAAAGGATGTGGTCTTGCAGAAAACGCCATTCTCATTTGATGTCTCTGTTTGGGAATTGTTTTGGGGCATTCACGTTGGTGCAAGTGTATCTTTCCTACCTCCAGGTGGAGAAAAAGATCCTTCTATTATAGCTGAAGTGATTAAACAACATCAGGTTACTATAGTTCAATTTGTACCTTCGATGTTATCTGTTTTCTTAGATCACTTCAATCATATTGAATTGAACATGAATTGTTCGTCCGTACGCCATGTATTTTCTGGTGGAGAAGAACTAAGTTCAGGGCTGGTTAGACGATTTCAACAGAAATGGAATTATAGTGGACAAGTGAAATTAACCAACTTTTATGGGCCAACTGAAGCCACTATTTATGTGAATGCATTTGATATTCAGCCTAATCAAGAATCTGTTTCTATTGGGCAGCCAATACAGAACACGCAATTATATGTATTAGACCAAAATCAACGCTTGCAATCAATAGGAACTGAGGGTGAGTTATATATTGGTGGTGCTGGTTTAGCACGTGGATACTTAAATCGTCCGAATCTTACTGCTGAAAAATTCGTTTCGCATCCATATCGATTGGGGGAACGACTATATCGAACAGGAGATTCAGTAAGATATCTAACTGATGGAAATTTAGAATTTATAGGTAGAATGGACCACCAAGTCAAAATGCGTGGTTTTAGGATAGAATTAGGAGAAATTGAAGCGACTTTAGAAAAATGTTCGTTTATTAAAGAGGCTGTCGTATTAGTTAGAGAAGATCGTCCAGGTGATCAACGATTGGTTGCATATGTAATAAGCGATGGAAGTACCCAAGAGTGGAGAGAGTATTTACAAAACCAATTACCGAATCATATGATTCCAGCGCACTTTATAGAGTTAGAACACTTCCCGCTTACTCCAAATGGGAAAATTGACCGAAAGGCCTTGCCAGCACCTGATGAGCAAGCTATTGAAGATTTAAATTTGCTACCTCGGACGCCATCGGAAGAGCTTATTGCCTCGGTTTGGAGTCAAGTGTTAGGAACAGAAAATATTGGCATTCAGGATTCCTTCTTTGAACGTGGTGGGCACTCACTACTTGCTACTCAAATCGTCTCTCGATTGCAAGAACTGTTCCAAATTAAAATTCCATTACGTGAACTTTTCAAGCACGATACTGTGGAAGCATTGGCGAAACGAGTGGATCAGTTACGAAAAGAAGATAAAAAACGAGAGGTTGCTCCCCTTGTACCTATGAAACGAGAAGAAGTTATCCCACTTTCCTATGCGCAGAAACGTCTATGGTTTATTGATCAATTAATGCCAAATAGTGCTATGTACAATATCCATGCAGCGTGTCGCTTAACAGGTGAATGGTCAATTGAAGCATTGGAGGTCGGATGGAATCAATTGTTGGAGCGTCATGAATCATTAAGGACGACAATTCTAGAACAAGAGGGTGAACCGTTTCAACAAGTTCAATCTCATGTATTCAGACATATTCCTCAAACGAATCTAACAGATCTCTCTTTGGAAGATAGGGAAAGAGAAATGAAACGGCTCATTCAAAATGAAGCTGAGGAACCATTTCATTTTGGACAAGGTCCTCTGATTCGAACACGAATATTGAAAGTGGACAGGGAAGAATGGATTCTCATTTGTACGATGCATCATATTATTTCAGATGGATGGTCAATGGGAATCTTACTTGAAGAATGGATGGCTTTTTATGAAGGAGCATTAAGCGGCAAACCGGCGGAATTGAAGGAGTTATCTATCCAATATGCAGATTTTGTCATGTGGCAGAAGGAATGGCAAAAAGAAGAGAATTTGAATCAGCACCTTCAATATTGGAAGGATGAATTATCTGGGGAACTACCGGTTTTACAATTACCGATGGATCGTCCTCGACCTGCAGTTCAAACCCATCGTGGTGCAAGTCAGTCCTTAATAGTGGCGAATTCCCTACAGGAAAAGCTCAAAGATTTAAGTCTGCAAGAAGGTTGCACTTTATTTATGACATTGATGGCAGCGTATCAAAGCTTCCTTTCTCGTTATACAGGACAGGATGACATCTTGGTTGGAAGCCCAATCGCTAATCGAAATGTGAAAGAGATTGAGGGATTAATAGGTTTCTTTGCAAATACGTTGGTTTATCGAGCTGATTTCAGTGAAAATCCGACGTTCCAAGAACTTTTGTCGCAGGTAAGAAAAAAAGCACTAAAAGCATACGATTATCAGGACATCCCATTTGAGAAAGTGGTAGAATCCGTAAAGCCGGAACGGAATACAAGTCATTCACCAATATTCCAAACCATGTTTACTTTACAGAATGCGAAGCAAGAATTTCCTCAGCTATCTGAAAGACAAATGGAACTCATGGAAAGCCATGCTTCTGTAGCGAAATTTGATTTGAGTTTATTTGTTACTGAGACGGAAGAAGGATTATCACTAACCTTTGAATACAATACTGATTTGTTTGATGATACAACCATTGAACGTATGGCAAGTCATTTTGAGCATTGGTTAAATCAAATTGTCTCTCATCCAAAATGTTTATTATCAGAATTGAATATGTTATCGAAAGTAGAACATAAGCAATTACTAGAAGAATGGAATGAACCAGCTGTTATAGATATAGAAGCATGCGCGATTCATACATTGTTTGAAGAACAAGTAGAAAAAACACCAGAAGCAATTGCAGTGGTATGCGAAGATGAAGAACTAACATATCGAGAGTTGGACGAACGCTCGAATCAGCTGGCACATTATTTACAGAAAAATGGTGTAGGTTGCGAATCATTGGTTGGGATTTGTGTTACACGTTCATCTGAGATGATTGTAGGCCTCTTAGGAATTATGAAGGCAGGAGGAGCATATGTCCCAATTGATCCAGCGTATCCGGAAAGTCGACTGCAGTACATTTTAGAAGATGCTCAAATAAAGGTACTGGTGACACAAGAAAAGTTACAACAAAAAATGGTTATACCTAAATTCGTTGACGTAATTTGTATTGATCGTAATCGAGCAGAAATAGAACAAGAAGTAACTACGGTATGTATGAGTGAAGTGACGGGCGATAACTTAGCCTATATTATCTATACTTCAGGTTCCACTGGAAATCCAAAGGGAGTAATGATTGAGCACAGGAATACAGTAACAATGATTCATTGGGCGCATCACACGTATTCCCGAAAGGAATTAGCGGGAGTGTTAGCTTCAACTTCGCTATCTTTTGATTTATCCGTTTTTGAAGTATTTGTTCCCTTAACGATGGGTGGTAAGGTGATTGTCACTGAAAATGCTCTACATCTAGAGAAGTTGTCTACCAAAGGTGTAACTTTGGTTAATAGTGTGCCATCGGTAGCGAAGGAACTGGTTCGAGCAAAAACAATTCCTTCTTCGGTAAAGGTGATGAATTTGGCTGGAGAACCATTACCATATTCGCTTGTTCAAGATTTATACGAGAGAAGTACGATCGAAAAGGTATACAACCTATATGGACCGTCCGAAGATACTACGTATTCCACGTATATGGAATTAGAAAAGGGTGACATGTATAATAGGGTACCACCAATTGGTAAACCAATATTCAATACAGAAGTATATGTACTGAGTGCCGAACAAAAAATGGTTCCAATTGGTGTAGTTGGTGAGCTATACATTGGTGGATCAGGGTTAGCGCGTGGATATTTAAACCGCCCTGACTTAACGCAAGATCGTTTTATACCGCATCCGTTTAAAGAAGGAGAGCGAGTATATCGGACTGGAGATTTAGTAAGGTATTTACCAGATGGAAATTTGGAGTATGTTGGACGAATCGATCATCAAGTGAAAATTCGTGGGTTCCGGATTGAACTAGGAGAAATTGAAGCGACATTACAAAAGCATACACTAGTTAACGAAGTTATTGTGATGGTGCGGGAAGATTATCCTGGCAATCCACGTTTGATTGCCTATGTTGTAGGAGATGGAGATGCTCAAAAGTGGCGTGATTATCTTAAGGATCAACTACCAAATTATATGATTCCAGCCTATTTTGTTGGATTAAATGCATTTCCACTCACTCCTAATGGAAAAATTGATAGGAAGGCCTTACCAGCACCAGAGAGACAGGAGATAGCAAGTGGTTATATTGCTCCTCGTACGTCTACGGAAAAAACAATCGTTTCGATATGGCATGAAGTTTTAGATATGGAAAACATAGGAATTCAAGATTCGTTTTTTGAAATTGGTGGCCATTCACTACTCGCTACGCAAGCTGTTTCCAATCTTAAAGAGGCTTTTGGAGTCGAGATACCATTGCATGATTTATTTATGTTTCATACGGTGCAGCAATTGGCAGAACAGATTGATCAATTGCTCTATAACAAAAATCAAGAAATTCAGAATGATAGTAAGGAGAATGTAAGTCTTCAAGACTATATTCAAAAAGAAGCAGAAGTCAGTAATGATGAAGAATTACTAGAACTGCTTAAGCAATTAGAAGAGCTATCAGAGGAAGAAGCACAAGGGATATTCGAGAGTAATTTGATTCAGGAAGGGGTAAAAAAATGAAAAGTGATTTACTTGCAAAGCTGAGTTCACTTTCTCCTGAGAAGAGAGCATGGCTTCAGAAGCAAATGCAAAAAAAGGAGAATAAAGAAGCACTCCCGTTGTCTTATGCACAAAAACGTTTGTGGTTTATGGACAGATTTAACCCAAACAGTTCTTTATATAATATTCCAACAGTATGGCATCTAAAAGGAAATTGGATACCTGAAGCATTAGAGAAGGGATTCAATCGAATCATTGAACGTCATGAATCATTACGAACTGTTTTTAAAGAAATAGGAGAACAGCCTGTGCAACAAATTATCGAATTCCTTCCTAGAGCATTACCTGTAAGAGATTACTCTCAACTTCCTCTAGAAGTAAAAGAAAAAGAGGTAGATAGTTTAATTGCGAGAGAAGCGCAAGAACCATTTGATTTAATGAATGGTCCTTTAATTCGTAATCAGCTTGTTCAATTAGAGAAGGATGAATGGTTATTACTGTTTACGATGCATCATATTATTTCTGATGCTTGGTCCATTGGTATATTCATGAATGAATTCCTTGCTTTCTATGAAGAAGAAACGGGCGGAAATCCTGCTAAATTAAGTTCATTATCCATTCAATATGCAGACTTTGCGAAGTGGCAAAAGGAGTGGTTGCAAGGTGATGTGCTAAATCGTCAGCTTACGTATTGGCAGGAAGAATTGTCTGGTGAGCTTCCTATCTTACAACTGCCAGTGGATCGACCTCGACCGGTTAAGCAGACTTACTCTGGGGCTGCGTATCATGTGATTTTTCCTTATAAATTGCTCAGTCAATTGAAGGATATAAGTCGACAAGAAGGATCTACTTTATTTATGACTTTAATGGCCGCATACCAGAGCTTTCTTGCTCGTTATACGGGACAAAAAGATATTCTAGTTGGTAGTCCGATTGCAAATCGGAACCATAAGGGAGTAGAAGGATTAATTGGTTTCTTTGTTAATACGTTGGTTTATCGATCAGATTTGAGTAGCACCCCTACTTTTCGAGAGATTTTGAACAAAACAAAGAAAAAGGCGTTAAAAGCTTACGAATATCAAGATATACCATTTGAAAAAGTGGTAGAAGCTGTGCAACCTGAACGAAGCATGAGTCATTCCCCTATATTTCAGACCATGTTTACGCTACAGAATATAAAACAAGAACGACTAGATTTGACTGATAGAAGTATTGAAATGGTAGAAAGTAATATGTCTATTGCTAAATTTGATTTGAGCTTAACTGCCTATGAAGTGGAAGAAGGTCTATTTGTCTCATTTGAATACAACACGGATTTATTTGATAGTAGTACCATTGCACGTATGGCAGGACATTTTGAGAACTGGCTAAATGAAATCACGTATCATCCAGATGAATCATATACAAAGCTGTCAATGTTATCGGATACTGAGCAAAAACAACTCCTAGAAGAATGGAATGATACGGACGTAGTTTATGGTCATGATTGTATGATTCATGAGCTATTTGAGCAGCAAGTTGCACGGACACCTGATGCAGTGGCGGTAGTTTATGAGGGTGGAAAGCTAACGTATCAAGAACTTAATGAAAAATCGAATCAATTGGCGCATTTTTTACAAAAACGAGGTATCGGACCTGAATCATTGGTCGGTATATGTATTGAACGTTCTCCTGATATGATTATCGGTCTCTTTGGGATTTTGAAGGCAGGTGGGGCTTATGTCCCACTGGACCCAAGTTATCCCGAAAAACGCCTGAGATATATTTTGGAGAATTCACAAATTCAAGTGCTGTTAACAAAAGAAACACTACAGGACTGGTTACCTAAAGATATCCAAGCAATTTGTTTAGACCGGGATCAAGTGATGATTTCTAAAGAGAGTAATTTAGCCCCGGTAAGTGGAGTAACAGCAAATAACTTAGCCTATATTATATACACTTCGGGTTCGACGGGAAATCCAAAGGGGGTAATGATTGAACATCATTCCGTTATCAATCGCCTACAGTGGATGCAGAAAAAATATCCATTGGCCGAGGAGGATACAATCCTACAAAAGACACCGTTTTCGTTCGATGTTTCTGTCTGGGAATTATTTTGGTGGTCATTTGTAGGAGCACGTGTTTGTTTACTTCCACCTGGAGGAGAGAAAGATCCTGCGGTGATTGAGGAGTATATTGAGCGATATCGTGTGTCCACCATGCATTTTGTTCCGTCGATGTTATCTACTTTCTTAGATTATATGGAACTATATAATTCGAAAAGGGATGTCTCGTCTTTAATTCAAGTTTTTACTAGTGGAGAAGCGTTAAACACTGAGCAGGTTCGCCGGTTTAAGGGGATCTTTTACAATGTTCAGCAAACAAAGTTAATTAACTTGTATGGTCCTACTGAAGCGACTGTGGATGTGACTTATTATGATTGTGATTTAGAAAAAGAAGCAATGCTTATTCCGATTGGTCGTCCGATTGATAATACAGAGTTGTATGTGTTAGATCAATATCAACAAGTGGTCCCGATTGGTGTGGCAGGGGAACTTTACCTTGGAGGAGTAGGATTGGCACGTGGCTACTTCAATCGACCAGATTTAACTACTGAACGTTTTATTCCGCATCCCTTTAAGGACGGAGAACGATTATATCGAACGGGTGACTTGGTGAGATATATGAATGATCGTAACTTGGAATATATTGGAAGAATAGATAACCAAGTTAAAATTAGAGGATTCCGAATTGAATTGGGAGAAATTGAAGCAGCTTTACATGATTACTCATCTGTAAAAGAGGCAGTCGTGTTGGTGAAGGAAGATCGACCAGGAGATAAGCAGTTAGTAGCTTATGTAGTGGGTGAAGGGGATACTGGGGAGTGGCGTGAATATCTCAAGAAGCAACTGCCACATTATATGGTTCCGGCATACTTTTTCAAAATTGAAGGTATGCCACTCACTCCAAATGGTAAGGTGAATCGGAAAGCCTTACTGGAATTAGAAGAACAGTTCATAAGTGAAGATATTACTTCATCAAGAACACCAGTGGAGGAGCTTATCGTTTCCGTTTGGAGCCAAGTGTTAGGAATAAAAAACATTAGTGTTCAGGATTCCTTTTTTGAAATCGGTGGTCATTCACTACTAGCTACTCAAGTAGTGTCACGTTTACAGGGAATTTTTCAAATCGACTTAACAGTACGTGAACTATTTGAATATACAACGGTGGAGTCACTGGCAAAGCGATTAGATCAGTTACGTAAAGGAAATAAAAAACGAGAGATTCCGCCGCTAATACCAATGAAACGAGGAGAAGCTATTCCACTATCTTATGCCCAACAACGCTTATGGTTTATTGATCAATTTACACCTAATAGTGCCCTTTACAATATGCCAATGGTATGCCGCCTTACAGGGAATTGGCTACTTGAAGCATTGGAAACGGGATGGAATCAACTAATAGAACGTCATGAATCACTGCGGACGGTCTTTCACGAAGTGAACGGTCAACCCGTACAGCAAATTGAACCGTATGCTTTTCAATCAATTCCGAAAACGGATTTAACTATGCTTTCTTCTGAAGATCAAGAAGAAGAAGTTAAACGTTTAATTCAACAAGAAACAGAAGTGCCATTTGATTTAACAGAGGGTCCATTAATCAGGACAAGTATTTTGCACGTGGGAGAGGAAGAATGGATACTCCTTTGTACTCTACATCATATCATTTCAGATGGATGGTCAATGGGAATCCTACTTGAAGAATGGATGGCATTTTATGAGAAAGCAACGGATGGAAAGGTAGCGGAACTTGAACCATTACCGTTTCAATATGCCGACTTTGCTCAGTGGCAAAAAGGATGGCTAAAGGAGGAGGTGCTGGATCAACAACTCCAATATTGGAGGGAAGAATTGTCTGGGGAGCTTCCTGTACTCCAACTTCCTATGGATCGCCCGCGTCCCGCAATACAAACTCATCACGGGTCGATATACACTCTGGTTCTGCCAAGCACGCTACATGATAAATTGAATGAACTTAGTCGAAAAGAAGGGGCTACACTCTTCATGACGCTTTTAGCTGCATATCAAAGTTTTCTATCTCGTTATACGGGACAAGAAGATATTCTGGTCGGAAGCCCAATTGCGAATCGGAATTATAGAGAAATTGAAGGACTAATTGGTTTCTTCGTTAACACGCTGGTTTATCGAGCTAATTTGAGTGGTAGACCGACATTTCAAGATGTACTGTATCAGGTTCGTCAAAAGGCATTGAAGGCGTATGAATATCAAGATATTCCATTTGAAAAAATTGTAGAAGTTGTGCAACCGGAGCGAAGTACAAGTCATTCGCCAATCTTCCAGACTATGTTCATTTTGCAAAATATGAAACAAGAGTTTCCGGTGTTATCTAGTAGAAGTATTGAAATGATAGAAAGCCATAGTCCAATTGCAAAGTTTGATTTAAGTGTAATGGCAGCTGAGACGGAAGAGGGTTTACTTTTTACTTTTGAGTACAATAAGGATTTATTCAATGCTACTACTATTGAACGGATGGCAGGACACTTTGAGAAATGGCTACATGAAGTTTCTCATCGCCCACAAAATCCGTTGCATGACCTGAGCATGCTATCAGAACCCGAGCGTACTTTGTTATTAGAAACATGGAATGACACTGTAATGGAAATGTCTCATCAGGGTCTTGTTTGCGACAGATTTGAGGAGCAAGTAGCAAGGCGTCCTGATGCGATTGCGGTAGTTGATCAAACAAAACAGTGGACTTATGGTGAACTGGATACACAAGCAAATCAGTTGGCAAATGTTTTACAGCGAAAGGGAGTAGCCCCAGAGTCAGTGGTAGGAGTTTATCTTCCGAGGTCAGCTGAGCTGATGGCAAGTTTACTAGGCATTTTAAAAGCTGGTGGAGCTTATGTCGTTTTAGATCCGTTGTATCCAAAATCAAGGTTAGAATACATGATTGAAGATGCAGGAATTCAATTTGTAGTGACGGCGGAAGGACAAGAAGGACATTTCGCACACGTCGAAATGGTGAGGTTAGAAGAATTAACGGTGGAAAGCGTAATCGCACCTACACGTCAAATAAATCCAGAGAACTTAGCCTATATTGTCTATACCTCTGGTTCTACAGGAAAACCGAAGGGTGTCATGGTTGAATATCGCTCATTAATGAATATGGTTTCTTGGCATCAGGAAGTTTATCATATTTCAGCAGAGGATCGTGCGACTCAGATTGCAGGGGTTGCTTTTGATTCGGCTGTCCAGGAGATTTGGCCGTATCTAACTGCTGGCGCAACACTCTACTTGTCAACAGAGGAACTGAGAATTAATCCAGAAGCACTAAGGGACTGGCTCATTGATTCACGAATAACAGCTAGCTTTGCACCTACGCCTATTCTGGAAAGGCTCTTGAAATTATCTTGGCCAGATAAAACGGATCTTCGTTTTATCATTACTGGTGGGGATCAATTAACGCAGTACCCATCTAACGATATTCCTTTTGCGGTAATTAATCAGTATGGTCCATCGGAAAATACCGTTGTTACCACAGATTGTTATGTACCTGTAGGAGTGACAACAGGTACGCCATCGATTGGTCGACCGATTGCGAATACAGAAGTTTATGTGTTAGATTCTCATCTTCAGCTAGTACCAATTGGTGTAATTGGAGATCTCTATATTGGAGGGAAGAGTCTTGCACGTGGATATGCTAATCGTCCGGATCTTACAAAGGAAAAATTTATTCCACATCCTTTCAAGTCAGGAGAACGTCTCTATTATACAGGAGACAAAGCAAGTTATCTTTCTGATGGTAATCTCCAGTTCCATGGACGTATAGATGACCAAGTGAAAATTCGTGGTTTCCGGATTGAATTGGGAGAAATAGAAGCTGTTTTGCAGGCACATTCTTCTGTGAAAGAAGCAGTTGTATTGGTACGAGAGGATAATCAAGGTGACAAGAGATTAGTAGCTTATGTAGTTGGTGAAGGAAGTGTACATGAATGGCGAGAACATCTACAAACACATTTACCAAATTACATGGTTCCAACAAACTTTATTGAGATGGAATTTTTACCACTTACACCGAATGGAAAACTTGATTTGAAGGCATTGCCTATACTTAGTGAACAATCCGCCGAAAATACTGTATACCCACGAACTCCGCTGGAAGAACTTATCGCTTCAGTGTGGAGTCAAGTGCTAGGAATAAAAGAAATTGGTGTTCAGGATTCTTTCTTTGAGCTTGGTGGTCACTCTCTACTTGCTACACAAGTGGTCTCACGCTTACAGGAAGTCTTTCAAATCAAATTACCGGTACGTGAACTGTTCGAATATTCAACGGTCGAGGCATTATCGAAACGAATAGATCAGTTACGTAAGGGGAGCGAAAAACGAGAAATTCCACCATTGGTGCCGATGGAACGCGGAAATAATATTCCACTATCTTATGCCCAACAGCGCTTATGGTTTATTGATCAATTTGCACCTAATAGTGCACTTTATAATATGCCAATGGCATGCCGCCTTACAGGGAATTGGTTACCTGAGGGATTGGAGTTGGGATGGAATCAGTTGATAGAGCGTCATGAATCTTTGCGGACTGTATTTTATGAAGAGGATGGCCATCCTGTGCAGCAGATTCAACCGTACGTTTTCCGTCCGCTTCTCCAAATGGACTTAACTAAGCTTTCATTAGAGGAGCGAGAAAGAAAGTTGGAACAATGGATTCAAACTGAAGTCGAATCTCCATTTGATTTAGAACAAGGGCCATTGTTCCGTGGGAAACTCATAAGAATTTCAGAAGAAGAATGGGTTCTTCTGTGTAATATGCATCATATTATCTCAGATGGATGGTCGATGGAAATCTTACTTCAAGAATGGATGGCATTTTATGAGAATGCGATTGGTGAAAAACAAGCAGATCTGGAACCACTACCAGTTCAATATGCCGATTTTGCTCAGTGGCAAAGAGAATGGTTGAAAGATGAAGTACTATATCAACAACTTGCATATTGGAAGGAAGAATTATCTGGTGAGTTACCAGTCTTAATGTTGCCAGTGGATCGTCCGCGTCCGCCAGTGCAAACCCACCATGGATTAACTCATAATGTTTTGTTATCGCGCCCATTACTGGATAAATTAAACGAACTAAGTCGTCAAGAAGGGGCCACACTTTTCATGACCTTATTGGCATCGTATCAAAGTTTCCTTGCTCGTTATACGGGACAAACGGATATTATTGTTGGCAGCCCAATTGCAAATCGAAATTATCGAGAAATTGAAGGACTGATTGGTTTCTTTGTCAATACATTGGTTTATCGAGCTGAATTAAGTAATGCACCGGCATTTCAAAAGTTGTTGTCTCAAGTGCGGATAAAAGCATTGAAGGCATATGAGTATCAAGATGTTCCGTTTGAGAAAATTGTAGAGGTTATCCAACCTGAACGAAATACAAGCCATTCTCCGATTTTCCAAACCATGTTTACTTTGCAAAATACGGGACAGAAGCTACCAGAACTACATGGAAGAAATATAGAAGTAATGGAAAGTAATGCTCCAATCGCTAAGTTTGATTTAAGTTTAACAGCTGCAGAAGTGGAAGAGGGTTTATTACTTACTTTTGTTTATAGAACTGATTTATTTGACAGCTTAACTATTGAATCCATGGCTGAACATTTTGGGAACTGGTTGAATGTAATCGTGGAGAATCCTGATAAATCATTAGCTAAGTTGCCTATATTATCAGGATTACAGCAAAAACAGTTGGAAGAGTGGAATAATAATGCTGTAGCATATCTACGGGAAAGTACGATTCATCAGCTGTTTGAAGAGCAAGTAAATCGTACACCTGATGCGGTAGCAGTGGTAGATGAAAAACAGCAGTTAACATATCGAGAGCTTAATGAAAAAGCTAATCAATTGGCCCACTATCTTCAGCAATGTGGGATTGGGACTGAATCATTAGTTGGACTTTGCTTTGAGCGTTCAGTTGAGATGATTGTTGGTATTATGGGGATCTGGAAGGCTGGAGCAGCATATGTTCCATTGGACCCATCATATCCAGAAAGTCGCATACGATATATTTTGGAGGACACTGAAATTCAAGTATTAGTTACGAATGAGTCATTAGGAGGTTGGATACCCAAAGAAGTCAAGGCAGTTTGTCTAGATAGGGATCAGGCAATGATTTCAAAAGAAAGCATTCTTTCACCAAAATGTGAAGTAACAGGAGAAAACCTAGCGTATGTTATCTATACTTCTGGATCGACGGGGAATCCAAAGGGTGTCTTGATACAGCATCATTCTGTAATAAACTTGTCGCATGGTTTACAAAAAAAGGTTTTCGAACATGAGATACCATCTAACATGCATGTCGGTTTAAATGCGTCAATTGCCTTTGATGCATCTATTCAGCAATTACAAATGCTGTTGTATGGTTCAAGTTTGTATATTATTCCGAATGAAGTACGAAGTGATCCGGAACAGTTTGTAGCTTATATTAGGGAGAACAAGTTAGCAATCTTTGATATAACACCTTCAATGCTTCAATTACTTATAGATGCCGGACTGTTAGAAACGTACGATGGTGTTCATGTTCCAAGTAAGGTATTGGTTGGCGGCGAAGCGATTATGCCGTCATTATGGGAACAGCTAGTAGAGACTGTTAAAATTGAGTTTTATAATGTATATGGTCCTACAGAATGTACGGTTGATGCAACATGCTATCATATCAAAAAAGATAGTGAAAGAGTAACGATTGGGCGTCCGTTGCCTAACGTTCAAACTTATGTATTGGATAGAAATGGGTTGCCAGTTCCAGTTGGTGTGATGGGTGAACTTTATATCGGAGGAGCGGGTCTAGCGAGGGGATACTTAAATCGTCCAGAGTTAACATCCGAACGATTTATTTCTCATCCATTCAAAGAAGGCGAGAGATTATATAGAACAGGCGATCTTGTGAGATATCTTTCTGATGGTAATATAGACTATTTAGGAAGAATGGATAATCAAGTGAAGATTAGAGGATTTCGAATCGAACTTGGGGAGATTGAGTCGACTTTACAGGAGCATGACTTGATAAAAGAGGCAGTTGTAATAGTTAGGGGAAATCAGTCGGGAGATAAGAGGTTAGTAGCTTATATAGTGGGCGAAGGCAGTTTAGAAGAATGGCGTGAGTATCTTAAAATAAAACTACCAATCCATATGATACCTTCCTACTTTGTCGAAATGAAAGAATTACCGCTAACCATAAATGGAAAGGTTGATCGGAAATCGTTACCTATACCAGATTATCAAGGAACACAAGAAGGGTACGCGACCCCAAGAAATGAACGTGAACATAAGCTTTCTATCATTTGGGAACGTGTGCTAGGTTCAAAACGTATTGGTATTTATGATAACTTTTTTGAAATTGGTGGAGATTCAATTCTTAGCATTCAGATTGTCTCTCGTGCGAAGCAAGCTGGTTTACAGTTGACACCAAAACAACTATTTGAACACCAAACGATTGCTGAGTTGGCGCTAGTAGTCAAAGAAGAACAAGGTGTACAAGCTGAACAAGGAATTATAACTGGGGAGACGATACTTACACCTATTCAGCAAAGGTTTTTTGCACAAAATCATCCTAACCCACATCATTGGAATCAATCCATGTTCTTTAGAACGAAAGAAAAATTGGACATAGGATCACTGGAAAAGGCAGCGCGTAACCTTCTACTTCATCATGATGCCCTGCGTTTAAGATATGAACGTTTACCTAATGGGGCTTGGAAACAGTGGAATGAAGGAATTGAAGAACAATTGATGCTGACTGTCATTTCATTAGACGAAGTGCCGGAAGCGGATTGGCATGAAGTTATTCAAAAAGAGATTAATGTTGCACAAGAAAGATTGAATTTACATGATGGTCCGTTAATGAGAATGGTGTATTTAGATGAAGGTGAGAAGACTGGCCGATTATTTTGGACAATTCATCACTTAGCCGTGGATGGTGTTTCTTGGCGAATTTTATTGGAAGATTTGCAAACAGCATATACGCAAGCAGTCCAAGGGCAAAAAATTCAATTACCTATGAAGAGTACATCTTTTAAAGAATGGTCGGAGAAATTACAACATTACGCTGAAACTGGAATATCAAAAGAAGTGCTACATTACTGGGAGCAGCAGGGTGAACAAGACGTAGTTATACTGCCAGTAGATGGTACTATAAGTAATCCAGTAAGCGCAGTAACTGAGGAAATTACTGTGGTGTTAAATGAGAATGAGACCCGTATGTTATTGCAAGAGACTTTAAGCACTCACCGTGTCCAAATCAATGAAGTATTATTAGCAGCATTGGTACAAGCTACAGCAGCATGTACGGGGCAGCCGATATTAAGCGTAGATTTAGAGGGACATGGTCGAGAAGAGATTATTGAAGATGTTGATTTATCGAGAACCGTGGGATGGTTTACAAGTATTTACCCAGTTCATTTAAATATTACTAGTGCTAATACGCCAATTGCAGCATTAAAAGCAGTTAAAGAACAAGTTCGCAAAATTCCTAATAAGGGTGTTGATTATGGGGTGTTGCGTTACATGAACGCAACAATGTGTGAGCAATTGAGCTCTCAACATACACCGTCTATTAGTTTTAACTATCTTGGACAATTTGATCAAATGTTTTCTAGCGATGCAATGTTTATGCCGGAGAACGAATTTAAGCGTTTAGATCATGCTGCCGGTTCCAAGCGATCGCATGTAATTGATGTAATTGGGGTTGTAACGAATGGAAAACTTCAGTTCACTTGGGTATACAATGTTGAACAATTCGCCAAATCAACGATTCAAAGTATTGCACAGAATATGCTATATCAACTGAGCAGATTGATTCAACCTTCAGATAGAGAATCTGCACTGACCATTTCGGATTTTGCAATGGCTAATCTTAACCAAGTAGGTTTGACAAATGTACTAAACAAAATGAATCGTGGAAAGAACAATCAGATTACTGATTTATATCCACTATCACCTTTGCAAGAAGGTATGATTTTCCACACATTGCATGACCAAGGGAATGAACATGTTGCACCGTATATAGTGCAATTAAGTTTTATGATTAAAGGGAAAATGGATATTCCTACTTTTGAGCAGGCATGGAAATCTGTAATTCAGCGGCATGAAATTTTTCGTACAGCATTTGTTTGGGACGAAATTGAAGAACCATTACAAGTGGTGTATGAAAATATCCCATTTAAAGTGAACAAAGAAGACTGGCGTACAATGACAACTAAAGAGATAGAAGAAAAAAGAAAAGTCTTTTTGGCATTAGATCGAAAACAAGCCTTCCAATTTGATGAAGCGCCATTGATGCGGGTAACAGTCATTCAAGAAGGTGAGGAAGAATATCGGATTGTTTGGACACATCACCATATTTTACTGGATGGATGGAGTTTACCATTGGTCTTTAATGAATTACTTACAGTCTATCAGAAGAGAATGAATGGAAAAGCTGTAAAGTTACCTAAACCCTCACCATATAAGAAATATATCCAATGGCTCAGGGAACAAGATAAGGAGCAGGCGGAACAATTCTGGGGAGAAAAGCTTAAAGGTTTTACTGCACCAACTTTGCTGGGCTTAGAAAGTAAAGAGGAAGAAAAAGGTTATACAGAAAAGGTTACCTATTTATCAGAAGAGCAGACTCAAGCGTTACAAGGATGGGCGAAACGAAATAAACTTACTTTGAGTACAGTAATTCAAGGTGCATGGGCATATCTCATGAGCCGATATAGTGGAGAAAATGACATTGTCTTTGGTGTAACAAGCTCAGGGCGTCCTACGGAGATTATTGATGTTGAAAACATCGTAGGTCCTTTCATTACAACGTCACCGACGCGAATTCAATTGATGGATGATATAAAAGTAATAGATTGGTTGCAGAAGATACAAGAGGAAGAGATAGAAAGAAGACAATATGAGTATGCTTCTTTGACAGAGATTCAGGGGTGGAGTGAGGTTCCTAGAGGTACACCGCTGTTCAATTGTTTATATGTGTTTGAAAATTATCCAGTGAAAGAAGAATCTTCAGGAAATTTGGAAATTGGTGAATTGAAAGGGGTAGAACAAACCCACTACCCACTAGGATTGGCTGTAGTTCCAGGAATCCAGTTATCGTTAAAGTTAATGTATGACCGTAGTAAGTTTAATAGAGTAACCATTGAACAAACGCTGGGTCATTTACACAAAGTGTTAATGCAAATGCTCAAAAACATTGATCAAAATCTATCGGAACTAGTATATATTACGGAGGCTGAACAAAGAAGGCTATTGGAAGAATGGAATAATAATGCTATATCCTATCCACGTGAGAATGTAATTCATCAACTATTCGAAGAGCAAGTAAATCGTACACCTGACGCGGTGGCAGTGGTAGATGATAAACAGCAACTAACGTATCGAGAGATGAATGAAAGAGCTAATCAATTAGCCCATCATTTACAGAAATGTGGAATTGGGACAGAGTCATTAGTTGGCCTCTGCTTTGATCGATCAGTTGAGATGGTTGTTGGTCTCATGGGAATTTGGAAGGCTGGAGCAGCCTATGTTCCATTGGATCCATCTAATCCGGAAAGCCGCCTGCAATATATTTTAGAAGACACGGGAATTAAAGTGTTAGTTACAAATGAGGTATTACTAGGATGGATACCTAAAGACATCAAGACAGTTTGCCTAGATAGGGACCAAGCAATGCTTTCTCAAGAAAGCAAACTTTCACCAATATGTGAGGTAACAGGGGAAAACTTAGCGTATGTTATCTATACTTCTGGTTCGACAGGGAATCCAAAGGGGGCTTTAGTACAGCATCATTCTGTAATAAACCTATCCTATGGTTTACAAAAAGAAGTTTTCTCACATGAGATACCTAGTAATATGCGCGTCGGTTTGAATGCGTCAATTGCCTTTGATGTATCTATTCAGCAATTACAAATGTTGCTTTATGGTTCAAGTTTATATATTATCCCAAGTGAAGTTCGCACTAATCCGGAACAATTTGTGTCCTATATTAGGGAGAATAAATTGGAAATGTTTGATATGACACCTTCATTACTTCAATTACTTATAGATGGGGGATTGCTAGAAATAAGTGCTGATGTTCATGTACCAAGTAAGATATTAGTCGGTGGTGAAGCAATCATGCCGTCATTATGGGAACAGCTAGTAGAGACCGAAAAAATTGATTTTTATAACGTATACGGTCCTACAGAATGTACGGTTGATGCAACGTGTTATCATATTCAAACAGATAGTAAGAAAGTTACAATTGGACGTCCGTTACCGAACGTTCAAACTTATGTATTGGATAAAAATTTGTTACCTGTTCCAGTTGGTGTAGCAGGTGAGCTATATATCGGTGGTACAGGTATAGCGAGAGGATACTTGAATCGTCCAGAATTAACAGCAGAGCGATTTATCCGTCATCCATTTAATGAAGAAGAGCGTTTATATCGTACGGGAGATTTGGTTCGTTATTTACCTGATGGTAATTTAGATTACTTGAGAAGAATTGATAATCAAGTGAAAATTAGGGGCTTTCGTATTGAACTTGAAGAGATTGAAGCGAATCTAGAGAGGCATCCATTGGTAAAAGAAGCAGTAGTTTTGGTAACAGAGGATAAATTAGGAGAGCAGAGATTGGTTGCTTATGTAGTTGGAGATGGAAGTATGCATGATTGGCGTGAATATCTCAAGAGACAAGTACCGAATTATATGGTTCCTGCACACTTTATTAAGATAGACGAGATTCCTCTTACAACGAATGGAAAAGTTGATCGAAAGGCATTGAACAATTTAACTATTCAAAGAGAAAATAACTTCTCTACACCAATCATTCCAAGGGATGAAATTGAATATCAGTTGATTAAAATCTGGCAGGATTTGTTACAGATAGAAGATGTCTATGTAAATGATGATTTCTTTAATAGAGGGGGACACTCTCTCCTTGTAATTAAATTAGTTTCAAAAATTAGGGAGAAGTTTGGAAAAGAGATTAAGGTGTCTACATTGGTTAAGAATCCAACAGTGGAAGGAATCGCATGCCTTATTCGTGATAAGCATGATATGACGAAATCAGTATCAGCGCTGGTTCCACTGCAAGAATCAGAAAAAAGATCTTTCTTCTGCGTTCATCCGTTTATGGGGAATGTATTCTGTTACATTCAACTAGCAAGATTGCTTAAGAACCACTGTTCATTTTATGGTTTACAGAATCCTCTCATAGAAAAGAGAGAAATTGATGATTTGACCTTGCCGGAAGTAATTCAACTTTACATTGAAGAAATAAAACGTGTTCAGCCAGAAGGCCCATATCGTCTTGGAGGATGGTCTTTAGGCGGTGCAATTGCTTATAAAATTGCAACTGTATTAAGGAATCAAGGAGAGGAAGTTGAGTTTTTGGTACTAATGGATACTAAAGTACCTTCAGAGCAAGATCGTAAAACAAGGGAGGATATGCTCTCATATATATCTGAACATTTCATTCCTAGAGATCTTACTGAGCAGGAAGAAGGCCTCGTCCATAAGCAAGATATGCTTGTGGAGCGATTAATTATGGAAGGAGTACTCCCGCCTGATGCAAATCTTATGAATTTGAAGCAAGTTATCAATGCTCATAGGAAATGCCTGAACTTAATGGCAGAGAATGATTTGATACCATACTTTGGAGAAGTTATCTACTTTAGTGCTGAGGAAGGAAAAGAGTTGTTTACAAATTGGGGACCTTTATTAAAAGGAAGAGTAAATAAGTATTCTGTCCCTGGATCACATGAGGAAATAGTAGACTTCCCCGCAGTTGAAAAGATAGCTAAGTACCTATTAAATGAATTTGAAGGGATAAAAGAAACATCCCTTTCATTTACTGAAAAGTAGAGAGTGCAAAAGATGCAACGCTATGAACGAAAAGGGCAGCCCAATAACTGCAAATAAAGTGTAGGCAATAATGAATATATCAAGAGTATTACTTTTTAAGAGGATAATGGAAAATTTACTTGATAGAGACATAGAAACCTATATGAGCTGCTCATAGAATGATGTAAATGCTCTCCATTTTTTGTAATAGAAGCTAATGCTTTGATGATATTACTGAGGAAAGGTGTATATTTTCATTGATATGTAAATATGCACCTTTTCTATTGTATTTGCAATTTGATAAAGTTAATTTGAATTTATGTAACGCACATATATGAAGCCATCCTTTAAAAAAGGAAGTGATTTATCATACACATTCAAGCTGTGAAAATACCAAAGAATATTGAAAGTCATTTGTTTAAGCAACTTAGTAACTTGGTTTCAAATGAGAAGAAAGAACGAATGAAGCGTTTATTAAACTCATGCGACGTTAATAGGACCCTGATAGGGGATTTACTAATCCGATCTCTAATCTGCCAAAAGTATAAAATTAATAATGAAGAAATTAGATTTATATATAATGAGTATGGAAAACCTTTTGTTGAAAATTTTTCTGACTTTCATTTTAATCTGTCACATTCAGGAGAATGGGTGGTTTGTACTACTGCTAATTTTAATGTGGGTATTGATATAGAAAAGGTTTCAGAGATAGAGGCTCTTAAATTAGCAAATGAATTTTTTTCAGAGGAAGAATTTTATGATATATCTAATATAAATTCTGATGAACAAATTAATTATTTTTATGATTTATGGACATTAAAAGAAAGTTATATAAAAACGATTGAAAAAGGGCTTTATATCCCGTTAAATTCATTCTCTATAAAAAAAGAGTCACCAACTTTAATTTCATATAAGTATATACCTCAAAACTTTTACTTTAGACAATATAACATTGAGCCAAATTATAAGATATCTGCTTGTGCAACAAGGGATGAATTTCCGCAAGAGATAATAATTAAAGACATTTATGCAATTTGCCAAAATATATACAAATTTGAAAGTAAGGAGAAAATCAATGCAGAAGACTAAACTTTTTTGCTTTCCACATGCTGGGGGATCTGCGTTTAGTTACGCAAAATGGAAAAATCACTTTAATCCATATATTGAGGTAGTCCCGATAGAGTTAGCTGGTAGAGGATATAGAATTGAAGAAAACTTGTACCAAAGTATGGAAGAGGCTGTGAATGATGTTTACAATAAAATAGTTATGCAGATAGATGATTCGCCCTACATTCTATTCGGGCATAGCATGGGAAGTTTGATCGCCTATGAAGTAGCCAGAAAAATAAAAGATTCTAAAAACGTATCGCCTGAATTTCTTGTTTTGTCCGGTAGAAATCATCCAAATAGTAAAATAAAAAATATCCGACATAATCTTTCTAATGAGCAATTTAAAAGAGAAGTTATTGCAATGGGAGGTACACCGTCCGGGGTACTTCAATCAGAAGAATTAATGGAGATTTTTCTCCCAATTCTAAGAGCAGATTTTAAAATTGTCGAGACATATATTCATGACAATAATATACAACCGTGTGATATTGATTTTCTTATATTTAATGGGGAAAATGATGAATTTACTACATATGATCAAGTAATAAAATGGGAGCAATATACAAGTAAAACGTGTACTCTTCATTCTTTTGAAGGTAATCATTTCTTTCTAAATGAAAATATTGAAGAAATAGCAAAGAGTATTATAAGAAAGTTAGATTCTAAAAGATTATCAAATAGTTTTTAGAGGTTTTCTAAGTATATTCATGGCTAAGGAACAAAATATTAAATATGAAAAATAAAGGAACTGCTGAAATATCACTGAATAAGGGCATTGAAGCCTAAACGAACTTTTCAAAGGTAGGAAAAAAGACTCATTGAATCGTAAGAGTTACTTCCCGTATTTATCTAAAAAAGTGATGCAACTTATTTGCAACACTTTTTAAATTTTTACCAGAGAGTAATTTAGTTAATTAGTAGAAAAAGGAAGGGCCTATTTGGCCCCTTCCTTTTTCTCATACATAACGCTTGTTGACAACTTATGAAATAATAGCATTCATCGCTATTAAAATATAACACTAAAAGCAATTAATTAGATATGTAATTGTGCATACATTGTACTATTTCATGAATGGGAACAAAGCTATTTATCTCTTTCGGGCTAGGAAACCAATAGACTCAGGTATACTTTATGATAATAAATTTCCTTTCTTATTATAAAAAAAGAAATAATTAGTACTCCATAAAATTAAAAGAAACGCCATCCTTTCCTATGATTCTACAGAAAGAATATCGTATCTTTTCATTTTAGGGGAATTTTTGAAGAAAGAATTAATAGTATTAATAGAATATATAAAAATACTCCGATATTTAGTTAACAGTTTTATACTTTCTGAATAATATCTAAATAAATGGATTATAAAATATTTTGAATAAAAAAACACAAGCATTGCATAATAAATAAAATATTCCTTATCTATTAATTATTGAAATTCTCTAAATCTCGATGTATTATACTCTTGTATTTTCTCACTTTGCGAAGCTGAGAAAACATCATCACTTCTGAAAGAACCCTAACTCCAGCGGGTTCTTTTGATTTACTTGAACTTATTTTTGAATCATTGTATTATATTTTCGAGTCTTACTTATATAAATTATTATCAGGGGAATCTGCAGATTTGCAGGTTCTTTTTTATTTTCATACTATTAATTTTTATACGTGTTTGGTAAAAAATCAATGAGTTACAAAAAATTACTATACCGAAATCTAGTTCGGTATAGTAATGTGCATATATAAGATCCCACTTTACTATATCCCCCGAAAGGAGTCATAAAAATCTATATTTTTTTAATTCAGTTGCAATTACAAAACATCTTTTAAAAAGAAATGCATGTAAATGCACATTATATTTTATTCCATAACTCTCTAACTTTTGTTCACGATAGTCTGATATTGAAAAAAATAAAATATTTGGTACGACATCACTTTGTTTTTAGATAATTTTGTAATTAAACTATAATATTGTATTTTTTCTGCATTATTGAAATTAGTAATAATAAAATGTATTATTGAAAAGCACTATTTATAATTCAAGTAATCAAGGCTATGTATCCACAATAATTCGAACATTCAGAAATTATAATATTATCTAAAAATGAGGTGAGATTAATAGAAAAAGTACATATTAAATGGTATGGATTGTATAGTTTAAATGATTTTTATAGTAGAGAAGAAGCTTTTAAGAAGGGAATATTTGCAATCTCTAGAGTATATGCTAAAAATGAAACATTGATCTATATAGGAAAAACCAAAAGAAGCTTTATACAAAAGATAAGGGAACTTAATAAGGATTGGACTTTTGATGAAAACGAATTAAAGATTACATTAGGAATAATAGAGTTTCCTAGTGGTGAAAGTTACTCTGAAAAAAAGGTAAAAGAGATAAAATCCCTTCTGATTTTACGACATACCCCAGTAGAGAACAACACATCTTTATTGTACCATAGAGGGCAGTTTAATTTAAAAATTATAAATAAGGGAAGAAGGGGCTTAATTGTTAAAAAGATTTCTACAGGAGATCTAATGTGGACGTAATTGGAATCATCTTTGAATAAAATTGAAGGTTTCTTACGAACAGGAGTTTATCAATTTTTAATGTATTAAAATATTTTTGAATAACATATGTCAGATGCTTGAAACAACACAAATTTTATTATGATATGAAATCTTGTATGGGAATTGTGATTTATTTCCATTGTTTAATAAAAATATTAAGAATTATAAGAATAATGCATAAAAATTAGAAGAGAAAATAAACTCGGGGGTTTAAAAAATGGGACAAGTAAGCAGGTTTCAAGAAAAACAACAAAATCGTCGTAAAAAGGTGGTTTTTAATATTGCATTTACTTTGGTATTAGTGACAGTTGGTATAGTGACATACCAGTTGTTTTCCCCTTCTGATACATCAAAGAAAGCAATTGCTCAAGAAAAGAAAGCAACAAAGTTAGAAGAGAAGAAACGTAAAGAGAAAGAAGCAGTACAGTTAGAAGAGAAGGAACTTGAGGAGAAGGAAGCAGCGCAGTTAGAAGAGAAGGAACGTGAGGAGAAAGAAGCAGCGCAGTTAGAAGAGAAGGAACGTGAGGAGAAAGAAGCAGCACTGTTAGAAGAGAAACAAAAAGCAGAAAAATCGGTAAAAATGAACGGAAATGAAAATAAAGAGGGAGAAAAAACGGCATCTCAAGAAAAGGGTTCTCAAACTAATTCTTCTTGGAAGCCAATTGGTACAGAACAAGGAGCAAAACCTGAAATGAAATTTAAAGAAGGAACAGTAGATTGGAGTGAGATGAAAAAAGCAATTTCTTATGCTATCGATGTTCCAGAGAGCCAATTGATTTTCGATTTTATTGGGAATAATGGTAATAATAAAGCCTACGGTAATGTACGAGATAAGCAAAGTAATAAAAAATATAAGGTTAATATTGATTGGGTAGAGAATCAGGGGTGGAAACCAGAATCTGTTCAGGTGGTAAAATAAATAATAGAAATGGAATTATGTGTTTAAAAGTTTACTTTTGTAAAAACTCAAAAAAGAGTCCGTATCAATCAGGACTCTTTTTGTTATGTTGACAGCATTAATTACTTGGACTCATTTGTTAGATCCTGATGCGGACCAACTTTGATAATCAATAAAGTCTCATCTCGTGTGAGCGTTCATCTATTAACCAAAGAACAACAAAAAAACGATTACAGGATTAAGTTGTACAAGAAAATAGAAAGGAAGGAAATATTCTCCTCGTAGTAAACGACTTAGTAGTATCGATCTTTATATGACCAACACTCCTGTACCTAGAGAAAACAATGAAAAGCTCAAGGAAAGAAAACAAAAAAGATAGAAGGGAAACACAAAGCAGAAAAATCGGTAGTTACATGTGAATGATTTGAAAAATCTTCATTATAAATTTAGGCTAACTTCACATAGAGCACATATTAATATTTTATTATTTACATGTAATGAAAGAATAAATTAAGTGAATTGTATTTCGTTCTGTTTTTAAAAATTTAAAATTCCCTTATTTTTATATAAAGGTTTTACATCGGAGTTTTAAATATTTTGGAAATAGATCAAAATAAAAGGAGTTCATATAAAAGGGGAATGTCCTATGACAACATATACAAGTGAAATGAGAAAAAGTTTAGTTTCAGAAGAAGATGTAGATATTTTGAAAATTATGGCGCATCCAATCCGCTTACAAATTGTAAATGAATTAAGTACGAGAAAAACGTGTAATGTAACACAATTAACAGAATTACTGAATATTCCACAATCGACGGTTTCACAACATTTATCAAAAATGAAGGGCAAAGTGTTACGAGCTGAGCGAAAAGGTTTAGAAATTTATTATCATATTCATAATTTAAAAGCGAGTAAGATTGTAAGTGTTTTAGGATATATAAACTAATGAAGTATTTTCATATAAAATAGCCGCTGCTGGTGAGAAGGGGCTATTTTGTGTTGCTTTATGTATTTGCATTTGAATTTTTATAGTTTTTATGATTTACAATGATTCGATCAAATTCAAAAGTACACCGCTTACTACAATCATATTCCATAATAATAGTTCCTCCTTTTTAGATAAGGGGGGATTAGAGCTCATTTCATGGACTATAACGGGTTCACTTTACCTTGTGTTTTTAAGGAAGAATTGAGCGGGTCTCTGTAAAAATAGAAAAAACATCTTAATGCGCCTTTATCTAAAATTTTTATGTGTCATTAACCCTTTTTACTACATAGCTTATTATAAATTGTTTTAGGGTGGGGTATAAGTAATGGCATATACTTTAAATGATATTTGTATCGATGTGTGTCTTATAGTTACGTTTACTCCGAGTGGTGGGGTAGAATCAATTGTAAGTGGTGGAGAAGAGTGTGGATCTAGTCCTAGTATAGTGATTAATTCTGATGGCTCAATTACCATTACATTACCATTAGTAGCTTGTTTATCCCTCGTATTAAATGACGACTTAAGTGTTGGAACATCATTAACAAGCTTGTCTTTTAAAACTTCTTAAGTGAGTTACTAATTTTATAATACTTAGATTAATAATATTGTTTACTTATAAATAGAGTATTTTCTTAAAAATCATTTTTATTTCTGCTTTAATAGGGATGGAATTACATGTATTAATGGATTTTATTCCTATAATCGGATGACTGAGTAAAGAGATATCAAAGTTATTATAGTTTTATTTTAAGAAAATAGATAATTTAGGAAGACCACTTCCTTTATTGAAAGGGGTGGTCTTTTTTAAGTTGAGGTTGTATTCTCGTAAATAACTGTTGTTGTTTTCGAAAAATGTTTGATTAATTTAACGTTATGATCCCTGATAGAAGAACAAAAAGAAAAAGTGCATTCGGAAAATTTTTTTTATTAAAACACGCTTTTTCTAAGTTCAATTGACTCATTCTTTTATACAAAAGTTGGATAATTTTTGTGATTTTTGCTCAATTAAAGATATGAAATTTAACTGAATATAGATTTTTCTCGGAATAGTTGAGAGTTTTATGCCCTTGTACAAGAACAAAAAAGTTTGGATGAGTTTGAACTTAGCTAATTTTACCCTGATAAGCATGTGTTTCTCTCCCAGGGGTACGGAAACGATACTCGGTATGAGGGGCCACTCTGGGATTTAATTACAAATCAAAAAAGAACTTTATTCAAGTTCTTTTAATCTACGATACAGAGCGGCCGGACTCACACCAGTAATTTGGTATATTTCTTTAACAATTTTATTGGTATGCTTGCGCAATTCAATCGCATGATTCATAACTGGGTGCTTATCCGTATATTTCTTTACTCTTCCTCTATACACTCCTTTTTGTTTCGCTAACTTTATTCCCGTACGTTGCTTTTCTTTAATCATTTCTCGATCAAGTTCACTAAAGGCAGCCATGACAGTTAAAAAGAATTTTCCTGTTGGCGTTCTCATATTTATTCCTAAATTTAAAATCGCAAAGTGAACATCTTTTTCCTGAAGTTGTTCTACTAATTGTAAAAGCTGAATGGTATTTCGACCTAAACGAGCCATTCTAGTTACGACTAAAGTATCCTCAGTAGTTAGTTTTGAAAGTATAGAGTCTAACTCTGGCTTTTGTTTGGTTACTCCACTTATTTTTTCTTTAATAATTTCATCTACTCCATATTTCATGAGCTGTTCAATCTGTGTATCTAGATTTTGATCTTGTGCACTGACACGAGCGTATCCATAAAACATTTTTCTCTTCATTTCAATTGTATTTTTGATAAGTGTTATTGAGAGTCTCTGAGACTAATAATATCAAGGAAAGGGAGTATTTCTCAATAGGGTAAACTCTATTAAGAAGGTAAATATGCAATTATGCATATTTATATTTTTTTATTTCAATACAAATGAAACCTAATATATAATTAAAAAGTTTTTACGAATTGATAAGGAGATGCGAGTATGAAGAAAATCATAGGACTTATATTATCGTTATTTTAATTATTTTCTACCTATGCACCAATGTTTACAGAGGAAGTCGAAGTTTTAAATCAAATAGGCCGCGTCAAAGAGAAAGGGGATTGGTATCATAATGCGGATTTTACACTAAGGGATTTTTAAATTAAAAAACTTGGTTTTACTATATATTAAGAAGGTTCCATAAACGGGCTACTACATTTAAAAAATGAAACATCTTATGAATTAATTATTGTTTAGACAGAATGACTTAGGTTGTCCTTATGCGAACTATCAGTATGAATAGAAATTTGATAATTATATAAAACGCCGTAAATGAAGTATAAAATAAGTGCTGATTTTGCAATTATATTTTTAACTATTGAATAGGAGCTATTATGAATACAATTAAGAAATTATTTTTAAGTTTTATGGTATGTATTTTGTTATTCAGTACAGTAGGAACAGCGTATGCAGAACAAAATGATCAAGTGAATTCATCATCTTTTATTGACGTTCCTAAAACTCACTGGGCGTATAAAGAAATGATGTATATGGTGGAGAAGAAGATTATAACAGGATACGGAAATGGGTATTTCGGTGCAACCGATCCTATTACTCGCGAACATCTCGCTGCTTTCTTGTATCGATATTTAAAACCGCAAGATAGTACAAATAATCCATTTGTTGATATTGGTGACAGCAATTTCAAAAAGGAAATTTTGGCACTAACAGCACGTGGCATTTTCAGTGTAAATGCTGAAAAAAAATTCAATCCAAAAAATAATATGACACGTGCCGAAATGGCAACTGTGCTTGTCAAAACATTTGATTTAATGCCGCAAGGAAATGTTGAATTTACGGATATGAAAGGTCACTGGGCCAACGAATATGTCAAAATATTAGCCGGTAACAACATAACAAGTGGTACAGGTGACGGCAATTTTAATCCAAATGGCATTGTTACTAGAGAGCAATTTTCTATGTTCTTATATAGGACGATTATGAAAGTAACAGATATGCAAAATGATGAATCAGTTGGCTGGGTGAAGGAGAAAGAGAATTGGTACTATTACAACAAAGATGGGAGTAAGCAAACAGATAACATTACGTTAGATGGAATAGAGTACTCCTTTTTTAAAGATGGAAGGCTATTCCAAGGAAGAAAGCAGGTAGGGAAAGATACTTTATATTATAGTGAACCTGGTAAACTAAAGACCGGATGGAGTTTTTCTGCAACTTCATGGAGCTATTTAAAAGATGGGAAGTATGTGACAGGAACATTTACCTATCAAGGAAAACCATTTGAAATTAATAAGTACGGGGATATGGAAAAGGGATGGATTACTCTACGTTCTGCTGTTAAAAGAATCTATCCAAAGCCAGAAACAAAATTTCTAATGAAGTCTAAACCTGTAAAGGATGGAGATGTTTTAGAGGTCATATCCAAACAAGGTTTATGGTACCAGGTCAAGTATCAAGGGGAAATCGGATATGTCCGGGTACTAGAGTCAGTTATAATTGGTGAATCACCAGTTCGTTCATGGGATGTAGCAAAAGAAGCAACGAATTTGTCTCATTTTATGATAACGGAGTATCATAAAGATCCCGAAAAATACTTTCCACCAAATATTCAAAAGAAATTTGATAAACAACTTGATAGTGATCTAAATGTTCTTGCGAATGGATTACAATGGATTGATCAATTAAAAGAAGCACTCTATTTAGATAATAAACAAGGGTGGGTACAAGAAGAAGGAAAATGGACGTATTATCAAAAAGATGGGCAAAAAGTAACAGGTTTCCAATCAATTGATGGGAAACGTTATTATTTTGGTACCGATGGGTTTATGCAATTGGGATGGGTACATACAAATGGATATGATTATTATCTGGGTACCGATGGCGTGGTGCAAACTGGAATCCAACATATTGACGGAAAAACCTATTACTTTGGCCCGTTAGGTCCTGTACAATCTGGATTTACACATGTTGATGGGAAACCGTATTATTTTGATGCTTCTCATGAATCAAGAAATGGTTGGATGAAGCAAGAGTTTAATTGGTATTTACTACAGCCTTCAGGTGCATTACAAACAGGAGATTTTACATATAAAGATAAGAAATTCTCCTTTAATCAAGATGGAGAAATGGTTAAAGGGTGGATTACATTAGAATCCCTTGTTAAAAAAGTATATCCTGAGGCAGACTTGAAAAAAGCATTACGTGCAAAAAGTGTAAATAAAGGTGAATTAATAGAAGTAGTGGGGAAAGTCGGTTCTTGGTATGAGGTTAATTACCAAGGCGAAAAGGGATATGTGCGCATTCATGATGCCATTATTTTTGATCAGGAGGCTAAAAGTCCACTCACTTTGCTTGATGGAAAAGTAAAGATATTTGAAGGTGTATTAGATTATTTAAAAAGTGATGAAACACTCATAAATAACACGATTAAGATTTTAGAAGAAGAAGAAAATCGTTTGGTAGATGATGCAGAGCATTGGGAAAGTATTTCAAGGAACGTAAACAACGCAAAGCAAGATGTACAGTATAAAATACAAGTGATGAAAGAAGCACATGGTAAGTTACAAGAACTAGTAAATGCAATGAAAGGTGATATAAAAAATTTAACCGTTACCCAAAGGAAAGAACTTGTAAAATTACTTGGAGCTGATGGAAAAGAATTACTAGATTTTGGTGTAGAGACATACAGTTTTATACTCCAGTATTATGAATCACTTATTGAGGCCTATGTTGGTTATTATCAAGCATTAGATGTGGTTTCGGCCAAAGCTATTGAATGTCAAAATGAAATTAATAAAGATATTCATCAAATCACATTGAATATGCAAGAGTTATCGAAGGGGTTATCTGGTGTAGTTAAAGATTTAGGACCAGTTGTAAATAGCTCCATTAATCTGAAACATTCCATTGATGAGGCAAAACCTGGGATGGAGGAACTTGTACAAGTAACGCGAAAAAACGCTCCAATTATTGCGCAAGATTTACAAGCATTGGATGCGAAAGTCCCAGGATTCTTCACAGATTTCAACATGGGATTAGACCTTGCAAATACATTTATGGACTCCGCTAATAGAATAGCAAGTCATAAGGTTGATGTATCTGCTGCTGCCATCAATGTTGGAAATATTGACTTGAGTAATGCACTACGTGATTTAGGTGGCGATCCATCTAGAGTATATGATCGTAAGAATGATGGAGATGTATCATTCGTATTGGGTATGACGCCTATAATTGGTACAGGAAAAGAAATTGGACAACTCATCAAAGGGGAAGACTTAGTAACAGGTCAAAAATATGATCCAGAAGATTATGTATGGGGTACATTGGCTGTCGTATCTGGTGGTACAACACGGGTTATCGGTAAAGTTGTAGGGAAGGCTGGAGACCTTGAGAAGAAAGGTAAGGCTTTAGAAGCGGCAGCCAAAAGTACAAAATTTACGAAATATCCTACGGGTTTTGATGAAGTCGCTCAGTACATAAAACAAAATAAGAAATTACCGGATAATTTCATCACAAAGCAACAAGCTGAGGCTTTAGGATGGGATAGAAAGAAAGGAAATCTCCACGAAGTAGCTCCAGGAAAAAGTGTTGGTGGAAATGTTTACTATAATAATGAAAGGCTATTACCAAATGCTCCAAATAGGACTTGGTATGAAGCAGATATTAATTATTCATCAGGGTATCGAGGTAATGATAGAATTCTTTATTCTAATGATGGATTAGTATATAAAACTTCTGATCATTATAAAACGTTTACCGAAGTAAAATAGGAAATAGAGGGATTAAATTTATGGATAAAGTAAAATTGGATGGAAGAACACTTACTAGTAAAGAAGTATTGCACCAAACATTAAAAAAACAATTAGATTTCCCTAGTTTTTATGGGGAAAATGCAGATGCTTTGTGGGACTGTTTAACTGGATTTATAGGTCTTCCTATAACAATAGAATGGGAATTTTTTGAGAGTACTCAAAAGATGTTAGGACCTTATGCGGATTTAATTTTAAAAATATTTCAAGATGCACAAAATGAAATGCCAGGTAAGTTCTATATTGTTGTAAAATGACCTTAGGTAAAAAGAAAAACCGTGGAAATATTTAATTTCTACGGTTTTTCTTTTTAAGAAATATTTATTGTTGTTCTAAATTTCTTATATAAGATTTTACAGCTTGTAATAAGAATTCTTCCTGTCCCATACCTGCATCCACTGCCATTTGAACTATTTTCTGCTTAAATTCATGATCTGCATGAAAAGTTAATGGCTCTACATTACTTTTAAAATAAATTCCTTCAACATGTGGAAGTATCGTACCGGATTTCATATGAGAATGTAAGTATTTAATCTCTTCTTGAAACTGCAATGGATCAACTTGTAATACGAAAGGTTTAATTTCTAATTTAATAGTATCAGATGAAACACTCAATCGCATATTTGTGACACCTAGCTCTTTATAAAATAAATTTATAAGATTATAAGTAATGGAATTAAATAGTTGGGGTTTTTTAAAGGAAAAAGATAAATACCCTCGTTTTGTAATTACAGCTTGCTTACGGAAAGGTTCAAAGGAGTAATCATGTTCTTTATACGTGGATAAAGGGAAGATTTCTTCGTCTTCTGTAAGAATCTTGCCGTCTGCTCCATTAATTTCTATTACTCTCCCTACTTTCCCCGTATGTTGATGTGTTAATAATTGATATAAATATATATCTTCGTCTTGAATCTTAGCAATGAATGTTTTTCGCTCTTTTGATGTAGTTTTTTCATAAGTAAGTTGAAAAGTTTCAAGGTCCTCTTTATTAATGATATATACTTCTTTTCCGCGCTTTTCAATCTTTGAAGCAGGTAGTTTTCCAGATTTGATATATGTAAAGACAGTAGATGGTGCTACATTCAGAATCTCAGCTGCTTCTTTTGTACTATAACCCTCAATCTCTTCGATATCTTTTAAACGTTCAATATCCTCTAAATAGAAAATCTTACTACCGAATTGCTTCCAGTTATCTTTATATACACATTCTATTAATCCATCTTTTTCTTTCTTTAAAATTGTTTGTACCGTTACTCCTAATAAGTCGGCTGCCTCTTTTGTCGTTACAGTAGGTTTTGTAATGAACAATAAATCTTGTGTCATGAAAGGACACCTCCATAACTATTGTTTACTAGTATTTTAGATATGTATATATCATATCAGAATATGAGATATATTTAAAATGAGAAATAGAATTTATTAAAGTTCTTATAAAATTTTGTAGTTTAAAATCGTTTTAGATTTAATTTATCTCTTAATGTATTTTAAATTTATTTTCTTTATAAAAGGGATTTAAATTCTAAGGTATAAACTATTAAATGATATCTATTTACTAATAAATTATAAAAAAATATAAATATAAGATAATAGAGAAGAATGTAGGATTCTTACAGAAAGAAAATGAATAATCATTTGTATAATGTATAGAAGTAAAATAAAATGATAAGTAAAGGTAATAAAGCGAATTATATTCATAATCTTCAATAGGAGGGGTTAATTCGAAATATGGATAAACAAAATAAAAAAGAGAACTTACCTATAATAAAGAATCAAAGTGAAGATATAGATACATATGTAGAAAGTATAAGAGATATGGTTCCATTCCTGCATGATAGTCGTTATGTAGATAAGTTGGAAGAGAAGATGGAGGTTGCAGAAAAAGAGGGAAAGAGTAAATATACGTATTTAAGTGATTTGGAAGTCATTTATCATTTCGTACATTTACAAAAAGATATGGATGAGAAAAAGAATAGAAAAGAGGATACGAAAAAGAGTTATGTATCTGAAATCTTATCATTTTGTCAGTGCATGGTGCAGCATGCAGAGGAATTCGAATTGAATGGAGAAGAGGTGCAGCAAAATGATTCGTTATTGAAAACATTACAGCCTTGGCATATTCGTAAATATAATGCTTGGTTGAAGCAGGTAGAGAACGGTAGAAATGGGGATACGTACGCGGTCGCAACACTTGCAAAAAAATCAATACTTATACGTTCTTTTTTAAAACATCTTCATGTATTTGGGTATATTGAAAAACCAATTCATGAAGAATTACAGCGTGCGAATGTAAATGAAAAAGATCGACCGAATCGGGATTTATCCTATGAAGAAGTCATGAAAATATTAGGCTTTTATAAAGAAAGAGGACATTTAATAAACTATACAATAGTACTTGCATTAGCAAGTACTGGTGCGCGTATTCAGGAGTTGTGTACTGCAAGAGTAAAAGATTTACACTATTATGGAAAGTATTGGTTAAAGGTTAGGGGAAAAGGGAACAAAGTGCGTGAACTTTTTATTTCAGAACATTTATACCAATGTATTTGTGAGATGAGAAGAAGAAGAGGTTTCCAAACAGTATTGGAAAAAGGGGATGAAAGTCCGTTATTTATAAATCAAAGAGGAAGTGCATATAATTCTAAAACACTATCAAATCAGGTAACAGATATGATAAAGAAGACAGACTTAGAGTTCTTACAATATCGTGAAAATCCAGTAACCGCACATACATTTCGACATGCTTTTGCAATTATGGCAGTTGAACAAGGAAATGCGGATTTATATCATTTAATGCAAACACTCGGTCACGAAAATATTCAAACCACAAAAATATATTTAGAGAAGCATATGAAGCGTAAAAATAACGTTGGATCTGCTTTCGCTGATATGTTGATATGAATTTTATAATAGTTATAACTGTATTTAATTATGTGTTTTTTACATAATTAAATACAGTTAATTATCATTTATTTTCAATTTACATGAGTCGTTTATCAAATGTAATTAATTGAAGATTAAAAAATTTCTTCTATTATATACAAGTTTATCCATATTAAAAAAACTCATAAAATATATAGAGTTAAATAGAGCTGTTAGATATGGTCTCTATAAATAGGAAATGATAAATTTTATTAAATATAGAAAAACCAGGATGATTTTAAAAAGTTATCCTGGTTTTTTTGAATGCACATAATTAGTAGGTTAATTTGTGTTAAGTATAAGTCATTGGAAGATTTCCTTATTCCAGCATTAATAGTATTAATATTAATTTGTATTTTGAGTGGTAAATTTTTAGATTATATGAGACTAGTTTTCATTTGATGTATTTATTGAATGATTGTTAATGGTACTATACTTCTTATTCATAACTATATAAATCCAACCAATAATTGATAAGATAACTGGATAGAAAATAGCCCAACCACTAAATGAGTATACAATAATACATATAATTAGAGAAAGGAAGGCCATCCACCAACCAATATCACGCACTTTTAATAATTTTAGAGCAGCTAGCATTGTAAAAATATAAGAGGTAATAAAAATTACACTAGGACCTTTAAGAAGCATTTCTAAATTTGGTCGTGCCACACCATAAAAGATTAAAATACAACTAAAAATACCTCCTAAAACTAGTAATACCCTAGTTGGAGTTTGAAATTTAGAATGTAATCTAGCAAAAAAGGAAGGGAAATGTCCTTCTCTAGCTTGAGCGTAAATCATTCTTGAAAAACCTGCAATGTTAGCATGTACAGCACTAAACGAAATGAAAATTGCTAAGATAGTTGTTACATATGTACCTATGGGTCCTAATCCTTTTGATATTAGAATACTAAGGGAAGCTATCTGATTCTTATCACCATATGAGTGAGTCCCTATTGTTACAAAAGATATAGCAATGTACATAATAGAGATACAAATTGCTCCTAAAAATAAACTAATGGAAATATCTTTAGCGGGTCTTTTAAATTCTTCAGCTAATGGGGTAATCATCTCCCATCCTACAAATGAGAAAAAGATAATTACAGAAGAAGCGCCAACGGAAGACCACCCGTTTGGTACAAATGGTGTAAAAGAACTTAATTTTACATAAGGTATAGAAACGATAACAGCGACAACTATTAAAAGTGAAATGATACAAATTACAAACACACTAACTTTTGATGATAGCTCGATCCCTTTTATATGTAAGAGTAAAGAGGTAATTAAAATTAATGCTGCAATTCCTATAACACTAAGATTGCTTATTGGAAAAACATATCCAATATAATGGGCACCTGTTAAAGCAATAATAGGTACTCCAATAGGAATAGAACCTAACATAATCCAGCCTAGGATGGCACTTGTATTTGCATTAAATGCCATTTGAACATAAGCTGTAATTCCTCCAGCACTAGGAATCATTTTAGCAAGACGCGCTAGAGTTGCTACAATAGGAAAAGCTAATATAGACATGATAACCCAAGATAAAATTGAAGCTGGTCCAGCGCTATTTGCAGTAATGGAAGGTAAAATAAGGATTCCACAACCTAACACAGCTCCTATGGTTAATGCGGTTCCCTGTACCCAAGTAATTGAGCGTTTCAATGATTGTTGTGTCAAGATACTCAGCCTCTCTTTCATTAATTGATATTAATTATATAAAGTTTTAAAAAAGGATAACATGCTATAATTTATGTATTAATTATAATTTTCTTAAAAAATTTAAGAATTACTAAATATTTTCTTAATTAATCAAGGGGAGGTCCAACAATGGATGAAACAGATTTAAAGATTCTTTCTCATCTTCAAGAAAATGCACGTTTAAGTATGGTTGAAATAGGAAAACTGGTAGGTTTGAGTTCCCCTTCTGTTACAGAGCGAGTTAGAAGACTAGAAGAACAAGAGGTTATTACAAGTTATCGCACGATTGTTAATTCGAAAGAATTAAAAAAACATATTACTGCGTTTGTGTTGATGGAACCAAAGGATTGCAACAAATATAAAAAATTCGCAATGGAACATTCAGATGTAGTCGAATGTCACCGTATTGCCGGTATGTATAGTTATTTAACAAAGGTAGTGACGGAATCTGTACATACACTCGAAGACTATATTAATTTGTGCATAGAGTATGGAAAGCCTACAACCTTAATAGTGCTTTCTTCTCCAGTAGAACATAAATCATTTTTTACAGAGAGTGAAAAACTTTAATTACATATGAGAGATTATTCTAAATAAAAAGCGAAAAATTAATGCCTAATGGGAAATAGAGTCCTATTAGGTATTAATTTTCTGAAAATTTTTTAGAAAATTTAGATAAAAAATAACATTTGACATATTCTTACTATTGGTGGAATAATGAACATTGTATTTTAGAAAAATTAAATTCTTAGTTAATTGGAGGTAGGATTATTATGAAATATGCAGTGCTTACAAATGACTTACAGTACGATTTGGTTAATAAAAATGAGGATAGAATTGCAGCTGTGGAGGAGTTTACGCCTAAAATGGTGTCTTTCTTAGATACTATGAGAGAAAATGATGTTTCTATTGTTCACCTACAGTTAATTAACTTAAAAGATGATCCAAAAGCTGAACGATATGGTGATTTTTTACCAGTCACAAAGGGATCTAAAGGTGCAGAAATCTTACCTGAGTTTCTTCATGAAAAAGATATTATTATGGAGAAAAATAAGGATAGTGGTTTTTTTGAGACAAATCTTGATGAAACCTTAAAAAATTTAGGAGTAGATACAATTATTATTACGGGTATGCAAACTCAAATTTGTGTACAAACAACTGCAGCAGATGGATTTTTCCGTGGTTATAATGTAATCGTACCAGAAGACGCGGTTGTTTCAGCGAAGGCTGAAGATAAAGAACGAGCTTTAAAGTGGTTAGGTTCATATTGTGCAAAGATTATGAGTATCGAGGAAATCTGTAATTCGATTTCTAAAAATGAAGATATTTCTTTTGATGGAGTTGCAATTCCGTAAGTAAATACGTTGTAATATCACTTGTTCTATGTAGCAAGTGATATTATTTTTCAAAAATAAAAATAAAAATGAAAAGGAGTTTTAATTCATGAAATTAACTAAAGATTTAGAAAATATAATTTTAGACCATGGAACAGGAGGCCTATTGAGTCATGATTTAATTAGCTCAATTATTACTGCAAAACTAGAAGATGTTCATCTTGGAAAAATGGAGGATAGTGCCATTCTTGAGGTAAGTAGTAGAAGATTGGCGATGACAACGGACTCTTTTGTTATTGATCCTATCTTTTTTGGTGAGGGAAATATAGGGAAAGTAGCAGTTTGTGGGACAGTTAATGATTTAGCGGTTAGTGGTGCAAAACCACTTTATCTATCATTGGCGTTAGTACTAGAAGAAGGTTTTCCAATTAAAGATTTGGAAGAAATATTAGATTCTATAAGAGAAACAGCGAAAGAAGCTGGAGTGTATATTGTTGCCGGAGATACAAAAGTTGTTAAAAAAGGTGAAGTAGACAAAATCTTTATTAATACAACTGGAATAGGAGTTTTTGAAGGAGATGTATCACCATTTTCGGTAAACTCTATTCAAGAAGGTGACGATATCATTATAACAGGACAACTAGGAAACCATAGTATACATATCCTTTCTATAAGAGAAGGATTAGGGTTTGAACAGAGAATAAATAGTGATTGTGCACCATTAAATCATATGATATCAGAGTTGCAAAACCATTTTGGTGATTCTATACATTGTATGCGAGATATTACAAGAGGCGGGTTAGGTACAGTTTTAAATGAAGTCTCAGAAACAATTAATACTGGAATAAAAATAGAAGAAAAAGAGATTCCTATGTTAGCAGAAACCATTATGGCTGCCGATATGTTAGGTGTTAATCCAATGTATCTAGCTAATGAGGGTAATGTTTGTATGTTTGTGTCTCCAGAGGTAAGCGAGGAAGTCGTGAGAGTATTGAAAGATACTAAATATGGTAAAGAAGCTGCAGTAATTGGTAAAATTACTCAAACACAAGATAGACAAGTACTAATGGAAGCAAAATCAGGTGAATTGAAAATCATTGAGTTATTATATGGGGCAGAATTACCTCGATTATGTTAGGAGACAATTCATGAAAAAAGTAATAAATATGTTTATAAAAAAGTATCAAGTTAAAGGCATTGTGCAAGGTGTTGGTTTTAGACCTTTTGTATATAGAATAGCAAAAAAATATGATCTAAACGGATGGGTGTTAAATGATTCAAATGGAGTGCTGATAGAAGTAGAAGGGGAACAAAATAATATTAAGCATTTTATTCATGATATAGAATTTAATTCCCCAGAATTGGCTTATGTGCAAGAAGTTAAATTGGTAGAGGAACAAGAATCCGATAATCGTTATAGCTCTTTTGATATTTTGAGTAGCAAAAAACATAGTAGTAGGCAAACTTTAATATCTCCTGATACTTATGTATGTAATGAATGTTTAGAAGAATTATTTGATTCAACGAATAGAAGGTATCGCTATCCATTTATTAATTGTACAAATTGTGGACCTAGATATTCAATAATAAAAGATATTCCTTATGATAGACCGTATACTACAATGGCTAAATTTCCTATGTGCAAAGAGTGTGATAAGGAATACAAAGACATATTAGATCGGAGATTCCATGCACAACCAAATGCTTGTTGGAAATGTGGACCACAAGTTCAATTGAGAACAGCAGATGGTACAAATGTCCCCACTGATAATCCAATAGAAAAAACCATTGATTTGTTGAAACAGGGGAAAATCCTAGCTATTAAAGGTTTAGGTGGATATCACTTAGTTGTAGATCCAATGAATCATGAAGCTGTAAAAGAATTAAGAAAAAGAAAAAAACGGGATGAAAAACCTTTTGCTTTAATGTCATCTCAATTAGATGATGTGAAAAATTTTGCTAAAATAACAAAAAATGAAGAAGCTTTATTAGTTTCTAAAGAACGGCCAATTGTGTTATTAAACAAAAAGGATAATGAGTTTATTTCTTTAGATGTTGCACCTAATAATAATACTTATGGGGTAATGTTAGCCTATACCCCACTTCATCATCTCATATTAAGAGGGAATTTTATTGCATTAATAGCTACGAGCGCCAATGTTTCTGATGAACCTATTGTATATAAAGATGTAGATGCAATTGAGCAGCTAAAAGGAATTGCAGATTATTATTTAGTACACAATAGGGAGATATTCACTAGAGTAGATGACTCTATTGTTAGGGCTATTGATTTAGATGATGAAATAACAAAACTACACATAATTCGTCGCGCTAGAGGATATGTACCAAACCCAATTGATTTTAAAGAAGGATCAACTAATGTACTTGCTTTAGGAGCAGAATTAAAGAATACGATTTGCTTAACTAAAGGTGAAAAAGCTTTTATTAGTCATCATATTGGCGATTTAAAAAACTATAAAATTTATGAATCATTTAAAAATACTATAGCTCATTTACAAAAAATCTTTGAAATCAGACCTTCCGTAATAGCAAGTGATCTTCATCCTGATTTTTATAGTACAAAATATGCATTTGATCAAAAAGCTTTACCAGTTGTACAGGTTCAGCATCATCATGCCCATATGGCTTCTTGTATGGTTGATAATCAATTAGATGGTCCTGTTTTAGGAGTTATTTTAGATGGTACGGGTTATGGTGATGATGGGAATATTTGGGGCGGAGAGTTTTTAATCGGTGATTTTCTTAATTATCAAAGAGCGGCATATATCGATTACTTTCAGCTACCAGGCGGTGATAAAGCCGTTAAAGAACCGTATAGAATCGCTTTAGGAATATTGACGCAAATATATGGTGAACAAGTCAAAGAATTACCAATAAAGATCATTTCAGAGCGAAATAGTTTTGAACTAGATGTACTTATAAAAATGATTCAAAAAGGAATTAATTCTCCTCTTACTTCAAGTATGGGAAGGCTTTTTGATGCTGTTTCAGCACTATTGGGTGTCCGTGAAACAATCCAATATGAAGGACAGGCTGCTATTGAGTTGGAGCAAGCGATTGATATCAATGATTCTTCCAATTCTTTATTATCATATGAAATAGTTGCTTCGAATGGAATTAGAAAAATCGATATAAAACCTATGTTTAAAGAGTTGGTATCTTTGATACTTAAAGATAAGTATACCAAGGGTGAATTGAGCTATCGTTTTCATTATACAATGGTTCAAATGATTACTGAAACCTGTAAACAAATTCGTCAAGAAACAGGGATTAATAAACTAGTTCTTAGTGGGGGAGTATTTTTAAATACGTTTTTACTTGTAGAAACCTATAAGTCACTTAAGGCTTGTAAATTCGAGGTTTACATGCATAAACAAGTACCTACTAATGATGGTGGAATCTCTCTTGGCCAAGCAGCGATAGCAGCTCATCGTTATAAAGATACGCATTCAGTATAAATTCACAATAGTGATTATATAACTTTTCGTTATTCTTTGTGAGCATAGTAAAAACGAAAAATTAGGAGGAGCTCTTATATGGTAGTTAGTTCAAAAATGGATATATTTAATGAACTGGAATCCCAAGTTCGAAGTTATAGTAGAAGCTTTCCAACAATCTTTACTAAGTCTAAAGGATATAAATTATGGGATGTAGATGGAAAAGAGTATATTGACTTTTTCTCAGGTGCTGGGGCTCTTAATTATGGACATAATGATGAAAAAATGAAACAGGTATTAATAGAGTATCTTTTAGAAGATGGTATTATTCATAGTCTTGATATGGGAACAAGTGCTAAAGTGAATTTTTTAAAGCAATTTAACAAAATTATTTTGGAACCACGTGATTTAGACTATAAAATTATGTTTCCTGGTCCAACTGGTACAAATTCTGTTGAAAGTGCACTGAAAATTGCTCGAAAAGTGACTGGAAGAACAAATATCATAAGTTTTTCTAATGCTTTTCATGGAATGAGTTTAGGATCACTTTCGATAACGAGTAATCATTTTAAGAGAAAGGGTGCTGGAGTACCACTAAATAATAGTATTATCATGCCGTATGAAAATTATTTAGATTCTTTTAATTCTTTAACGTATTTAGAAAAAGTATTAAGTGATAGTGGAAGTGGAGTGGATTTACCTGCTGCAATTATTCTAGAAACAGTTCAAGGTGAGGGTGGTTTAAATACTGCTAGCTCCCAATGGTTAAAGGGAATTGAAAGACTGTGTAAAAAGTATAATATATTATTGATTGTTGATGATATTCAAGCAGGGTGCGGACGTACGGGTACATTTTTTAGCTTTGAGCCTGCGAACATTACACCGGACATAATTTGTTTGTCAAAATCTATAAGTGGTATTGGCCTTCCGATGGCTATTACACTAATTAGACCAGAATATGATAAGTGGGAACCAGGAGAACATAATGGAACGTTTCGCGGGAATAATCTAGCATTTTTAGCGGCTACAGAAGCATTGAGTTATTGGCAAGATATAGAGTTTATTAATGCTTTAAAATGGAAAAGTGAAAAAATAACTAGTTTTCTTAATGGGATTTGTTTGAAATATCCCCAACTTCAAGGAGAAGTACGAGGGAGAGGCTTTATGCAAGGAATAGCGTGTAATAATTTTGGAATAGCTAAAAAGATCTGCTCAGTTGCATTTGAAAATGGTTTAATTATTGAAACGTCTGGGCCTAATGATGAAGTAATTAAGTTGTTACCTTCTTTAACAATTGATATAGAAGGCTTAAGTAATGGATTTGAATTGTTAGAAGAAAGTATTTCTAATATTATAAAAGATTAACTGGGTATTAATTAAAGATATCATCAAATTAGGTAAGAAGAGTGCTTCGGGATATTATGGTATTCCAAAGGATTAGATTATTTCAAAGTGAAGAAATAAAATATAAATAAGAATTTTTACTTACCATTTAGAATTTGCTATACGTAAATGTTTATGAGTAGAATTCATATTTTTTATTTTTGGAAGTTCCATTACATGTAAAATCGTTATTTAGTAAGCGTTAAGGAGGGCTTGACAAGAGCGCTCCTTAACGCTTACAACACCTATAAGGGTTTATGAGTTCTTTGAGAAATATGTTTTTAAAAAAATCCATATTTAACGATAAATGTGTAGAGCATCTTGAGAAGAACATGTTCTGAAGATGATTATTATCTTATTCTAAGTAGATAGATATTGTGAAATATTGAACTACTCCCACTTTCACTTCGTTTAGAAGTGAGGGATTCCTAATTAAAGAGTTCTATCGAACCCTAATTGATTAGGCTAACCCCGCAGTCCTTGCGGTTATAAGCCTTATCGCTTCATTCTTTAGATTGATACTTGCGTTAATATCCCTATCATGGTGTGTATGACAAGAAGGACAGTCCCATTCACATAGGTTTAGATTTTTAACGTTTTTATTTTGATATCCACAACAAGAACATAATTGGCTAGAAGTTTCATCAAGAATTTAGCCACACAAGAAGATTTAGATATGTTAAAAGAATTAGTGGCAGAAATAGAGGAGAATGATCGTGCTAGAAAATGAATTAGGTATCAAAAATCAGTTGGAATTGAATCGGGTGGAAGAACGACTATCAAAAATAAAATCCAAAGATTTATATGATTCAGGAGAAATAAACAACATAGAAGTTGGCACATTTAAGGGTCTTTCCGACATTCATAATTATCTATTTGAGTATATTTATTTCTTTGCTGGAAAGGTTCGAAAGGTTAACCTAGCGAAGGGGAATTTTCGATTTGCTTCTGTTATGTATCTAAGTCATTCACTAGAACATATAAACACTATGCCACAAACAACCTTTGATGAAATCGTTGAGAAGTATGTTGAAATGAATATTGCTCACCCTTTTAGAGAAGGAAATGGTAGGGCGACTAGAATATGGTTAGATTTAATCTTTAAGAATGAAATTCAACAGGTGGTTGACTGGAATGAAATTGGTAAAGAAGATTATTTACTGGCAATGGAACGCAGCCCAATTAAAGATATTGAAATTAAGCATTTACTCCAAAATGCACTAGTAGATAAAATTAATAGCCGTGAAGTATTCATGAGAGGCATTGATATTAGTTACTATTATGAGGGATATACCGAATATTATATAGGGGATTTATAAATAAACAAGGGCTGGAATTGCTCTTTTTTATTTGCTTTTTGAAGAGGATTTTTTAAATGAAAACAATATAAAACGGAGTCCACTAGGGATCCCTAGTGTTATTTGGAACTTATCTTTTATTTGCACCAAAATCGTCACAATGCTGTACAGTTATAAGAAGAATAAATTAAATTTAAAGTAATGAATACTGATAAAGTATTACTTTATCTTAAGATCCACAAAAGAAGTTCCTCTTTTCTGATAATAAATATTGATGCGTAATTTATAATTAATATACGTGAAATGTTTTATGTTTGATTCATGTATTCCTTTCCATCTACATGAATCATTTATTGTAACAGCTTTCACGTCCAAAATAAGATGTTCAAACAAAGGACAATACAAGTATCTTTATAATGATTTTCCAATATAATCAATGTGTTAATGTAAGGAACTCTGTGTTATTTTTGCTTTTCTATTAACTAATACAGCTTCAAACAAAGGACATAATTGCTACATGCTAAGTGTAATTTATTATCCATTCAAGATTCTGTTTATTCAATCTTTCTAAAAATAAAAAATCATTAAACTCATAAATATACAAGTTATAATGAGGGCGTCGAGAGATAGTTCGTTACCTCTAGATAAAATATCAAATCTAGTTTTGGTGCGAAAATTCTAAAGACCTTACAAGTAACTTTCTTAAATTGGACATACTGATATGATTACTCTACAAAGGATGTGTAATCAGAAAGGAAATTTATTTAACATCAAAAGAAAGCGCTAACAACGAGGTTTTATTTTGAATTAATTATTCTAATAACTTAGTTTCAACTGTAATTAAAATCATAAATTATGGAGGTGCTTATATGAACATAAATGTAGCATCTATTGAAGAAAAAAAGGTTGTTAAATACAAAAGTTGTTTTGATGTAATTGGGCCGGTAATGATAGGGCCTTCGAGCTCACATACTGCAGGGGCTTTGGCTATTGGAAAAGTTGCCAATAAATTATTTCAAGGTCTTCCAAAAAAAGTCGTGGTAAGGTATTATGAGTCATTTGCTGAAACACATAAAGGACATGGAACTGATTTTGCGATTATTGCTGGGGTATTAGGATTTGCAGCCAATGACAGCAAAGTGCCAGATGCAATTAAAATAGCAGAATCTAAAGGAATCGACATTACCTTTATTGAAAAAGCGGGTGATAGTCCTGCTAATCATCCAAATACGGCAGATATATATTTAGAGGATGGAAGTCGAAGTATTAGAACAATGGGTATTTCTGTTGGCGGTGGATTAATTGAAATCAAACATGTTGAAATTGACGGATTTAGTTTGGATCTGCAGGGGCCATTGCCAGTTATTATTGCACTTTCCGAAAGAACTGACTTTGAATTTGTTTTACGCAGGATTTTTAAACAATATGATGTGGAAATTAATAATTTTCATAGATTAGAAGAAAATAGAAAATTTTTATTTGCATTCGCATTAGATTCAATATTGCCTGGTAATATCCAGGAGGAGTTAAGAAATTTAAGCAATATAGCTAATCTCATTATTCTTTAGTTACATTAAGGAGTGAAAAAATATGTATATGTCCATAAAAGGAATTGTGGATGCAGCTAATAAAAGCCAAAAGCTAATTTATGAATTAGCAATTGAACAGGAAATAAAACAAACTAAATCTACTTATGAAGAAGTTTGGAGTAAAATGGAACGAAATTTAGCGACTATGAAAAATGCTATAAATAAAAGTATTGAGGGCGACGGGGTATTTTCTCCAACTGGTTTAACTGGAGGGGATGCAGTTAAAATTAAAAAATATCGAGAAAATAGGAAAACTCTTTCTGGAGATTTGATGGTGTTAGGCATCCAAAGTGCTATCGGTGTTAATGAAGTAAATGCTGCATTAGGAGCTATTTGTGCAACTCCAACAGCAGGTGCGAGTGGAACGATTCCGGGAGTTCTATTTAGTATTAAAGATACGTTAGATTTAAGTCATGAAGATATGATTCATTTTCTATTCACTTCAGCGTTATTTGGAACGGTAGTCGCAAATAATGCTTGTATATCAGGAGCGTACGGAGGATGTCAAGCTGAAATAGGAAGTGCCTCAGCGATGGCGGCTGCAGCTGCAGTAGAAGCTGCGGGTGGAACGCCACAGCAATCTTCTGAAGCTTTTTCAATTGCATTACAAAATTTACTCGGTTTAGTTTGTGATCCAGTCGCTGGTTTGGTAGAAATTCCTTGTGTAAAGAGAAACGCCATTGGGACGGCAAATGCTTTAGCGGCAGCGGACATCGCATTAGCCGGTGTAAACAATATCATCAATGCTGACGAAGTTATTGAAGCGATGTATAGAGTTGGAAGACAGATGCCTCGCGAATTAAGAGAGACAGGTTTAGGTGGAATTGCAGCTACACCTACAGGGATTGCCATTAAAAATAAAATATTTGGGGAGAAACAATCAAATCAATGAACAGTTAACGTCTATATTGTGAAATAGTTAACAATCTATTCTCTATTGTTCGCTTAAGGATTTCTGGATATTGGGGGAATTATCAATAATATATCCTGCTATATAATTGAAACATTTTATAAGTGGTAATAAAATCGTCAGGTTGATGCTTCGTAAATTTTTTAATTTTGATCAACTTAAAAGAAGGATATACGATGTGGCGCACTTTATAAACAATTCATTTTTCAAGAACTGTTTATATTCCGATGCCTTAAATAGAGAAGTAAGAATAGGACACTAGGAGGAATTATTATATGAATGGGAATACTGCAAAAAACATAGAATTTCAAGTTGATAATACTGCAGTAAAAAATGAGAAATATCTAGACCCTAAAAAGTGGCATAAACAGGATACTACCTGGGCATTGAGTCTATTTGGAACAGCAATTGGAGCAGGAGTACTCTTCTTACCTATTAATGCAGGTTCAGGTGGTTTATTATCATTGCTGATAATTACCATACTTGCATATCCTGTTATGTATTACTCACATAGGGCGCTTGCTAAAATGATATACGCTTCGAATTCTGCCGACGAGGGGATTACAGGAACAATAAGAGAGTATTTCGGTAATAAAGCAAGTATCATTTTTAACATCGTATATTTCGTCTCAATTTATACGATCGTGCTGATGTATTCGGTTGCACTTACAAATACTGCAAGTAGTTTTATTGTGCATCAATTACACATGCCAGAGCCTCCAAGGGCCATTTTATCACTTGTATTAGTACTCGGTCTTATCACTATACTGAATTTTGGTCAAGATATTACTGTAAAGATAATGAGTATGTTAGTATATCCTTTCATTGCTTCTCTACTTTTTATTGCAATATCTTTAATTCCACAATGGAATACTTCAATGCTAAGTTTTTCAAGTGTTTCTACTGCTTCAACTGGAACAGGATATTTTGGAATGATTTGGATGATACTACCAATTATAGTATTCTCGTTTAATCATTCTCCTATGATTTCGTCATTTGTTATGAAACAGAGAGCTACGTATGGAATAGATGCTACTGATGCCAAGTGTGCTCAAATACAAAAAGTTTGTTATATCATGACATTCGTTGTTGTTATGTTCTTTGTGTGGAGCAGTACTTTAAGTTTAACTCCAGATGATCTTAAGGTGGCAAAAGAACAGAACTTGTCAATCCTATCATATCTTGCGAATGAGCTTAATTCACCAGTAATCACTATTGCGGCTCCGATCATTGCATTTGTGGCAATTACAAAGTCTTTCCTTGGCCATTATATAGGAGCGTATGAGGTAATGCGTGACATGATTATCAAGTCCGGTAAAAAACGTGGGAAAGATATAGGAGAGAAAACAGTTAAGACAATGATTCTTACTTTTGTCATATTAACATGCTGGTATGTTGCTTATACAAATCCAAGTATTCTTGGAATCATTGATGCTCTTAGCGGTCCGTTAGTTGCTGCTATCTTATGTCTATTACCAATGTATGCAATTCGTAAAGTGCCTGTACTAGCTAAATATAGAGGGAAGATGAGCAATGTATTTGTCATTATTATAGGTATCCTTACTGTACTAGCAAGTATTAAGTCATTATTCTAATTCACTATTGTTGGTTATCATGCAAAAATCGTAGGATATGAAAAAAGAAAGATTCCTAGCGGAATTGAATTTTACATTGTTAAATCAAATAGATTATGGTTTTGGACAAACTCCTCATCTTGGAGAGTTTGTCCTTTTTTGATTATATGCTTAACTTCTATTCCAGTAATGACTTTTTTAGCTGCTTGCAATGATTATAATTCAAGCATATTAGACTGCTGTCCCATGATCAAAAAACGAAAAATCATATCACTACAACAGTTATTTATTGGTATTTAGTGCGTTTTTTGTATTTTGGGGTATTTGCTTTTCTTAGCTTGATGGTGATGTGGCGTGACCCCTAAATGCTTTGAAAATCCTTATTGAATTAACATTAAAAAGAATCTATTTTGGAAAAATTAATCAAAACGGGTTCCCATGTTTAAAGTCTGATTGTAGATTTTATAAAAAAGATTGATCAAAACTCATGAACATATCAATTACAAAAATTGACTTACTTTTACTAGAATTATTCTATTCCTCAAACCAAAATAGAGTCTCGATAGGCGCTTCTAAAACCTTTGCAATATCATAAGTAAGTTTAAATGTAAGTATTTTAATGATGTTATTAAACAATATAACCCAGATTCTAAAACATATTTTCTGATTAAACAGTTTGATGAGTTTTGTGATATAAACGGAATAGGTGGCATAACACATCAACACCATTTTATGAAATTACCCTTATTATCAAGGGAGATTGCACAAGGAATTGACTCATATATATGGAATACCTTCCAAGATGTTTTTGAACCACCACAAACCAAGAGAGGAATTGCATATAAACGAAAAAATAGGCGAGCTGGATTTGGTAAGTTATGTGCAAATCGTCAATGTCTAATTTTACGTTTTGGACCAAAGGGAAGTAGCAAAGGGTTAGAAATGCAAGAAGTTATAGACAAAAGATTTGGGAAATCATTTGTGCGTAAAGGGAGAGATTTAACCGTTTATACACATGAAACATATATAGATTATCAAGAATTGTATCTTTTCGATTAGCGTACGAAATGCGTGTTTTGTTAGTGCTCCCTAATAATAGACTAACCTGCTTCTAAAAACTTAAAAGGGGAAGGCTTTGAACTAATATTTACCAGCAGAAGCGAATTACAACACAATAACTTCTTATCATTAATAAAAACACATCACTATTAAATGGTGATGTATTTTTATTTTAGAAAGGATCGTTATACGCAGCTGTACAGAAATAAAGTTCTCTTTTAATTAATAGATTTGCTATTGAAAATCATGGTAAAGATGCACGTAGATATATGTAACTAAAGCAATTCCTTTATAAAAAAGTATCCATTTTCATGTCTTTCTACAGTACAATAATTGTAGAAAGACATAAAAGTCTAAACTTTTTGAACTAGGGACAAGAAACTTTAAACTACTTAGCTTATAATAAAATATCCATGAAAGTATTCTAAATAGATTTATAGGGGATAAAATGTTTCATTTAAATAATTATAAACAAATTCACTTATACAAAAAACAAGAAGCTTCTTAATTGTAAGAAGCCTCTTGTTTTTAGCTTTAGACAAAGCAAATTCATATCAATTTTAAATAACTAACACAACCATAGATATTAGAGAAATAGCATCTATATACTTATTTGGTATGGGGATTTTCCCATTGGAAACTTATTGCTTATTTTACCACCTTTTCGATGATAGGAGCTTTAGCAGATAATTCACCAGTTGCCATATTATTCATAAAATATGCCCCATAAATAGTAACGGTATCTCCAATATTTATATCTTGTACGACTTCAGGAGAAACGATAGCACTAACAGTCGAATCTCCACTAGAAATTTCAATAGCGTCATTTGATTTATTGATTACATTTCCAGTGTTCATTTTATATTGTTTTTTTAGCACGTTGTCTTCATTTTCTTTTTGAACAATTGCATATTTAGCTGTATCGGGTTGACCAAATACAAGACCATCTATAAAAATAGGTGCATAAATAGTAACGGTATCTCCAATTTGAATATCTTTAAGGATTTCGGGGGAAGTAACCATAGCACTTAAACTTGAATTTCCATTGGAAATGATTAAAGACTTTTCTGTTTTAGCAGTTACTTTTCCTGAACGCTTTTTGTGCTGATTTAAAGCATTTTGTTCTTTTTTATTGACTTCTAATATAGAATTCGATTTATCCATACTTGTATTAGGAGTAACTGTCTTACTGGCCAACTTTTCAATGATAGGAGCTTTAGCGGATAATTCACCAGTTGCCATATTACTTATAAAAGATGCCCCATAAATAGTAATAGTATCTCCAATATTTATATCTTGTAAGATTTCAGATGAAACGATAGCACTAACAGTCGAATCTTCATTAGAAATTTCAATAGCGTCATTTGATTTATTGATTACATTTCCAGTGTGCATTTTATATTGTTTTTTTAGCACGTTGTCTTCATTTTCTTTTTGAACAATTGCATATTTAGCTGTATCGGGTTGACCAAATACAAGACCATCTATAAAAATAGGTGCATAAATAGTAACGGTATCTCCAATTTGAATATCTTTAAGGATTTCAGGGGAAGTAACCATAGCATCTAAACTTGAATCTCCATCGGAAATAATTAAAGACTTTTCTGTTTTAGCAGTTACTTTACCAGAACGTTTTTTGTGTTGATTTAGTAGAGTTTGTTCTTTATTATTTTTTGTTGAAACAGCTGTCTCAGTAGTTAAAGATCGATTTTCTATTGAAATTAACTCAACCTCTTTACTATTGACATCCATATCTTTACTGCTGACTTTTTCTCTCAATACACCTTTTATTTCTTTAGAAAGCATATCAGTTTTAGCAGTAAGTTGAACAGCTTCAACACGTGTTATCACTCTATTTGGTTGCCAACCATTATCAGTACCAACGGAAATTTTTAAATCAATTAAAATATTGGCGAATCTTTCTCCCCAGTGTCCTTTTAAATCTTCAAATTTACTTTGGCCATTATCATGTGCTGGACTTTTTAGTTTATAAGCATTTACTAGCATGGTCGCCATAGCAGCACGTGTAACTTTTCCGGATGGATTGAAGATTCCATTCCCTTCACCTTTAACAATACCAGCTTTTTCAGCTGCAGCAATATAGGGAGTAGCCCAGTGGTCTTGGGTATCTGTAAAAGAAGGTTTGGCTTTTGTATCAATTTTTATCCCTAAGGCTTTTGTTATAATTGTTGCGGCGGAAGCTCGATCTAACATAGCGTTTGAGCCAAAGGTACCATCTGGTAAACCTGATATAGCTTGTTTTTCTAATAAATAATTAACAGATTGCTCTGCCCACTTTGGAACATCAGAAAACTTTTGAGTATCCGCAAAAATACTAGAAGAATAGGATAATATAGCCCCCGCAAGAAGACCTGTTGTGATTAATTTGCGCTTCATAAAAATATACACCTCTACCAATCTATTGTATTACCAAATTGAGATTTTTTATTTTTATATTTATATGTTTGTGATGATGCTGACATCTATTCAATTTGGTGTAACGATTATAGTTACTTATATACATAAGTGTCAATGAATAATTTTAACAAAAATGTTTTATATTTACATAAAAAATTAATATAAATTAATTTTATTTACTAAAAATTAATAAGGTGTTGACGTATTAATGTATACTTAACTATAATTAATCAATATTAATTGAGATTGATTTTCAAGTTTGTTTACTAGTTTAACAAGTATACAAAAACTAACTTGAATTTAATTAAAAAAGTTGAATATAAACTTATATTTGTTCATTGACACTTATATACAGGTAACTAAAATCGTTGAACCAAATGTATGTTATGCTTAAAAATTTTTAAAAGATACATATTGATAGAAAACCTTTTCTCTATATACTCTGTTGGATAAAGAACCTTTATTTATCCAACAGAGTATATATATTGTCCATTAACAATATAGTTAATTATTCAATAAGCTTACCAACATTCATTGCAATTTTTTATTATTATTTCTTAATAAAGGAATGTTATAAATTAATTGCATGAAAATGGCCAGAAATTAAGATTTAGAAGGAGAATATTTTATGAAATCCAAGTTAATTGCTACAGGAATTATTGCAGGAAGTCTACTATCCTACTCATCTAATATATTTGCAGATACCAAGAAATTCCCTGATGTTCCAAAGTGGGCAGAGCAATCCGTTAATTACTTAGTGGATAAACAAGTTTTAATTGGTTATCCAGATGGAAATTTTGGTTCACATGATTCATTAGACAGAGCTTCCGCCACGAAAATTATGACAAAAGTATTAGGTATACAAATTGACTTCGATGCAAAACCATCCTTTACAGATTCCCAAAACCATTGGGCTACGCCCTATATTGCTGCAGCTGAAAAAGCTGGTATTGTTAAAGGTGAAGGGAATGGAATCTTCAATCCATCCGGAAAAGTTACACGTGCTGCTATGGCGACCATGCTAGTAAATGCTTATAAACTAAAAAGTCCAGCACATGATAATGGCCAAAGTAAATTTGAAGATTTAAAAGGACACTGGGGAGAAAGATTCGCCAATATTTTAATTGATTTAAAAATTTCCGTTGGTACTGATAATGGTTGGCAACCAAATAGATTCATAACACGCGCCGAAGCCGCTCAACTTACTGCTAAAACTGATATGATGCAACTAACTCCAAAGAATGTTTTAGAAGAAAAAGAGATTATTACTGCTACGTCATATGAAGATTTAAATTTAACAGTGGCTTCAAAAATTACAGCCCAAGAGATTGATAGTTTTATTGCAAAATACCATTCAGATAGTCCGTTAGTTGGCCATGGGCAAGATTTTATTAATGCGCAAAATCAATACGGTGTCAATGCACAGTATTTAGCAGCACATGCAATTTTAGAGTCTGGATATGGAAAATCAGAAATCGCATATCAAAAACACAATTTATTTGGGTTACGCGCGTATGATAAGGATCCGTTTAAATATGCAAAATATTTACCAACCTACGGTGACAGTATTGCTTATAATGCCAATTATGTACGAGAAAGATATTTAGAAGAAGATGGCATGCATTATAATGGACCAACATTAGCTGGTATGAACGTAAAATATGCTTCAGACAAAGGCTGGGCTGGAAAAATCGCAAATATTATGGAACGTATTAAACCGTTCCGTGTGGAAGACTATAAATCTGCAAAAAAATTACCCAAAAGTCCTGAAACATTAGATGTTGAAGCGTTATCTAATAACATTCCGTATAACATGTATGCAGATGCGAAAACAGCAAATGTGGTATCTTCAACTGCTTATTACCAAGTACCTTATCCTTTTCATTTAAAAATTAAAAGTAAATCAGATGTTGCAGTCGAGGAAAATAAAGTCGGTACAGTAACTCCTGGAACAAACATCTTTATATATCGTGAAGATCCAAATGGATGGGTAGAATTCTCTTTTGAAGCTACTGGAGAAAAATACTGGACATTAAAAAGTAAATTAAGTATGTAATTAGAAAGGTCTCTTTCACTACTCATAATCGTTTATAATTAAATGACATATAATTATAAGACAAGTTTTTTACTTTTTTAAATATAGTTATGTATACAAAAAAGTTAGAGAATTATTTTCTCTAACTTTTATGTGCTATTACTTGAAATTAAAAAGATGGTGGGGTTACTCCAAATATAACAGTGACTTTGTGTAAAGAAGTGTTTTCCCATTTATGTTTTGCGTATGGTGGGATTTTAACACTATCACCTGGATTAAGAAGTAAAACCTCATCATTTAGATATAGTTTTACTTGTCCTTCCATAACAAATGCTATTTCTTCACCTTTATGTGCCATAGGCTCCATAGAAGAAGCGGTTTGAGGTAACAGATTCATTAAAGCTAATTCCAGTGATCCATCTAAATTAGGTGATAATAACTCATACGAAACATTGCCGCTTTCAGGGAAAGTTATTTTTTTTCTTTGATTAGCTCTTACAACTAATTCTTCTGTATTGGTATCTTCTAAGAAAAAATTAAATAAAGGAATATTTAATGCTATAGAAATTAGTTTTAGTGTTTGTAAGGATGGATTCGTGATTCCTTTCTCAATCTGACTTAACATGGAAGGTGTTATATCGGATAATTCAGCTAACCGTTTACTAGTTAATCCGGCACTTTTTCTAAATACCATAATTTTTTCACCAATATTAATATTGTTCATATACGTAATCCCCTTTAAATAAGTGAATAAAATTAAAATTAATTTTATTCACTTATACTAAACATATTGTTAATATATACTTAATTATAATAAAGTATGATTAATTTTCAAGCACCTGCATAGTTGTGAGAATAGTAAATAAGACGAGAAATGATTGATACTTATGCACCATGTGAACTTTTAAGTATGATGACCTGATTATATGATGGAATTTCTGTATAAGATTTTGGGATTAACAATTATACAATAGCTAATGGCCTGGCACTGGGAAGAGCATCTAAATTTGTAGGTAAAACAACGGGACTATTTTTAAGTGGTGCATATACAACATTTATATAAATTATTAAGAAAAGTAATAGGTAAAGAGGATCTCAAGTTAGAACCACCAGCATTAGCAGCAGTGATTGGACTAATAAGTAGAAAAAGATTATATACAATAAATGATTTAAAACAAATTTTGACTCAAAGTACACATATTGTATGGGGAACAGGAGGGAGTATGGTTCCAAAAGAAGTAATGGAAGAACACTATCAAAACAGGGTCTCAGTTAATTAAAAAAAGTTTAATAAGTAAAGGACAAGTTAAGAGTAAAAAACGAATGTAATATTATAAAATTTTTTAGGAAGTGAAAACATTATGAAATCAGCTTTAACTAACATTATGATCTCCTTGATTCTTGCGGTAGGAGGGGTCATTTCGCTTTTGTTCAATTTAATGGGGAATCGAGATTGGATCTGGAATTGGGTAGGGCTATTACTGGCATATCTATCTTTGGGCATTTTAATAGGTTTATATAATAAAACTGTGGATCACAAAACATTTCCTAAAATACTAAAAAGAACTTTGTTTATTTCCTTTAATGCTACTATATTAGGGATAATAATAGGGGTAACATATCAACTATTAGGAAAGTGGAATCTTACTATAATGATGTATTATTGGTTGATAATTTTATTACTACATTTAATTACTATAATAACATTAGTCATCCTAGTATTCGAAAACCGTAATAGTAAAAATTATAGCTTGCTTTATAATTTTATTATACTTTTAAACATTTTCCTTACCTTAGGACCAGTATTATTTCCGGTAGTTCTAACTATTATAGGAAATGCCATGAACTCTAGTGCAGGGTACTAATTTTTACTTGTATAGATTATTAAAATGATTAGTCCAAAATTGAGATTGGTTAAGTTAAAGAACTTTATAAGCTAATAGGATAATATAACTAAACAACATAAAGTGAAATAATAGGATAGAAAGAAGATTATAATATGAAAATTAAACTTAAGAAAAAAAGAATTATAAGTGTATTGTTGGCTATTACATTAGTAGCAATAGGGTATTACATGTTTCAATCTATTACAAATCCTAAGCTGGTAAATGCAGAAGAAGTAAACAGTGTTCAACAAGTGAGCAGTCTACCTAAAAATGAATTGAAAAAATTGATACCTACTCGTTTTGATGGTAAAGAAAGAAAAGTTGCATATTTAACATTTGATGATGGACCAGGAAAATATACAGCTAACCTATTAGATATATTAAAAAGAAATAATGTGAAAGCAACATTCTTTTTAATTGGCGACAATGTGAAAAGGCTCCCAGATTTAGTGAAACGAGAGCATGTAGAGAACCATTATGTGGGCATGCATAGTATGACACATGATTTTAAAAAGCTATACACCAATCAGCAATATGTTAAGGAAATGAAAGAGGATCAATCTTTAATTAGAAATATTATTGGAAACTCACCGAAATTAACACGCCCACCATATGGATCAATGCCCGGGTTAAATGAATCACTTCGAAATGAAGTGATCGGAAATAATTTAAAAGTATGGGATTGGACAATTGATTCTTTAGATTGGAAATACAATAAATTACCCGTTGATGTAGCAGCCGCAAAAATTGTTCAAAATGTCTTAGCAGGTGCGACGTCTTCAAAAGAAATTATTTTAATGCATGATATTCATCCACAATCTGTCTCGGCAGTTCCAGCAATTATAAAGGGATTAAAAGAAAAAGGTTATGAATTTGAAGCTTATGATGAGAATAATCATTTTTCAATAAACTTCTGGCATGATAAACAAATATAAAAAGGCTTTATGAGTTAAATGAATAGAATAAGAAAATGATATAGGGTTTAAATATATGTAAGAGCGCGTTGACCTAAATATATAACAACACGCTCTTTTAACCATTTATATTTATTATTTAAGTTAAATTATAGTATTTTCAATGTATACAAGTAATTAAGTGTATTTTATTTTTATACATCTAATTATTTAATCAATATATAACAATGAGGTGGATTTAATTGTCGTTTTTAAAAAACAGTAAAATTGGAACAACACTAAACGTAATGGTAGTTATAGCAAGTGTCTCTTGTATAATATTATCTATACTAGGATTTTGGGGCCTTAAAAAAGGGGAACATGCTTCTACTACTATGTATGAAGATAGTTTATTACCAATTCAGTGGATAGGAGCTATAGAGTCTAATTTTTATCTTATCAATATGAATGTAAAAGAAACAATCCTATCAAAAGATGAAAAACGAATAAAAGAACTTTTAACAGAAATAGATGTAGCTCGTACAGAAACTGATCAGTTATTAAAGAAGTTTGAGACAAGAGTTAGTTCTAATAGAGAAAAGGAATTGTATAACACATTTTATACAATATTTAAAGACTTAAGAACACAACTGAAAAAAGTGCAAGATTTGGGACAATCTAATAATGAAGAAGCATATGCTTATTACCTAAAAGAGGTTGATCCCAATATGAAAAAGTCAATTCAGTCAATTCGTGAACTTATCCAATTTAATAATAATAATGCAGATCAATTACAAAAAAATAATACTGACAGTGCAACAAATACCATGATGCTGTTTGTTAGTATCTCCATTATAGCAATCGCAATCGTTATTTTTATTGGCTATATCATTAAAAGTGCGATTAAACAACCAATTGTATTATTACAAAGGGATATGGAGCGAGTATCTGAAGGTGACTTAACGATACGTACTTCTTATAAATCAAATAATGAATTGGGAAGCATTGTGAAGTCTTTTAATAGTATGCTGGATAACTTGCAACAATTAATTGGAGAAGTAAAAAACACAACACAAGAGGTTATTTCTTCTACCAATGGGATGTTGCAAGATACTAAACGAGCATCTCATATATCAAGAGAGGTTGTCCAAACTATATCTGAGGTCGATAAAAAAATAGAAGGACAAGTTACTAGTATTCAAGAAAGTTCCTCATCAATGGAAGAAATTGCGACTGGCGTTCAAACAGTAGCTGAATCTTCAGCAACGGTTACAGAAGTGGCTGTCACAACAACAGAACAAGTCAATTCTGGTAGTGAAGTAATAAAACAATCTATACTTCAAATGAATACTATTCATGAGGTTGTTGAAGAAACATCCAAAGTAATAGAGAGACTTGTTACACGTACGCAGCAAATTGATAAAGCTCTGGATGCAATCACTAATATTGCAGAACAAACAAATCTTCTTGCCTTGAACGCCTCAATTGAAGCTGCACGTGCTGGAGAAAACGGAAAAGGATTTGCAGTAGTGGCTACGGAAGTAGGAAATTTAGCTGAGCAGTCTAAAACATCTGCATATGAAATCAATCATTTAATACAAGCCATTCAACAAGATACCAAAGATACAGTTGCTGCAATGCAAAAAGGCCAACAAAAAGCTTCAGAAGGAAAAGAAACAGCTAATAAAGCAGATCAAGCATTCTCATCTATTATGTCGGATATTAATAAAATCACTAGTCAAATTCAAGAAGTATCTGCAGCGACAGAAGAAATGTCTGCGGGTACAGAAGAAGTCAATGCCTCTATGTCTAGTGTTTCTGAAACTGCCACGCAAGTAGCTAAGGAAACAACTCAAACTGTACAGTCTATCCAATCACAAGCAGCATCAATCGAGGAGATATCGAATCAATCGAACAAAATAAAAGAAAAAGTAGAAGCATTGTCAGAATTAGTTTCAAAATTTACTATCGAGAAGCAAGACAAAGAGCAATCAAATATAATGTAAGAAAAATAAAAAATTGCTATTAAAATAGGGCAATTTTTAAGTCTGGTTAACAGTTAAATTTAAATAGTTAATTATATTGTTGGATTTCCCACTCGGAGTTATTAATAGAAATAACTATTTTTTAATCAAAAGACATTTACTTATGAATTAGAGTAAGTAAATGTCTTTTAAATATAAGTTTTTAATTAATATAATATATGAATCCTTATGTTTATATATAAATATTTATTAATATATTCTTGCGCCATCAGCGCTTACTACATATGGAACTTCTATTATATATATTGTTTTTCCTTGTTCTATTTCTAATTGTACGAATGTTTCATACTGTTTTAAATCTTTTAAAGTATGACCATGTTTAATGTCTACACCTAATTCTAACGCACGCTCTTCTAATATTTCTTCTATAATAGATTAGGGAATAAAAAGCGTATATGGAAAATCGGTATCTAAATTTTTAAAGTTTAATCTTGTATCTAGGGCAGCAAAATGGCTTGTATCTAATTTCTTCCCTCTGGATAAAAAGCGATTTTCAATACCTCTCATAGCCATTAATTCTAAGGAGCGGGGATGAAGTATGAGTGCTCTAGAATTTCTTATCTGATTTAATCTTCTCACTAAAACCACAACTTTTACATCTTGAATAGCTAATTCACATGCTGTCATAAGTCCAACCGGACCACCGCCAACTACCGCTACATCATAATAAATTTCCATGTCATGCCTTCCATTTTTTTACGTAATTAAGAGCTAAGACAAGATTTTGCACAATGGATTTGTAAACGATATCTATTGTACAGATATAATTATACCCCACTTTAGTTTCCCCAGAAACTAAAGTGGGGGTAATTTGAGATATTCCCTATATCAAACATTCGATACGAAGGTTAATTGGATTCAATATGAGAAAGATAATAGGGTAATCTATTTTTAATTATTTAATGGAAGGGGTACGAGATTGAGATGGTTAATTCATATAATGAAAAGACACATACATTGATTAAACAATTATTTAACAAGTTTTCACCAAAAGCTCCTGGCTGTGCATATATTGCTAGTTTTGATAGCGGGGTAACTTATAAAGGTGCGGTTGGCTTAGCTTCTATAGAGGAAAATTTACCTATAACCACAAAGAATATTTTTAACATTGCCTCAGTTTCTAAACAATTCACAGCATTTTCTATATTACTCTTAGAACAAGAGAGAAGATTGAGTTTAGATGATTCAATTGTGAGGTTCATCCCTTTTATTGGAACATATGCTGAACATGTAACATTAAGACATCTAATTCATCATACTGGTGGACTAGTTGATTATATGGAATTGGCTGAAACAGCAACTATTAAATTTACTGATACATTAACTGTGGAAGAATCGCTAAACCACCTTAATGGTCATCAAATTGCAAGGTTCGCAGCTGGTACAAAATTTGAGTATAGCAATACAGGATATTTTTTATTATCACAAGTGGTAGAGAAGGTAAGCGGCAAGTCTCTACGTCAGTTTACAAAGGATCGTATTTTTGATCCTTTACATATGAAAGACACAACAATTGTGGATTGCTACCCAACTACTATATCAATTGCTAGAGGGTATTCAAAGAATGAACAAGGAGCATATATGGTCTATGAAAGTCCTTGGGAACATACAGGGGATGGGGCAGTTCATGCAACAGTTGAAGACCTGATAAAGTGGGGAGAAAATTTAACTACAGGTACCGTTGGTGGAAAAGAACTTGTTAAAAGAATGAGCGAAATAGGTCCAAAAATTTCCCCAACTGGGCAGACGATTATTGACAATGAAGATTATGCTTTTGGACTAAGGCTTGCTGAAGGTTTTAACTGTCGGTACTTGGAACATTCAGGAAGTTGGGCGGGTTATCGTTCACACTTCATGCGGTTTCCACAAGAATATTTGTCTGTTATAGTCCTAAGTAACTATGATGGATTTGATTCTAAAAAATATGCTAATGAAATAGCAGAAATTGTTTTAGAAAAGTAAAAAATAGAGGGTAGAAGTCAGTATTTAAATTTGCTTTATCCCACGTTGTTTTAGGTGTAATCAATTTTGAGAACGGAAGGCAAGCATAAATTTATGCTTGCCTTTTTAGGTATTGAAATAAATATAAATATTAGCATTCATACAGTAAAAAATTAATTAGAAATTCTTTGAATATAGATTAATTAATAGGGTGGAATTTTATAATTTTAAAACTAAATATTCTAATTATCAAACTTAATTTTATTGAAAATTGAAATATTAAGCAATATTCCTATTGCTATTAAATTGACCATTAAAGAACTTCCACCAAAACTTATAAACGGAAATGGAGTACCCGTAAGAGGAAATAGTCCTGTAATACCACCTAAATTTACAACGGATTGCATACCAATCATACACCCTATACCAATTGCTATAAAACTGCCGAATGGATCTACACATAATTGTGCTATTTTTAAAGAGCGAAGTACTATAGTCAAAACACCAGCCAATAGAATAAATACACCAATAAATCCTAGTTCTTCAGAAACTATTGCCATTATAAAATCAGTATGTGGTTCTGGAAGATAACCTGTTTTTTGTATGCTATTTCCAAATCCACGACCAATAATTCCTCCAGAGCCAATGGCAATAAAAGAATTTACAAGCTGGTATCCATTTCCTTGTGCATCAACAAAGGGATTGAAAATCGTAGTAATACGTGTCTTTTGAACTTCTGACAAACTATATTGAATTAAAAAATATGAAATAGGTAATCCCAAAATAGAACCGATGGTAGTTCTTTTGATTAGTAGATTTATATTTATTCCTGAGCAAAAAAATATGCTAAAACCTATACCTATTATTAAAAGTGCTGATCCTAAATTTGGTTGTTTAAAGATAAGAAAAAAAATTGTAGCTAAAAACAATAAAAGTTTTCCACTACCACTCCAGCTATTTTTAGCTTGTTCTTGTCGTAATGCAAAAAAACGGGCTGTTACGAGTATTGTTCCTAATTTAAGAAATTCAGCTGGCTGTATTCCAAAGATCCATGATTGAGCATTATTTACCACTTTTCCTTTCCATAAAACCATAATTAATAAAAAAATCCCCCCAACCATAATACAAATAGAGACTATTCGTTTTTTCCATATTTCATATGGGAGTATGGCACAAACTATTAACCCTATTGTTCCTAAAATTAGCTTTGTTAATTGAGAATCAATAAAGTGTCTACTGTTATAACCGTAATGCTGGACAGCGACAATGGAACTCGCACTATACATCATGATAATACCTAAGGTACATGTTATGAGTAGAGGGAGGAGCAATAGATAATCGAGTTTTAATATTTTTTTCATTTTAATATCCTCCTAATTTAAAACAAAACATAATATTACATTTGCTAATCCATTAAACCTTTTTCTCGTCAATTACTTAACAGGATTTTTGTTTAGGCAGATTCTATCGCTTACACCCTGTTTTCTTACGCAAAAATCCCCCTAGTATATAACTAGGGGGATTCAAAATGGCATGACTAAATAAGGCTTTTTCCCCCTAGTAGAGCTTTGGCACTATACAACGTAAAGTAATGAAAATTCATCACTTAGCTATCTTAAGAAGAGCCTTAATCCGACAATTCCTGTTCTACCCATTGGCGTCTTTCGACATTTTTGGGCAATAGCCTGTGTTTGCATAGGAGCCTCACCTAACAGGTTAAGCAATATAAATTTTATGTATTTGTTTCGTGTAGCAAGCATAAATATATATTTTTTTCTTGTCAAGTAACCGTATTGCTAATTTTATATGTTTTATTGCTTTATAATCCTTTGAGAAATGATGTGAGAAAATGTATGTAATCATTCCGTATAAGTACATATTTTCGACTTGTAGTATATAGTTTGATTAAGTAGTTTAACCATATAAATTTGATAAACAGTAAAGAAGATTTTAATCATAAAAGAAGATTTTTTTAAGAATGTTCTTTTAAAGTACAGAATGACTAATCATTTATCTTTTGCTATAAAGTTAAAGATTGATTATAAACAATAAGTTTCATATACGAAATTTCATATGTTTTTTAACGTTTCTTCGAATGAATTCTATGTTTTTTAGTGCAATTTTAAATTTGTGATAGATATATTTTCATTTTCTATAAAAAAGTTTTTAAGAATAGAATTGAAAGTGAGTTGACAAATATTAAATTCTGGTTTAAATTTTGAAGTAATTCAATAATCTTTGTTAGGTGAGGCTCCTGTATAGAGAAACGCTGCTGCCCAAAAATGTCGAGAGACGCCAATGGGTCAACAGGAACGGTCGGATTAAGGCCCTTCTTAATGTAGCTGGTTATAAAAACCTATGCTATACAGTGCTAAAACTCAACGAGGGAGTGGTATACGATTTGATAGAAAGGCACCTCTGTGATTTTGGCAGGGCGGTCTTAATAATCATTTATTTGTATTGTGAAAAAACCTTTACTCCTTTTTGAGTAAAGGTTTTTCTGTTTAATTTTATTTGTTTTTATCTTGTCTATATTCAAAAAGGAGGTAATTCTAACTAATGAATTGATTGCAATGTAACTATTATTGCTTTAATAAAAAATTTAAGACAGATAAAATAAAACAAAACCACTCATGAAACTCTAGAGTCTCCCTTAGCAATATGAGGAGGAGTTAACATGAAGAAATTATTAAAGGAATTACTTATAACCAAAAATAACTTGGATACAGAGAAAGTTTTACGTCATCCATCGTATGATATTGCACAAGAAGTAAAACAGTTTTCAATTGAAGATCAAGTCATATTGCTAAATACAATACCTGTATTAAAAAGCTCTAAAATTTTTCAATATATGAGTGCAGAAGAAAAATATAATATCTTAATTCACTTATCTGAAAATAAAGCCAAAAAGTTGCTGAATTTACAACCGATTGATGAATTAGTAGATTTACTTCTAGCGGTTCATCCGGAAAAACAGGCTAAATTAATGGCGTATCTAGATAAAATTACAAAACATAACGTGAAAAAATTGATGACTTTCAAACCTGAAACGGCGGGAAGTCTTGTAACAAGTGATTTTGTTGCAGTTAGAGGAAATTGGTCAGTAAAAATGACATTGAAGTACATTAGGGAACATTCTAAAAATGTAGAATCAATATCTTATAGTTATGTTCTTGATAATCACGGTTATCTTAAGGGAATCGTTTCCATACATGAGTTATTACTAGCACCAGATGAAGAGATATTATCTACTATCATGATTCAAGAGGTAATTTCAGTACAAGCTGAAATTAATCAGCAAGAAGTTGTAAAAAAGCTACTGAATTATAATTTAGCAGCAATACCTGTCACAACAGCAAATAATAAAATGATTGGTATTATAACATTTGATGACGTAATGAATGTTATGGAAGCAGAAGCTACAGAAGATATTCAAAAGTTAGGCGGAAGTGAACCATTAAATCAATCTTACTTTGAAGCTAGCATTTGGAGCATTTTCTTAAAACGTCTACCATGGTTATTACTTCTTTTTGTTGCTGAGGCATATACAGGTACAGTATTAAAGTATTTTGAAGACGAAATTGAAACTGTAGTTGCCCTTGCTTTCTTTGTTCCATTATTAGTAGGTACTGGAGGGAATACAGGAACACAGGTTGTAGCAACAATTACTCGTGCAATTGGTATTGGAGAGGTGAAATTTAAAGACATTTTCCGTGTAATGAAAAAGGAACTTGCAATTGGTATGCTTCTTGGACTTGCACTTGCGGTAGCTGGACTCACTCGTGCTTATATGTTAGGTGTTGGAACAGAAGTTGCACAAGTTGTAGCAATCACTTTATTATTTATTGTTATTTGGGCCTCTCTTGTTGCAGCTGTTTTACCTTTAATTCTAAGAAAATTAAAACTGGATCCTGCAGTTGTTTCAGGTCCATTTATTACAACATTTGTTGACGGAACAGGATTAGTAATTTATTTCATGGTTGCAAAAACGTTATTACATTTGTAAATATACACTGAAAAAAAACAAATGCGGAATAAGTATTTTGCCTTGATTACTAAAATATAGTGGGAAATTTAGTAATGAGAAAATCAAGCACTTTTGTCTTTAGATAAATAATATTTTAATGGATTTATTGAATGTAATGAATGCTGGAGGATAAAACTATGAAACATCTAAGAAAAATCTTCAAAAGAATCTTGCTTCTATTTTCTATTTTAATGATTATTGGCATAGGAATATTATTTGGTACTAGCTATGGCCGAGAGCTTCGTATAACAATCGCTGGGAGTATACTAACTTCTCAGCATCCACAATATGCGAAATATACACTCCTATCCCAAAAGGAACTAGATAAACTGCAAGATAGAATTAATCATCCGAAATGGTCAAACAGTGATGAGCATATTTATAAAAAAATAGTAGGAAAAAGATTAGAAGAATTAAAAAGTCAGCCATTAGAAATTGATGTAGAAACAATTAAAAGTAATAAAGATAGTCGCTTTCTATTCGAAGGAAAGTTAGTCACTATTAGTAATCCTTTCAATGTTAAACTTGTTAGCCATCAAGGAACACAGGGTGCTAACAGGGGAGAAAAAATTAGTGTAATGGCAAAACGTAATCATGCACTTGTTGCTGTGAATGCAAGTGGATTTGCTGATGAAACAGGAAGGGGTGGAGGAAATGTTGCAACTGGAATAGTAATAGAAAATGGGAAAGCTATTGATACGAATATGGATATTAATACCCCTACAATTATTACGGGTTTAACAAAGTTTGGGCATATGATAACAGGAAATTATTCTACCCGACAACTTTTGGATAAACAAGTCGTTTCAGCAGCAGGATTTATGCCACAGTTAATTGTAAATGGTGAAAAAATGATTACAGAAGGAGACGGTGGTTGGGGTTCTGCTCCGCGAAGTATTATGGCCCAAAAAGAAGATGGTACAATTATGTTTCTAGTAATAGATGGTAGACAAACACATAGCATAGGAGCTACGTTAAAAGAGTGTCAAGATATTCTATATGAAAAAGGAGCAATAAATGCAATGGCAATGGATGGAGGATCCTCTGCTACTATATATTTAGGAGGCAGGGTTATAAATTCACCTTCTACATTATCACATGAAGATCGTTATTTACCAAATGCTTGGGTGGTAACAGCAAATCCGAAACAGAAAATAAATATGACGATAGATGGAGAAAAAGTAAATTCCGAAACATTCGATAAGTTTGATACAAATATTATATCTCATTAAATAGTAATAAGAAGCAAATGTAAATATGAAGTGTTTTTATAAACCAATTAATGTAAAATTTATATTATGTATTTTTTATACAATAAAACTACATTTCAAGCTAAATATATATAATATGTAAACCCTTTTTTGGGGGTAAGAAAAAGAATAAGAGTTCAGCAATACAAAATTGCTAAAACCTTATTCTTTATTTTTTCCTATTCTTCCTAAACTATCTTTAATAGTTGTTTCTCCAAGTTGAGTATATAACAGAGCTGTATCTTGACTGGTATGCCCAAGCTGCTGCATCACTTGTAACGAGTCTTTTTCTTCCATATATAACTTATTTGCCAATGTATGTCGTAATTTATGAGGAGACATTCTTTTTCCATAAGCCTTAGTATATTTTTCTACTATATCCTGAATAGCCCTAACTGAAAGAGGCTGTGCAGTATGTTTATACTTTGATAGAAACACATTCTTTAATTCTTTCCCTGGAGCGTATTTGTTATCTCTAGTTTCTATATATTTTTCAATATCATTTAATGCAATGGGGGTAATCCAAACGGAATCTTCTTTGTTTCCCTTTCGGATTACATCAATTAGTCTTTCTTTTAAGTTTATATCTTCCATGCGGAGATCGGCCAATTCACTTACACGAATACCACTACCAAGAAAGAGGGAAAGAATAGCTACATCACGCTCCTTATCTCTTAAGAAATAGAATAACTGATGTTTTGTTAAAGATTTTTCATGTTCGTACTTAACATAATCCAGAAATTCTTGATCATCATCATTATGGAATATTTTAGACCTCATACGTTTTGCACGAGCATTTAATGTTTCTTTATCTTTATGTATTTCAATTTTAGCCATTACATTTCTATAAAAATAGCATTCTCCATCTTCATTCTCTGATAGGGAGGTGAGGTACTTAAATAAAGATTTTAAGGCCGAAATTTTTCTGTTAACAGAGGAATTCTGCATGTTTTGTTGTAGTTTTAGAAACCTCATAAAGTTCTCGACATCTTTTTTCTTTAAATTCTCCAAATCAGAGAAAGATACGTCTTTAATGGGCTTAAATTCAATAATTTGTTCAGATAATAGCCAATTAAAGAAGACTCTAAAATCATATACATAATTCAGTAGGGTGGAGGGAGAGGCATCATGCAATTCTTTATACTCCACAAATTCTTCTATGTAAAAGGGCATTTCATTTAAATTTTCGTATAATTTTTTACGATGTACGGATTTTTGACGTTGCTTGCTGTAATCCATAAAAATCACCTCATAAATACTATAACAGAAAAAAGTTACGAACACAAGTTCGCGTTAAATTCAATTTTTACACAGACTTATTTACATAATTAAATTATGGGTTACTAAAATATACTCAAAATTAAATAAGGATAGTGTAGTCATTCTAATAAAATTATAGATATGCGTGTGATAAATCTGTATTAAGCTATAAAAATCACATTCACAGGTGTACAAAATAAAACAATTTTCATATATAAATTCATACAAAATGAATACACGAAAAATTTTTAACAGTTGTTATTAAATACGAATTGGTTAATTTAATCATGATTATAAGGAGTTAAATAGATCAACATAAGAAAAACTTTTATAAATTTAAATGTAATTTACTATAAAAATTTTGCAATGAGTAATTTAGTATTTGATAATTTCTATATAAAATATGAATTATATGGACACATGCCAATATAGGGAGATTCATGCTAATGAGCTCGAAATTCCTAAATACTGTATTAGAGTTTTATTAATACATTTTATTGTTCGTAAAATTGATATTTCGTGCGAAGTTATAAGGTCTTTACTTTTTTACTTTTTTTATAATACTCTTATGTTAATTCAATAAAATGCATCATTCCCTTTCATCAGTATGAATATCTTTTAGTTTCAGATACATTCACCTATACATATTATATTGATTATATGGTTGCTTATAGGCTATAGCTATCATGTAAATACACTTTAATAAAAACAGTTAACTTTAACCCCTTAAGACTAAATAGCTTGTGTTGTACTCAAAACTTAATAGTGCGTGATGTCGATAGAGAGTGTTTCCTTTAGTTCTTTTGCATCCAAGGTTTTTTTATTGTACTTTCTTTAGGTAAACATTCAGTTTAGTTTCATTCAAATGCAGATTTTAAAATATAGCTACAAAATTTTCCTCTTATCTCAATAAGATAAGTATTCTTTTCATTATGAGACAAGTTTCACTCTTTTTTTAAACTTATCTATAAAATTTTTTATATAAACATGACAACTTTATTCAAAACATCATATTTTTTATAAGTGGTACAATTTTATTTCAAATCTACATTTCACTTATGATACCAACCAACGATTGGTTTTCCGCCAATTAAAGTGGATCCATTCATTTTTACAAATGGTTTTTGACCCTATTCCATTTCTTTTGTGGTAAAATATTGTATTGCTTTTTTTACTAATTCATTCATAAATGAATCCTTTCTTAACCCATTTTCAAACCATGTCCCCAGATTTGTCCGCAGGTTTTGTTGAGTTTAAATTGAAGTCTACTTCTCCCTGGTGTTTTCCTTTTTTATTAAGTATTTCAAATCTACCATGTTGTGTATCTAAAGCATAAAGATTATTTGATTTTGAATCATCATAGTTAAAATTTAAACAGAGATATAGAGTAAACTAGTTAATGGTATTCTTTATTCTACTAATATCCCCTAGAAAGTCTGAATTAACTCTAATCCTAAATAAAACATTTGGATCCATTAAAGGTTCTATTAATAATACAGCAATTCAGGATATTCAAATACAAAATGGAGAAGTCGAACCTTATTTCATTAAACCAAAAGTTGGAAAATAAAAACCAATGCATTTCAACCTTATTTTCTATACTTTTGGCTGGACCGATTATTACCATAAAATTCAATAAAGGATTTATAGGAGGGTTTGAATTTGAGTTATTATTAGCTGTATCTTTATTTTTGTACTAACTAACATCCAATCTATTTCCTTAGATAAATTACTACTAAATCATAAAACTAAACAACAGCAAACTTTATAAGTACACTAACAAAAATAAAGCTTCTCCCCAACACTTCATTATTTGTGTTAAGGAGAAGCTTATTTATGCGAAACTTGTAATTAAATTAAAAACAAGCCAATTCGAAAAAGGATAAGATAACATATCCCAGACGTAAGTCAGGCCAATCTATTTCCTAAATTAAAAGAACTTAAATAGAAGTACTTTTTTATTTGTATTTTAATCTAAGGCGACCTCTCCCTATTATAAAAACTATAATTACATAAATACTTTCTTGTTTTTTTTAAACCTATCTGTATGCATTTTCTCAGTTGTTAGAACCACTTTCTGTGGAATCTTATATACTGGTAGTTTATCTTTACAGAACTCTCTCAATCGCTTTCTAAATTCACTTACAGTTTCATTCGTATTCAATTTAACAACAGCCTTAACCATTTGCCCCGTGATTACATTTTTTTCACCAACTACGGCGACCTCTTCTACTCCACTCATTAGCTGTATTACATTTTCAACTTCAGCTGGAAATACTTTTTCTCCGCCAATATTTATAAGCTCTGATTTTCTTCCTAAGATTTTAATATAATCTCCGTCTACTTCCACCATATCGCCTGTCATAAGCCAGCCATCTATGGTAAATGGGCTTGGAGCATTAATATAACCAATCATCGTAGACACTGATTTAACCTGCAACATTCCATCCACAACTCTTGTCTCAATATTCCCATCGCTTAGTTTGATCCACAAAGAATCATTCGATTTAGATTGTGAATATAAAACCCCCAATTCTGACAAGCCATACATTTGTATAATTTTAATGTGAGGGAAAATTTCGTTTATTTTATTTAATGTAGCCTCCGGCATAACTTCTGATCCATAAGAAATAGTCTGCAAACTATTTAATTTATACTTTTTATAAACTTCACTCAGTATAAGTAAATTTATAAAAGTTGGTGATGCGGGTAAAGCTTGCACTTGATGTTTCTCAATCATATTACATACTTGATTAGGGGTACGATCATCTATAATTACCAAACACCCTAGGCTAGAAAGAATTTGGAAGAGCGTATTAACTCCTCCAATATGATCAAATAACATAAATGGTATAACCCGCTTTGCACTTCTTGCAACGCTGTACTTCTTTTGAAGTAACGTAAAGTCATGTACAATTGCTTTACTGCGTCCAGTTGTGCCAGATGAAAACAATACTAATCCTGGATGTTTTAACTTTTTCAGTTGTAATAATAATTCATTTTGAATGTAATCTCTTTGCATATTAATGATTTCAAAACATCCACTTTCAACTTTAATTACTTTTTCTAATTCAACTATTTCATAGTATTCTTTCTTCTTGCTGTCAACCAAGGAATTTAAGATTGGTACTACTGTACATCCTAATTCAATAAGTGCTAAAAACATTGCTATGGAATATGGAGAATAGTCCGCTTCTAAAGAGACTATTTTATACTCCATCTTTCTATTTTCATTTAACTCCCTAGTATAAATCTTTGTTTGATTTAGTAACCACTCATACGTGTAAGTTTTATCCTCCCAAACAATAGCTTCGCATTCTTTGTTCAGTTCAAACCTTTCTAATAAAAAATCAATATGCATACCCAACCTCCTTTTAAGTTTTATCCTTTATTATTTTGCTATGTTAGTGATTTTAATGTTTCCTGGGATTGTATGATATACGCAACTAATGTATCTATTGTTTTAAATGGGCTATTATGTTGTGACATTGTATCTAAATTAACCAAATCAACGGATAAACCCAATTCATCTTCTAAGCCTTGTTCAATACTTACCAGCAAAGATACCAGTCCCAGCGAATCTAAATACCCTTCCCAATCATAAAGATGTGCTTTCAAGCCTTTTTCAAGATCAATTTTATTTTCAAGATTTTCATTCACTTCTTCAACACAGCACAATACGATTTGAATAATCTTTTCTTTATTAGTATTTTCCAAGTAAATGCACTCCTTTTTATAAATCATTTTTTACTATGAAGATTTCCTTCCAACACCTGTAGAAGTGTTTAACATGAACACTAGATACACGTTTTCATCTACTACTAAGATACATAAGTATACACATAGTAGTTCCCTTACTTTACTTCTCAATTATCTCTTCTCTATCAAGACTGGAGACTATAATTATGTTGCAGAAGAAATAAAATATTCTCGTGTAATACACTCTCTCTAGTAATAACATCCATCATTATCAAATTAAAAGATTCAAGATCACTTAAGTTACTATCTTTTTTTAATAATTTAATATGTGCAATCTTATACAGTCTTTCCCATGATTGCTTTATATCCATTAAGTCACTAGCAAGATGCATAAATTTATCTTTAAATAAATCATTCATATCTATAAGTAAGTCATATAAAAAATATCTACTCCATCTCATATCAAATAAACATTTTAAATACAAAGGAAACATGTTTCGTTGCTTATGAAAATCGGTATTTATATTTTCTTTAAGTTCAAGTGCTGCAGTCTTGCCAAAATAATATATCTTATTGTTTTTTCTCATAACTAAACCTCTAATATACTCACTCGATATCTTTTGTAATGTTCTCAAAAAAATATCTCTAATATTTTCTAGGTTTATTTTTGTCTCTATAATCACATTAATTGAGGAGTAAGATGAGATTCTTTCTATTCCTTTTGCCTGAACCAATTCAGGTATACCTCTTCCACCTTTCCAAAAAGAATGAAACTCCTCAAGTAATATCTCTCCCATATATTTATTAGGGACAGGATCTTGAACAAATACACTATCTTCTGTAAGTTTGTTAATCGCTAAGTAGTGGTCTGTAACATACTTATCCGTATGGATATCTATATGACTCTTTATAAATTTTGGATTCAAATAATCATTACTATAAGGTAGAAAAAATGTACTTCCTAAGGCAATAAAAACTTCTTGACGATTCAGACATTCTTTTATAAATTGAAGACCATTTCCAAAATCAGAATACACATTTTTCTCCATGCGAAATGTTTGATTATATTCTAACAACTGTGTATATCTAGCTACAGAAGGTGCAGATGTGGTAGTATCCACACGGTAAGATGGTATGCTATATAATTCTTCATTTGCTATTAAGCTCAAGTAACTAATACTACCCATACTTTTTAATTTATCGTGAAGAATTGGTATATAACATGAATAATAATAAGGAACATCAAAGGTTGGTGTTAATTCCTTCATTTTCACTGCAGCACTCACCCCACACTTTTAATTTTTATAGTCCTATCCAGTTCTCGACAGTATAATTTAACTGTAAGTCCTTAGTAGCTTTAAATTTCCTATTTTGAATAGGTTGTCCAAATTTATCCACTTCAAAGAGCCTAAAGCCTCTTGAAAACTTAAACTTGCATGCAAGATCCCTAGGCACTGTAAAGTTCCCAGCAAAACGATTTTTTTCTATTCTATCTAGTATCATTCCTACACTCATATAAATTCGTTCACCAGCTGGTGTATTTTCAGGTACTTCGACTGTTACGGAAACATCTACAAATTCTGATAATGTTTCTATTACCTTATATTTTTTTGGTATTCCCTTTACACCTTGTGTTACAAAGGTGACTTCGGCTTCTCCTATTTTTTTGGGTATAATCGTTCCATCATTCATAACCTCTAATACATCTGGGTTATTGACTAAAAACACACCATCTAAATCACTCATTTTAAAGCCACTATCGTACGTCATAATTGGATTAATTTTCACCTTCATTCCAGTTAATCCAACTTCATCTCGCCCATCTAAGGTAACATTAACTATATTCCCTATATCTCCAAAGAAATATATTAATGGAAGATGCATACGATCTCCCCAGTCTTTTTCAAAATGAGCACCATTTGGATCCTGATAAAAAATTAAATTATCTCTATATTTATAACCATTTTTTAATAAAGTTTCTGCAATATCTCTTACATGTTTCACCAAGAAAAAGCCTTCTGCACTACCTATATCCATCCAAACTTTCAAGTCTTTTTTCCCTTTATACATCTCATATAATTTTAATTCTGAATGGTCATCTTCGACTTTCACAAAGAATGGAGATATCATCCCTATTTTCCCAAACACTTTAGGGTTACGGAAACCGATATTATAAGTTGATAAACCTCCTGCTGAAGAACCTATTAAAGCAGTATTTTTAGCGTCAGACATTGTTCTGAAATTATCATCGATATAAGGTTTCACCTCATTGATTATAAATTTTTCATATAATAAACCTGAGCATTTTATATGTTTATCTGGTGAAATAAAATGGCAAAACTCATTGTTCTCTATAATTCTTTTATGTGCTATACCTACAATTATTATTTTTTGAATTTTCCCTTCAAGAATTAGCTCATCAGCTGTCTTGTGGACATTCCAAGATTCATCATTTTTTATTAAAGGCTCAAATAGACGTTGCCCGGCATGCATATATAATACAGGATACCTTTCCTGTGAATGCTTTTCGTAACCAGGTGGTAAATATACAAATAATTTCCTACTATTTTCTAGTGTTTCAGAGTAAAAATCTTCAATAGTAATCACTTTAGAAGCGTGTACCATAGCAACCTCCAAAATTGTATTTTTCACTTCTCTTCATACAGTTCAACACGGATTTTTTAAACTCCAAAGCTATACTCTAGAAATCTTTAGTATAAATTTCTGATTTAACCCTCAAAATGAAATAGCTCATGGATATAAATTAATATTTTTAATAGCAAGTAGATTCATATCATTAAATCTCAACCAAGATAGATTTTTCTGCGGTTTGCCATTTTACCACAACCTCACCTGTTCCAAACTTTGGTGTCTGGTATCTATGATTCTCTCCCCCTTCAATATGTAGTGTTTTATTTACCCTTCTAATAAATTTAAATTCAAGCAGGGTATCTGCTGGAACACATATATCAAAATAACCAATAGGAAATTGATACATGATTTGGTTAAAAAATGGCCCTACTGCTTTGCAAGGGGTCATATCCCCTAATGAATATGTATTCCCCATTATAAAAACTTCACTCTCGGGTATTTCATATCCGTTTTCAATAACAAATCGAATACAAACTTGTTTTTTATTTAAGACCTCCACATGTTTATAGATATTACTTCTAGTTCCTTTATCTGTTACAACAGTAATTCCATATTTACCGTCGTTCACCACTGGAATTTTCACTTGAATACTAGTATGTGACCATGAAATCACTTCCGCCTCTTCTTCCTCAAAAAATACAGATCCTTTTTTAGAAGTAAAACCACATCCATCAATACAAATTATTTGACCAACTGTAGTCATTTTATGTCCCACAGTTCCTATTAAAGGTAAACTATTTACTCCTTTATGGTGCCAAACATGTACTGATCCTGGTCCGAGCCATAATGAATTTATACTATTATTCTCAACCGTAATTACCTCACCATCTAAAAGGCCCTCTAATATATCTTTATACTTTCTAGAAGGAAGTGCTGTTTTAACACCTTTTATTTCATACCCTTCTGTTAAATTTCGATTCAAAGCTATTAATACCACATCACCGCCAAAGCATCTTTCATATACATAGAGATCATCTGTTATATACCGTTCCTTAGTAGTTCCATATGGAAGTGCATTATTTAATCTACGTAACGAAGATAAAGCTTGTATTATCTTAAAATTGTCTGTATTTACATTAAAAGATTCCATTTGACCACGATTATTCGGATCTCCATTCCCAACCATATACTGTTCTGTACCGTAGTATATAGAAGGGATCCCCCTTGAAGTTAATAAAAATACTAATGATTGTTCTACTCCACGTTTACTTTGTTCCTTCATGTGAAAACGATCCATATCATGATTGTCAATAAAAGTAACAAGATTGTTCGCATCATTATAAATTTGATATGTTTCTTCAATCATTTTGTGTAAACCATAAATGGAATCAATTCCATCTCGAAAAACTTCACGTACTTTATGAGCAAAACTAAAATCTAACAAACTCATACCACTATTATTTGCAAAGTTAATATTTCTATGATCATACTCATTCGGATTTATATACCATTCACCAAAAATAAATACTGGCCTATGATTATAGATTGAATTTAGCCAACTTTTTTGCCAGCCGTATGACATATGTTTCACTGCATCAACCCGTATGCCATCTATTCCTTGATCTAACCATAGTTTAATAGCTTCTTTAAAATACAAATCAATAACGATATTTTGATGATTTAGATCTGCAAGATCAAATAAATTACGATAAACTCCATCTTCATATTCTTCAAAATCCGTCCCACCATTATGATGAAAATAATGATTGTAATCATTATCGTATCCACCAAGTAATAATCCATCATCATATAATCTACCATTTTCAGCATAGGTCGCATCATCGTGTAATGCAGGTGAGGTATGATTCGGCGCAAAATCCATAATAACTTTTATGTCTTTTGCATGAGCAGTTTTGATTAATGTTTGGAAGTCTTCAAATGTCCCAAAAAAAGGATTTGCTCTTTTAAAATCACGAGCCCAATACCCATGATATGAAGTACTTCCTACCAAATCATTTATTGGTGTAAAGATATTTTCTACCGGTTGAGATATCCATAGAGACGTCACACCTAGTTCAGTAAAATAATTTGCATTTAATTTTTCAATAATCCCTATCCAATCCCCACCAAAGTATTTCTTTTTATTTCTCCTAGATTCATCGTATAACTCTCCTTTTGGGTTATATGATGGACATCCATTAAGAAATCTGTCAGTTACAATTTGATATATTATATCTTTAGAAAAATTCACACTACTCCTACTAAATTTAAGCCTATCTTTTTCTTTCAAATGACAACCTCCATCCTATAGAAGTATTAATCAGCTATTTTCAAACATTCAGCACCCTACCCTTAAGTACCATTTGAAAAATAGTTAGAATATATTTTCCCTCCTAACTAGTAACTACTGTTTTTTTAATTTTTATATAAAATAACGTCTACAAGTAGGTTCTATATTTGTCCTGTAAACTGTACCATTTGATTTATGTCGAAGTAAGGGAAAAATTGTCATTATATAGGGAGGATAAATATAGAAAATATTTTCATTGAATCAGCTTACAAAATAGAGAACTAATAAAATATATAGACAAAACATTTTTAATTTGGTAATATTCACCTGAAAATATTTGGTAAAATTTTCTGAAGAGAGGAGTATTTATAATAAATGCTAGATTTTTAATAAAATCACCATTTATACTACTAATTTCAATCTTATATGCCTAAATTAACTATAAAATACAAATATAGTTTCTGTTCTTACAAATATTAAAAACCTAGGAAAAAGTTGTAAGGAAATTTCAAAATAATCTGGAGAAATATTTTATTTTTGAAAATCTTATATAAAAGTTAAAACATTATTGTACAGTTAAAATGTTCTCCCTTAAATATTCATTAACAATTTCTCTATACATTATAGACTTGCTTCTACGAATGTAATAATGCTATTAGTAGTTATTTTCATGTAATTTGATTTCATAAAAATAATGTATAGGGATTATATTAGTTACTTATGTACTTAAATCTATCTCATCACTGCCTTTATTACCTCAGAATAACAATATTTTATATTAATATAACTCTAATGCAGCAAGATTCTATTTCATTAGCCTTCTAATTAACTTGATTACTTAAATTCACCACTTTTAGTTTGTAAGCAAATTTTCAAAATTAAATACTTAAATTTGTGAGGTGGCCATACTATGCAACAACAAGTCGAATTAGATTCTTCTCTTGCTGTTTCTTCTAAAAAGACAATATGGAAAAATCGTACATTTACATTTGTATTTACAGGTTATACTTTGTCAATGTTTGGGAATTCATTTCACAGTATTGCTTTAAATCTCTGGGTACTGCAATCCACCGGTAGTGCTAAATTAATGTCTACCATTGCTATAACTCATATGGTTATGAGCATGTTATTTTCTTCCATCGCAGGTACTGTTGCTGATAGGGTCGATCGCAGAAAATTAATGTGGATAACAGATATGATACGAAGTCTTTTGATACTAGGTATTGCACTTTGTATTGCACTTCCTGGCACACCATTTATTCTCATTATTATCTTAACTGCCCTCACTTCTTGCGCAGGGCTATTTCAATCTCCCGCCTTCCATGCTTCCTTAATCGATATTGTAGGAAAAGAAAAAGTTCAACAAGCAACTGGTGTATTAAATGTCGCAGATAACGTTTCCCGAATATCAGGGCTAGCTATAGGAGGAATTGTCGTTGCAGCCTTTGGTGGGAGCATCGCTATTTCAGTCGACGCATTTACTTTTATGCTATCTGCCATTCTAGTGTTGTTAAGTGGAAAATTTCCTAATTCTATTAAAAAATCTGATGTGAAAAACTCATTTCATGAAGACCTTATTGCAGGCTTTAAGTATATATGGAAGAATCCATTTGCTAAGTCTATTATTATTCTCTCACCCACTTTAATTACATTTTTCACCGCTTCTTTAATGCTTATCCAGGTAATGTCTGTAAAAGTATGGAAAGCAAATCCTATTGAATTTGGAATAATAGAATCCAGTATTCCAATAGGTTATATGTTAGGCGCAGGGATTATCATCTTTTTTGATAAAAAATTACATCGTCGTGGTTGGTGGATAATTCTTAGTATGGTTTTATTGGCTCCAATCTTTGTAGGAATATCTTTTGCTCCATCAGTACTGTATGCAGTGCCTTTAATTCTACTCTTGGGAATACTTTTTTCGTTCTGCACACTCTTAGTCAATGTCATTATTAAGGTTGAAGTATCACCAGAATTGCAAGGTAGAACCTTTGGAACACTTGGTTCCCTTACGAGTATAGCATCACCAATTGCTCTAGCTATTTCCTCATTTTTTGCTGACATATATGGTCCACCATTAATCTTATTAATAAATGGAGTCTTATTATTTATTTCAGGGCTAATTGTGCTGTTCTTTCTTAAATCAATTAGATCATATAAATAATATTCTTTCGATATACCAAAAACACAATAAGTATCTAAACATGAAAAATGCAGAAAGTGTTAGGGATACCGATACCCACTCTTTCTGCATTTTTCTATACTACTAAAGGAGAGATTCATATGACAAAAAAAATCCTTCTACTAGGAACCTTTCTGTTAGCAGCTAGCCTATTAGGTTGCAAAGATACAGAACACAAGGATACTCTAAATAAAATGGAAACATCTCAAAAAAAGCATGAAGGTGAAAAAGAAAAAATTCCATTTAATAATATGACAGCAGAAGAATATTTGAAGAACTATAATAATATAAAGAGTACATTATCTACTCAGGGTGTCAAAATTCTCCCATTTAATCTTGAGCTAGAAAAAAAATCTAATACATATAGATTTTTTTATCCAAAAACAAGAGATGATTTAGATAGAAATGCGAAATGGGTAAGTGTTATGTTAAGGGAAGGCGGAAAAATGATTGATGGAATTATGTATAATGGCCATGCAGATAAACCTACGATTAAAGCGATGATACAAGCTACTAACGTTACCTGGACTAATGAATTAGATCAATTAATTGAGTCAATTGGACATGAAGATTTTTCAAAAACAGTACAACTTGAAAAGATAAAACTTTCAGTCAAAGGTAATTCGAAAAATATTACAGTTATGATAGATTCAATTAAGTTAAACCCACCTGAATCTCTTTAAAATAAATTATGTTCCAAATTTCTATTAAATATGTGACGCTCCTTTGATTTTACACTCAAAAGAAATTTATACAACTTTAAACACTTAAGTATAACTATGAACTATACAAAAAAATCGTCAGTGCTTTTAAACAGCCACTGACGATTTTTTATGCTCTTACACCATTGTGACAAAAAAGGCATCTGCAATATGCTCCACCTTCTTATTTAATCTTAATCCCAAATCATTATTCAATGATTTCAAAAAGATTATTACCATTATTACCACTTGGTAAAATGAATTTTACATGTTGGTCTGTTGGAATAGTTATATAATGATATTGATCGGGTTTGGTTAATTTAGTAGTACTTTTCCAAGCTCCTGAAGTCCAATAAGTTACTTGTGAAAAAAATGCTAGTGGCGGAAATTTCTCTGGATCAGATGGCTTATCATTTTCTGAAATAATTTCAGGTTTAATTCTAATTTTCTTTCCTGCCGCATTTTTAAATTGAAAGTCGTAAACAATTCCATAATTCCCTTCAAGAGTTGGGTTAGAATTTCCTAAATACCATAGAGGTGCTTCGTATTCATTAATACCAACACTGGATTGAGGATAGGCTTTACTTGTTTTTAAACCTACATAAAAGCTACTTGTTGTCGCATTATCAATAACAGCATACCTTTCATCGTAATTATAATTAGCAGTTGAAGTATTTTTATTATAATTTTTAACCTGTGGTGTTTTTATGGAATCAAAGATTGCTGAAGGGCTAGGGAACTGTCCATCTGGTTTTTTCTTTGAAACAAATTGACGTAGTGTTAATTTTGTATTCGGAATGAATTTAATTTTCCCATTAACTGCAAAAGTGTCTTCTACCTCTTTCTCTAATATAAATACATGGCCACCTGCTGGAATAGTAATAGCTTGATCATTGCTACTATTTCCATATTTAACTATAGTACTAGATGTAATCCCCATTATGTCCCACGAACCGTCAGGGCTAACCGGGTATGCCGCATTTACAGCGCTATTTTTAATTCTTATAGTTTGTGGTATACGATCTTCATTGTGTATAGCATATCCAAATTTCAATGTAGCCCCAGTATAATTTCGATTAAAAAATTCAGCACTATATTCTTGATTTGCTTCTAATATTCTTTCGTTTGTGTAGTAAGCATACTTACCATCGTCAAAGTTCGATCCCATATTTGGATTATCGTATACAACTTCAGGTGCATTTGTATATATATACTTTGCCCCGCCTTGGTTATATTTTACTTGTGTAATCGTAGAAGCATCTACCCCTCCTGAATCAGTTATTCCTAAAAACAAAAGTGACGATAGCAAAACTGATGAAAAAACTTTTCTTTTCAAAAATACAGCTCCCTTCCATTTATTACAACTAAATCTAGCATACGCTTCGCATACAATAAATGTAAATAAAATATACAGCTGTTATTATTGAGAAATACTGATTCATTTGGATAAATTAATTAAATCTAATGTTATTAATTCATTCTAAAATATTTCATTAAATAAAATAAGCATCTCCCACTTTTAGTTCAATAGCTAGAAATAGGCGATGCAATTTCTAGCTATCGAACTAGATTTCTTTTTTATACCCTAACTGTATATTATCTATATTATAAGACTTAATAATTTCATAATATCTCGTTTATTTAGTTACAGGATTAAAAAACTAGTTTATAAAAAAATTAATTCTCGTATGGTAATCCCGACTTTTTCCACGCAAGAAATCCTCCCTTTAGATTAACTACTTCCTTTATACCAGCTCTTTGTAAAATACTAGCTGCTATAGCGGAACGTAACCCCGTTCGACATTGTAAAACTATTGGACAATTTTTCGGTACATCATCTAGCCGTTCAAGTAGATTACCTAAAGCAATATGTATTGCATCATAAAGATATCCTTCATCCCACTCTTTTTTACTACGCACATCGATAACCTTTACACTTCCATCTTTTATTAACGGATATAATTCATTTGATGTTTTTTCCTTATAAATTTCTAAACTTTGGAATCTTTGAATTACCTTTGAAGGTGCAAAAGCAATAATATTATCTAAGCCAATGGACTCAAAGTCTCTAATAACCTCCTCCGCTTTAACCTTTTCCTCATCTAGAATGATTAAAGTTTCTGTTTTATATTCTAGTAACCACCCACACCAAGTTGTGAAAGAATTGTTATACGGTATGTTAATTGATTTCTCGATGTGCCCATAAGCAAAACTCTCTATATCCCTTATATCAACTATTTGCTGAACGCTCCTCATAACTTCTTGAAGTTCTTCTACTGTTTTAATAGCAAAAACTTCTCTCTTCTTACGAATTGGAGGACCATACTGATTTAAATTCTTCATTAATGAAAAATATTTTGGAGGCTCTGGCTGTCCCGTCAATAAAGTCGATACAAAATCACTTTCTTCATTACACTGAAATGCCCAATTGAACATCTTTTCATAGCCTAAGGTAGAAGTGGGAATTGCTCCTAATGCTTTTCCACATGCGCTTCCTGCACCATGTGATGGCCATATTTGCAAATAATCAGGGAGTGTTTTTATTTTTTGTATAGAATCAAATAATTCTTTCGCTCCTATTTTTGCGGTATCTTTCATACCTACAGCAGTTTCTAATAAATCGGGTCTTCCTATATCTCCAACAAATATAAAATCACCTGTGAATATTCCTATTGGCTTATCATTCTTATAGTTATTTTGACTTGTATCAGTTACTAAAAAAGAAATACTTTCAGGTGTATGCCCTGGTGTGTGAATTACATTAAATTTTATATGACCTACTTTAAACTCTGCCCCCTCTCTAACCAAATAATATCGACCTTCGTTAAGATATTGATATTTCCAATCACAATCACCTTCATCAGATACATATAAATTGGCATGATAAAGAGTAGAAAGTTCTCTAGACCCAGAAAGAAAATCTGCATGAATGTGAGTTTCAGCCGCAGCAATTACTTCCATCCCCTCTTTCTTAGCAAATTCTATATATTGTTCTATATAGCGACCCGGATCAATTACAATTGCTACGCCTTCCTTCTGACAACCAACTAAATAAGAAGCATGTGCTAATTTTTCATCATAAAAATATTTTAAAAGCATAGCTATTCCCTCCAATTAGTTATTTCAAATTACTTTTCAACACTTGTAATCGCTTTCTATATTCTTCTATAGGATCCCTTTCAACATAAAGTTCCAATACATATAGGGCAACATATATCTTTTAAGTAAAAACATACTATATCGTTCTTTCGCTTGATTAAACGGAAACGTTTCTTGAGGCTCATGTTCATAGTTAAATTCAGCGAGTATAAGACTTTTATAACCTGTAACAATGGGGCACGATGTATATCCATCATATTTAGCATGCAAGTCTCTTCCGTTAAGTACGTCCATAATATTTTGTTTTAAGACAGGTATTTGTTTTCGAATTGCCGCTCCAGTTTTAGAGGTTGGTAAATTGGTACAATCTCCAAGTCCGAAAATATTCTTATACTGTACATGTTGCAAAGTATAAGGGTTTATATCTACCCAGCCCTGAGAATCACTTATTTCACTCTCTTTAATAAAATTAGGTGGCCCCATAGGTGGAACAACATGGATCATACTATACGGTACTGTCTCTCTTTTCAGTGTTTGCGTATCTTCAAAAATTGCCTCTTTCTTCTCAGCGATAATTTCTACTAAGTTTTTATTATAATTTGTTATTATTTTCTTTCTTTCAAGTACTTGTTCTAATGTATTAGCATATCGTGGAACCTGAAATATGTTAGCGTTCGCGGTATAAAACATTACTTCACTTTTGTTTCTTACACCGCTATTAGAAAAATACTCTTCTGCTAAATACATAATCTTTTGTGGAGCACCACCGCATTTAATAGGAGTATTTGGGTGGGTAAACACCGCATTTCCTCCTTTAAATTTTTCAATTTCTCTCCAAGTAGAATCAACATATTTATAAGAGTAATTGCTACAAACCCCATTAATCCCAATAGACTCCTTTAAGCCTTTAATGCCGTCCCAATTTATTTGTATACCGGCTGCTACAATAAGAATTTCATACTCAATCAGCAGTCCATCATCTAAAAGTAGCTTATTTTCATCTGGAAACAACCTAACAACACTTTTAGGGATCCATGTTGCCCCTTTTGGAATAAGCAATTCTTGATCACGTATCGTACTTTCCTTTGATACAATTCCTCCCCCCACTAAACTCCATAGTGGTTGAAAGTAATGTTTTTTTGATGGATCAATAATTGCAATACTTTCTTTCAATAGGGGTACATTTCGTAACAAATGTGCAGTAGAAGATATTCCAGCAGTTCCAGCACCAATTACAACAATTTTATAACTTTCTCTGGTCTTCATTATCCTCCTCCTACCTGAAATTAGTTTTCAATTTAACTCATCGGAGTAATAATATTATTATAAGTTAAAAACACTCTTGTTTTATCTGATTTAAATGAATATTTTGTTAATATTACCCATCGACATTACTATATGGGGTAGCACCACATGGTCATCAACTTAAAAAATTAATTGTCACCCAAAACGAAAAAAATGAGACGAATTCTTATAAATAACTGTAAAAAGGTAGAATTCTCGTTATGGAGATGTCTAAGAATATCAGCTTGATGGGCATGGCGTGCTACCACAAGATTCAAAAATATTAACAAACTGAAAGAGCATGTTTTTAAAAACGTTTATTAAAAACATGCTCTTATTGTATTAAATGGCGAACTTTTTCACTTCTTATTGAACAGCTTCGTTCAATTTATTATTAAAATTTTTTCTCTAACGCCCGATATTAATCTGCAATTCTTGTTACCACTAAAGATGGATTTCCATAAGAAGAAACTTCACCTTGTGCAACATCAATTATAATACTTAATGAATCATTTGCATTTAATCTAATTAATACTGTTTTCCCGATGGTATACGCATTCAAAACGTTTGCAGGGACATCTGTACTTATAGATGTCGTACCTTCAAATTCACTTTCTTGAACAGGTGTAATGTCATTAATATATAACCTAAATTTTAAAACTGTATTTGCAGGGGTTAAATCACGATTAAAGACTCTTGCTGTTAAATCCATATTAATTTCATATATTCCACCACTCAACACTTGGATACTATTATTTAATAAATCTAGATTTGTTCCCAAAGATGGACCAAGATTCTGGAAAACTACTTTTTGGCCTACATTTGCTGTACGAAGTGTATTAGATCTATCATACAATGCTCCATAAGCTACAGTACTTCCGATTCCTGTTGGACCTGTACTTCCAATTCCTGTTGGTCCCGTTAATCCGGTTTCTCCGGTTGATCCAGTGAATCCTGTAGGTCCTGTTATTCCAGTCGGACCAGTAGGACCTGTAGTCCCAGTCGAACCAGTGGGTCCTGTTGGCAATGTAAAAGGCGGGATAGGTGGCAATGTAGGACCCAGTAAGTTCGGATCAAATGCTGCTCCAATCAAAAATTCATTTTCTTTATTCATGCACACATCTCCTTATGATGCTTGTACTTACCATAATTATTAAATGCTCATTACTAGACAAATGATCTTCACATAAGCGGAATTTCTCCTTTTTATTTTACAAAATATGAAAAAAAGCTTGTAGCTGGATTTATTATGCTTGGTCTAAATCTTCCGAATTGGATGTACGGAGGGAATTTCCTTTTTACAGATGGATGGTGATATGAAAGATGATGAATTTAATAAATATATAGAAACTATGAATAAGGTAGTAAAATAATTGATTTAGAATGGTGGTATATGGAGTACCGCCACATGCCCATCAACTTAAGAATTTTATGACATCCAAAAACGAAAATTTGCCCCTTTTACAGTTATTTATACAATTCGGCTCATTTTTTTCGTTTTGGTGAACAATTAATTTCTTAAGTTGATTGCGATATAGTGATACCCCAAAATACAAAAATCTCCTTCAAAAAAAGGCGCCTACGCACCTTTTGTAATCCACTTGTACTTTATTCTGCATCCAAAATCCCTTCTGAATCACTTTAATGCATCATTGTACGGACCTAATTGCTTTTTAGAAAAATAATAATTTGTCTCCTTACTTTTCAGTAACATATTTCCTTTTATAATTAAAAAATAGGTAGCTACTAGAAAATAGATTATCCCTAATATCCAATCCAAATTTGTAGCTAAATTGTGTAAAAGAACATATCTCATATATGCATAACCAATCGGAACATGTAGTAATACAACCGCACCTAATCCTGGGTTGTATATTGTTTTAGCTTTTATATTCGCAAAAATACCATGCCATATGAATTGAAAAAATCCCATTAAAATAGGGGCCAACCCAAGCCATATAATATTTGGAAAGAAAACCGGAAGTAAATAAAAAACATACGCAATCAAAATATTTATTACCATAGCAGATTGTGTATTTAATGGATAGCGATTTGGTATATCACTTTTAAATATAACTACATTAAACAGACCAGCAAAATAACCTGGCCAACGATACTCTTCAAATTGATGCACTAAAATGGCTACAAAACTTAACGCTAACAGTACTTTTATTTCACTCATTTCTCCAAAATTGGTGACCAAACAACCTACGACAACAATTGCCATAACTAACCCTACATCACACCAATGCTTTCTAAAGAAACTAATCATCTCTATCACCCACTATCTCAATTTTTATAAAAATAGCGTTCAAATAGGAAATCAATTTGCTTTTCTACAGGCAGTATTCTTATATCTGCCCCTGATTCAAGAATTGGCATCATTAATGCTGGAAGAAAAATGGATCCGAATATTTGCACTGTCATCATCATTAAAATTTCCTGATCCGTTTCATTTGTTATTTCACTCAAAATATTCTTCACTTTACTAAAACCGAGCCTCTTCAAAAAATCTCCATATTCGTATTGAGATGTAAATACCGTAGTTCCCATTGCAATAATTTTCCTAACTAACTCGGGGTATTGCCGAATTACTAGTACATAATCAAGTAAAAATATTTTTAATCTTTCTTTTGCTGGCACTTTAATATCATCTAAAATAGAAAAAGTGTATTGAAAGCTAATTAATAAGACTTTAATTGTTTCACTAATCAACTTTTCTTTTGAGCCAAAATGGTAATTGATAAGCGCAATATTAGTATCTGACAATGCCGCAATTTTTCTTATTGTTACACTTTCGAAGCCTTTGTCTTTAATTAACTCTAATGTTGTATTTAAAATCTTTTCTTTCGTAGATATGTTTTCATTTCCCCTCAACTTATCTCCTCCTCTAAAATTTATCATTTAAACAACGTTTTAAACATTGTTTAAATTTATAGTATCACCTTCAATTTTTAATATCAATTTAATCCTTTCGACATTTCCGATTCCCTATTCTTTTTTATCTTTGTTATTAAAGTTTATATATACATTTGAGAACGTCTTTGTTGTTTTCCAGTCCCTCCATAATGTGAGCAGTCAGTAATTTTAATAATTGAGCTGCTGTGTAAACAATTATATAAATTAACATTATTTTTCTTTCCTAAGAAAAAAGATGAACACAATTTTTTTATGTATCCTATTTATTGGTAACTAATGTATTACTGTGACCTAGCTTGGACTGAATCCCCTTGTTGAATATTTTTATTTTATTATTAATAATTACGGTACATGAAATTATTAATAATAAAATAAAAAAGCTCCTCTGAAAGGAGCTCCTTACATTACAAAACATTTAAGAAATCCTTCTATTACCAGCTCTACTTAAGATTTGGAGCATGGTTATAACTCATTCATCCTGTTTGTTACGATAAATCATTGGTCGAAGACTATTCTTTTTCTGTGTATTATTTCAAGCTCTTTAGATTTTTTCTTTTTGTGAAATTTACCTCAAAAAAAATTAACTAGATAACAAAACGTAAAATAACAATGCAGCTGCCTCTTGTCGTTTCATACTTTGTTTTGATAGATAATCTGCTGATCCATCTTCATTATATATAACCTCAGGCCCTACTAAACGATGACCTACAATGTTTTTCACGGATTCTATTGCCCAATCATCAGTTTCTCCTTTTAATGTTGCATCTGCAGATGGCGCTCCTAACATTTTTAAATACTGCCAGGTAATCCATGCTGCTTCTTGTCTAGTAATTGCACGGTCTGGAGAGAATTGTTTCCCTTCTTTTTCATATAAAATACCAAATTCATATAACTTTTGAATATGTGGTGCATACGGATGATTTTTCACATCAGAAAACACTGGTTCTTTTTTTGAAGGTGATGTAAAGTAAGCAATTTGAGATAACCAATATGCAAATTCTGCTCGTGTAAGAGAAGTTTCTGGAGAGAAATTCCCCTCCTTATTGGCTTGTAATACCTCGTATTGATGTAAAGGATCTATAAACTTAGCATATGGATGATTTTCATCTACGTCTTTAAATCTCTCAGGCTCACTTAACTTCGCCGCTGAGCTGCCAGAGTTCCAATGTATCATTTCTTTCACAGTACCATCTTTGTGAAGTTTAAATGCCATATAATTCCCTTTTTCATCCTCAAATAGTAAAGGATCTATTTGTTTTAGCTCCTGTTTACCATATACTTTATCACTTACATATAACTTTCCTTCACTTATGGTTACATGTGACATTAGGTTTTTTAATCTCAAATCACGATAAACACCTTCAAATTTCTTTAATTCTTCTTCATTAGGGGTTAAATATTCAGGCTTTGTTTTATCTGGAAAATAGTGATTCATAAAATCATCAAATACTTCAACAGGAAGTGCTGAACTATCTTTATTTGTAACAACAAAAACTCCAATTTTATGCTCTGGAATTAACCACATTAAAGATGAAAAACCTGGTATATTTCCACCTTTACCGAACACATATTGCCCATTATGACTTTGTGGTGAAAAGAACTCAAATCCGTATGTCATGTTAGGGTATTTGGGATGTAAAGCAAATTTTGTTTTTTGCATATCTTCTACAGTTTCTTTTTGTAGTATTTGGTTATTTTTAAATTTACCATCATTCAATTGAGCAATCATGAAATTGGCTACATCACTCCCTGTAGAAAACATACTCCCTTGTGGCATATCTGTTGGTCTAGTTTGGTAAAATGGGATGGCATTACCTGTAGCATCATATCCTGTTGCTAACTTTTCTTTAATAAAATTAGTCATAACAAAACTACTATTATGCATTTCTAGAGGGTAAAAAATATTTTTGGCCATATATTTATAAAAAGGTGTGTTTGTCAGATTTTGAACAATATACCCTTGAAGCATAGAAGCAAAATTATCATATGTATATGTATCTCCTGGCTTTCTCACTACTGTGGGCATATTATCTTCTACATAATCTTTAAGCATTGTATAATCATTATCTTGATAATGGATGTCCTCGGGTCTAGGATCTACGTAATCAAACCCTGTTGTATGGGTAAGTAAATGCTCCATTGTAACTGGTTCACCCATGTTATTTTGGTACTTTAATCCCCCCATATAATTTACTATATCTTTATTTAAATCAATTTTTCCTTGTTCAACTAACTGCATGACAGCACTAGCAGTAAAAACTTTTGATATTGACGCTAATCGAAAAACTGTTTTTTTAGGATCGATGGGAGTATTCTTTTCTTTATCGGAAAATCCGAATCCCTTTTGAAATAGAATTTGATTATCTTTTACAACGACAAGAGCTACACCAGCTGCGTTTTCTTTTTTCATTTTCTCTGGAATTACTTTATTGGTGAATGCTTCTACATCTTTAGAATTTAATGGTATTGGTGCAACAGTTTCGGCTTTTGAATAATTGCTCCCCAGAAAAACTAACAAAAAACAAACACTTACAGCTACTAACCTTTGAAAATAATTTTTCATTCTTTTGTTCCTATTCCCCAAATTAATTCCCCCTTTAATAATAGATTTATGGATTCTTCATCTATAGGTTAACCAACCATATTCTACCATTATATATGTATTTTTTCTAATTTTGTTTCAATTCTATTATTTACCAACTCTTCCCTTATGGAATTAGTCTATATATCATTAGGTTTTAGTTATAGAAAATGATATAGCATACAAAAATGCGGGATAGTCTTTAATGTAGACTTGCATCGACAGTTTTTTCATAACATCCTATATGAAGAAAACACCCATCCTTATATAATCAATAAAATTGGATGGGTGTTTTATAACGCATTACTTATTCTATTCTTACTGAGTATTAAGATATCTAAAATGATATTTTAGTTTTTCAATTCTCATTTAAAGTCTATTAACTGTATATATCTTTTTCTATATTCTTTAACAACATTTCTAACCTATCCATAGTAACTTGATTAAAATGTGGATTTAATTCCTTTATTATGAATTCAAGTAACTCATAGCTTATATATTCACCCAATTCCAGTGAATACTGTTCAGCTAAAAAAGACTTTAATTTTTTAGAGATATCAATCTTATCCTTTTTACTAATCTTTATCTCCATTCGATAACAAACCCCTCTTAGATTAATCTTAAAAGCTAATTAAAATAACTTTTTATTACTTATGAAAATATGTTCTTTACCACCTTATTGTATATACAACAAGGCATTCTTTTCATATCATGACATTCAATCACCTGAAAACTGTTCACTATTGCATATCATTTTTATTTTTGAAGTAACTCTGATTTCTATATTACACATTACAATATATAAAACAAAGCCCAAATACGGAATTTTTAACTTTATCAATTTTTTTAGAGATTCCACATAATATTACCTTTTTCACATTATGAAAAATTTTTTCTATAAATTTTTCATACTTTCTACTTTTTTGGTACTTTCATTACTGTAAGTTGAAATTTTCCTCATTTTTAAAATAATACAACCTAGACTAAATGCAAAAAGAGAAAATATCCCAAAAGTAACAGTGATAGTATTTAATGATAGACTCCAGCTAATTAGGAAAGATACTAATGCCCCCCCTAAACTGGCCGATGCAATAAATAGACTAGTCACTTGATCAATATTATTTTCCATAATACGGGAAGCTAGGATTAATGTTATTGGAAAAACACCCGCTATGACTAAACCAATAATAAAGATGATAAACAAATACATACCTGTACCTCGAACAAAGGGAAATAGAGATAAAAGAATCACTAATGTAAAGCAACTATATGTAATGTATGTCCAATAATTAAATTTATGGGCTAGCTTACCTACAAGTAATCTTCCTATAACTATTGCTAGCCAAAAACAAGATATACTTACTGAACTGATTAATTCATTATTGGTAAGAATCATTATTGTAGATAAAAAATTTGCAAGATTAGTTTCTATGCCTGCATATAAGAATGCAAAAAGTGAAATAAATAATATAACTGTAATCTTTTCACTTTTAAATTTTAGAGTAAATGAGGAAAGGGATGCTCCTCCCTTTTCATTATTTTGAGGAGAAAAATTCAGAAATTTTGTACGTCCAAACATGTACCAAACAAATAGTGTAAAAATAAAGAATAGTAATATCCCATAAAGAATAAAATACCATTCATAAAATTTTATAATATAATTAACTAGTAACGGAAACCCTAGCGCCCCAACCCCAAACCATACTTCGAGAATGCTAAATTTAGCAGCACTATTCCTTTCTGCTGAAATAATAAAGGAACCCACCGTAGTTTCTAACAAACCTGCTCCATAGCCTAATACAAAGCAAATAACGGCTAAATATGCCCATTCTTTAATATATATAAAACCTCCTAGAACAATGGACATTACTAAAACACCTAATGTTATAGTTTTAAAATAATGATACTTTCTTACTAGTATGGGTGAACTTAGAACACCGAATAAAAAACCTGTGAATTGAAAAAATATTAAAACACCTAATTGATCAGGGGTTCTTCCATAATATTGTATTAATGAAGGAATTAAACTACCTATGCAAACATGTATTATTCCTACAATAAAATAAAACAAGCAACCATAATAAAACATTAACCGCATCTTTTCTCAACTCCAATCCAAAATAAAAACAGGGATTTAAGTAAATGTTCTAAACCCCTGTTTTTACCATAAAACTAAATAGTTGCTACAGATCGTTCTTTATTACTACTGCTCTTATCAAAAAACATATCCAATATAACTTGTGAACGAAATCCATCTTCAAATGTTGCTACAGACTTTTTAGGTCCACCTTCCGCAGCCTTTGCCCATTCTATAATTTCACTTCTAAAAGAATCAGACCATTCAAAAATCTCATTTTCTGGATCGACTAGTAAAGGTAATGGTAATGGGATTTCATGTTTTTCCAATCCATCAAAGAGTACATATTTATTTGGCTCTTTAGAAGAATACTTATATTCTTTCTTCGTACCTATTACCTCTATACTAAAACCACAATCGTCAAGAAACGAACTTTTAGATGTTGTAATATTAACAAAAACCTTATTTTTCAATTGGCCATACACCTCAGCATAGTCATCAACAAATACTGGTTTGCTTTCTTTTTCCTTAACATTTGTTTTAATTTTAGTACGAACGGTATCCTCTCTAAAATCACTCTCGAACAAAAACCATAGTAAGTCTATTAGATGGATCCCCAAATCTCCCAAGGCCCCACTAGTTTTATTACTTTGAAAATCATCTCGCCAAGTAAACGAAGTTCTTCTAAAAGCGCTATTCTTTTTAAAATGCAATCTTATCACTACTATATCCCCTAATTCTTCATTTTGAATTAATTGTTTTAAAGCCTTTACATAAGATAAGTAGCGATAGTTAAAACCCATTGAAGCGACTAAATTAGTATTTTTTGCTATTGTCATCATATATTTTGCTTCTTCACAAGAGATTGCCATTGGCTTTTCACATAACACATGTTTGTTTTTTAATAACGCTTGAACAGCTTGAGATTTATGACAAAAATTCGGGGAAGATATTATTACCCCCTCAACTACTTCTAGTAACTCTTCATAGCTATTAAAAACCTTCCCACCAAAATCCCCTATCAATTTATCGGCATTCTCATAATTAACATCATACACTCCAACTAATTTACAATTATCAACAGTTGATAATGCTCTAGAATGAGCTCTTGCAATACTTCCTGCACCTATAATTCCAATATTCATTATATGAACATCCCCTTTTAATTAATAATGTGCTTTAGAGTATTTAAAATTCCAATCGAGTATTCACCTTGAGCTAACATTGAGTGTATTTTTTTAGCCTCTTCTGTTGCATTTTCTACTAAATAACCATGTCTTACAGCTTGTAGCATTCTTAAATCATTCCCACTATCTCCAAAAGCTATTGCATTTGTTTTATCTAGTTCGTACTTGTCTAAAATAAATTTCACTATCTCATCTTTACCTGTTCCAAGTGGAATAAAATCTACATCATAGCAATTTTCTGGATCACCAGCTAATGGATTACATTTGTTAATATTAACTCCAACTTGGAATATTTCTCCGATTTCTTCTATCTTTTCTAAATTCTTTGCATCAATAAATTCATTTTGCTCTTCATAATAAAAATTAAATTTGTACTTAGAACTTCCTAATTGTGTCTGAGGTCTTAAAAAAATTTCATATTTTATTTCTAGCAATTTAAGAATTCTTTCAATCTTTGAAGAATCAAAACCACCCTCTATAATTCTCCCTTCCCAAATTTGATCATCTATAGTAGTCCCATTACTATCAAAGTACGTTATTTCTGTACCTAATCCACTCGCCACAAAATGAGGGAAATACTGCATACCACCCTTTTTCATTTTTTCAACAATTGATTCTAAACTACTTCCCGTTACCCAACCAATTACTAAATCCCCTTTACTTCCGTGTTCATACAAATACTTTTCTAACAATTTCATATTGCTTCTTTTAGAATCATCCATGTTATGAGGATAATAAGTTTCATCAAAATCACAGAACACTACATATTTAGGCTTTTTAACCTGCGGTAGTCTTTCAAAATTTAAAGACTTTAAAACTTCATTATTTATTGACATTGAATAATCCCTCCAAAACGAAATTTTGCTCTTCTAACATCATGTTTGGGTGTAAAGGTAAATGTAATATTTCTTTATGAACTTGCTCTGTATTTAATATATTTTTTTGCAAATCATTTTCCTTTACCCACTTAGTATTTTGTTTATGAGATAATACCGGATAATAAATATCTGTTTCAATGTTATACAATTGGTACAATTTATTTTTCAACTCGTCTCTTCTTCCATTTTCAACTCTAATCGGAAAAAGGTGCCAGACATTATCTTCTGTCATCTTAGGTAGCTTAATTAATTCTCTATCTTCTAATTCCTTTAAATCACGTATATATCGTTGAGCTAAATACGCTCTTTTTAAATTGTTGTATGATAAATACTTAATTCTTTCCAAACCAATCGCTGCTTGCAAATTATCAATTTTAGAATTGAATCCAAAGTCTAATACCTTTTTATTTTTTTTATCAATTTCAAATCCATGATAACTATATTGATTGCAACGTATTGCAAGAGTTTCATTATCGGTAACTATTGCACCTGCCTTACCACATACACCAAAATTCTTATATGGGTTAAAACTAAGAACAATAATATCTCCATATTCTCCAAGATTTGAAGAACCAATAGCTTGACATGCATCTTCAATAACTCTTAATTGATATATATCCGCGATTTCACGAATTTTTTTCATTTCACATTGTTTACCATACAAATGTACAGGCAAAATGCATTTAGTTTTTTGGGTGATAGCTTCTTCGATTTTAGAAGGATCAATACAATAACTCTTCTGATCTATATCTACAAATATAGGTTTTGCTCCGACTGCTAACACAGCATTTTCAGTAGCAGCAAAACTATTAGCTGGCATAATTACTTCATCCCCCGGCTGGATACCAATAGATAACAATGACACCATAAGAGCATCTGTGCCACTACTTGTTGCAATTACAAACTTTTTATTTAAATAACTTCCGATTACTTCTTCTAGTTTTTTTGAAAATGGTCCACTTGTGAATTGACCTGTCGGTAAAACATCTTTTAAAACCCCTATAATTTTTTCAACCTCATCTTGAGAAATCAACCGATTAACTGGCATAAATTCTATTTTCTGTATATTTTTTCTGCTATAATTGAAAATATCTTTTTCTATATCAATATCTATTTTCAATTTGTTTTCCCTAAATAATTTCTCTTTCATCTTGTGATTCGGTAATATATTACTAATTTCAAATTCTTTTTCTTTTGTTTCCCCCTGGAGGCACTTTAATAAAGCTAAATTGTCTTTACTATGTCCAGAAATTGTAGTAAGAGTTTTCACGTTAAATCACCTCTAAGAAATTATTTTGAAAATCATGAGTAGACTATATTTTATGTTATCGATTACATGTCAACATATTTTTTACGGAGGGTTTCTCTATGGTAACAATTAATGAAATAGCTAAATTATGTAATGTATCAAATGCTACGGTTTCAAGAGTTCTAAATAATCATCCTTATGTAAATTCAGAAAAACGTGAGAAAATAATAAAAGTAATGCAAGAATTCAACTATACTCCTAGTTCTATTGCAAGGAATCTTAGGATAAATAAGACACAAACCATTGCACTATCAATTCCCAATATAGATCATCCCTTTTTCGGAAAATTAGCTAGAGAAATTTCTAAAGAATTATTAAAGCATAATTACAAATTGATAATTTATCAGACTTTTTATGAGAAAAAAATTGAACTTGAATTACTTTCCTTACTAAAGAATAAGGCTGTAGATGGTGTAATTCTCGCATCCCTAGAAAATAGTTGGGAAAATATAGAGCATTATTTAGCATATGGGCCCATAATACTTTGTAATGAGTATGAGGAAAATGCACCTATTCCGGTAATTTGTTACGATGAATTTGAAGCTGGATACAAAGCTGTTAAACATTTAATAAGCAAAGGTCATAAAAAAATTGGCTTTTGTTTTGATTCTCTTAATAGTCAAGCACAATTAAAACGCCAACAAGGTTATCTGCATGCCTTAAAAGAAAAACAATTACCATTCAATAAAAAATGGCTATTTGGAGATGCAATTACTATTAATGATGGGTTTAGAATTTTTGAGAAGCTAGATAAATTAAAAGATAAACCTACTGCATTATTTACAGGAAATGATCAAGTTGCTGCTGGAGTCATTAAAGGAGCTACTATTAAAGGATATTCTATTCCAACTGACTTAGCTGTTTGTGGTTATGATAATCAATTAATTTGTACAGTTACAACCCCAACAATTAGTACTATTGATATTCCAATTGTTAAACTGAGTAAACGAACCGTTAACGAGATACTACTATATATAAATACAGATGAATCTATTAAACGTAAAATTATCGAATATCCTACTAACTTAATTATTCGTGAATCTACATAATTAAAATAAATGTTTCTGCTTAAATTTATCTAATATATAAAAAGAGGACGTAAATAATAATGCGTTCTCTTTTTATATTAAGCTAAAACAATCCATTAAAATGCTTTTCACGAAGCCAAATATATAATGTTATTAAGAAAAGATAAGTACTAACATTTTAACTGTTACAATAGGTGACATCACATAATTCATACCCACGACAAGCATTACATTTCATTCCATATTCAGCAAGAAATTTCATTGTATGCTAATATTTATATATTAGCATTAAGAGGATTTAGATGATGAAGAAATCAGTATTCGTAGTTGGTTTATCGGTTGTAATGTTAGCAGCTTGCGGCGAAAAAGAAATGGTTCAAAAGGAGCAGCCAAAAACACAACAAACAACGGTGAAAACAGAACAACCAAAAGATGAGCAGACAAGAATGACAAAAAGTATTGAACGTAGAACCAAAGAGATTATAGAATATTTCGGTGGTACTGTAACAGCGGTTGAATTAAATAAAGAAAATAACGTGTATGTCTTATATGTTTTCGTTGACAAAACAGCATTGTCAAATGCTGACGAAGGCTTACGAAAAAATTTCGGCTACAGAACGAGAACAAAGTTAAAAGACGCCGTTGCGCAAAGTGGCTTGCAAGAATACGACAAAACAACCATAAGATACTTCACATCAGATGGTAAAACAGAAATCGCATTTGAATAAGCACTTCTACGTGAGTGCTTATTATTTTTACCTGTTATTTCAAGGTTTAGAAGATTATTTCGAACCTTTGACATTTAACCCTGGTTCGGAAAATTAATACGCTCTTTTCTTTCAATACATCATAACTTTGATTCTTTCTCATTATTTTGAACTACCCCCACTTTCACTTCGTTTAGAAGTGAGGGATTCCTAAGTATAATCGATATCTATCCCTGGTGTAGTAGACGCCCGAATAATCGCAATTTTATTTGATAAAGGATCTAATGCATTCCATCAACACCTCTTGCATTCCCTGCCCCTAATGCTTTTAAAATAATCTCATCTCTAATAGATTGATTGGAAGGCAAATCTTTATCTAAAAAAAAGAAGCCTTTTGACGTTCCTCCACGCATGATAAAACAAGGTATTTTCATTTATAAGCATCTCCCTTCTATACTTCACAATATAAAACTTTTATTCTTTATATACAAAATAAAAAATGATTGATTATTCTGAATGTTAATCGTATTAAATTGATCACATTTACCAAACAAATAACTTAAATTATAAGCACATTCGACAACAATTGATTGTTTTCTGAATATTATTGAAAAAAATGTAAAATCACTTCATTTTCCCTTCTATTTTGCTATGATAGTTACAATTAAATTGGATTAGGATATTTCTATAGGATGGGGGAGTATATAATGAGTGTTTCATTAAAGAGAAATGAAGAGTTAACCTCTCTATTGAACGACTGGTATCGATCTATGCTATCTCAACAAGTTATAAAAGCTACTAATCTGAAAAAGAAAATTGATGAAAAAATTAATAAGTTACGCATTGAGTCGAATCAAGAACATCAGGATCAAAATTTGTTACTTTATTACTCACTACTTGAATTTCGTTACACGGTCTTAACAGATAGCCTCGGTATTCAACAAAATAGTTTTGATGCTATTAGTGATTATGATATGCCTACAGACCATTTTCTACGCTTCTATTATCACTTTTTTAAATCCATTCATTCCACTTTTATATCAAGTTTTACTGAGGCAGAGGAACATTATAAACTGGCGGAAAAGATATTAGTAGACATTCCAGATGAAATTGAACACGCTGAATTCTACTATAGAATTGCTACTTTTTATCACCATACCTATAACATGCTAGCTTCTATCGAATACGCAAATAAATCGAGAGAAATCTTTTCGAAGTATGAAGGTTATGAAGTAAAAACAGCCTTTTGTAATAGTTTGCTAGGAGGTTGCTGTATCTATTTAAAGCAGTACGAACAAGCAGAAGAATATCTACATTGTGCAATTGAATTACTACAAAAGAATAAGGAAGAAGATTCTTTGTTATACGTAAAAAGTACTATGGGATGGCTGTATTCTGATCAAAGTATGTCTACGTTAGCTATTCGTCACCTTTCAGAAGTAACAGAGAAAATCCCTACACACTTCAAGGCTATCTTCCTACAAGCTAAGGAACATTATAAATTAGGAGAACAATTAGCAGCTAGCAAACTCATTGATAAGGGATTACAGATCTGTAGAGGAATTCATAACGAAGAATACACACACCACTTTTCTATTTTAAAAAGATTAAACGAAAATATTCCATTGGAAGAATTAGAAAATATCATTCAAGAAGGAATCTTATACTTTGAGGAAGAAGAATTATGGGAATTTGTTGTCGAATACGCTGAATTATTTGCTACAAAATGTAGACAACTAGAGAACCACCAAAAGGTAAGTGACTATTTCCATATTTGTTACCAAGCAAGAAGAAAATCAATTGAAAAAGGAGTGTTAAAATAATGAAAAAAATCAACCTATTATTATCAGGTATTGCTTTTATTGGAGTTCTAACGGCGGGAGTTTCTCAGTTTTCTAAAACAGATCAGCTTGCTACCCATGGACATTATCCTGCTCCTTCATATAGTGTTGGCGATCATGGTGGTGCACCACAACAAAATTAATATAAGTGTATGTAAAGACCCTCCATTTGGAGGGTCTTTACATATCAAAATATGTATTGTTCTTTTGGCTAAGCCAAACCAAAATTCTTCTCTCATCTATCACCCAGCACTCTCTTAAGACAGGAGAACTCTTTCGGAAAATCCGTTAAATAATAGAAATAGACTATCTATTATATCTACCAACTTTTCATATGCAATATTACATGCGAAGAGTCTTAAATATTTTGTTATACTATGTATGTGGATTTTTCATCCAAAAATCCTCTTAAACGCATATTTATGTATATGCCACCCTAATTGATGAAAGTGAGAAAAATGTGTATCATTTTTCTCATTTTTTTTATTTAAATTGTGGTCTTGTACTTGATTCCTTAGTTATTTTAAATGATAAAAACTCAAAAAGAGAATTCACTTTTCAAAATCATCCTATCGAATCAATTATTGTCTAATAATACCACATCATCTTTATCAACTCATTTTAGAATATTTGAACAATAATTTTATATACAAGATCTGCATAAATTATTCATTTTCATTTATATAAGGCCTACATTTTTACTTCTAATAAATTATCAAACATTGAATTATTATACACAAATCAAAAAACAAGAGGTATTTTGTAGAATTTTGTCTATCAATATGTATGTACACCCTTATGTAGTGGATATAGACTGTGAGGTGTAAGGAGGTACCTTACAAAATAATGAAAAGGAGATTATAAAATGATTAGATTAACGAAAGTCTCAAAGTTAGCATTTGCAACATTAATTGTGGGAAGTAGTTTAAGCGTCTTTGTGTCGTCACACAGTGTACAGGCTGACACCTTAGATCATAATTACCAAGACACTCAAAAATTCATACCACCTTCTAGTGCTAGGCAAACATTGGAACAAAAAAACAATATTGTTCCAGAATCAAAAGTTATTAAAAACCATTATGTAAAATATTCTAAAGCACATTTCCAAACTAAAGAAAGTATACCAAACGAGATCTATTATTCTTCAGAAGGCTTTAAGGGCTATATACAAGCAAGTACCGTTTGGGATATGGGAGATCATTTCGCAACGCTATATTCCGGAACTGTTATTCGATGTTAGACTTTTAATCCCCTTTCTCCTAATGCTTATAATGATCAATAGCTCACTGCCAATAATGTAATATCTATTGTTCAAAAAATAAACCACAAAATCTTTTGATTTCATGGTTTATCAAATATAAAGATAATGCTAAATATATACTCTAACATTACCTTCCCCAAAGTTAATTATAGAGTATTTTCCTAAAAAAGACACTCTTGTAGTGTCTTTTTTATATTATTTTGATTTGCATCCTCTTACTTTTGTTAAACTCAGATATGTACTAATGTATATTATTTTGATTGTATATTATGATATATTTTCATTGTGAGCTGATACATAATTTCTTTAAATTAAAAAGCTAAAACCTCATTTACCCAATTTTGGAGCGCCTTATGGCGTCTTTTTTTATTCTCTTAAAGTAAAAAACAGGACCGTAATATCATTGTTCAAAAAAATTGTATACTTTAACAAGAATTCCGCCTACTAACCCTTATTTTTGGGGCTAATTATTTGTTTCAACATAATAATTAGCCATCTCGTATATGCAATAGACAATGATAGCTAAACTCCAACTGACACCATAGTAATCATGTGTGTAGAAATCATAACCTGCCTTAATACCTTTTTCCATTACAACTAACGTAAATCCTAACGCCACCCACTTGTTAATTTTCATCTTAATATACGTTATCGCTATAATTATTAAAAATAAAATATTTGTAAGGTAGTTTATCATTAACTCATTTTTTTGAATGTATACTGCCATTATACAAGCAACGATATTAGTCGCAATGCCCAAGGCAACCACGGCTCCCCAAATCCTGTCCGAAATTCCCACTCCTGATTCAGTCCCTTCCTTAATCACATTCTTTTCCTTAATTCGTTCCTACACCCTATTCAAGGTATGCTGTATTATCCTTGTCTGATGAATATCTAAGTATCTTTTCATATAGAGCAAACAAAATTTTCACTCATAATTTTTTCTTTATCAGGCAAACTAGGTTTAAGCCGTTTGAACTAGCGGCTTCACTCTTCTGGTAATGGGGTAGCAATTTATAGGAATTGACTAACTCATTCAGTCCCTTGGCACCGGCAGGCGACAAAATTGTTGTCTGCCATTTTCATGTATACTTTTTCTGATTCCATTCCAAACTATATGTTTGCTGTACCGATTTCAAAAAGAGCGGGATTTGATTTTTGAATAAGTAAAAAAGATAAAGCTCAGTCCACTTTTGGTATAGGACTTTTTCTTTTTACATATACTATTTTTGAGCCTTTTTACCAATACGTGTCCTATTGGTGTCTTAAATTCCTCCTAAAAAGGGCAGCAGATACGACTGCATGCCCTTTTTTATTTATATTGCTGTTCTATATCCACAATAAACCAAATGAATACTAAAAATGCACTATTACATATTCTGTTCAGTCCAGATTATGTTAAAATTTCTTATGTTGTTTATTTTATAGTCGAATTATGGTTTCGTATCTAATTCAACAATATGTGAGCTGTATATCAAAAGAAAAGACACCCAAAAGGTGTCTTTTCTTCTTTTAATCTAAAAAAACATTTTTCTTTTTCAGAAAGATTAATTATCTCACTAACCTAAACCTCTAATTCAAAGACCGATTGATCACGGTGCTCAAAACTTTCATCTAAATCAACAGGTAAACAGTTCACTTCCAAATCATATCTCCACCAATATATTTTCTTAAAGATTTTTTGTCTTGTTCTTAATTTTGTCAAAATCCTCATATAGCTAAACAAAATATATATGCTATTATGTTTTTAAGAAACTATGCGTTCCCTTAACCCTGTATCCGACCCTGTATTTTTTTACAGGGTCTTTGTTTATTTTATTTACTTTCATTAGCTTATAAGAGTTAATACACACCAATTTCAATTAAAATCGTTTAAGTCTTAATTAAAATTTGAAATGATAAATCTATTAGCTTTTTGACAATTTTAATCTAATACCAGATTTCTAAATGTATACTACACTAAACATCAGTTAACACTATACAAATAGTGTTAACTATCTTGATTGAATATTAGTAATAGTAAGTATAAACATTATCAATTTACTATATATTACATTTATGTAAAAATAGATGTATGTTAAGCTTTTTCAAAATCTTTCCCCTAATAAAGATTTGAAGTAGCATTTCATGATTCTCCTTACAGTTAATATGCCTTGAAAAAGA